>CAYTZG010000012.1:0-54731 GCA_964442435.1 uncultured Bacteroidaceae bacterium | reverse complement strand
AGTTCGACTTGGAGGCCGCCGGCCTGATGGCTTACAGCCACGGCCAATACTATACGTTGGGCAAGCGGCTCGGCCATTTCGGCTTCTCGGTCAAGAAGCCGGCCGCCAAAAAGAAGAAACGCGCCTAATCGATGATGAACAGCCGCCTTGACGAGCCCTCGGGCTGCATCAATACAAACAGCCGAACGCCCAAAGCGGAATTCTGTTGCCGCTTCCGGTCTCAATATCATCCAGTGCGAGGTAGCTGTTCGGGAGGTCAGCTATTTGGTCGAAAGTCTTGCGGCTGCCGCCAACTTCAAACAGATATTTCCCGTCTGCCATAAAATCGCCCTGTTGGGGCATTGTTAGAGAGGAGACGGCTCCCACTTGATTGGCAAAGAATGTTTCACGCAACGTCCCTTTCGAAATTTTGCCCGACAAAGCGTACATCAAATTGGCATTGTTCAGATATACTTTCTTCGGGCCGGTCAGATGCTTGTAATCCTTAACCTTGTCCGTCAGCAGACAGAGCAGTGCGGCACGGTCGAGCAGATACAACATTTTCAGCGTTTGGTCGCGAGTCGACTCCAGTTCTGCCGAGAGTTTGTTGATATTCGGTTCGAGGGGTACGTTCTCGGCAATAACCATTAGTAGTTTCTTTATCTTCTGAACAGTCGTATAAGTAATATCTTCCACCGCAGGGATATCGCTGTCGATGACAAGCCGGGCAACTTCGGCCACACGCATCAGGTAATCATCGCCCGCTTCCTTGTAATAGGGATAGTAGCCTTTGGTCAGGTAGTCGTCAAAGCATTTCAGCACCTTTATCTTCGGCGCAACATCCATTGCATAGCCGATATGATTTTCAAGCAGATTTTCCAGCGTTACCGCAGGTATTGCCGCAACGCCCTCGTATTCGAGATATTCCCTGAATGACAGGCCATTGAGCGTATATAGCGACTGCCGGCGAGACAGGTCTGTTTTGGAATTGTCAATCGCCAGCATGGCCGACCCCGTATAGACAAGATTCAAATCAGGATAGCTGTCGTAAAAGTTTTTAAGAGACTGTGTCCAATTCTTATGTTTGTGCACTTCGTCGAAATAGATATTGACAACCCCGTGCGTATAGAGGAACTCCACCAATTCTTCCAAACTGTGATTATTGAACCACATATTGTCCAATGACACATACAGCACCTCGTCGAGATTGGCGAACGTCTCTTTGATATGTTGTAACAATAGCGTTGTCTTGCCGACCCCGCGTGCGCCCTTGATGCCTATCAGCCGCACGTCCCAATTGATGCGGTCGTACAAATAGCGTTTGAATCGCAAATCGGTTGCGGCGAGTTTACGGTGAAATGTATTTGCCAACGGTTGAATATCTGCGTAATCCATAACGGTGTAATTGATCTATTTCGTTGCAAATATAATAAAAACACTTTTATAAAAGCGAATTTTATACAATATTTCACTTTTCGAAAGGTGTTTTTGTTTCGGTGGAAACAAAAACGACCGCCCTTGCGGGGCGGCCGTCGCTGTGTCAACCGGCAGACGGTTGACGGGAATCGCTTGTCGAAAGACGTTTACTTCTTGAAGAAGCGTTTGTACAGACCGGCGAAGCCTTGGCCGTGACGGGCTTCGTCTTTGGCCATTTCATGAACCGTGTCGTGGATGGCGTCCAAGTTCAGTTCCTTGGCGCGTTTGGCGATACGCATCTTGTCGGCGTTGGCGCCGGCTTCGGCAAACATCCGCTTTTCGAGATTGGTCTTAGTGTCCCAAACCATGTCGCCCAACAGTTCGGCGAACTTGGCGCAGTGTTCGGCTTCTTCGAACGCATAGCGTTTGAACGCCTCGGCGATTTCGGGATAGCCTTCGCGGTCGGCCTGACGGCTCATGGCCAAATACATACCCACTTCGGTGGCTTCACCCATAAAGTGGTTGTTGAGGTCTTTCTTCATCTCGGCGTCGCAGTCTTTCGCAACCCCGATAACGTGTTCGGTAACGAACGTCAGCGCGTTTTCGTCTTCCACGAGTTCGCTGAATTTTTCAGCCGGCGCCTTGCACTGCGGGCAGCTGGCGGGCGGGTTCGGGCCTTCGTGTACATAGCCGCAAACCGAGCAAATCCATTTCTTAGCCATAGGTTTTTTAGTTTTACTTGTTTTACAAATGATTAAAATCAGTACGGGCTGGCCGTACCATCATCGCAAAAATAGAAAAGCTTGGGGAATTTGCAAATTTTGCAAAAGTCGGGGGTAAAACATACATTTGCATAAAGGTATCGTGCCGGAACGAACCGCGCATGATAAACGACAGATAATCATGATCCTTTGTATAGCGGAAAAACCGAGTGTGGGGCGGGAAATCGCCCGTGTGCTGGGCGCCACGACGGCGCAGCAGGGCTATATGGAGGGCAACGGCTATTGGGTGTCGTGGACGTTCGGCCACCTGTGCTGTCTGCAGGAGCCGCACGACTACAGCCCCGACTGGAAACAGTGGCGCATGGAATGTCTGCCGATGCTGCCGCCCACGTTCAAACTCAAGGTCATCGACAACGAGGGCATCCGCCGGCAGTTCGAGATACTGTCCGACTTGATCGGCCGCTGCGAGGGTATCGTCAACTGCGGGGATGCCGGGCAGGAGGGGGAGGTCATCCAGCGTTGGGTCATGCAGAAGGCCGGCTGCAAGGTGCCGGTCAAACGCCTGTGGATTTCGGCCTTGACCGAGGAGGCGATTAAAGACGGCTTCGCACACCTGTATCCGGCTTCGGACTTCGACAACCTGTATGCGGCGGGTTCGGCGCGCGCCATCGGCGACTGGCTGCTGGGCATGAACGCCACGCGCGGTTATACGTTGAAATACGGGCGTCCCGGTCAGGTGCTTTCCATCGGGCGCGTCCAAACGCCCACCTTGGCCATATTGGTGGAACGTCAGAAGGCCATTGACAGCTTTGTGCCCAAAAAATACTGGGAGCTGCGGACGTTGTACCGCGGCGGGCTGTTCGTCTGCGAGAAAGGCCGTATCGCTACGGCGGAAGCGGCCGAAGCCCTGAAAGGGCAGCTGGAGAAGTACCCGCTTGAAATCGTCAAGATAACGCGCAAGAAAGGCAAGGAAGCGCCGCCGCGCCTGTTCGACCTGACGCTGTTGCAGGTGGAGTGCAACAAGAAATTCGGCTTCTCGGCCGAGCGGACGTTGCAGCTCATCCAGTCGCTCTACGAAAAGAAACTGACCACCTATCCGCGCGTGGACACGAGCTTCCTGCCCAACGAACTGCACGGCAAGGCGCCGGGCATCCTGCAGAATCTGGTGCCCTACGCCACGTTCGTCCAGCCGCTGTTGCAGCAGGGCAAACTGCCCAAGCGCGCCAAGGTGTTCAACGACAAGAAGATTACCGACCACCACGCCATCATTCCCACCGGCGAATGGGCGGCGGCCGCCGGCCTGTCGAAAGACGAAAAATATGTGCTGGACTTGGTCGTTCGGCGGTTCATCGCCGTGTTCTATCCCGATTGCGAGTTCGCCTCCACGGTTGTCAACGCCAAGGTATCGGCCGAAGACGGCAACTATGCGTTCAAGGCCACGGGCAAACAGATTCTGAGCGAGGGTTGGCGCGTGCTGTTTCCGGCGCCGGCCGCCAAAAACGAAGCCGCACAGGGGGCGCCGGCCGATGCCGAGGCGTCCGAAGCCGCCGACGCCGAATCCCCCGAGGCCGCCGATAAAGAAAACGTCTTGCCCGAATACAAGGAGGGCGAGAGCGGCCCGCATACGCCTTCGGTGGTCGCCAAGCAGACCCAGCCGCCGCGCTATATGAGCGAGGGCGACCTGTTGCGCGCCATGGAGACCGCGGGCAAGCAGGTGGAAGACGAGGAACTGCGCGACCTGATGAAGGAGAACGGCATCGGCCGCCCCTCCACGCGCGCGGCCATCATCGAAACGCTCATCAAACGTCAGTACATCCGCAAGGAAAAGAAACGCATCGTGCCCACGCCGCTCGGCATGGCGCTCATCGACATCATCCCCAACGAACTGCTCAAGTCGGCCGAGCTGACGGGGCAGTGGGAGAAAAAGCTGAAACAGATTTCGGAGGGCGGCTACCCGGTACGCGATTTCATGGCCGAACTCAAACAGATGGTTGTGGAAGTGACTTGGCAGGTCATGCAGGCCGAACGTAAGCCGCTTGGCGAGGAGGGACAGGCATGAGATGGCCCGCCCCCCTGCGACGGTTCTTCCGTCACCTGCGCTACCTCGTTAAGCTGCACGGTACGCCCTGGCTGCCGCGTATCGACTTCCTGAGCCGGATGCTGTTGCTGTTCGGCTGTTTGGGCAGTCTCAGTTATCTGGTCTATCAACTCGGCTTTATGGATGCGGCCTTTACGGCCGGTCGGCTCGACCGCATCCCGCCCGTCTTGTTCAGCCTGTTCTTCAGCGGGATGCTGTTGCGTTGCCTGATGCATTTCCGCGAGTGGCGCCATACGCGGCTCTTTGTCTTGGATTGCCTGTTGTTGCTGTTGAACGGCCTTGTGCTGTGGCTGTTCCATGCCGGCGGTGCCGCGCCCGCCGCGCTCCGTTTCCTGTTGCATCCTTATTGCCTGTACGCGCTGTTGGCCGTCCTCTCGTTCATCCACCTTTCGCAGATGAGCCTCGGCTTCCTGCGCCGTCGCATCAAGCCCACGATGCTGTTCATCCTCAGCTTCCTGTTCCTGATATTCATCGGCACGGGCCTGCTCTTGGTGCCGCGCGTCACCTACGACAGCATCTCGTTTGTCGATGCGCTGTTTATGGCCGCCTCGTCGGTCTGCGTCACCGGGCTGACGGTTGTGGACGTGGGGCAGACGTTCACGTTGGAGGGGCAGCTCATCATCCTCACGCTCATACAGGTGGGCGGCATAGGCGTCATCACGTTCACGAGCTTCTTCGCGCTTTCGTTCATCGGCAGCGCGTCGGTGGGCGGGCAGTTGGTGCTTAAGGATATGCTTAACGAGAAGAACCTCGGCAACCTGTTCCGCGCGCTCGCGCTCATCATGGCGATATCGTTCATGTTGGAGGGCATAGGTGCGTATCTGATATACCAAAGCATCGCCGGCACGATGTCGGGCCCGAAGGAGGAAATCTTCATGGCCGTTTTCCATGCCGTCTCGGCCTACTGCAACGCCGGCATCTCGCCGCTGTCCGACAGCTTGGGCGGCGCGCTGCTGCACAACCACCGCCTGCATTTCTGGATAGCCTGCCTGATTCTCATCGGCGGCATCGGCTTCCCCATCATCCTCAACTACCTGCGGCTGTTGCGCCACGTGCTGGGCAACGTGTTGCGCTGGCTGTTCGGCCGTCAGCAGATTTACCACCACAAGCCCCATATCATCCAGTTGCATACCACGCTCGTGCTCGCCACCACGGCCGTGTTGGTGGTGGGCGGCACGCTGCTGTTCTATTTTTCGGAGCGGCACAATACGCTTGCCGGGTTGCCGGCGTGGGCGCAGTGGAGCGAGTCGTTTTTCTACGCCACGGCCTTGCGCACGGCCGGGTTCGCCACCTATGGCGTCTCGCTGCTGTCGTCGCCGGCCCTGCTGTTCACGATGATGGTCATGGCCATCGGCGCCTCGCCCATGTCCACGGCCGGCGGTATCAAAACCACGACGGTGGCCGTGGCCGCGCTCACGGCCTACCACATCATACAGGGGCGCGATGAGGTGGAGGTGCGGGGCCGCCGTTTGGAACGCAGTACGATACGGCAGGCCTTTTCGATTATCGCGCTGTTTACCGGCTATGTGTTCGTCATGACGCTCGTGCTGTGCTTCATAGAGCCGGACATGAGCCTGAAAGACCTGCTCTTTGAAACCGTTTCGGCCACGGCCACCGTCGGGTCGAGCATGGGCATCACGGGCTCGTTCAGCACGGCGGGCAAATGCTGTCTTATTTTGTCGATGTTCATCGGCCGTATCGGCGTGCTGACGTTCTTCAGCGGCATCACGCGCGATGTGGAACCGAAACGTTACGCATATCCTTACGATACCGTTTTATTGAATTAAACACACAAGACTATGAAATTCGCGATTATCGGCTTAGGCAATCTGGGCGCTTCACTGGCGGAGAATCTGGCCTATCTGGGGCATGAAGTGTTGGCGATAGACGCCGATATGGCGCGGATGGACGCCGTCAAAGACCGCGTCACCTCCGTCGTCTGCATGGATACGACCGATACCGAGGCCTTGCAGACCCTCTCGTTGGAGAAGTTCGACGGCGTTTTCGTCACGTTCAGCAAAGATTTCGGCACGTCGGTTCAGACCGTGGCCCTGCTCAAGAGTCTGGGCGTTACGCGCATCGTTGTGCGGGCCATTTCGCCCATCCACGCCACGGTGTTGCGGTCTATCGGCGTGGAGCGCATCATCACGCCCGAGGAGGATTTCGCGCGGCAATACGCGTTGCAGCTCATGACCCGCGATTTGTTCGAAGAGCGTTACGCCATCGATGCGCGCTATGCGGTTTCAACGTTGACGGTGCCGGAAAGCATGGTGGGCGAGAAGATACAGCGCGCGGGCTTCGAGGCCACGTTCAAGATGAACCTGCTCTGCGTGCGGCGGCCGGTCAAGCGGCGCAACCTGTTGGGGCGCATGAACGTCGTCTATGAGGTGTTGCCGTGGGGGCAGGAGCCGATTGAGTTGCAGGCGCACGACCAGCTCGTCGTGTTCGGCGCCGACGAGAGCCTCAAGGCCTTCGGTACGTTGTAGGGGCGGCCGCCGCGTAAGGCCGCGTGTCAAAAACAAAAGCCGGCATCCGTAAGGGTGTCGGCTTTTGTTATCGTAGGGGGCTGGCTTAGAACGGCAGGTCGTCGTTGCTGTCGCCGGCCGGGGTTTCGGGCGCCGGGAAGTTGGGGGCCGCGATGTTGCTGGCGGCGGGAGCGGCCTGAGCGGCAGGCGCGGCGGCCGGCATACCCATCGGGGCACCGCCCATCGTCGCTTCCTGAATACGCCAAGCCCTTACGTCGGTGTACCAGCGGCCGTTGAATTCGCGGCTTTCCAGTTCGAAGCTCACGTTGAGCCGGTTGCCTATTTGCATGATCGCGGGGTTGCTGATGGCTTTGTCGCCCCATACCATGACGCAGATCTGACGCGGATACTGGCTTTCCGTTTCAAAAATATAGCTTTGCTTTTTCCAAGGTCCGTTTTTCCCTTCGCCCGTAACGGGTTCTTCGATTTTGACGAGTTTTGCGTTGAAATCCATAATATTTAGTACTTAATAATTTCGGTTTACCGTGCCGCCTGTCTTGGCACTTTAGGCGTCAAAGATAAAGTAAATCGAGCGGAATAACAAAGCCCGTTCCGCGTTCGTTTTCAACAGCCCCCCGCCCGCCGCTTCAAGCCGCCGCCCTTGTACGGACGTCGGGTCAGACGTTGGCCGTATGTTAAAAAATGTTAAAATTTTACATGAACTAAAAATTTTAGTTGGCTGTGAAAATTATTTAGTTTAATTTTGCCGCATCAAATTCAAACGCTATGAAACGGCTGACGAAAAAGGAGAATGAAATCATGGACCTGTTTTGGACGCATGGCCCTATGTTCATCAAGGAATTGCAGGAAAAATACGCCGACCCGAAACCCCACGTCAATACGCTTTCCACAATGACGCGGATTTTAGAGGCCAACGGTTTTGTCGGACACAAGGCCTACGGTTCCACCTACCAATATTATCCGCTCATCACGCGCGAGGCCTATCACCGTGGCGCGCTCAGCCGTCTGGTATCCGCCTGTTTCGACAATTCCTACGTCAATGCCGTTTCGGCCTTGGTCAGCGAGGAGAAAATCACGGTGGAGGAACTCAAGGAAATCATCGCCCGGATAGAAGCCGGCAAAAACGCTTAGACCATGACGGCATTTTTGATATACCTCTTGAAATCGGCCGGTATTCTTGGCGTTTTCTATCTGTTTTACAGGCTGCTTTTGCATAAGGAAACGTTTTACGGGCTGAACCGCGCGCTATTGCTCGGCATAGGCGTGCTCGCGCTGGGGCTGCCGTTTTGCGAAATCACATTCCATAAATATATCCTGCTGCCGTCGGCGCTCACAACGTCGTTGCAGACGCCGGTGGCCGATGCCGCGGCGGGGGCGGCCGCGCCGCCGGTTTGGCCGGTGGTCGTGCTGGCGGCCTACGGGCTCGGCGTGCTCGTCAAGTTCGGGCATACGTGCGTGTCTGTTTTCAGCGTGTGGCGCTTGGTGCGGCGCGGCCGCCGTTTGCCGCAGCACGACGGCACGGTGCTGGTCGTTACCCCGCGTCGGGTGGCGCCTTTCAGCTGGATGCGCTACATCGTGCTGTCGGAAGCCGACTACGCGGCGGACAGCGAGGCGGTCCGCACCATCCTGTTGCACGAGCGGGCGCATATCCGCAAGCGGCATTCGTGGGACTTGCTGTTTGTAGATGGGCTGCTCTGTTTGCAATGGTTTAATCCCGCGGTGTGGTTCCTGCGCCGCGACCTGTGCGCGTTGCATGAGTACGAGGCCGATGCCGCCGTGCTCCGTTCGGGCATAGACGCACGGCAATACCAATACCTGTTGCTCGATAAAATGATGGGCGGCAACGTTTTCGCGCTGACCGACCGATTCAATCAAACAAAACTCAAAAACCGAATAGCCATGATGTTATCTTCAAAATCCGCCCGCGGCAAAGCGTGGAAAGCGCTTTACCTGCTGCCGTTCATCGGCCTGACCTTGGCCGCCAACGCCAAAACCGTTGTCGAATTCCAGCCTATCGTCATCGATATGCCGAATCTGGCCGCCTTACAGCCATCCGCCATGGCCGCCGACACGCAGCCGGTTCAGATTAAGGTCGTGCGCGCTCCGTCCGCCGCCCTTGCCGTCACGAAGTCGGCCGCCAAACAATCCGGCCAATCCGTCCGCGACACGCAGCGGATGCAAATTATGGTCGTGCCTTCCGAACCCGATACGATGAAAACCAAAGTGCTGAGCGTCAAGCGCGACGAAAAGGCTATGCAGATGCAGGTAAGTTCCAAGGACGATATGCTCGTCATGACGCTGGCGGGTGACGATACGGCCGCCATCGCCGTTTCGTTCGTGGCCGTCAAAGACACGCTCAACGCCATTCTGTCGGCGCCGTCGCAGTTTTCCCGTTATCTCGCCACCGTAATCAAGAACGGCCTCAACAACCTGTTCGATGTCGTCACCGTTCAAGAATCGGCGTCGTCGGTGGGGGCGGTCGTTTCTACCGCCGCTGCGGCCGATTTCGATTTCGGGATGGATGGCGTTGCGGTATATATAGATGGCGAAAAGCGCGATGCCGGACAGTTGGCGTCCCTGTCGGCCACCCAAATCGCCAACGTCAATGTGAATCAGACCGAAACCGGTTACACGGTCCACATCACGACCAATTGGAAAACGAAGCGTTGACGGACAGCGCGCATCGATAAGGGGCGGCGTTTGTCGCTTTGACCGCGATTTCGTAACTTTGAGGGCTTAACACGGAATCGTCATGGAAAATTTAGGTCAGTCGATGCTTTGGTTCTGGGCGGCCTACGTCGTCATCACGTTGATAGGCGTACTGCACTGCATCTTCAATATCTACGTGCTGCATATGCGGCCGATGGATGAACACGGCATGGGCGAGGCCTATGAGAAAACCAAGCCGTGGCATCCGCTCTACAACCTGCTGCTCTATCCGGTGGCAGGTTGGCTGTATATGCGGGGTTTGCCCGATCCGACGTGGCAGGCCGCGCTGTGGACCGGTCTGCTGTGGACGGGCATCTGCATCGTGTTCGATCTTGCGGCCTGGGTGTTGATTAAACATCCGTGGACTTTGTCTTTCAAGGAATTTTATGTTCGTTATCAGCCGTGGATTTCGATGATATATGTCATTATTTTCATCGCCCCGCTGCTGGGCTATTGGTTGTTATAATAATCTTATATTGCTTTTATTATGAAACGGTTGTGTAAAATGCTCTTGGGTTTGGCGGCGGGCGTGACGCTCTCCATGGCCGCGCTGATGGCCGGCGAGGTGCCGGCGGTGGCCGGTCAGTCGTCCCAAGAAGTGGACGAGGCCGATAAAATTGTCGGCATCTATTATGTCGTTGAGGATGAGTCGGGCGAGGAGAGCAAAATCAAAATCGCGCGCGACGCGGACGGCACCTATTACGCGCAGGTGGTTTGGATGAAGAATCCGAATCTGCCCGACGGTTCGCCCAAATTGGATGTCAACAATCCCGACCCGGCTTTGCGCACGGGACGCGCCGACCGCATTAAAATCATGACGGGCCTGCAATACAACGCCAAGAAGCAGGAGTGGGAACAGGGCAAGGTATATAACCCGGTCAACGGCAAGATGTACAAGAGCTACATGGCGTTCGTAAGCAAAACCAAGCTGAAGGTGCGCGGCTATCTGGGCTTTTCGATGTTGGGGCGCACGATGTATTGGGATAAAGTGGAGTAGGCCATGGCGGCGGAAATTCCTTTGGTGTACGGCGAGTCAATCCGTATATATACGCATTGCACGAACAGCAGGGAGCGGTTGCATATCCGCACGATGTGCGATTTCTTCAACGACGTGGCCGAACAGCATACGCGGCTGGAGGGTGTCGATGTGCCGGTGCTGAACCGTCAGGGCTTGACGTGGATGTTGCGCCGTATCCATATCCGGGTGCCCGATATGCCTAAGAAAGAGGAGGAAATTTGGCTCAGGACGTGGTGTTCGGGCGTGGATGGCCTGTTTGTGAACCGCGATTACGAGATGTTGACCGACGGACGCGTTCGGGCGCACGCCCATAGCGAGTGGATGCTCATCGACGTGGAGAAACGCCGCCCGTCGCGGCCCACGCCGTTCATGGTGGAGGAGGCGGCGCGTTGCACACAGCCGGCCTGGGCCTACGGCTCGTTGTTCGACAAGGCCGAAAGGCGGGGCCGCATCGAAATGCCGTCCGCGCCGCCGTTCACGGCGGGGGCGTTCAAGGCCCGCTTCGACGATATCGATTTCAACGGCCATGTGACGCAGGCGTCCTATGTGCAGTGGATGATCGACAGCCTGCCGTTCGAGTTCATGAAGACGCATACGTTGCGCGAGATGGAAATCATTTACGAGAAGGAGATTCCGCCGGCGGCCACGGTGGAGGTGCGTAGTTTCAGCGAGACGGAGGCCGCTTGGGGAGAACCCGCCGGCATCCGTTTCAGTCATTGGGTGTTGAACGGCGAGGGGCAGTTGCACAGCGTGGCGCGTTCCGTCTGGCAAAAGGATTGAGCCGTGAAACCGCGCGTGTGCCATGCCTGTCTGTGGGCGTTGTTGACGGTCGGTCGGCTGGGCGTGGCCGAAGCGTGTCCGCTGGCGGCCCGTGGCCCGGAGGCCGATACGGCCACCGTTTCGGAAGCGGCCTACCGCTTTCTGCCGGAAGTGGAGATACACGCCGCGGGGCTCACGCCCGCCGAGTTGCAGGCCTATTACCAAACGCGCTACCGCGTGCAGAAGGTCTATCCGTATGCCCGCATGGCCGGCGAACGTTTCCGTCTGTACGAGGATTCCTTGGCCAAGCTGCCGCGCCCGCGCGACCGCAAGGCGTTTTTGCGGGCGGCCGAAGCCGAAATCCGCCGCGATTTCCTGTCGGACTTGAAAAATCTGACCGTCAGTCAGGGCAAGGTGCTGTTCAAGCTCATCAGCCGCGAAACCGGACACTCCTCCTATGCCTTGCTCAAGGAGTTCAAGAGCGGTTTCAGCGCGTTCACGTATCAGATGGTGGGTTCCACGTTCGGCTACAACCTTAAGAAAGAATATGACCCCACGGGCGAGGATTTGTTGATTGAAAGCATCGTGCAGCAGATAGAAAGCGGCAAGCTGCACGCGATACCGCCCCCCGTCCGTCCGGCGCTCGCGCCGCCCGAACCCAAGCGCAAGGCCGCCCGCCGTAAGGACGGCCGTTAGAAAAACGATATGAGAGAAAAACCCTTTATAGACGATTTGGCCGATAAGATACGGCGGCACCTGTCGGAGCACGAGCGGCTGACCGTCGTGTTGCCGTCGCAGCGTGTCGTGCGCACGCTCTCGCTCTTGCTTTCGCAAGCGCGGGCGGGCGAAGTGTTTTGGCTGCCGCGCTTTTGCACGATGGACGAATTCGTTTACGAGGCGGCGGGGCTCAGGAAGGCCGACCCGCTTTGGCTGTCGTTGCAACTCTACGCCCATTACGTGCGGCAGATGGAGGCCGCGGGCGAGCCGCCCCGCGCCTATGCCGACTTTATGGAGTGGGGCGCGTTGCTGTTGAGCGACTTTCATCAGTTGGACGCGCAGTTGGCGCCCGTGGCCGAAGTGTTGCACTATGTGGCCGAGGAAAAGCGCATCGCGGGCATGGATTTCCAGCTAAACGAACAGTCGGCCATACAGGCCGCCTACCTGCGGTTCTTCACGCAACTCCATCCAATATATACCAATTTCACGGCGCAGCTGTTGGCCGAAGAAACGGCCTATCCGGGTTTGGCCGAGCGGCGGGCCGTGGAGAAACTGCGACAGGCCGAGGCGGGGGGCGTCGCCGACTCCGGCTTTACGTTGTTCGCGGGCTTCAACGCCATTACGGAGGCCGAGGCGGAAATCATGCGCCTGCTGGTCAAGGCGGGCCGCGCCGAAGTCTATTGGGACGCCGACCGCTACTATGTCGAAGACGAGCGGCAGGAAGCCGGCCATTTTCTGCGCTACTACGCCAAAGACCCGTTCATCGGGCGGCATATCCGGCCGGAGGAGATGACCGACGGCATCCGCGGCGGGAAAATCATCATGCAGGGTGTGCCGCAATGGACGGGGCAGGCCGAGATGGCCGCGCGCTATATCGCCCAATGGTATATAGAGGAAGGCTTCACGGGGCGGACGGTCGTGGTGCTGAATGAGGAAAGCCTGTTGCAACCGTTGCTCAACGTGTTGCCAGAGGCCGAAGGGCTGTCGTACAACCTTTCGGTCGGCGTGCCGCTCGACGGCACCCATACGCACGCATGGGTAGGGGCGCTGTGCGCGGGCAGGGAGGAAATCGAACGCGCCCGCGAGACCGGCGCGGCCGGCGTGCGCCTTGAAACGCTCGAAGCCTTGTTGCGCGCCACCTGCCGTGTGCCCGTCCGGCAGCCCGATGGCGTTTACCGCATGGCGGAGAAGCCGATGGAGCAAGCCTTGAAGAATCTCTACGAACGCAATCAGGGCGTGTTCACACAGGCGGACTGGGCCGACTTGGGCGCCCGCTTCGGCTGCGCCGACCGCCCGCTGTGGGCGCAAATCGGCGCGTTTTGGTTCGACGCCGACACCGACGCCAAGGGCTACGGCCAACAGCTCATGGCCCTGTTGCAGGACGTGGCCCTGTCCGAAATGTCGGAATACGAGCGGGAATACGGGTATTTGGCCTTGGACTGCCTGTTGCGGGAGCATCAAATCCGCGCGCTGTGCCAGCAAGTTCGTATGCCGTTCTATGTATGGAAACGTCAGACGATGGCCGCCTTGGGCGCGCTGAGCCTGCATTACAAGGGCAACCCGTCGGCGCAGGTGCAGATCAGCGGTATGTTGGAAACCCGTATGCTGGACTTCGACCGCGTCATCATCCTGTCGATGAACGAAGGCATCCTGCCGTCGGGTCAGTACGAGGCCTCTTTCCTCATGGACGCACTCAAACGGCATTGCCATATCCCCACGCTGCGCGAGCGCAACGCCATGCAGGCCTATTATTTCTACCGGCTGTTGGCGCATCCCTCGCGCGTGGTCTGCCTCTACCAAGAGAGCGAAAAGCAGGAGAAAAGCCGTTTTCTGTGGCAGCTGACCTACGAGCGGCCCGAAATGACCGTCGCGCCGTGCCCCTATCCGTTCCCCACCGCGCGCGATGCGGGCGTCGGCCTCATTGAAATGCCGAAAGACGGGCAACCGCTTGAAGCCATCGAAGCCCTGTTTACACGCGGCATCTCACCATCGGCCATACAGACCTATCTGCGGTGCGGGATGCAGTTCTATTACAAGTATATATTGAAGCTGGCCGACCGCAGCGAGTTTGACGACACGTTGGACGCGGCGCGTAAAGGCTCGGTCGTGCACGGTGTGATGGAAACGTTTTTCAAAGCGCGTATGGGGCGGCCGTTGACGGAAGCCGATGTGACCGAATATAAGAAAACCTATCCGCAGTTGTTGGAAGCCGCCGTCAAAGACCTGTTGGCCGATTTACCCTACAAGACGGGCAAAAACGGTTTGGAATACAAAAAAATGGAACGTTGGCTGTATTATTTCGGTCAAGATTTCGAGCGGGAAATCCGCGCCACGCATACGGCTTGGGGCGGCGTGGCGGACTGCGAGAAGAAACTGGAGGTGCTGTTCAAGGATACGGGATACAAGCTGTTGGGCATTGCCGATCGCGTGGACCGTTGGGGAGAGGGGGAACGGATTGTGGACTACAAGACGGGCGTGGTGGAAGCCAAAGACCTGCGCGTGGACGACATCGCGGATTTGAGCGACCCCGTGCACGGCAAGGCCTTGCAGTTGCTGTTTTACGCCTATCTGTATTGGGTGGAGCCAGGCCGCCGCGCGGGCAGGTTTCCCGAAGCCTGCATCTATCCGTTGGCGCAACTCCACGGCGGTTATGTCGCGCTCAACGGCGATTGGGTGGAAAACAAGACGGAAGCGGAAAAGGCCGCGGAGTTTGAAGCCTGGCTGACGGGCGTGTTGGCGGAAATCAAAGACCCGGCCAAGCCGTTCACGCAGGATTTGACGGCCTGCCGAAATTGTGCCTACGCCGATTTGTGCGGCAAATAGTGGAATAAAGCGATGAAACCGAATATAGATACCCATAAAATCAGCGTATATACGGCTTCGGCGGGGTCGGGCAAGACCTATACGCTTACGCGCGCCTACATCCGGCTGGCGATAACGGGCGAACCGTGGCACGAACGGCAGGCGGCCGCGATTTTGGCCATCACGTTCACGAACGCGGCGGCCGCCGACATGAAGCGCAAGATTATGGAAACCTTGGCGCAGATGGCATCCGGAGAGGACGCGGCCGCCGACCTGCAGGCCGAGAGCGGCTTGTCGGCCAAACAGTTGCAAGAGCGCACGGGCAAGGTCTTGCGCTACCTGTTGCACGACTACGGCAATTTCTCCGTGCAGACCATCGACAGCTTCGTGCAACGCGTCATCCGGCCGTTTGCGTTTGAACTCGGCCTGCCGCGCACCTACGAGACCGACATCGAGACCAACCGTTGGGTGGATGAAATCCGCGAGGCGCTTTTGGCGGCCTACGGCACGGCGGGGCAGGAAATGCTGACGAGGCTTTTAGACGGCTTTTTGGAAGAGATGGCCGAAAACGAGGACAAGGGGCGCATGGAAATCGTGCCGGCCTTGAACCGCGTGTTGGGCATGGCGTTTGAGGAAAGGAGCGAAGCCAACCTGTTGCGGCTGTCGGAACGCGATGAAAGCCGCTTCCCGCAAGAGGTGGAGGGCTTTGGACAGCGGCGGCGCGCCTGCGAAAAGGCGGCCTTGGCCATCTACAAGGAAATGACGGACTTAATCAAGGCCGAACAGTTGGAGGCCGACGATTTTCACGGCAAGTCGCGCGGGTTCTGGGCGTTCTTCAAAACGCCCTTGCGGGACGGGCGAACCGTCTTGCGGACGTTTTTGGACGGGGAAGGCAAGGCCACTTGGCGCAAGACCGTGGAAAAAGGCTTTTTGGTCGATGCGTCGCGCGGCGATACGGCCGCGGCCATACAGCGGCTGTACGAAAAGATGCAGGCCTTGGACACGGCGCGTTACCTTTACGAAGCCGCGTTGGAAAAGAACCTCTATGCGTTGGCCCTCATGAAGCGGGCCGACGACCTTAAGAACGACATACAGCAGGCCGAGGGGCGCGTGCCGATTTCGGAATTCAACCGCAAGATACACGCGCTGTTGGGACAGACCGACGTGCCCTATCTCTACGAGCGGGTCGGCGCCGTCTATCGCCATATCCTCGTGGATGAGTTTCAGGACACGTCCACGCTGCAATGGGAGAACCTGAGGCCGCTGATTGACAACAACCGCGCTTCGGGCTATTGGAACATGGTGGTGGGCGACCCCAAGCAGTCCATCTACCGCTTCCGTTCGGCCAATGTGGAACAGATGCTGGCCTTGCGCGAAGACGCGCAGTTGGCGCAGAACGAGAAGTTGGTTTCCAACTGGCGGTCGGACGCCGGCATCATCGCGTTCAACAATCTGTTTTACCGCTTCCTGTTGGAGGGGTTTGAACCCGAAAAGGCCGAAAACGCCGAGGAATGGGCGCGGATAAGGATGCGTCTGAAACGCATATATACAGAACACGAACAGTTTTATAAAACGGCGACCGACCGTCTGCCCGACGAGGACGCCCAGGCCGTGCGCGTCTGCTTCTACGGTAAAAAGGCGGACGGCGGGTCGGAAGACGGGGCGGACAAGGAGGTTCTTTCTTACGAAGAATGGAACTGCCGTCTGATACAGGCCATCCTGCAACGGCATCAGCCCGGCGACGTGGCCGTTTTGTGCACGCGCAACGACAGGGTCAAGGCGGTGGCTTCGTTTTTGGTGGAACGCGGCGTAAAGGTGCATACCGACAGCAGTCTGTTGCTGCGCAGTTCGCTTACCGTGCGCTTGCTGGTGGCGGCCCTGCGTTATATGGGGATGCCGGATTCCGAAACCGCGCGGCGGAAGTTGCAGTGGTTCATGGCGCAGCAAGCCGCGTTGGACGGCACGGCCTCGGCCGGCGACGACGAGGCTTCGCGTCTGCGCTATCTGCGGGGGCTGGCGGACAGCGGCCGCAGCCTTTACGATAAGTTGCAGCATATTCTGCGGCGGTGGGCGCTCCGGGCCGACACCGACCAATATGTGCTGTCGTTTATGGATTTGGTGCAGCAGTCGGGCCTGCGTGCCGAGGCCGATTTCGTGCGGGCGTGGGAAGAAGACTGGGCCGAGACGAGCATGGTGCAGACGGCGGCCGGCCGTGCGGATGCCGTGCGGGTTACGACCGTGCACAAGTCCAAGGGCTTGGAATATCCGGTGGTCATCTATGCGTTCGCCTCGGATGCGCCGAGGCCGGACGGCTGGGTATGGACGGACTTGCCGTCCGAAGACGGGCTGCCAGTCGGGTTGCTGTCACTCAAGGACGCGGCGGCGCAGACGGTGGACGAGGCTGCGGCCGGGGAGGCGGCCGACGAACGGATGCGGGCGGTGGTGGACCGCATCAACGTGCTGTATGTCACCACCACGCGGCCGCGCCACAAACTGTATGTGTTGAGCAAGGGCACGAAAGGGAGCGGGGCCTATGCCGAGAACCGCTATTGGGAACAGTTCGCCAAGGCGTATCCGGCCTATTTGGCGGACGAAACCGAGTGGATGGAAGAAGCGGGCGCGGCCGCGGCTACGGCGGAGGCTTCATCCGCCGCAGCCGCCGAAGCCACCGCCGGCGAAGAAGCCGCCCGCATGGCGGCGGCGCGGCGGGACATGGCCGCCCGGCAAACCGACTGGATGCCGCGCTTCGAGCCGGCTTTCAGCTGGCACGACACGGTGCGGCGGCCCGAACGGATTTGGGGCGAGTTTATCCATAGCGTGCTGAGCGGCATCGACGACGCCCGCCCTTTCGACCGGGCGGCCGTGGAAGCCGTCGTGGCCGAACAATGGCCGCAGGTCGCCCCCTGGTTGAACGACGGCTATGAAGCCTCCGCCGCCGTGGCGCAGGTCGAAGCCGTGTTGGCGCATCCGTCGCTCAAGCCCTGCTTCTCGTCCCACTACCGCATCTACAACGAACGCGAACTGTGCTGCGACGGGCGGATTTACCGCCCCGACCGCGTGGCCGTGGGCGAAAACGAAATCTATGTGGTCGATTACAAGACCGGCGAGGCGCACGCTGAACACGTCCGGCAGGTGGAGGCCTACCGCGATTTGCTGTTCCGCAAGGAAACCAAGCCCGTTTACGCGTATATAGTATATATCAGTGACAAGGCCGTTGAGGTCAAGGAGGTAAAGCCTTTATGAAAACCCGTTTGGTCATCTTCGATTTGGACGGTACGTTGGTCGATACGTTGGCCGACTTGGCAACCGCCATGAACGTCGTCCTCTCGCGGGCGGGCTATCCGACCCATCCCACGGCCGATTACCGCTTCAAGGTCGGCAACGGCGTGGCCAAACTCGTGGAACGCGCGCTGCCCGAAGCCGCGCGGCGGCAGCCGGCCATCGTGGCCGACACGCTGCAACAGTTCCTCGACTACTACAACCGCCACGACATGGAGGCCACCGCGCCCTACGACGGCATCCCAGAACTTCTGCGCCAACTGCACGCCCGCGGGCTTAAACTCGCCGTGGCGTCCAACAAACCCCATGCGGCCGCCGTCGAAATCGTGCATCATTACTTCGGGCAAGACCTGTTCGACTGCGTCTATGGGCAACGCCCCGGCGCGCCCGTCAAGCCCGACCCCACCATCGTCCACGACATCCTGCACGCGTTGGACGTGCCCGCCGAACAAACCCTTTACGTCGGCGATTCCGCCGTCGATATGGAAACGGCGCGCCGTGGCGGCCTCACGTCCGTGGGCGTGCTGTGGGGCTTCCGTCCCGAAGCCGAACTGCGCGAAGCCGGCGCCTGTCATATTGTTTCCCATCCTTCAGAAATTTTTCGTATCTTCGCAGGTTAGATTATACGAAAAATATGACTTCACAGGAAATCCGCGCGGCCTTTCTGGCGTTCTTCACGCAAAAAGGCCATCATATCGTGCCCTCGGCCCCGATGGTCATCAAGAACGACCCCACGTTGATGTTCACGAACGCGGGCATGAACCAGTTCAAGGATATCTTTCTCGGCAATATGCCGCGGCAGTGGCCGCGCGTGGCCGACAGTCAGAAATGCCTCCGCGTGTCGGGCAAGCACAACGACTTGGAAGAAGTTGGGCACGACACGTACCACCACACGATGTTCGAAATGCTGGGCAACTGGTCGTTCGGCGATTACTTCAAGAAAGAGGCCATCGCGTTCGCCTGGGAGTTCCTGACCGAAACCGTGGGCATAAACAAAGACTGCCTCTACGTGACGGTCTTCGGCGGCGACGAGAAAGACGGTACGGCCAAGGACATGGAGGCCTACAACTACTGGCTTGAACACGTTTCGGAAGACCGCATCCTGTTCGGCAACAAGAAAGACAATTTCTGGGAAATGGGCGAGACCGGCCCCTGCGGCCCCTGCTCCGAAATCCACGTCGATATCCGCACGCCGGAAGAAAAGGCGGCCGTGCCGGGCAAAGACCTCGTCAACCACGACCATCCGCAGGTCATCGAAATATGGAACCTCGTGTTCATGCAGTTCAACCGCAAGGCCGACGGGCACTTGGAAGAACTGCCCAACAAGCACGTCGATACGGGCATGGGCTTCGAGCGGCTCTGCATGGTGTTGCAGGACAAACGCTCCAACTACGACACCGACGTGTTCCAGCCGCTGTTGACGGCCATCGCGCGCATGGCGGGCAAGACCTACGGCAAGGAACAGGAGGCCGACATCGCGATGCGCGTCATCGCCGACCACGTGCGTGCCGTTTCGTTCGCCATCGCCGACGGGCAGTTGCCGTCCAACAACAAGGCCGGCTACGTCATCCGCCGCATCCTGCGCCGCGCCGTCCGCTACGGTTACACGTTCCTCGGCCTCAAGGAGGCGTTCATCCACAAGCTCGTGCAGGTGCTCTGCGACCAGATGGGCGCGGCCTTCCCCGAACTGTGCCGCCAGCAGTCGCTCATCGAACGGGTGGTGGAGGAAGAGGAAAACGCGTTCCTCAAAACGTTGGAAACCGGTATCAAGCTGTTGAATCAGGTCATGGACAAGGCCCGCTCGCAGCGTAAAACGGAAATCAGCGGCGAAGACGCGTTTACGCTTTACGATACCTACGGCTTCCCGATAGACTTGACCGAATTGATACTCAAAGAGCAGGGCATGAGCGTCAACCTGCCCGAATTTGAAAAATGCCTGCAACAGCAGAAAGACCGTTCGCGCAACGCGGCCGAGGTAACGTCCGACGACTGGGTGGACGTGCATACGGGCGGCGAGTGCCGCTTTGTCGGCTACGACGATTTGAAGGTGGAAAGCCGGCTGTTGCGTTACCGTCGGGTCAACAAGAAGGGCAAGGAACAATATCAGCTCGTATTCGAGCAGACGCCGTTTTACGCCGAGTCCGGCGGTCAGGCCGGCGACCGGGGCTATATCGCGTCCCTGGCGGCCGACGGCACCGAGACCGAACGCATCGAAGTGCGCGATACCCGCAAGGAAAACAAACTCATCATCCATTGGACCGACCGCCTGCCGGCCGAACCGTCGGCGCGTTTCATGCTCGTGGTGGAAGAGGGGCTGCGCCGTCAGACGGCCTGTCACCATACGTCCACGCACCTCATGCACCACGCTTTGCGCGAGGTGTTGGGCACGCACGTGGAACAGAAAGGCTCGCAGGTCAACGAAATCTCGTTGCGCTTCGACTTCTCGCATTTTCAGAAAATGACGCCTGAGGAAATCCGCGAGGTGGAAAACCGCGTCAACCACATGATACGGCAGAACCTGCTGTTGACGGAAAGGCGGGAGGTGCCCATCGACGAGGCGCGGGCTTTGGGCGCGATGGCCTTGTTCAGCGAAAAGTACGGCGACAAGGTGCGCGTTATCCAATACGGGCCGTCGGTGGAACTCTGCGGCGGTACCCATGTCAAGACGACGGGCGAAATCGGCGTGTTCAAAATCGTGAGCGAGGGCGCGGTAGCGGCCGGCGTGCGGCGTATCGAGGCCGTGGCGGCCGGCGCGGCGCAACGCTACCTGTTCGACATCGTCGATACGTATCAGGAAATCAAGGAAACGCTCCGGAGTCCGGACGTGCTCGTCGGCCTTAAGAAGATGCTGGACGGCCACAGCAAGATGAAGAAAGAAATAGAGATGCACATCAACGACCGGGTGCGTCATCTGACCGAATATTGGCTTGAACGTCAGGAACAGCTTGGCGATATGCCGCTTATCCGCATCGAACGCGACTACCCGGCGGCCATCAGCCGTAACCTTTGCACCGCGCTCCGCAAACCGCTGTCAAACGGGATATGCCTCATCACGGGCAAGAGTGACGGCAAGCCGAGCGTATTCCTGATGATTGGCGACGAACTCGTCAAGCGGGGCTACCATGCCGGTAAACTCATCGGCGAAGTGGCGTCGGAGATAGACGGCAGCGGCGGCGGCCAGCCCTTCTTCGCGTCGGCTGTCGGCAACAAGGAAGACGGCTTGAAGGTGGTGGTCGATACGTTGTTGAACAAACTGCAGGCGGGCCCGAACGCCTAAAACCGAAACCCCATGCGCGGCAAGAAGAAAGAACGGCTTTATATCGATGCGTCTTCGCTGACGGTCACCCAGCACAAACCGACTTGGGGCGAACGTCTGTTGAAGCTGTCGGGCTATGTGCTTACGGCCGCGTTGTTTTTCGGGCTGGCGTTGCTCGTGTCGTATTATTTTCTCGAAGGCCCCAAGGAAAGGCGCATCCGCCGCGATTTGTACGAAAGCGCGGTGCAGTACCGCTATCTTGACCGGCGCTTGGATCAGCTGACCGAAGTGTTGGAAGACCTGCAGCAGCGCGACCGCAACCTGTACCGCATCATTTTCGATGCCGAGCCGCCGCATCAGACCAAGGAACTGTATCGCGACTACAGCCATTACACCGACAATGCGTTGGGGCAGATTATCAGCGAAACGTCTTATAAAACCGATGCTTTGGCTTCGGCCATCTACGCGCAGTCGGTATCCTTGGATTCGATATATACAATGGCCAAGACCAAGGAGGAGCGCTTGCAGCATATGCCGGCCATCCTGCCGATTAACAAGAATGAAGGGCGCGTCGTGTCCGGTTTCGGGCCGCGCTACCACCCGATATTCAAAAATCTGCGTCCGCATACGGGCATCGACATCACGGCCGCGCGCGGCGTGCCCATTTATGCCACGGGCGATGGCGTCGTGGAAAAGGCGGGGAACAACATGAAAGGATATACGGGTTATGGCGTCTGCTGTGTCGTCGATCACGGCTTCGGCTACAAGACGCTTTACGCCCACATGGATAAACTGACGGTGCGTCAGGGCATGAAGGTCAAGCGCGGTACCCAGCTCGGCACCGTGGGCACGAGCGGTTACGCCACCGGGCCGCACCTGCACTACGAAGTGCACGTCAACGGCAAGCAGGTCAACCCCGTCTATTATTTCTTTATCGGCATTTCGCCCGAAGAATATCTCGAAATTTTGGAGAAATCGCGCGAAATCAACCAGAGTCTGTCGTAGCGTATGGAAGAAATGGCTGAAAACAATATGGAACCCAAGGCCGACGGCAAGTTGTTCTACACCATCGGCGAGGTGGCCGCGATGTTCAACGTCAACACCTCCCTGATTCGGTTCTGGGACAAGGAGTTCGAGGCCATATCGCCGCGCCGTAACCGCAAGGGCAACCGTCTGTTCACGCCCACCGACGTCGCCTATTTCCACAAGATTTACCATTGGGTCAAGGAAGAGGGCTACACGTTGCAGGGCGCCAAAGACAAGCTCAAGGAAAAGCCCCTGGCGGAAGGCACGGCCGAGGAGGAACTGTTGCAGCGCCTGCACCGTGTGCGCAAGTTTCTGACGGATTTGAAGGATAGTTTGTAACGATATATAAGCAAGAAGCAGTATGAAGAAAGTAGTGTTGCTCCGCCACGGCGAGAGCGTATGGAACAAGGAAAATCGTTTTACGGGTTGGACCGATGTGGATTTGAGCCCGCAGGGCGTGGAAGAAGCCAAGGAAGCCGGCCGTCTGCTCAAAGCGGAGGGATTTCATTTCGATATGGCCTACACGTCTTATCTGAAGAGAGCCATCAAGACCCTGCATACGGTATTGGAGGAAATGGACCAGCTGTGGATTCCCGAAGAAAAGAATTGGCGGCTCAACGAGAAGCATTACGGTATGTTGCAAGGCCTCAATAAGGCTGAGACGGCGGCCAAGTATGGCGACGAGCAGGTCAAGATCTGGCGGCGCAGCTACGATGTGGCGCCCACGGCCCTGGCCCCCGATGATGAACGCAGCCCGTATCAGGCGGCGTGCTACCGTCAGGTGGATCGCGCCGATTTGCCGCTGACGGAAGCCCTGATTCATACGGTCAACCGCATCGTGCCCTATTGGGAAAACACAATCGTGCCGTCGTTGAAGACGCGCGACGAGATTATCATTGCGGCACACGGCAATTCATTGCGCGGCATCATCAAGCATATCAAGCACATTTCCGATAACGACATCATCTCGCTGAACCTGCCTACGGCCGTGCCCTATCTGTTCGTGTTCGACGACAACATGAACCTTGTGGAAGACCGTTTCTTGGGCGACCCCGAGAAAATCAAGGCGCTGATGGAGGCCGTGGCCAATCAGGGCAAAGCGAAATAACCGAGAAAAAAAGAGGATATGAAGACAGCCTATAGAACCCATACCAACGGCGCGTTGCGCCTGACGGACGTTGGCGCCGCCGTGACGCTTTGCGGTTGGATTCAACGTAGCCGCGACTTGGGCGGCATGACGTTCGTCGATTTGCGTGACCGTTACGGCATCACGCAGTTGGTGTTCAATATGGAGACCGATGCCGCGCTCTGCGGCCGCATCCGGGAACTGGGACGCGAATGCGTCATCCGGGTGGACGGCAAGGTGCTGGAACGCAGCAACAAGAACCCCAAGCTACCCACGGGCGACATCGAAGTGGAGGTTACGCGTTTGGAGGTGCTCAACCGTTCCAAGACGCCGCCTTTCACGATAGAGGACAATACCGACGGCGGCGATGAACTGCGCATGAAGTACCGTTATCTCGACCTGCGCCGCGCCTGCGTGCGTTCCAATATGGAGATGCGCCACCGTCTGGGCATCGAAATCCGCAACTATATGAACGGGCTCGGCTTTATGGAAGTGGAGACGCCCTTCCTCGTCAAGTCCACGCCCGAGGGCGCGCGCGATTTCGTCGTGCCGTCCCGCATGAACGAAGGCGAGTTCTACGCGCTGCCGCAGTCACCGCAGACGTTGAAGCAGTTGCTCATGGTGTCGGGCTTCGACCGCTATTTCCAGTTGGTGCGCTGTTTCCGCGACGAGGATTTGCGCGCCGACCGTCAGCCAGAGTTTACGCAACTCGACTGCGAGATGTCGTTCGTGACGCAGGAAGACGTGCTCTCCACGTTCGAAGGCCTTATTGCGCATCTGTTCAAGAAAGAGAAAGGCATCGACATAGACCCGCTGCCGCGCATGACGTGGAAGGAGGCCATGGAAAACTACGGCTCCGACAAGCCCGATATCCGTTTCGATATGCGCTTCAAGCCGTTGAACGCCGTGCTGAAACAGGGCGTTTTCAGCGTGCTGGATCAGGCCGAATGGATAGGCGCCATTGCGGTGCCGGGGGCGGCCGAATATACGCGCAAGCAGTTGGATGAACTTACCGATTTCGTGAAACGTCCGCAGGTGGGGGCGTCCGGCCTCATGTATATCAAATGCCTGCCCGACGGCACGTTCAAGTCGTCCATCGACAAATACTATACGCCCCAGCAGATTCAGGCGGCGGCCGCTGCGGCGGAAGCCAAGGCCGGCGATTTGGTGTTGATACTCTGTGGCGCCACGCGCAAGACGCAGGTCGCGCTCGGCCAGTTGCGTCTGGAGATGGGCAGCCGCTTGGGGCTGCGCGATCCGCAGAACTACAAACTGCTGTGGGTTGTCGATTTCCCGCTGTTGGAATGGGACGAAGAGGCGCAGCGTTTCTTTGCCATGCACCACCCGTTCACGTCGCCCAAGCCGGAGGACGAAGCCCTGTTGGAGAGCGATCCGGGGGCGGTGCGCGCCAACGCCTATGACATGGTCATCAACGGCGTGGAAGTGGGCGGCGGCTCCATCCGTATCCACGACCGCGATTTGCAGAATCGTATGTTCCGCGCGTTGGGCTTCAGCGACGAGGAGGCCCAGTTGCAGTTCGGCTTCCTGATGGGGGCGTTTGAATACGGCGCACCGCCCCACGGCGGTATCGCGTTCGGCTTCGACCGTCTCTGCTCGCTGTTCGGCGGGGCCGAGAGCATCCGCGACTTCATCGCGTTCCCGAAGAACAACGCGGGGCGTGACACGATGCTGGACGCGCCTTCCACCATCGCGCAGGCGCAGTTAGACGAGCTGAAGATAAAAACGGTCAAGTAGCCGATAGCCACATGGCCGCCGGGCGCTTCCGCCCGATAACCCCAAGGGGCTGTTCAACCTTGCGTTGCGTAGCCCCTTTTTATTATTCCTCCGTCGCCTGATTGAGGCGCTTCAAATCTTTGGCGTTGAGCTCGGAGACGACGGGTTTCCCGAGTTGTTTTTCCAGATTCTCGCGGGCCACTTTGGCCACGTTCGCGCCTTGTTTGGCGACGGTTGCGTTTTGGGAAAGCCCTTGGGGATTGTGTTTGCGGGCGAGTTCGGTCGTCGAGGCCTCGGCCAGTGAGTTCAGCACCAGTTCCAAGTTGGTCATGTGGTCGCGCAGGTTCTCTTTCTTTAAGTTCTTCAACGCCTTGTATTGTTTGGTCGTATAGTCGCTCCATTCCTTGGTGATGATGTCGGTCAGCGTGGCGTATTGCATAGGCTTAACGCCGCCTCTCTGCCATTCATCGGTCAGCTCCTTTCGGATTTCGATGCTGCGGATGCGTTGGTTAATCCAAGCGTCCGAATAGCCGAGCCGCTTGTAATCGACCACGGCCTGGTCGATGGACAGTTCCGGGTCTTGCAGCTGGTCAAGCCGTGTGGCGGCCACTTGTGCCATCCATACCTTGAACGGTTCGGCCTTAGGCGAGGGGATGGATTGGATAAGTCGAAGCAGTTGTTCGGCATCGGCGACATCCGTCAATCGCATCTTGCCGTCTGCGGCTTGTAGTTTCAAACCGTGACAGTCTGTCACGGTTTCATTGCCCTCCGCTTTTAAGCGTTGTTTCAACTTTCGCCAATACGTTGCCGGGTCAACGCTGTCGGTCAGTACAGCAATGGTATCTACAATTGAGAAATACCATTTCTCATGTTCTTCGCTCCAAATGGTGCGCACGCTTTTGTCGTTAAACAAGTCTAATTTTTCTTTTTGCATGATAAGATTGTTTAAAGGTTTGTAATGTGACCCTTTTCTGCAGGGCTTTAGTAATGTACGTTTGATCTCGACTTTTAACGAAAAAAGTTTCAAAAACCGACTTCCACGCTATTCTGTTCGTTTTGTTGAAAACTTTTTTAGAAAAAGTGCCCGAAAAATTTGGTCAGAATATATATATATATATTACTTTAGCGGCTGATTAAGCGAAACGCACGATAAAATACGAATCAATACAATAACAATATGAAAAGATGCACAATTCTCATTATCGGACTGTTATTCCCGATTATGGCGTGCGGCTCAGAAACCGTTTCCGAGCCGCCTATCAGTGAGTATGATTTTGAATTACCGGTAGCTTATGAGCCCTATCTTTTGCCGCAGATAGTTGAAACATTCGACGACTATGAAATGACAAAGGAAAAGGTACGTTATCCGTTTTCCGCCCGTGTGTTTGTGCCGGGGTATGCGCAGATATACAAGGGTCAGATAGGTAAGGGCGTCGGGTTTATCGTAGGCGAGGTGGCGTTCATTGGCGGCATTGTGGCATCGGAGTGCTTGCGGGCTTCATATGTTTCCAAAATGAATGGGACCCATAACCTGAATCAGCGTCAGATTTACGCCGACAACGCCCATACCTGTGAGTTGAGCCGTAATATATCCATCGCAGGTGCGGCTGCACTTTATGTATGGAATATTTTGGATGGGATTTTGGCCAAGGGCCGGCCAAAAGTTCAGATTGGCGAAGCCAATCTTCGATTTGCGCCTTATGCCGCTCCGGATGCGAGTGGTGTGGCTTTGAGTTTGACATTTTAATTTTATAACAATATGAAAAGACTACTGAGATTGGCCGTAGCAGCGGCTTTGCTGTGCGGTTGCATGGCTTGTGAACCGACGGACAAGGAGGAATATGGCACGATTTATGGTATCGTGAGCGATGTTGAGACAGCCGAGCCCCTGTCCGACGCAACCGTGGTATTGAGCCCGGGAGGCACTAGCCAAATGACCGACCATGACGGTCGTTTTGAGTTTACCGAGTTGGAGGAACGTCAATACACGATTACGGTGCAGAAAGATGGCTACAGCACCAACCGTAAGACCCTCCGCGCCATTGTCGGCGAGAGTGTAGAAGCGAATATCCCGCTGAGCAAAAGAAAGTAAGTGTAAAAATCTAGATTAACAATGAAAAAGCTACTCTATACCATCATAGCCATAATTCTTTGCTTATCCGCCACCCTATGGTATGGTTGCAAGGAAAAGGAAGAACTGCCCGGAGCGATATATGGCGTCGTTACCGACAAAGCGACTGGTGAACCGATTAAGACTGCGGGCGTGGAATTACAACCGATAGGCCTGAAAACCGTGACGGGGATCGAGGGACAATTCGAGTTCAATGAATTGGAACCGGGTACTTATAAATTATATGTCACGAGGACCGGTTATGTGGATTATACAAGTGATGATTTTATTGTAAAATCAGAACAAACCACTCAGTGTGATGTGCGGTTGGACGTCAGCACCGATTAAATCTTATTACGGGCGGATATGCACCTCCTGCGTGTAGCGGTAGCCGTCGAACAGGAAAAAGACGAACTGATAGATGCCGGGCGTAAGGTCGGCGGTGCGCATCACATGGTCGTAGTACGGGTTGTCGATGGGCATCACCTTGATGAGGTGGCCGCTCGTGCTATAGACGCCTATCATCGATAGGTCGGCCTCCCAGTCGGTATCGAAGTAGAACCCTTGGTGGTTCGGCAGCGCGAACAGCCGCACGGGGTTTTCCTGCTCGTCGCTTTCGTAAGGCCGCTGGTAGGTGAACGTCGTGCGCAGGAAGCTGAGGAATAGGTCGGGCATCTGTACGAAGTCGGGCGCGACCTCGAAGCCGATTACCAGATAGAGTTCGCCCTTGTGGTTCGTCCGGCCCTCGATGGGGCGGCGGTAGTTCTGCACCACGTGCTTGCTGCCGGTTGCACCTACCACCAGGCAGTCTAATACCTGCAGGTCGGCGCCGTCCTTGCCGAAAGCCCCCTTGTCGAAGTTGCTTTCCACCTGATAGAGAAACAAGTGAGCCGGTATTTTGAGCAGGCTGCCGCCCTTGACGCAGATGCGGCCGCTTTTGGCCGATGGTTGTTTGGGCAAGTCGTAAACCGTGGCGTTGAACGTAATCTGATAGACGGCGTTGGGCTTCAAGCCCGTAATCTGACGGAACGCGTAAACGAACAGGTCGCCGTTCAGGTTCTTGCCCTTGAACAGCAAGCCGGTGCGTTCGCCCTGCGTAATCGGGTTGCTGAACAGGTTCCAATAGACGGATATGCCGTAGTCCTTGCGCAGGTTGGGCTGGTAGCCCACGGCCGAACCCACCCAGCCGTCGTCGCCGTTGGCGAACGTCGTGTTGTAGCTCTGGGCGTGGGCGCGCGGCGCGTGGAAGCCGCCCGAGAGCAGGAGCAGGCACAGCAGGCCGGCGGCCTGTTTTAGAACCAAGCGCGGACTAACGGACATACGCCTGCATTTGTTGTTGCATACGCGCCGCTTCCGCGCGCGCGGCCTCGGCAAAATCCGTGTCTTTGCCCGCGTAGAGGATGCTGCGGGAGGCGTTGATGAGCAGGCCGATGTCATTGTTGAGGCCGTAGCGGCAGACCTCTTCGAGGCTGCCGCCCTGCGCGCCCACGCCCGGCACGAGCAGGAAGTGGTTCGGCACAATCCGGCGCACGTCCGAAAGGAATTCGGCGCGGGTGGCGCCCACCACATACATCATGTTGTCGGCGTTACCCCAAGCGGTTGAAGTGCGCAGCACCTGTTCATAGAGATGTTTTTCCAGCAACGCCCCCTCGGCCGCGCCACCCGTGATTTCCAGATTCTGGAAATCGCGTGCGCCCGGATTGGACGTCAGCGCGAGCAGCACCACCCATTTGTCCGGCACCTGCAGGAACGGCTTTACCGAGTCTTCGCCCATATAGGGCGCCACGGTGATGGCGTTGAAGTTGAAGTCGCCGGCGGGGTCGAGGTAAGCCTGCGCGTATTTGAGCGACGTGTTGCCGATGTCGCCGCGTTTGGCGTCGGCAATCGTGAACACGTTGAACTGCCGCAGATAGTTGATCGTCTTCTGCAACGACACCATGCCCTTCAAGCCGTAGGCCTCGTAAAACGCCAGGTTCGGCTTGTAGGCCACGGCATAGTCCAGCGTGGCGTCGATAATCGCCTTGTTGAACGCGAAAATCACGTCCTCTTCCTGTTGCAGACAGGCGGGAATCTTATTCATGTCCGGGTCCAAGCCCACGCAGAGGAAGGACTTTTTCCGGCGGATTTCGGCAATCAGTTCGGTTCTATTCATAACTATCCTACGTTTTCTTTGAGTTTTTCGGCGTTTTCGGCCAATTGCAGCGCGTCGAGCACTTCCTGAATCTCGCCGTCCATGAAGTTGCCGAGCGAATAAATCGTAAAGTTGATGCGGTGGTCGGTCACACGGCTCTGCGGATAGTTGTACGTCCGTATTTTGGCCGAGCGGTCGCCCGTCGAAACCATGGTCTTCCGTTTGGAGGAAATCTCGTCCAGATATTTCTGGTATTCGATTTCGTATATACGTGTGCGCAATACCTTCAAGGCTTTCTCGTAATTCTTGATCTGCGATTTCTCGTCCTGAATCGCGACGACGATGCCGGTGGGGATGTGGGTGAGGCGCACGGCCGAATAGGTCGTGTTGACCGACTGGCCGCCGGGGCCCGACGAGCAGTAGGTATCCTTGCGGATGTCGTTGGCCTTCAGTTCCACGTCAAACTCATCGGCTTCGGGCAAGACGACGACCGATGCCGCCGACGTATGCACGCGGCCCTGCGTTTCGGTCTCCGGCACGCGTTGCACGCGGTGTACGCCCGACTCGTATTTGAGGATGCCATAGACGCCCTCGCCCGTCACGTTGACCACGATTTCCTTGTAGCCGCCGGCCGTCCCTTCGGTAAAGTCCACGGTCTCCATCTTCCAGCCGCGTTTCTCGCAATAGCGCACATACATACGGTAGAGGTCGCCCGCAAAAATCGCCGCCTCGTCGCCACCCGTGCCGGCGCGTATTTCCAAAATCGCGTTCTTGGAGTCCTGCGGGTCGGCCGGAATCAGCAGGATGCGGATTTCCTCCTCCAACCGGTCTTTCTCTTCGGTAAAGGTGCTGAGTTCTTCTTTGGCCATTTCGCGGAATTCCTCGTCCTTTTCATGCGCGAGCACCTCCTTGGCGTTGGCGATATTGTCGATGAGGTTCTTGTATTGCTTGTAGGCCGCCACAATCGGCTGCAACTCCTTGTAATCCTTGTTCAGTTTGATGAACCGCTTCATGTCGGCCATCACTTCCGGTTGGTTCATTTCCTGCTCGATGGCAAGGAAACGCTGGTTCAACGCTTCTAATTTGTCTAACATAATACACTCCCGATCCCCCTTTGGGGACAATCCAACAAAGTTAAGGTAAATTGGGCGTAAAATCAAGTGCGGCGGGCCACGTCAAGGCCTACCGCACCCATTTGCCATAGCTGACGCGGCCGTCCTGCCATTCCACGCGGTAGAAATGCAGGCCTGACGGATAGTCTGAAGTCCGCAACACGGCCTGTCGTCCGTTCACGTCGGCCTGCCGCAACACACTCCCGCGCGTATCCATCAGCGTGATGCGCCGCAGGTCGGTTTCGGCTTCGAAATGCAGGTATTCGGTGGCCGGATTCGGATAAACGTCAAGTCGGTCGCCGGCGGTCAGTTCCGTTTCGTTGCCGGCCTTGACGGTGGCCGTAAAGGATTCGTTCCCCGTAACGATATGGGTAAACGAGGTGTCGGTGCTGACCACGTTGAACGCGTTGTCGGTCCAGTCCATGAACGTATAGCCGGGCTGCATGCTCACGGCAATCTGCACCGTGTCGCCGAAGCGGTAGGAGCCGGCGCCGGTGGCCACCCCGCCCTTGGACGGATAGACGCTCACGTTGATTTGATAGTCGGTCGGCTTGAACAGCGCGATGTAGAGGCGGCTTTCTTCAATGGACGGAATCTCCAGATTCGGCTCCGTCGAAACCGTCTCGCCGTTCAGCGTCCAGGCCGCGAAGTCGAAATGTTCGGCCGGCAGGGCTTCCAGCACCGTCGATGCGCCGTGGTTGAACGTGCCCGTGCCGCGGAACGTGCCGCTGTTGGCCGGCGAGGCTTCGGCCGTGATGTCGTAGGTAAAGGCGTCGAAAACAGCCGTCAGGCCCAACGGACGGTCCACGCGGTACGTCAGTCTGGGCTGTTGCAGGACTTGGGGCGTAAAGAGGGCGGAGAGCAGGCTGTCTTCCGCCGATTCCTCATCCAGTTGCCAGCAACGGAACGTGTGCACGCTGTCGGCCCTCGCCAACAGTACGATATCCGAGAGATAGGCGTATTCGCCGCCGCCCTGCAGCGTGCCGCCGGCTTCGGTGTTCAGCGTCACGGCATAGGTCTTGGGCATGAAAACGGCGGTATAGGTCACGTTGGCCGTGGCGGGGAATTCAAACGGGTTTTCGGTCGAAATCCGGTTGCCCTCCTCATCCGTCCAGGCCAAGAACTCGTGCCCCGGTACGGGCGTCGCTTCGAGCGTCACGGGTTCGCGCATCAGGAAACGGCCCGCGCCGTGCGCTTCGCCTTCGCCTTCGGTCTGCAACGTCACGGTCAGCGTGTCGGTTTCCAGAATGGCCGTCAGGCTGCTGTCCCGACCCACCGTCATGCGGAAGGGGTTCTCTTTCGACACCACATGATGGCCGTTGTGCCAGCCCTTGAAGTAAAACCCTTCGTCGGGCACGGCTTCCAACAGGGCCGTCGTGCCGTAGCCATAGAGCCCGCCGCCCGTCGTATAGCCTACGCCCTCGGGTTGCAGGTTCAGGTCTATGTGATACATCACGGGCGAGAATACAGCCGTGGCCGTGGCGGTTTCGGTGACGTTCCATGTATATACGGGTTCGTCCGACATACGGACGCCGTTGATTTCCCAGTGCGAGAACGTATAGCCGTAGGCGGGGGTGGCTTCCACCCGCGCTTCATCGCCGTAGGTAAAGAGGGCGCCGCCATCCGGCAAACCGTCCACATAGCCGCTGCCGTCAATGGCCGCTTCCCCGCTCACGAAGAATTGGCGCGGTTCGAATACGGCCAGAATGGCGGTGTCGCGGGTCATGATGAAGCTGGTGGTTTGAACCGTGGAAAAGACCGTTTCGGTCGCCTGTCCGTCCTTATCGGCCAGCACCCATTTGACGAACCGGTAACCGTAGGACGGTTCGGCCGTCATCGTCACGGTGTTGAGGTAGGGCTGTTCCATGCCGCCGTTGTGCGAGACCGCGCCCATGGCCGGGTCGGCGCTTTCGGCCGAGAGTGTGAACGTAACCGGCTCAAAGGTCGCGATAACGAGCGTGTCGGACGTTACGGTCAGCGTCCACGGGTTGGCGGCGCTGAGCCGGCGGCCGTTGCGGTCGGTAAAACAGGCGAAGCGGTAATGCGCCGCATCCTTGACGGTGGCGTTGAACGTCGCCTGGCCGTTGTGGATGACAGAGGCGGTTGCACCGGCCTGAGCCGTGCCGTTTACCGTCATCGATGCCGTCCCCAAGTCGCTTTGGGTGTTCTGAAGCGTCAGCGTGTAGGTGTTCGTGTCAAACAGGGCTTCCGCCGTCGTTTCGCCCGCCATCGTAAAGGTATAAGGGTTCTGTTGCGCCGTTATCCCTTGGGCGGGCAGGCCGGTGCCCGTCAGCACCCAGGCCGAGAAATGATTGCCTTCGGCCGGTATGGCGGTCACGGTCACTTCGCTGCCGTAAGTGTAGCGGCCGTCGCCGCGGGTGCGCCCCTTGTAGGCTTGGTTGGCGCGTGTCGTCAGGTTGTAGGGCAGGGGCGCGAATACGGCGCGGTAGTCCGCGTCTTGCGTCGCGATGCCTTCGTAGGGCGTTTCGGTGCCGAGGATGTCCTCAGAACCCACTTGCAGCCAATGGTCAAAGCGGTAGCCGGAGGCCGGCCGCGCGCTCAGTTGGAAGCCCTCGCCATGGCGCAACGTGAGCGCGCCGGCGGGCGCTCCGCCGCCCGCCGCAGGCAGAATATCTGCCTCTCCGGCCTCCGCTACGGGCAGGCTTGCGGCTATTTGCAGCGTATATTGGCGTTTTTCGAATACGGCTTTCAGTTGCGTATCGGTATTCAGGTTCTCAACCGTATAGGTCGGATTTTGGCCGAGGGTCGCCCCCGCGGCGTCCTCCCAACGTGCTAGCCGGTAACCCGCTTCGGGTTGGGCCGTCAAGGTAACGTATTGGCCTTTGGGATGGTTGCCCGCATTGGCCACCGTGCCGGCTCCTTCGGGTTCCACCGTTACGGCTATCGTCGCCAAGTTTGTGGCAAAGTCGGCCTCTATGCGCACCTCTCCCGATACGGTATAACGGATTTGCGCCGTCTTGCCGAGGCTGGCGCTGCCGCCCGCCTTCTGCCAGTTCGATACGTTGTAACCCTCGGTCTTGGCGCGGGCGTAGAGCGTCAGCGTGCTGTCGCAGGGCAGGGCGGCCGTCAGCGTTTTGCCATAGGTTCCGTTGTCAAAGCTGACTTCTCCCACGTCCCTATTGCCGGCCACGGCCAAGGTAACCGTATAGGTGTGCGGCGTAAAGACGGCTTGCACTGTCGTATCCCGTTCCATCTTCAGATACAGGATTTCGGCTTCGCCCAACAGGTTGCCTTCAAGGTCGTGCCAGCCGCCGAAACGATAGCCTTCCGCCGCCATGGCTTCCAACTGGGCCACCGCGCCATCTTCGTAGAGGCCGGTGCCGGTCACCTCGCCGCCCCGTTCGGGAACGGCCACGGCTTTGGCTTGCTTGCGTTTTACGGTAAAGACAGCCGTATAGGGCAGGGCGGCCGTCACGCTGACGGTCGTTTCGGGCGTTGTGGCCACCGTGTCCGTTTCATCGCCGTTGCGGTACCAATAGCGGAATTCGTAGCCTTCGGCGGCCTGTGCGTTCAGCGTGGCTTCGGCGCCGTGCGTGTAGGTGCCGCCGCCACTCACGTTGCCGTAGGCTTCGGGTGCGCTCTCAACGGTAATGTCGTACTGTTGCAGTTCAAACACGGCCAACAGCCGTCGGTCGGCGTTCGCCTGAAAAGTATATATTGTCTGCGCGGAAAGGTCTTCGCCCGTCGCGGCATCGCGCCACGAAACGAATTGATAGCCCTCTGCCGGAACCGCCGTCAGACGCGCCTGATCCTGATAGATATACAGGCCGTCGCCTTCCACGCGGCCGCCCTCTTCGGGTTCCGCCGTGGCCGAGATACGGTAGCGGACGGGTTCGAAATAGGCCGTACACGTATAGTCACTGTTGATGTGTCCCGAAACGAGCGTCAGCGGATTGTCCGTTTTGGTTTCTTCCGTCTGTCCGTTGGCCGCAATGGCCCAATAGGCGAACGTATAGCCGGATTTGGCTTCGGCGGTCAGTTGTATTTTCTGCGACTTGGACGCGCTGTAGGTGCCGCCGCCGGTCACGTCGCCGCCGGCTGTCGGTTGGCTTGCCGTCGTCACGCGGTAAGTCATTTCCTCAAATACCCCCGTCACGCGCGTGGCCGCTGTCACCGTATGGTTATACGGATTGTCCGTGCTCAGCGTGTTGCCGTCGGCGTCCTGCCAGGCCACGAAGCGGCAGTAGGCGTTGGGCGTCGCCTCCAGCTTGGCCACGGTCTGGTACTTGTACGCGCCGCTGCCTTTCACCGTGCCGAAAGCCGCGTTGTTGACCGCCACGGTCAGGTTAAAGGATTGCAGTTCGAACCGGGCCGTCAGACTCAGGTCGCGCACGATGGGAAACGTGTAGTCGGCTTGGTTGTTGAGCAAGGTCGAGCCATCGTAAAAACCGACGAAGCGCGAGCCGGTGCCGGCTTGGGCCTGCAAAACCACCGGCGTATTGTGGATAAAGCGGCCGTTGTCGGCTTGGGGCGACACGGCCACCGTGCCGTTGCCCTCGGTCTGCACCGTGAAGTCGTAGTAGTTGGTGTCGAAATGCGCCGTCAGCGTGCGGTTGCGTTCCACCGTAAATGTATATACATTGCCGGCGTCCTCGATGCGGCTGCCGTTCTCGCTCCAGTGCGAGAAATGGTTGCCCGGCGTGGCGACGGCCGTCAGCGTGGCTTGCGTACCCTGTTTGTAGGTCTGACTGCCGCTTACCGAGCCGCGGCTTGGGGCGGAGGCCTTGCCTTCTATATAATAGCCTCTGAACAGTTCGATGTCTTTGCCGTTGTCGTCCGAAACGCGCGGGTAGTTCGTAGAGCGCACGCGGATGCGGTAGCCCGTGCCGACCGGCAGCGTGGCGGGCAGGGCGGCCATGATGCTGCCGCTCTCGTCGGTCGTGAGCCGGCCTAATTCCGTGGGGTGGGCGAACGAACCGGCGGCGTCCGAGAGTTCGGCAATCACGATATTGTCTTCGCCCATTTGCGGCGACATCGTACCCGTAATGCGGAACGGCACCTCCACCGTCACGGTTTCGTCATCACGCAGGCCGATGGCCGTCGTGTTGAAGTTGTTGAGCCGCAAGGTCGGGTTATAGACAAAGAAAATGTCGTCAACCAGCAGTTCGTCGTTGGCTTTGCCGCCGCCTGGCGTCTTGTTCGTCGTAAAGGAGGCAAGCACATATTGGGCGTCGTTTGTTGCGCCGGTCTTGACGAAAGGCACGGAAAAGCGTTGCCAGCCGTCGGTGGCCGACGGGTTGATCTTGGCCGACGCCACCACTTGGCTGCGTTCGGTGCCGGGGTCTATCGTCCGGTTGTCATTATGGATGATGACATTGATTTGGGCCTGATCCGATGCGGAGCCTTTGGGCTTGAACCACAGCCAGACCACGAGCGAGTCGGGCACCGTCGTCTGCCGCCAATAGAAGCCCTCGTTGCCGCGGTCGGTATAGTTGTAGTTGGAGGCGTCGGTCGCCGTTGTACTGCCCAGGTTGATGCGGCCCGTCGTCACGTTGCCGTTGGCCACGATGCCCAACACTTCGGTCGAATAAATCCGCAGGTAGTACGCGCCCTTGCCGCCCGGCCGTCCGCCGCTCTCTTTCGACAAGCGTTGGGATTTACCGGCACTCGTAATACCCGAGGCGTTGCCCGTCATAAAGGAATTCCAGCCTTGCGGTTCGATGCTGGAACTGTTTTCGTTGTCGTAAAGCTCAAAGCCTCGGTTGGGCAACTGTTCGGTGCCGTTGTGCGGCTGGGCGTACAGGAACCCGTTGCCCCCGCAGGCCGCCATACAAAAAAAGGCCGCGCCCAAGAGCAGCCTTTTTTTGACGGTATGGAAAATCTTCATCCCCGTTTAGAGTTTTAACGCTTTACCTTTGACCACCTTGCCGCTGTTGCCGACGATGCGGTAGATATACAAACCTCTCGGCCAGGTATCGGTCGTCATGATGGTATGCGTGTTGGAGTTGATTTCGTATTGCGCCACTTTCACGCCAAAGGCGTTGAACCACATGATTTTGTCCATGTTTTCGCCTTCAAGGTGCACCTCGCCGCTGAAAGGCGTCGGATAGACGGCCACGTTCGGGTCAAAATCATCGATATCTTTAAGGCCGAATTCGGCGATATAGGATACATCGTCTCCGGCCGTAAAGCGGAACGTTTGGTCAAGGCTTACGATGTTCTGCCGTTTATCCACCCACTGACGGAAAATGTATCTTTCGTTCGGTATCGCCGTCAGCGTCACAAGGTCGCCCACGCGGTATTCGCCGGCGCCGGTCACCGTGCCGCCGTCAAAAGGCGTCACGTTGGCGGAAACCGTTGTGGTCAGTTTCTTCATCTGGGCCACGATTTGCATATCGCGTTCGGGTATGAAGCGATAGTTGGTTTCTTTCGATAAGGTGTCGCCCTCGCATACCCAGGCGATAAACGCATAGCCGTTGGTGGGCGTTACGCTCAGCGTTACGGTGTCTTGCGCGCTGTAGGCGCCGCTGCCGCTTACCTTGGCCCCGATGGTCGGGTTGGCTTCCACCTGAATCTGGAAGTAATGGATTTGGAAGTCGGCCAAAAGCTGGCGGTCGTTGTCGGCCACAAAGCGATATACGGCTTCCGTGCTCACGATTTCGCCGTTTTCCATCCAGTGCATGAATTCGAAACCGTTGGCCGGCGTCGCCGTCACTTCCACGGTGGCGCCCTGCGGATAGATGCCGTCACCGGCGGTCGTACCGCCGAGCGAGAGGTTGGAACCCGTCGTAATCGTCCAGCCGGCGGGTTGGAACACGGCTTTCAAGCGGCTTTCGGCCAATATACGGTAGGTATAGGGGTTTTCATCGCTGATCAAAACGCCGTCTTCTTCCCAGCCCGCGAACGTGTAGCCGTGAGCCGGCATCACTTCCAGCGCGATGTCCTCGCCATGGCGGAACGCGCCCGCATTGTCCGTAAAGCCGTCGGTAATGACCGACCCGGCGCCCGCCGGTTCAATCGTCACGCTGAGCGGCAACAGGTGCGGCGTGCAATGCGGGGTCAGTTGCAAATCGTTCATAACCGTTACGCGCAACGGGTTTTCGGTGCCGACAGTGTTGCCCTCGGCATCCGTCCAGGCCACGAAGTCGAGCGTATGCGGCAAAACGGCCTCAATAACGGCTTCCGTGCCGTGCGCCGCTTCGCCCGTGCCTTTCACCTTCACGCCCTCCGGTATATCGGTGGCGGTAATCTGCCACATCATCGGCGCAAAGACACCCACAATCCGGCGGTTTTCCGTCATCGTAAACGTCCAGCTCGTTTCTTCGGTCAGCAATACGTCGTATTCGCTGAAGCCTTTCCATATATAGCCATTGTTGGCCGTGGCGGTCAGGGTCACGGTTTCACCGTAGGTCTTTTCGCCGCCGCCCTGCAACGTGCCGGCTTGCGGCAGATTGGCCGTCAGTTCCAGCTGCAGGGTCTGCAGTTTGAAGCAGGCGTAAATCGTGCGGTTTTCGGCCGTCATCGTGTATCGGTATTCGGCTTCGTCCGAAAGCATGTCGTTGCCCTGCGGGTCGGCGCTCCAATGCGAGAACGTATAACCCTGCGCCATCGGCCAGGCCTTGACCGTTACCGTTTCGCCGAAAGCGAACTGGCCGCTGCCCTTGGTCTGTCCCAGCGTCTTGTCAGCCGGAACGGCATGGAGCGTGTAAGCACGCGGCGCAAAGCGCGCGTTCAGATTCAGCGGGCCGTTGACAGTCGTCGTAAAGGCGGGGTCGTAGCAGATGGCCTTGCCCTCGGCGTTTTCGTAGGCTTGGAACTCATAGCCGTCGTTGGCCGTGGCGGTCAAGGTCACGGTTTGGCCGTATTCGGCCGTGGCCGGGCCGGCGATTAGGCCGCCCGCTTCGGGTACGGCGGCCACCAGAATGTTGTAAGTTTCAGGCGTAAAGACGGCCGTCAGGCTGAGGTCGCCGTTCAGGTTCCACGTCAGTGCCGCTGCCGTGCTTTCCAGCGTTTCGCCCTGGGCGTTGCGCCAGGCGGCGAAGCGGTAGCCGTGGGCGGCCTGCGGGGTCAGTGTCACGGTTTCAAAGTAGCGGGGTTCGCCCGTCAGCGTCACTTGGCCGGCCTGTGCCGGTTCGCAAGCGATGTTCACGGCCACGGCCTTGGCTTCGAACTGCGCCACGAGCCGCTGATGGTCAAACGTGAACGTATAGGTCGTTTCCGTCGAGCGCGTCACGCCCTCGGCATCCATCCAGCCGACAAACGTATAGCGGTTGTCCGTTTGGTTGACGGCCACGCTGTAGGATTGGCCGTAAACCCAAGTTTCGGGCAGGTTGGCCAGTTGGCCGGCGCCCGCCGGTTGAACGGAGATATCGGCGGTTTGGAACGCGCGCGCGGTGAAATGCGCCGTCAGATGCAGGTCGGTGGTCGGCGTCAGGTTCAGGTTGGCCGATTCGCCCAAGAGGTTGCCGTCGGCATCGGTCCAATGGCTGAATGTATATACTTCGCTCGGCTGGGCCGAGAACGACACCGGTTCGTTGTAGAAGAAGCCGGCGTCGGCTTGTCCGAGCCGCTTGACGGTGCCCGCTTCAGCCGGTTCGCAACTCAGCGTGATGCTCAGGGCTTTGGGGCCGAATTGCGCCGTCAGCGTTTCGTCTTTCAGCACCGTCGGGTAATAGACGGCCTGGTCGGACACCAACGCGCCATCTTGGTCGAACCAGCCGTTGAACTGCCAGCCTTCGTTCGGCAGGGCCTCCGCTTTCGTATTGTAGCCGTACGGACGTTCGCCGCCGCCCGTCACCCTACCGCCCTCGGTCGGCATGGCCGTCACGTTCAGCGTATAGTGGTTCCGTTCAAAACGCGCCACATAGTAAACGGCTTTTTTCACCGGGAATTCATAAGACAGGTCTTCGGTCAGGCGTTCGCCCTGTTCATTGTACCAGCCCGTGAACGTAAAGCCGAAACGCGGCGTGGCGGTCAGCAGGGCCGTCGCGTTCAGGTAATATTCATCGCTGCCCGTTATGTCGGCCGCTTCCATCGGATAGGCCGAGCCCTGTACGGCATAGACGGCATCGTCGAATTCGGCCGTCAGCGTGATGTCGGCCCGCATGGTCAGTTGCAGCGGGTTGTCGGACAACAGTTCGTCCGTTTCGGCATCCCGCCAGCCCACGAAGCGTTTTTTGGCCGCAGGGGTGGCCGTCAGCGTCACCGTCTGCAGATACGGGAATACCGTGCAGGCTTCGGTCGGCGTTTCGTCGTTTACGGTATAAGCGCCCAAGGCGGGCGTCGGGTTGTCGAGGCAAAGCGCAAACGGCATCGCTTCGAAATGTACGGTCAGCGTCCGGTCTTCGGTCAAGGCGTCTATGGCGAGCGGGTTGGCGGTATAGGTTTCGCCGTCCGCGTCCGTCCAGTGCGTGAACCGATAGCCGAAGTTTACATTGGCTGTCAGTTCCGCGGCCTCACCGTGTTCGTAAAGCCCGTCGCCCGTTACCGTGCCGCGTTCTTCATGCGGATTCAGCACGGTCAGTTGTTTGCGCAAGGGCGTAAAGAAGGCTTCCACGGCCAAGGGGCCGTCCACGGTCAGCGTGTGGGTGGCCGCGCCGTTCACGTTCTCGCCATTGATGACCCAATGGCGGAATTCGTTGCCTTCGGTCGCTTCGGCCGTAACGGTCAATTCCGAGAAATGCGCGTAAACGCCTTCGGCTTCGGTCGGTTGCGCGATATGGCCGAGGGCCGGGTCATTGACCCCGAACGTCAGCGTATAGGTCAGCGGCGTGCAAACGGCCGTCAGATGCCGTTCGGCCGTCAACACCAGCGTCAGCGTCGGTTCGTCGCCAAGCAGGTCGCCGTTTTCATACCAGCCGTCGAACGCATAGCCGTAGTCGGGCGTCGCGCTCAGCGTCACTTCGGCCCCGTGCTCAAACGTGCCGTCGCCTTCCACCATGCCGTGTTCGGCTTCGGCCATCAGCGCATAGCGGTTGATGTCGAAATGCGCCGTAAACGCGTAGGCGTGCGCCACATGGCCGTTTTCAACGAATACCAACGGGTTGTCGGTCGGCCGGTCGGTCTGGTTCGTGCCGTCGATGGCATACGTCCAGTACGTGAAATGATAGCCCTCGGCGGCTTGGGCGCTGACTTGCGCCTGTTCCGTCAACGGGAAGGCCTCATAGGTGGCGTCGCCGTCCGTCTGTCCGTATTCGGCGGGTTCGGTCACCGTCGTCACCTCAAACGTCTGCGAGGCGAATACGGCTTCGTAGGCGGCCGCCGCGCTCACCGATTCAATCAGCAGCGTGGCGTTGTAAGAAACCGCTTCCGTTTCGCCGGCCTTGCGCCAATAGCTGAATTGGGCGTAGGGGGCGGGTTCGGCCGTCGCGCTTACGCTCGTAAAATGCTTGTAAGCCCCGCTGTTGGAAGCCGAGCCCATGTCGGCCGGCGTGGCGGAGAACGAAAGTTCGTAAACGTTGGTATCGAAAACCGCGGTCAGGTTGGCGGTCTCCGTTACGGTGTAGGCCAACGGATTGTCGGTTGACAGCGGTTCGCCGTTCAACTGCCATTCGCGGAAGTGATAACCGAAATCGGCCGTGGCGCTCAGGTTCAGCACCGCATTGTGGATGATTTCGGCTTCGTAGCGGGTTTGGCTGCCGTCGGCTTCCGCGCCGTCGAGTTCAAAACCGCCGCCCACGGAGGCCAATACCGTTACGGCATAGTAGTTCGTGTCGAATTGCGCCGTCAGCGTGTAGTCTTGATCCATCGTCAGCGTGTGCGACAAGGCGTCCGAAACCGCTTCGCCGTTCAACAGCCATTGGCTCAGATGCAGGCCCGTCAGAATGTTGCCGCAGTGGGCCGTATAGGTTGTGTTTTCGCGCAAGAGCGAATCAATGGTCTGCAGGTCGGAACCCCAAGCCGGATTGGCTTCAACCACCAAACGGTAAACGTAATAGGGGGCCAGTTCCACCGTATTGTCACTCAACAGCGGGTAGTTCGTGGCCCGCAGGCGGAGTTTGTAATGGCTTTCGGCGTTGAAAGGCAAGTCAATCGGGAATTGGCAAACCATCTTGCCGCTCTCGTCGGTCGTCAGGCTGTTTAAGGTCATCGGCGCGTCGAAAGAACCGTTTTCGTCCGAGAGTTCGGCGTAGATTACATTGTCTTCCTCAAGGTTGAACGGGCTCATCGTGCCGTTGAGCGTGAACGGGACGTCGAAAGATACGAACGGTTCTGTTTGGTGTACCGGCACCGGCACAACCTCGTCCAAGTCGATGTGCAGGCTCGGTTTGTAGATAAACATCATGTCGTCCACCCAAAGTTCGTCGCCTTCCACCACTTCGCGGAAGTTGTTGCCGGCCGTAAAGCTGGCCAACAGATAGGCGGGCGTTTCGTCGCTGGCGTATGCAATCGGCAGGCTGATGCGCTGCCAGTCGGTGTTCGTGATTTTGCAGGAAGCCGAACCGATGACGGTGGTTGAATAAAAAGACGGTTCACTCGGTTCTCCCGCTAGGCCTCTTTTTATGCGCATGAAAGAAGAACCGAGGTCTGCCAACATTTCGTTTCGGTGCAGGTACATCGTAAAATCGGCCGGTCGTCCGCCGTTGGGGCCTTTCTTAACCCAAAACACGATTGAGTCAGGACGGCCTGTAAAATTATGACTTTTGCTATTGTCATCGGTTTGCGTATGAATGCAGGAATTGGAATTTTGTTTATCATCCCAAAAATACAGCGTCCCCGTGGTCAGTGTGCCCATAACCTCATGCGAGGTGACGCCTAAGGTCCAAGGTTTGTAATGATACCAACTGGATTGGGTCACTTTGATGTAGGCCGAGAACTGTCCCTTGCTTTGCGGGCGGACATCGTTGGAAGACCAAATGGATTGTTTTTTTTTGAATTGAGAGGCCGTATGCCCCGCTTCAAAACTCGAACTCGAATTCCATCCCCAAGGTTCAGGGTTATCCCAAACCTCAAAATCGTAATTGGGCGCCTGGGGCGTGCCGTTCTTTTCCGTGAGAGCCTGTCCGAAGGCGGTCGAACCCAAGCCGAACGCCATGCAGAAGGACAGCGACAAAGCAAACAGATGCTTTTTCATAGTGGTGTCTATTAAACGCAACAAATCTAAGTTAAGAAACTGACAGTTTCCTGACAAAAATACCGAATTTCAGCCTCGCGCGCGTATATTCATTATAAAGATAATTTGTAAACAATTGATTTATATTGTAATATGTGTTTGCTAAGCCCGATTTCGGCGCGAACCGGAAATTTTACCGAAATTTCGGTAAATCCGAGGGGCTATAAAGCACGGAAGCCGACCTTTGCGGGCCGGCTTCCGAATGAAAAAAGCGGTTGTTCAAGCTTATTTCTTGATGAATTTGCCGCTGCCGTTCTTCTGCGCACCCATCACGCGATAGGTGTAGAAACCGGCTTTGAGGTTGGCGATGTTCAGCGTGTTTTCGCCCGCCACAACGGCCTGTTGCAGCAAGATGCGGCCGGCTTGGTCAAGAATCGTCAGCTGGGCGTTTTCTTCCACCACTACGTTCAAAACATCCGTCGCCGGGTTGGGGTAGGTGCGGACGTTGAGCATATCGGCGGATTCGTTGGCGGTATTGTCAGGGTTTAGGGGCAAAGCGGCGTCCGGTTCACCGGGGTCGTTACCGTCTATGACGAAGCGGCAACCGTCCACCCAAAGCGTACTGCCGATTTGACCTTTGCAGTTGAACAAATCGTCGAAATCGTAGCCCGCGCTGGATACGAAAAGCACGCAGATGGAGTCAATCTCCACATCGTCTTCAATACGATAGCGGATGGGCAAATCGAATTCCGTCCATTGCTCAATGGCATTGAAAAATCTTTGTTCTACACGGCCAACCATTTCCCGTTTGCCGTCTTTCGTCGTGTAAACTTCCACGAAGATGGCGGCCGAGTCACCGTTCACGGGTTTGTATTTCATGAAACCTTTCAAACTTTCAGGCTTACCGGTATAGGGACGGCCGAAATGCGCCGTCTGATTTTTGATGTCAACGGTGAACGAACCGACAACACCGGGCAAGAAAATGGTTTTGGTGCCCAATTGCAATTGGTCGGATGCCATGCGGGGGCAGAATCCGCGTCTGCCCTGTTCCTTGAATACAACGATGGGGCCGGTGCCCATTTCGGGTTCCAAGGTCGAAAGCATATTCAACGTTTGCCAAAACGGATTGGCCAATTCGTCATAGTAATTTCCTTGATAATTGGGGCCGTCTTGTTTCCAATTTTCAAAACCGCCGTCGGGCAACTCCTGTGCCCAAGCGAAGCTAACCGTCAGCAAGGCGGTCAGCAATACCAAAGTCTTTTTCATTATGGTCTTTTTTTAGGGTTATACAAATTGAGTTTATTCGGTTTTACGTTCTCTGTATTTCTCGGTAAAGCGGTACATGATTTGCACCTTGGTCAGGCGCGGCGGTTCCACGCAGAGCGGCCGCAACGCATACGTGCTGTTGAGCACGTTGCTCATTGAGACGGCAATCGTAAACGCGCCCAATTCCACGCTGGCGCGCAGATCCCAGATCAGCGAGCCGCGTTTGTGCTGTTCCATCCAGTTGACCATGCCGTCAAATGGAAGCGGTTCGTCAAAATAATCCAACCACGGCGCATGGTCGTCAGAACGACTATCCAATTTCAAGAATAGTTTGTCCACAATTTGCATCGCGCTCATATATTGCAGACCGGTACCGATTGTGAAGCGTTTGAGGAAATTGAGGTTGACGTCCAGTTTGGCCATGTGCTGGATGCGGTATTTGAGGATGCCGTGCGAGGGGTCGGACGCGCTGTTTTCGTAGGTGTAGTTGTATTCGTATGGGGTGCCGGGATTCGTCGTGGCGTAAACGAAGTCGCGGTCGCGGCACACGGGCAGCGAATACGTATAGTTGAGCATCGTCTGCAGGTTCACGTAATCGGCCAATTCAGCCTCGAACATCAGCGAGGCCTCCACGCCCGAAATCGTGGCCTTGCCCGTGTTGAAATAGCGGAAACCGTATTGCTCCAACGTATTGGCGTTCCGGTTCCACGGCCCGAAGAAAAACTCGATGTAGTTGTTGTAAATCTGATGGAAGCCGGCCACGTCCACAAAGCCTTGGATGGCGCCGATGCGGAACATCTGCCTTACGCCGAGTTCCATGTTCAGGCTACGTTCCGATTGCAAGTCGGGGTTGGGATAGAAGCCGAACATCCCCACCTTCGTGATGATGAATTTCTCGCCTATCGTGGCGGCGCGGTAGCCTTGTCCGATAGAGCCGCGGAAGAACGTATGCGATTTCTTGAGTTCGTAGTTGAGGCCGAGTTGGAATACCGGCGAATTTTCCATCCATTCGTCCACCATGCAGAGTTCCCAACGGCCGCCGAGTTCGATGCCCAGACTCTCGTCAAAGAATTTCTTGCTCAACAACGCGAAAAGCGCGAAGTTGTCGCCCGTATGGTGGCCTTCGCCGAAGTTCTCCAAACTGCCGGAAAAGACCTCGCCGAACGAATAGGTGAACTGGTTGGTCGCGCCCGTGGCCAACGACAGGCCGCCAGCCTTCTTGAACGTCTTTTTATACTGATAGGCGTTATAGACACTGCGCGAGAACGCATCCTGCCCCAGCACGTCGGCCGGCATGTCGATGGCGTAGTTGTCGGAGTAGAACACGCGCGAGTCGAACGTATGGATGCCGCCGTTGGGGTGCACGTATTTGACGTGCGGGTCGATGAAAAAGATGTAATCCCTGAAGTGGGTCAACGAACCGGGGTAGGAGTAGTAAATGCCCTCGTCGGCGTTGTACCAGAAGTTATACATCTCGTTGTCGGAATACATGAAGTTGCCGTTCAACGCCACCGTCCATTGTTCGTTGATGCGGTATTGCATACCCGTGTTGGCGCGCACGCGCATTTCCTGCCGCACGAGTTCGTTTTTCTTGTCAGGGCCCGTGGAGGGCGCGCTGCCGGGGCCACGGTAACCGTCGTTGTTCTCGAATTCCGCGGCCAGCGTCAGGTCGAATTTCTTGCCGATGCGCCGGGCGTGCGAAAGGCTGGCGCCGTAAACGAGCGGCAGGGTGTTGGTCCAAGGGGCCAGGTCTTTCTGCTTGGGCTTGCTGTAAGCGCCGATATGCAGTTTGGCCTTGGTTTCCGGTTCGGCTTTGGCATAGGCCGTGCGCACGTTGATGGCGCCGTTGATGGCGGCCGAGCCGAACAGCACGGACGATGCGCCTTTAAGTACCTCCACCTGCGCCACGTCTTCCATCGGAATCAGGTTCCATGTGGGACGTCCGGCGTCGGCGCGCAGAATCGGCATCTCATCCAACAGCATGCCCACGCGGCTGCCCATACCGGAGCTGAAGCCGCTGCCGCCGCGCATCTGCGGTTCGTTATCCACGATGGCCAAGCCGGCCACATTGCTCAAGGCTTTGTCAAGCGTCGTCGCGTTCTTCTTTTCCAACTCTTTGAGCCCCACGACTTCCAGTGTCTGAATCGACGTTTTGGCATCGGCCGTATAGCGTGTGCCCACCACTTTTACGGCCCGGAGTTCCGTGGCCTTCGTGCGGAGCGCGACGGAGATTTCCTTTTGGGTTTCGCCGGGTTTGAAACTGACCTGTTGCCGTTGCACGTCGTAGCCGATGTAGTGATAAATCAGCGTGACCTCCGGCTGGGAAACGGTCAGCGTGTAGCGTCCGTCGAAGTCGGTCACGGCGCCGACGCCGCTTTTCCCGTCTATCATGATGTGCGCCTGCGGCAACGTCTCTTTGTTGGCGGCGTCCGTCACGATACCGGAAATCGTGTAGGTCTTTTGGGCCTGCGCGGTGGTGAAGCCGGTTATGCAAAGCAACAGAATCGTGCCGATGTAAACGGTCAGGTGTCTCATACTCATTTAGCCCTAATACGGGATTTTACTAAAATGCAAAGATAACCAAAAACATAGAAAAAATGCGGGTTATCTCACCGAACCTTCCCGTCAAAAACGGTTAGGAACTATTGTAAATAGTTGAACTGTAAATTGTTGGGATTGTGTAAAAGAAAAACACCGAAATCGGGACGAAACATCCCGGTTCCGGTGCTTTCCAAGCCCTGTCGTGGGCCGTATAAGGCCGTCTTTAGTAGGTGTAGGTGCCGTGTTCGCCCTTGACCGTCACCTGTTTGCGGTCGCTGGCTTCGCACCGGCCGATAACCTGCGCGTCGAGGTCGTAGTAGCGGGCTATTTTGATGATTTCGTCGGCGATGTTCTCCTTTACATAGAGTTCCATGCGGTGCCCCATGTTGAACACCTTGTACATTTCCTCCCAAGGCGTCTGCGAGGAAGCCTGAATCATCGAGAACACGGGCGGGGTCTTGAACAGGTTGTCCTTCACCACGTGGATGTCGTCGCCGATAAAGTTGAGCACTTTGGTCTGCGCGCCACCGCTGCAATGGATGATGCCGTGCACCGACGGGCGGAAACTTTCCAAAACCGTCTTCATGACGGGCGCGTAGGTACGGGTGGGCGAGAGCAACAGTTGCCCCACGTTCATGCCGGGCACTTCCGTGGCGTCGGTCAGGTGCTTGTCGCCGCTGTAAACCAACGATTCGTCCACTTGGTTGTCGTAAGATTCCGGGTACTTGGCCGCGTAGTCCTTGCAGAGCACGTCGTGGCGCGCTGAGGTCAGGCCGTTGCTGCCGATACCGCTGCAATAGGCGTGTTCGTATTTGGTCTGTCCGGCCGACGCCAAGCCGATGACGAGGTCGCCGGCCTGAATGCGGTCGCCCGTGATGACGTCGCTGCGTTTCAAGCGCGTGCTGACGGTCGAGTCCACCACAATCGTGCGGATGCTGTCGCCCATGTCGGCCGTTTCGCCGCCCGCAAACGTGATGTCGATGCGTTCCTTGGCCATGAGGTCGCAGAACTCCTGCGTGCCTTCGATGATGGCCGAAATCACTTCGCCCGGAATGCGGAACTTGTTGCGGCCGATGGTCGAGGTCAGCACCATGTGGTTGGTGGCGCCGGCGCAAATCAGGTCGTCGGTGTTCATGACGATGGCGTCCTGCGCGATGCCTTTCCAAACCGAGAGGTCGCCCGTCTCTTTCCAGTACAGGTAAGCCAACACGGCTTTCGTGCCGGCGCCGTCCGCGTGCATGATGTTGCAGTAAGACGGACCGAACAGCCCCTTTTTGTTATCGTTCAGCACATCGGGGATGACCTTGCAGAACGCTTTGGGGTAAAGCCCTTTGCTCAGGTTCTTGATGGCGGTCTTCACCTCGTTCTTGGCGGAGGAAACGCCCCGCTGTTCGTATTTGTTGGCGTCGTTCATATTGGGTATGGTTTAAGTGTTTATTCGAACCGGATTCGGCTTTCTTCCGCATCCACCGTATAGTCGCCGGCCTTCTTCAAGGCGGGGCGCGTAAGCAGCAGGTCGGCCGGCAGTTCTTCCACCGTCACGAATTCCGTGCGGTCGATATAGAAGCGGCCCACCTTTATTTCCTGTATGCTGACACGCTTGTTCGGCAGCACCTCGCCGTTTTCGTCAAAGGCCGCGGCGCCGTCCTTAAAGTGTTTCTTGCCCAGTTTGTCGAGTTGCAACAGGCGCATGACGGCATCGGTGCTGATTTGCGGCAACTTGGCCTTTTCGTTCAGCACGGCCTGCATCCCCGTACCGTTGACAATTACCGTAAATTCGGGCAAACCGTTCGGGTTCTTTTGGAACGGCACGCTGCGGTCTTGCAGTAGGTTGCCCAAGCCGATGGCGTTGCCCGTCTCGTCGTCGCCCGTCGGGATGAAGTCGTCGCGCAACACGCTGAATTCGGTGCGTCGGTTCAGTTGGTGCGCCGCTTCCCGCCGGTTGCGTTCGGGCAGCGAGTCGATGTATCCGGGGCTAAGGACGGTGCCGGCTTCAAACACAAACGTTTCGCCGCCGTAGGTGGAGGCGAGGGGAGCCGTCAACCGTCTCGGCACTTGGGCGCCGTAGCCCTTGGCCACGAGGCGTTGCGCGTGGATGCCGCGCGTAATCAGATAATCCACCACCGACTGCGCGCGCAACTGCGACAGTGAGTCGTTGCCCATGGCTATCGGCCGCACGTCGGTATGCGACGCCAATTCGATGACCAGACGCGGGTTCTTCTCCAACAGCAGAATCAGGTCGAACAGCGAATCTTCGTATTGCGGTTTGAGTTCCCAACGGCCGAGGTCGTAAAGGATTTCCGGCAATACGACGGGCCCCTGCGGAATTTTGGAAAGCGAGAAATCGCGCACGAGGTCGGTGCTGGCGATAAGCCCCACCGTCGTTTCGGTCGCCTCCGCCCCCAGGAAGTCCTTTTTCTCAACGGTCAACTGATAGGTCGTCTGCGGTTGGATTTGTTGGTTGTCGAAGCGGTAAAAGCCTTTGGCGTTCGTCAGCGTGCGGATAATCATGCCGTCCGAGCCGGAGAGGTTGATTTCCGCATCGGCGATGGGTTGCATGTTGTCGTCGTTGCGCACGGTGCCCGAAAGCGTGAAGATGATGTCGGGCAGATAGAACGAATAGAGGTCGTCGCAGCCGCGCCCCTCCGCCCGGCTGGACGCGAACATGCCTTTGTTGAGTCCGGGCAGGAAGCAGATGCCGAAGTCGTCGGCGTTCGTGTTGATGGGGTAACCGAGGTTCTCCACATCCGTAAACACGCCGTCCTGCCGCGTCGCCTTGAAGATGTCGTAGCCGCCCAGGCTGTTGTGCCCCGTGGAGGCGAAGTACAGCAGCGTGTCGTTTCTCAAAAACGGATAAGCCTCTTTGTCGCACGAATTGACGTGCGGGCCAAGGTTGATGGGCTCGCCGAATTCGCTGCCGCTGCCTTTGGCGTACCAAATGTCAAGGTCGCCTTCACCGCCCGCGCGGTTGCTGGCGAAAAAGAGCGTGCCGCCGTCTTCGGTCGCGAACGGGTGGATGAAGTCCGAAAGCGTGTCGCCGCCGAAGTCCACGTCCACGGGCTCGCTCCATGCCGTGCCGTCGAAGGTGGAGGTACGGATGATGCAGCGGTTGCGTTTCTTTTTCGTGTTGTAGCAATAGGTGTAGTACATCGTGCCGCCGTTTTGGCAGAAAGCGGCGTCGCTCTCATTGAGGGCCGTGCTCGTCACTTCGTTCTGATCCAAGCGTTCGGGCGTGCTCCATTCGCCTTTGGCGTCCATTTTCGCCACCCATATATCCGAAAAACGCTGTCCGCTCCACGGGTCGAGTTTCTTGCCGGTTACGCCTTCCCGCGTGGAGGTAAACGCGATGACGTCGCCTTCCTGCGTGTAGAAACGCGGTGTCCAGTCCCCCTCGCGGCTGTTGAGTTTCTTGACGTTCTCTATTTCGTAGCGCGTGATGTTCTGCATGTCTTCCTCTATGCGTTGCGCGGCCGCCCGCCCCGCGATGGCCGTGCTGTCGTCGGGAATGAAGTCCAGATAGGCGTCGAAGTTCTCGTACGCGCCCGCGAAATCGCCGAGGTTCAGTTGCAGTTGCGCCAAATAGAGGAACACCTTGGGTTCGTACATATAATATTTCGCACGGATGGCGCGTTTGTATTGGGAGGCCGCCGGTTTGCACTGGCCGGCGAGACGGTAGCATTCGGCAATCTGAAACAGCAGGCGGTCTTTTTCGGTCTTGTCGGCCTTCTTGAGTTTGGAAAAGGCCTTTTGATACAACGCCTGGGCCTTGTAATACGAATGATAGGTAAAAGCCGTGTCCGCTTTTTGAATCTGCCGCTTTTGGGCCATTGCCGGCGTGGCGGCGCCGACCGTCCACAGACAGAGCGTCGCAAGGAGACATATTATCAGCGGGTGCTTCATAAAAGGCATACGGATTAAAACGGGGCTAAGTTACGAAAAAAAAGCGGCAAAAAAAAACGGACGGCCCTGTGCGGAGCCGTCCGTCGTGAAACCGATTTCAAGGTTTATTTGGCTTTCTGCGCTTCTATTTTGCGCTGTTTGCGCGTCAGCAGGTCGTAGGCCGTCGGCGCCGCCACGAAGATGGAGGCGTAGGTACCGATGAGCACGCCGCAGAGAATCGAGAACGTGAAGCCCCGGATAACCTCGCCGCCGAAGATGAAGATCATCAACAGCGTAACCAAAGTCGTACCGGAGGTGTTGATCGTACGCGACAACGTGGAGTTGATGGCCGCGTTCATGTTGTTCAACAGCGGGTGCTTCGGCGCCAGTTGCATATTCTCACGGATACGGTCGAAGATAACGACGGTGTCGTTGACCGAGTAACCGATAATCGTCAGGATGGCCGCGATAAACGCCTGGTCGATGTCCAACGAGAACGGCAGGATACCGTAGAGCAACGAGAACAGACCGATGGAAATCACCGTGTTGTGGGTCAAGCCGATAAGACAGCTCAAACCGAACTGCCAACGTTTGAACCGCACGGCGATATAGGCGAAGATGAAGAGCAGGGCCACGATAACGGCGATGAAGGCCGAACGCGTGATATCGGAGGCCACGGTAGGCCCTACGACTTCCGAGCTCAACTTACCGAGCATCTTGTCACTCTGTTCCGACTTGAATTCCTCCATCGTGAGTTCATCGAGGAAGAACGGCTGGCAACCGTTGTACAGACGGGCTTCGATGTCGTTGTCCACCTCGCCGCCGGTTTCGTTCACCTTGTATTTCGTCGTGATTTTAACCTGGTTCGAAGGACCGAACGTCTTGACTTCGGGCGCGTCGCCGTCGAAAGCGTCCGTCAGGCTGGCGCGCAGGTCATTCGTCGGCACCACCTGGTCGAAACGTACCACATACGTGCGGCCGCCGCTGAAGTCGATGCCGAGGCTCAAACCTCTCGTGCAAAGCGAAATGATGCTGGCCAAGACCAATACGCCCGATATAATGTAGGAGTATTTCCGTTTGCCGATGAAGTCGATTTTCGTATGCGCCAGGAAGTTTTCGGAGAACTTGTTGGAGAAACGGATCGTCTTGTTCTTCGACAACCATCTCGTGAAGATGAGGCGCGAGATGAAGATGGCCGTGAACATGGAGGTCAGGATACCGATGCAGAGCGTCGTGGCGAAGCCTTGGATGGGGCCCGTACCGAAATAGAGCAACACGATACCCGTAATCAAGGTCGTGACGTTACCGTCGATGATGGCCGAATAGGCGTTCTTGTAACCGTCGTCCACCGCCATGCGCAGGCTCTTGCCCGCACGCAGTTCCTCCTTGATACGTTCGTAGATGATAACGTTGGCATCCACGGCCATACCGAGCGTCAGCACGATACCCGCAATACCGGGCAACGTCAAGACCGCGCCCAGCGAGGTCAGCACGCCGAACATGAAGAACAGGTTGACCAACAGCGCGATATTGGCTACCAAACCGCCCTTGTTGTAGAAAATCAACATATAAATCAACACCATGATGAAGGCCAGGATGAACGACAGCATACTGTTGTGGATGGATTCCTGACCCAAGGACGGCCCTACGACCGATTCCTGTACGATCGTGGCGGGGGCGGGCAGTTTACCCGCTTTGAGGATATTGGCCAAGTCCTTGCCTTCTTCAACGGTAAAGCCGCCTGTAATCGAGGAACGGCCGCCGGGGATTTCCCCGTTGACGGTCGGCCACGAATAGGCCGCGTTGTCCATGACGATGGCGATGGAACGGCCCACGTTGTTGCCCGTCATGTTTTTCCAGATGCGGGCGCCTTCGGTGTTCATCGACATGCTGATTTCCACGCCGCCCGTCTGGTCGTAGTCCTGACGCGCGTCGGTGATGGCGTCGCCACCCAGGGGCGAACGGCCGTCACGCGTCGTCACCTTCAAGGCAATGAGCGCGTAAATATCGGTATTCGGCTGAATCGGTTTTACCGACCATACGAATTTGACATTGCGCGGGAATTGTCTTTGGCAAAGTTCCAGCAGTTGGTCCACACGCTTCATGTCTTTGGCCTGCGCGTAACCTACGACCGGGCCTCTGCGGCTTTCGTCGCCTTGGTAGAGCGACGGAATCAAAACCGCGAACAGCGGGTTTTCGGCACGCCAGGTTTCGCTGTCGAACTGCTCGGCGTTGTCGGTGTTGCCGGCCGCCAGTTCGTTGAACAGCGAGTCTTCGGAGGCGTCGGCCGTCAGCTCGGCCGCCAGGTCGGCTACGTTGTCGGCTTCACCGTCGGCAAGCGTCGGCTGGGCCGGCGTCGGTTCGGCGATGGGTTCGATGGCGCTTTCCACCAAATCCTCGCCCTGTACCTTCTCTACCGAAGCCAGGTATTCGTTGGCCGCCTGCAGGGCCGGCGCGAGTTCCGCAAATTCATAGGTTTCCCAAAATTCCAGCTGGGCCGTACCTTGGAGCAGTTTGCGCACACGTTCCGGTTCCTTCACGCCCGGCAACTCAATCAAGATACGTTCGGTCGAACCGAGTTTCTGGATATTGGGCTGCGCCACGCCGAACTTGTCGATACGTTGACGCAAAATCTGATACGTGCGGTCGAACGCGCCTTCGGTTTCTTCCCGTATGGCCGCGATAACGGCGCTGTTGGGCGAATTGGCGTTCACCGATTTCATTTCGAAGCTGAAGATGGAAGCCATCTGCGCGTTCGGGTCCATTTCGTTCCACACCGTTTCGAAGATGCTGACGAAGTTGCTGTTCGGCTCAATGCGGTTGCGTTCGATGGCCGCCGCCATGACGCGGTTGAACAGCGTGTCGGTGCTGTAGCCGGAAAGGGCTCTTACGACATCGGCCGTCGAAACCTCCATCAACACGTTCATACCGCCCCGCAGGTCCAACCCGAGGTTCAGTTCGCGCGCCTTACATTCCTTATAGGTGTATTTGCGAATCAGAATGTTGTAGATGACTTCGTTGCCTACGGAATCCTTGAAATATTCCTCGCGGTTGCGGGAAATGGAATCCAGATAGTACTTCTCTTTCAGCACGTCGCCCATCGCCAGGGCTTTGGCCTGCGCCACCGCTTCCGGCGCCGTGGCGTAAACCATGGCCTTTTTGTCCATTCGCCGCGCGAAGAACGTAAACGAAAGCTGATAAAGGCAGATAATCGCAAGCGTCCATGCGAAGAATTTAATAACTCCTTTATTTTGCATAACTTTAAGTAATTAATATTTTCAACTCAAATAGCGGGCACCCGTTTCCGACGGATGCCAACAAGCCGACAAAGATACGTTAAAATAGGCGCAAAAGCAAGACGGCGGTTTTAGACCGTCATTTCCCCGCGCAGGGGCGTGCTCAGCAGACGGCGGGTGTCTTCGAACGGACGGCGCAATCCCAAGACGTACATCATTTTCGTGACGGCGGCTTCGGTCGTCATGTCGTAGCCGCTCACCACACCCGCGGCTTTCAGCGGATTGCTCGCGGCGTATTTGCCCATTTCCACGGCGCCCTCGGTGCATTGCGTCACGTTGAGGATGGCGATGCCGCGTTGTACGGCGTCCGCCAGCGTCTGCGCGAAAGCGGGGGAGGTGGGGGCGTTGCCCGAACCGTAGGTGGCCAGCACCACGCCTTTCAGGCCCGGCGTGTTCAATATCAGGCCCAGGGCATCGGGGCTCATGCCGGGGTGTACCTTAACAATGAGCACGTTGACTTCCAAATCGGTATGCGCGATCAGCCGCTTGCCCTCCGCAGGCCGGTCGGCCGGGGCGGGGCAATACCATTTGATATGGACGCCCGACTGCGCCAGCGGCGGGAAGTTGGCCGACACAAAGGCGCTGAAACTCTCCGCGCTGAATTTGGTGATGCGGTTGCCGCGGAACAGCCGGCTGCCGAACACGACGGCCACTTCCCGCAACAGGGCCTGTCCGTTTTCGTCCGTGGCGGCGGCCATTTCGAGCGCGTTGATGAGGTTATCCTTGCCGTCGCTCCGCAACACGCCTATGGGCAGCTGCGAGCCCGTCAGGATAACCGGTTTGTCAAGGTTCTCCAACATGAAACTCAGCGCGGAGGCCGTGTAGGCCATCGTATCGGTGCCGTGCAACACCACGAAGCCGTCGAAGTCGGCGTAGCGTTTTTCAATCACCTGCGCGATGTGAATCCAACCGTCCGGCCCCATGTCCGACGAGTCGATGAGGTGTTCGAAGCAGTAGGATTCGATGTCGGCGCCTATGGACGACAGGCCGGGGACGGCCTGTATGAGGTTCTGGAAATCGAAAGGCGACAGGCTGCCGGTTTCGGGGTCTTGCACCATACCGATGGTGCCGCCCGTATAGATGATAAGGATACGTCGGTTTTTCATAAACGCAAAATTAAGGAAAATTCGGTTATTAAAATAATTTGTATTAACTTTGTAGGCAGTTTGTTTTTTCGGAAAAAAATTAAAAACACAATACTATGGAATTACCTTTCGCAGAATCTTGGAAAATCAAGATGGTGGAGCCTATCCGCA
>CAYTZG010000011.1:0-56646 GCA_964442435.1 uncultured Bacteroidaceae bacterium | reverse complement strand
GCGTCTGCCTTACAAGCAGAGGGTCGGGGGTTCGAATCCCTCAGCTCCCACAAAAGAAGAAGCACTTGCGGAAACGCAGGTGCTTTTTTGTTTTCGGCCAACGTGGATGGCGGGTTCATCCTTTTTTAGGAATACTCACAATTCAATGATATCTTTGCAAAAAAATCGGTCATGTTGCAAACGCCTGTTTTGTTTATCGTATTCAATCGCATCGACACTGCGGAACGTGTGTTCCAAGCCATTCGCCAAGCTCAACCGACTAAATTATATATGGCTTGTGACGGCCCTCGGAGCATATATAAAGAAGAAAAAGAAAAATGTGAACAAGTGCGTGCGCTGGTTCAACAGATTGATTGGCCCTGCGAACTACATACCAATTTCCTTGAACGAAACGAGGGGCCGGCCAAAGCACCTTATCGCTTTATCAAATGGTTCTTCGAACAGGAAGAACAAGGCATTATCCTTGAACACGACTGTCTGCCCCACCCGGATTTTTTCTCCTATTGTGAAATCCTTTTGAATAAATATAAAGACAACCGACAAATCGGATGCATTTCAGGTGCCAATTTCGTGCCGGTTTCGAACGCGACTGATTCCTATTCATTCACCATCTACAACCATATTTGGGGATGGGCCACTTGGAAACGGACCATCGATCTTTATACACTTGATTTTTCAGATTTTTCAGCCAAAGAATGCCATGCGCTTTTGAACAGGTACTTCGATACCTGCAAGGAAAAAGCTTATTGGCAGACCATTTTCTGGCAAATAAAGAGAGGGAAAATCCCGACTTGGGACTATTATCTGACTTTTTGTTTGTGGCGGCATCATCTTTACGCCATATCGCCCAACCGAAATCTCGTCAGCAACATCGGTTTTGGCGCAGGAGCGGTCAATACGACCAATCCGGATTCGCCCTTCGCCAACCGGCCCGTCTTTCCCTTACTTCCCCTTGTTCACAATGAGACCATTCAATTAAACAAGGAACAGGAAAAGGCGTATTTCAAACTTTTTATCATGGAAAACAAGCCGGTTGCCGTGTTGTATTTGAAATTATGGTTGAAAAGACTGGGACTGTTCAATGCGCTATTGAAAATAAAGAACGCGCTTTAATTCATGAATTGGTGTTCCAAGTGGTAATTGTTTCGCAATGTTGTATATAAAAGCGTTCTTCCTCCGTGAGATGAGCGGAATCGTTATACCAAGGCATATGTTTCGCCAAATAAGGTGCCCCTGATCTGATATGGGGGGAATGCAAATTGCAGCCACATATATAATAAGGCCTATATAAAGCGAATGTCGTGTCAATCGCCGCTTTATATAATGGTGGGTTATCTGCTATTTTACGTTTCCAAAATTGCGATTCCCAATCTATGACTTGTTGCTTTTTGGCAAAACAAGCTGGTATATCATCTATTCTCAAAGAAAATCCGACCTTTTCCACCAAAGGATGTTTCTTCATTATACTGACAAACCGTGCCATAAAATCAGATGGACAGCCTTCATCGAGAACAATATCCGGGTCTGTATATACAAAATATCTATTACGGAATTGTTTAATCAAATCGGATTTCCACAAAGCGAGATGGCCCATATTCTGTTTTAAGCGAAATATGGTATATGGACATTCCGTATCATAATAATGCAATAAAGGTGCGTAAGAAGAAGCATTGTCAATGATATATATATTTGTGTAGCCTCTTTTTTCCAATGACTGAATTTGCAATTTCAAAAAAGAATATCGATTTCGATTGTTTATTATAATGGGAATTGACTTGGGGTCGGGTTCATCTTGGGTTCTGAGCAAAGTCCGAATCGCCAAAGAGATAAAAGGCTTGATGAAAGAATAAAGTTTACGGAGTTGTTTCTTGATTCCCGCAACAAACCAATGTATATCTCTTTTCATCGGGTGCGTTTTAGGATGATTAAAATTGGATTTCGTCATTTTCAATCTGAATTGGTTTTGCAAAGATACGATGAAAATGTTTACCTTGTGCATCCCTTGCTTTGCGGATTCCGTTTTATTTTCTACTTTTGTGCCGTTTTTGAGAGGCGCGGCCATACGGTGGCGCGGTAAGTAAAGGGATCATAGCTCAGTTGGTTTAGAGCGTTTGCTTGACAGGCAAGAGGTCTGCGGTTCGAATCCGCATGGTCCCACTGGTTGAGAACGATGTTTCGTATTCGAGAAAAGCGAGCCACCCGGCTCTCCGCAGAGATTTCATACGCGCATATTTTCAAGATAGCGTTTCCCGTCATTTTGGGCCAGTTGGCGCAGAATGTCATCAGTTTGGCCGACACGATGTTTCTAGGGCACGTGGGGGAAGCCGAGCTGGCCGGCGGCGCGCTGGCGGCGATTTTCTACCAAGGGGTCGTCATGTTCATGATGGGCTTCGGCGTCGGCACGCAAATCATCATCGCCCACCGTATGGGCGAAGGCCTGCCGCGCAGTGTAGGCCGCTTCTTCTTCCATGCCGTCTGTTTCATGCTGTTGGCGGCGGGCGTGGTCATGCTGCTGTTCAAGGGCTACGGCAGCCTGATGCTGGCGGGCATGATTCACACGCCCGAGGTGCGCGCCGCCGTGGACGAATACCTGCAATGGCGCGTGTACGGGCTACCGTTTGCATTCGTATCCATCTGTTTCAACGCCTTTTATGTAGGAACGGCGCGCACGCGCACGATTTCGGCGGCCACGCTGACGATGGGCGTGGTCAACGTGGTGTTGGACTACCTGTTTATATTCGGTATCGGACCGTTGCCGGCCATGGGGATGCGCGGCGCGGCCTTGGCTTCGGTCATCGCCGAGGCGGTGGGCTTGGGCATCTATATCGTCGTGTCGCTTGGCAACCGCGACAACCGCGACCGTTTCCGGCTGTTCGCCCCCTTCCCGCTGCGCGGCTTCGTGTTCGGCAAGATGTTCAACCTGTCCTACCCGCTTATGCTGGAATACCTGATTTCGTTCGGCAACTATTTCATTTTCTTTCTGATGATAGAACGCTTGGGGCAGCATCCGCTGGCCGTGGCCAACATTACGCGCAGCCTCTACACGATATTCCTGTTGCCCATCTGGGGCTATACGGCCACCGTGTCGTCGCTGACGGCCTTCCTCTGCGGGCGGAAACGGCCCGAGGAAATCCCCGTCTTGGTGCGGCGCTGCATCCTGCTGGGCGTGGTGTCGGTCAGCGTGCTCATACTCCCCTACCTGCCGTTGCACGACTTCGTGTTGTCCTGTTTCTCCGGTGACGCCGCCCTGCGGGCCGAGGCGTTCAAGCCGTCGCTCATCGTCATTGTGGCCACCTATCTCATGGTGTGGGCCATGATGGTTTTCAACAGCATTTTAGGCCGCGGCAAAACCGGCGTCGGCTTCGCGATAGAGTCAATCGTATTGGTAATATATATAGCCTACGCCGCCTATATCATTCTTTACCGGCGCGCCCCGGTGGTTTGGGCGTTCACGTCCGAATGGGTCTATATCGTCATGATGGGGGTATTCTCGATGATCTACCTCAAACTATGCAAACGCGACGAGCGGTAATTATGTAAATCGCATTATGCAATTCGCATAATTTTTCGGGAGTCTGACTTTATTAAAATAGAAATCAATCTGTTACAGCTGCTCCTTTTGCGGGCGTACACAAAATATGTCACAGAAATGTGTAAAATTACACAAAATAAGTTGTAAAAATGTGAGAATTTTCACAAAACAAGTTGATAAAATGTGTATCTTTGTGGTGCAGGAAGTAGAAGGATAGTAATACATTGTTTGATTATCAATATGATACATATAGAGCGGGAAATTCTGAACGATTTACGGCTGTGGCAATCGCGCCGGTCGGCTAAGCCGTTGATTATACAAGGGGCGCGTCAGATTGGCAAAACGTGGGTTATGAAGCGTTTTGGCGAGACGTGTTTCGAGCATGTGGCCTATTTCAATTTCGACGCTTCGCCGGAGTTGTGCCGGGAGTTTGAACAGACCAAAGATCCGGCGCGATTGCTCGATATGTTGCGTCTTTATGTCGATTGTCCGATAGAGCCGGAGCGCACGCTACTCATTTTCGATGAGATACAGCAGTGCAACAAGGCGCTGAACAGTTTGAAGTATTTCAGCGAGCAGGCGCCCGCTTACCGGATATTGGCGGCGGGGTCGCTCTTGGGCGTGTCGCTCTCGCAGGGCGATTCGTTTCCCGTGGGGCAAGTGGAGTTTCTGCAAATGCATCCGGTCTCGTTCCGTGAGTTCCTGCGGGCATCGGACACCAAATTGTGCGCTTATATAGACGGTATGACCGATTTGAGTCCGTTGCCGGAAATGGTGATGGGGAAATTGACGGAGGCTTGGCGGCGGTATCAGGTGTGCGGCGGTATGCCGGCGGCGGTTGTCGCCATGTTGGAGGGGCGCGAGATGCAGGCCGTGGAAAGCCGGCAGCGCGAGATTCTGACATCGTTTGCCATGGACTTTGCCAAACACGCGCCCACCTCCGATATTCCGCGCATCGCCGCGATATGGGCCTCCATCCCCTCTCAGTTGGCGAAAGAGAACCGCAAGTTCGTCTATAAATTGGTCAAGCCGGGGGCGCGGGCACGGGAATACGAGAACGGTTTGTTGTGGCTGGCGCATGCCGGCCTCATACACCGGGTGTTCTGCTCCGCTAAGCCGGGCTTGCCGCTCAGTGCCTACGACGATGTTTCGGCCTTCAAGATATATCTGTGTGACAGCGGATTGTTGCGGGTAATGGCGCAACTGCCGTCCGAGATATTTTGGTCGGATCAACCGCTTTATACCGAATTCAAGGGTGCGATGGCTGAGAATGCCGTCTTGCAGTCACTCGCGGCGCATTTCGACGTGTTGCCGCGCTATTGGGTGTCGGAGGGTACGGCGGAGGTCGATTTCCTGTTGCAAGACGGTTTACGCCTGTTGCCCGTGGAGGTTAAGTCGGGTACGCGGCTCGGCGGCCGCAGTTTGGGGGTCTATGCCAAACGGTATGCGCCCGACATGGCGTTGCGTTATTCGATGAACAATCTGAAAAAAGACGCCAACTTTTTGAACATCCCGCTTTTCTTGTGCGATTGGACGAAGCGTCTGTTGGGGTTGGATTGAGTTGGATGGTTTGCGCGGGGCATAAAAAACACCGCACAAGGCGGTGTTTTTTATGGTTAATGTTGGAATTCATGAATAAATCGCCATCCGTTTTGCACATACCATACACTATCATCGTAATAAATCTGGTTTGGCGCATCGTCTATGTATATGTCTCCGCGCCCTGTCACCTTTGGCGAAACATCCAATGCGGGTTGCAAAACACCATTACGTATTCTATTAATAGCCTCGGGACCGCGTGTAAAAGAACAATTTGGTTTTGCGGTTAAATAAATTTTTGTGCATGCGGTATCGTTTGCAAATTTTTTAACAATCGGCAGGGTAATAGAATCCCCATCATTATGACTAAACCATAATGTCTTTTCATATGGTTCGCGATATACGGGTTCCGATGGGCCGGTGGCGGTGTCTGGTTCTTTGTCACATGCGGGTAATAGCATCGCCGCTAATGCCAATACGGGAACCGCGCGCTTCGCCCAAACGGTTAAAATGTTCTGTGCTTTCATAATGTTTTGTGTTGATGAATTTAAAAAGTCCGCTGTCCGTTCGTCGGACAAGTTTCAGGATGCGAATTTAATATATATAGTAAACCGCCAAATTTTTCGGCCACTTTTTTTGAAAAAGTTATCAACAGGTTTACCTTTTCGTTCCGAACTTGAAGCCGGAGGCGGCGCCATAGACGCCGACGATGATGCAGAGGGCGCCGGCCACCCCGTAGCCGCTCAGCGGTTCGTGCAGAATCAGGGCGGAGGCCACGGAGGTAAAGATGGGCGACAGGTAGATGTAGGGCGTAACGGTGAGCGCGCCCAGTTCGCGAATCGTCTTGTTCCAAGCCAAATAGCAGAGCATGGACGCCACTACGCCCAAAAACAGCAGGTTGCCCCATACGGCGGGCCGCATTAGGGTTTCGGGCGCGTAGTGCAAGGGTTCGTAGAGAAAATACGGCAGAATCGTCAGCAGGCCGTAGCCAAACACCTTCCGGGTTAGGAACAGCGTGTTGTAGCGCCGCTCCATATCTTTGAGCCACAGCGTATAGAAGCCCCAGCAGAGCGCGGCGGCCAAACAGAGCAAGTCGCCCTTGGGCGAGAGGCGGAGGATGAAGCGGCCGTTGAAAATGACGAGCGCGACCCCGCCGAGTGCCAATATGGAGCCGAGGACGAAGGCCGGCTTGAACGTCTTTTTAAGCGTGCCGGAAAACAGCCCGATGAGGATGGCCGTGAACAGCGGCGCGGTGCAGAGGATAAACGCCACCTGCGTGGAGAGCGTATGATAGAGCGCGGTGTTTTCGGTCAGGAAGTAGAGCGAGCCGCCGCCCAAGCCGAGCCCCACGGCCTTGAGTTCGTCCCGCCAGTTGTCGGCCCAGCGTTTCTCCTTGCGGGCCACCCACAGCATGAGGATATACGCCAGCAGAAAGCGGTAGAAGAAAATGGAGGCGGGATTGAGGCCGTTGAACAACAATACCTTGGTGGCGATGAACGTTGTCCCCCATACGCCAACGGTCAGAATGGCGACCACATGGAAAAAGGCTTTGCGGCTAAATATCATCTCACTATAGATATGGTAGTCTGTGTCGCTACAGGGCTTTTCAATATGGTTGCCAACATATATAGGCCTTTCTCTGTAAACGCTTTTATCGATGCCGAAGAGTGTTTGAGATTGAACTGGTCAAAATTTTTGACCAGTTCAGTCTTTTCCTCCTTGGAGTATTCAAGGATGAACCCTTCCGGGAATTTTTCCGGATTGTTTTTGACGGCCTGATTGATTTCCTTAGTTTGAACGCCATACAGTTGTGCAACTAAGAAATCAGGTATAACCTCCTGCCCCCGTAAGGGCAGTATTGACCTTTTAACATCCTCTATTTTGACTATATCGCTCATTTGCATCTAATCTTGCATGAATTCCATTAACAACAAAGTTATTGTATTTTGCGCTTAAAGGCAAGTGTTGGGTATAAAATCACGGCGGTTTACCGCAAGAGCAAGATTACGGAATTTTTTCCCTATCTTTGTCGCTAACGCTTCCAAGATAGGCTGCATTTCGGCAAATATTCAGACAAGTTTGATATTTGCGCTCAATTTGCACTATCTTTGTAAGATTGACATAAAATACAACGACCATGGCCTATACGCCCAAATCCCCCCGCGCCGCTGTCCGCGAAGACCGTCCGAAGGGCGGCGCCCGTTCCCAATCCCGTGCCCCGCGCACGGCACGCCCTTCGTTCCATACCGATGACGAAGACCGGACGGAACGCCGTCCGTCCCGCCCTGCCCGTTCGCCACGCGCGGCGCGGCCCGACCACGATACCCGCCGCAGCGAGCGCCCTGCGCGTTCCAATAGTCGCTTCGAGCGGCCCAATCGGGAGGAACGCCCTGCCCGTCCCGCCCGCTTCGAACGTTCGGAAAGGCCGGCGCGCCGCACTTCCCGCCCTTACGATGAGGCGAGCCCGCGTCGGGGACGTGCCGAACGCCCCGAACGTCCTTACGAGGACGCCGCGCCCCGCCGCCGTCAACCGGCCACCCGCGCTCAGGCGCCCGTCCGCAAGGCCGACACGCCGGAGCGCAGCGCCGCCAAGAAATCCGGCGCCATCCGCCTCAACCGTTATATCGCGCTCTCCGGCGTCTGCTCGCGCCGCGAGGCCGACGAACTCATCGCCACGGGAGCCGTTACGGTCAACGGACAGATTTGCACGGTGCTGGGCACGCTCGTCAAGCCGGAAGACAAAGTGGTGGTGGGCGGCGAAAAGCTCAAGGCCGAGAAAAAGGTCTATCTGCTCATGAACAAACCCAAGGGCTACATCACGACGCTCGACGACCCGCAGCAACGGCATACGGTCATGGAACTCATCGGCGACGCCTGCCCCGAACGCATCTACCCGGTGGGGCGGCTCGACCGCAACACGACGGGCGTTCTGCTGTTCACGAACGACGGCGACATGGCCAAGAAGCTGACACATCCCTCGCACGGCGCCCGCAAGATTTACCATGTGGGCTTGGACCGTCCCTTCGCCAAGGCCGATATGGAAGCCTTGCTCCAAGGGCTGACGCTGGAAGACGGGCCGGTGGAGGTCGATGACGCGGAATATGTGGAAGACTCCCACCGCAAGGAAGTGGGCGTGCAGATTCATTCGGGCCGCAACCGCATCGTGCGCCGTATCTTCGAACATCTCGGCTATAAGGTCTGCAAGCTCGACCGCGTGCTGTTCGCCGAACTGACCAAAAAGAACCTCGCGCGCGGGGAATGGCGTTTTTTGACGGAAGCGGAGGTGCGTTTCCTGCAAATGAACAAGTAACCCTCGAAATAAACAGTTCAGACAGATGCGTCGTATTTGGAAGACGTTGGCGTGGAGCCTCGGCGTGCCGTTGGGGCTGTTCCTGTTGGCGGTGGGTGGATTGGCCGCCTATTTCCATTTTCACAAGGACGCCATCCGGCAGGTCGTGCTCAACGAGCTGAATCAGGTGCTGGTGGCGCCCGTAAGCGTGGAGAAAGTGGACGTGGGGTTGCTGAGCACGTTTCCGTCCGTATCGGTCGAATTCCGGCGCGTACAGGGCATGGGGCGCCAAAAGGAAGACCCCGAACCCCTGTTTATGGCCGAACGCATCTTTCTGCATTTCAACTTGGTGTCTATGCTCAAGGGCGACTTCGAAGTGGAGGAAATCGAAGTGGCGGGCGGCGAGTTCAATCTCAAACGCTATGCCGACCTGAGCGACAACTACATCATTTGGCGATACAACCCGGAGGCCAAGGCCATCCGTTTCAAATTGCGTAAAATCGTGTCCAAAAACACGTTGGTGCGCTATCAGGATGTGGGCACGCATCTGGATGTGCAGTTTCTCTGCCGCCATATCCAGGCGTCGGGCGTTTTCAACGGCCACCGGCAGGAATTCAACGTCAAAGGCAGTTACCATCTGCAAAAATTGACGGCCGGCGAGCGGGTTTGGCTGCGCGACCGTCAGGGCAAGCTGAACATGGCGCTGACGCATGATGCGGCGCAACAGTTGTTTACGTTGACCAAGAGCGACATCAGCGTGGAGAGCCTCCATATCGCGCTGTCGGGCCAAATGGCCTACGACCCGGATACGCTGCGCAACAATACGATGGATTTGCGCGTGGAGGGCAAGCAGCTGGATATGACCGCCCTGCTCCCCTATCTGCCGGCGGAACAGTTGCCCGACTGGCTGGATGCCTACGACCTGAAAGGCCGTCTTGGGCTTACCGTCCGCGTGAACGGCTGCTACAAATACCACGATTTGGGCCTGCGGCTCGACTACGAATGGCGCAACGGACAGATCCGCCACAAGGCCAGCGGTTTGAGTTTCGACAAGATACAGGCGGCGGGTTTCTATACCAACGGCTCGGCGCACGCGGCGCGGACATCGCAGCTGCACGTGGAATCGTTGACGGCCCAAATGGGCAAAGGCCTGATTTCGGGGCGCGTGGACATCCGCAACTTCGAACAGCCGACGATTGATTTCGCGGGCCGCGTGACGGGCGACGTGGCCGAGTTCAGCCGGTTCGCCGGTCAGGATGCCAACGTAACGGTGTCGGGGCTGGCGGATTTGGAAATCCGTTACCGCAATACGTTTTCCTCTTTCGACCTCCACCGTTGGACCGATGCCGAGATTGCCAAGGCCGATTGCGAGGCGCGTCTGCGCCTGTCCGATTTCTCGCTGGCCATGCCGCAAAGCTATTCGTTTACCGTGGCGGCGGACAGTGCCAACATTCTGTTTTCATCCAGTGCCTTAACGCTTTCGCCTTGTTTACTTAAAGTAAATAAACAAGTACTGAAAACGCGGATTCATATAGAGAACCTCTTGCCCTATTGGTTGTCGCCGACCGAAAACCTCTATGTGAGTGCGGAGGTGGCGGCCGATGCCGTGGTGCTGGAAGACTGGGCCTATCTGATGGCGGGCAAGACGGAAGCGGTGCCGCAGACGCCGGCCAAGGCCACCGAATCTAAATCCGCTTCGGTATGGCAGAAAAAGTTGACCGACCACCTGCATCTGACGTTCGCGTTGCAGGCCGGCTTCATCTACGACGCGCACGGGCCGTTCGAGAACCTGCGTGCCCGCGTCTATTACACGCCCGACGGCCTGCAGTTGGACGACCTTTCGTTCGAGGCCTACGGCGGCCGCCTCTCGGGCGACGTGCGGCTGGATTTCGGCCCGGCGGACAGCCTCAGCCTTTCGATGGCCGGTCATTTGGACTCCGTGCAGGTGGACCGCGTCTTCGAGGCGTTCAACAACTTCGACCAAAAGCAAATCGGTTCGGAACAGATCAAGGGCGTGCTGGATATGGATTTCCAGATGCGGGCGGCTTGGAGTCCGCAACGCGTGTTCGACGCCTATAAGCTCGTGTTCAGTTCGGATTTGCACCTGCGCGACGGCTCGCTGTATCAGGTGGCGGCCTTGCAGAAACTCTCCAAATTTACGGGCGAGGCCGATTTGGCGCATATCCGTTTCGCCGACCTGCGCAACCACATCGACATCGCCAAGGGCGAGGTCATCATTCCGCGTATGTCGATAGAATCCTCTTTGCTGAATTTGGATTTCAGCGGCATCCATCGTTTCGACAATACGGTGGACTACCGCATCGACATCGAGCTGTCCGATTTCCTGAGCCGTCGCCGCAAGCAGCGGGCGGTGGAAAAGGAATTGGGCTTGGTGGTGTCCGATGCCGACGCCGAACGCCTGCGCCTGCCTATTCGCATCACGGGTTCCATGGCCGACCCCGTTATCCGCTACGATATGGAAACGGCGCGCGAACACCGCCAGGAGAAGTTCGCGCGGGAACGCGAGCAAATCAAGGCCGTTTTCGCGGCCGAGAAACAACGCTACGGCGGCCGCACCACCGACGAACGCAAGCCGGCGCCGATGCCGCCCGTTAAGCAGCGCAACGACTTCGTCATCGAATTTGAGGACGATGCCGTGGGCACGCCCTCCGCCCCACCCGCCGCCTCGCCGGATTCCGCCAAACCGGCCCGCCGTAAGAAACCCGCCCCCGCCAAGCGCGACACGACGCCCGCCACGCCGGTGCCGGTCGTCATCGAGTGGGACGATTAGCGGCCGCCGCAGCGGAAATCGACATACACGGGCAGGTGGTCGCTGTAGCCCCCTTGATAGGCCGGCCCCACATAGGTTCTGAACGGCTTTCGGCCAAAATACGTCTTGTCTTCCGTCAACAGGAAATCCCGGTCGAAGATGGCCGCCGCCCGGCAGCACGGCCACAGCGCCCTGCCTATGACGATATGGTCTATCAAACTCCAAGTCTCCCGGTATTTGTGACTGCCGACCTCGGGCGGAAAGTCGGCCATCAGGTTGACGTAAGGCGCCGTGTCGGTGGCGGCCGCGGCCCGCGCGCCGACGTAACCGATGCTTTCTTTCAGCGCCGCTTCGGCGGCCGTGGCGTTGAAGTCGCCCATCGCCAGCAGTTTGGCCTGCGGACAAGCGGCGCGGATGCTGTCCATCGCGCGGCGCAACGTGCCCCCGGCCTGCCGTCGGCGCGCGTCCGTCGCCAGCGCGCCCCCGAATTTGGACGGGAAATGCACGACAAACAGATGGAGCGTGTCGCCGGTGGCCCGCACGCGCGCCTGTACCGACAGGATGTCGCGGGTCTGGAAACGGACTTGGCCGCTGTCCTGCCCCACGGCCAAGGGCCGCGCCCGCAGGATTTCCAACCGGTCGGCGCGGTAGAGCAAGGCCACGTCTATGCCGCGGCGGTCCGGCGAGTTGAAATGCACGAAACGGTACTGGTCGTAGCGCAAGGGCGTGCCGTAGCAGAGCTGTTGCAAGGCGCGCTCGTTCTCCACTTCGGCCAGGCCGATGCAGAGCAAGGGGCTCTCGGCGTCCAAGGCCGCGATGACCTTGAAAATACGGTGGCATTTGGTTTCAAACTTGGCCCATCCCCAATGGCGGCTGCCGCCCGGCGTATAGTCCTCGTCCAAAATGTTGGTGTCGCGCGTTGGATAAAACAGGTTCTCTACGTTGTAGAACGCGATGCGGTAGCCCGTTTCCACCGCGTCAGAGGCCGTCTGAGCCCGCGTTTCCATCCATCCGGCACACAGCCCCGCCAAGAGGCCGAGCGTCGTCAAAATGCGTCTTAGCTTCATTTTCTGAACTTTTTTAAGAATTTTCAATTGTTTGCCGTCGGTCGGCGGTTTAGTTTTGCAATGTGATTCGGAAAGGCGGTCACCGAAGCATCGTCTTCCCTCACTTATAATACGTTCAAAATTCAAAACAGATGGAAAAAAAAGCATTTATGGAACAGGTTGGCGCTTATACCCAAGACCTTAAAGCGTATTTGATGTCGCATCTGCACGACAGCGCGGCGGCCGACGACCTGGCGCACGACTGTCTCGTACAGGCGGCCGAACTCTATGAACAAGACCGCTTTGACGAAAGCAAGTCGCTCAAGAACTGGCTGTTCTGTATGGCCTACTCGCGGCTCATCGATTACGTCCGCCGTCAGGAGAGCTGCCGCCGGCATCAGACGCTCTACCCGGACAAGATACGGGAGGCCTTGGGTTGGGAGTCGCCGGCGGCCGCCGCAGCCGCCCCGACGGCACTGTCGCCGCTGCCGGAACGCCATGCCCTCAAGACGGCCTATGCGCGGCGGCTGTTGCAGACCCGTTTCGCCGATTTGCCGCTCTCGCCCCCGCAGCGGGCCTTGTTGCAGATGCGCTATATCGAGCGGCTTACCTACCGCCAAATCGCCACCCGCCTGCGCACGCCGCTGTCCACCGTCATGAGCCGTCATGCCTGCGCCATACGCCTGTTGCGCGGCGACTACATGGCCGTTCATCTCCGCCATCAGAAACAGCGGTCGGCCGATGAGGCGCCGTGTTGATTATTTTCGTAATATTGCAGTATGGAAGAAAATCTGCATCATGCACTGGCCACCGAAATCGGGCGGCTGTTGAACGACCGGCACGCCACGTTGGCTACGGCCGAAAGCTGTACGGGCGGCTATATCGCCCATTGCATCACGGGCGTGGCCGGCAGTTCGGCCTATTTCCTCGGCGGGGTCGTGTCGTATGCCAATAGCGTCAAGGTGGGCATGCTTGACGTACAGGCCGACGTGCTGGCGCGCGAGGGCGCCGTCAGCCGCGCCGTGGTGGAAGCCATGGCCGTGGGCGCGTGCCGCCGTTTGGGCAGCGACTATGCCGTGGCCACGTCCGGCGTGGCCGGGCCGGGCGGTGGTTCGCCCGAAAAGCCCGTGGGCATGGTATGGATGGCGGTGGCGGGGCCGGACGGCCTTTGCGAAAGCCGTTGCCATCGCTTCGACAGCGGCCATTCGCGCGCCGAAATTATCCGGGAAGCCGCCCTTGAAGCCCTGTCGCTATTGAAAAGCCGGTTGGTTTAGGCCGGGGCGGAAGCGCCGCCGATGACAAATAAAAAAGCCGAACCCCGCAGGGTCCGGCTTTTTCGTTATGACGTGGCCGTCCGTTAGAACAAGAGGTCGTCGCCCGGGTTGGCGGGTGCGGCGGGTTGTTCCGGTTGCGCCGGCGCGTCGTTCATCTGACTGCGCAGCTTGGGCGCGGACAACGTGGGCACTTCGCGTTCCCGACGTTCGCCTCTCTCGCGGCGTTCGCCACGGTCTTCCCGCGGACGACGTTCGCGCGGTTCCGGTTCCTTGTAACCTTCCGGCTTGGGCGTCAGCACCTTGTGCGACAGTTTGAGTTTGCCCGTCTTCGGGTCAACGTCAATGAGCTTCACGTCGATTTCATCGCCTTCCTTGAGCATGTCTTCCACTTTCTCCAAGCGTTTCCAACTCATTTCGGAGATGTGCAGCAAGCCGTCCTTGCCTGGCAGGATTTCGATGAACGCGCCGAACGGCTGGATGTTGCGGACCGTACCGTGGTAAATCTCGCCCACTTCGGGAACGGCCGTAATGGCCTTGATGCGTTCCAAAGCCGCATCCATGCCCTCCTTGTTGTTGCCGGCGATGTCGATAACCCCGATTTCGCCCACTTCCTCAATCGAAATCTGCGTGTTGGTTTCACGCTGCAATTCTTGGATGACCTTGCCGCCCGTGCCGATGACGGCACCGATGAATTCGCGCGGAATCGTAATCTGTACGATACGCGGCGCGTGCGGTTTGTAGTCGGCGCGCGGTTCGGGCAACACTTCGAGCATCTTGCCCAAAATGTGCGCACGGCCCTGCTTGGCCTGCATCAAAGCCTTGGCCAAGATATCGTAGGAAAGCCCGTCGATTTTGATATCCATCTGACAGGCCGTGATGCCGTCGCGCGTACCGCATACCTTAAAGTCCATATCGCCCAAGTGGTCTTCGTCACCGAGAATGTCGGACAATACGGCGTAGTTGCCGGTTTCGGGGTCGGTAATCAAACCCATCGCGATGCCGGAAACCGGTTTGCTGATTTTGACACCGGCGTCCATCAACGCCAAGCAACCCGCGCAGACCGTCGCCATCGAAGACGAACCGTTCGATTCCAAAATATCGGAAACGACGCGGATCGTGTAGGGATTGTCGGCGCCCTTCGGGAGCACCTGTTTCAACGCCCGCATGGCCAGGTTGCCGTGACCCGTTTCGCGGCGGCTCGTGCCGCGCTGCGGTTTTACTTCACCCGTGGCGAAAGACGGGAAGTTATAGTGCAGCAAAAAGCTGTTCTTGCCTTCGATAATCGCGCCGTCAATCGTCTGTTCGTCGAGTTTGGAACCCAAGGTTACGGTTGAGAGCGACTGCGTTTCACCGCGCGTGAAGATGGCCGAACCGTGGGCGGAGGGCAGATAGTCGGCCTCGCACCAAATCGGACGGATGTCTTCCAGACCGCGGCCGTCCAAACGGATTCTTTCCTTGAGAATCATATCGCGGACCGCCTTGCGGTGTACGTCGTGGAAATAGCGGGCAATCATGAATTCCTTGCCTTCCAGCGTTTCGGGCGTAAAGTTCTCGGCAATGAAATCGGCCTTGATCTGGTCGATTTTCTGACCGCGGAGCTTCTTGTCGGCCACGCATTCGCGGGCGGCGTCGTAGCATTTCTGATACGTCTTTTCCTCTACCAAACGGCGCAGGTCGTCGTCGTTCGTCTCGTGGTTGTATTCACGTTTGGCCTTGCCCACTTCCTTGGCCAGTTCCATCTGAACCTGACACTGTACCTTGATGGCTTCGTGCGCCGTCTTCAAGGCTTCGATCATGACTTCTTCCGAAACCTCCTTCATCTCGCCTTCCACCATCGAGATGTCGTCAATCGTGGCACCTACCATGAGTTCGAGGTCGGCGCGTTCCAAATCGGTCGTCGAGGGGTTGATGACGAACTTGCCGTCAATCCGCGCCACGCGTACTTCCGAAATCGGGCCGTGGAACGGGATGTCCGATACCGACAGGGCGGCCGAAGCGGCCAAAGCGGCGAAGGCGTCGGGCTGCGTGTCGCGGTCACCCGAAATCAACGTCACCAACACCTGCGTTTCGGCGTGGTAGTTGTCGGGGAACAACGGCCGCAACGCGCGGTCAATCAAACGGGAAATCAATATTTCGTATTCCGACAGACGTGCTTCCCGTTTGAAGAAACCGCCCGGGAAACGGCCCACGGCCGCATATTTTTCCTGATAATCGACGGTCAGCGGCATGAAGTCCACGTTCTCGCCGGCTTCCGCCTTGCTGCAGACCGTGGCCAAAATCATCGTGTTACCGCATTTGACTACGACCGAACCGTCGGCTTGCTTGGCCAGTTTGCCGGTTTCGATCATCACCTCCCGACCGTCCGGGAGATTGAATTTTTTTTGAATTCCTAACATAACAACTAATTTAACTACTATCTTGTCTTACTTGCTTTATCGTCAAGGTCATCCGCCCTGCCCGTCCGCTCCGCCCGGCGGTTATGGAAAACGGGAGGACTAAAAATAGAAAAAAAGGCAATTAAACAATAATTGCCTTTTTCCCTATTCTACAGCACGCGGGTTTACTTACGCAAACCGAGTTCCTTCAGGATATTTCTGTAACGTTCGATGTCTTTCTCCTTGAGGTATTCGAGCAACTTCTTACGTTTACCGACCAAATTAACCAACGCGCGGTTCGTGAATTTGTCGTTGTGGTGCGCTTTCACGTGTTGGGTCAAGTGAAGAATCCGTTCCGTAAACAACGCGATCTGACCTTCTACGCTACCGGTATTCGTGGCGGCGCCGCCGTGTTTCTTGAAAATTTCCTGTTTCTGTTCAGCCGTTAAGTACATAACTACCTGTGTCTGTTTTAGTATCCTATATTACGTTTACAATTCCCGTTTGGGAGCGCAAAGGTAACATAATTTTTTTTAAACTGCAAATTATTTCGCGCACAAAGCCGCGAGCGCAATCGAGTAAAGTTTTACCTTTTCGCTGTCGCCACGCGACGAAAGGATGCACGGTACTTTGGCGCCGACCACCATCGCGCCCAAGTCGCCCTTGCAGAATTTCGTGTGCATCTTGTAGAACACGTTGCCCGATTCGATGTTCGGGAACAGCAGACAGTCGGCATCGCCGCCCACCTGACCACCGATTTTCTTAATCTCGCAAGCTTCCTTGTCGATGGCTACGTCCAAAGCCAACGGGCCGTCCACGAACGCGCCCTTGATCTGGCCTCTTTCGGCCATCTTGGAAATCAAGGCGGCGTCCACGCAGGCCTGCATACCGGCCGACATCTGTTCGGTGGCCGCGATAACCGCTACCTTCGGTTTTTCGATGCCGATCATCTTGGCCGTCGAAATCAGGTAGTTCGCAATCGCCACCTTCTGGTTCAAATCCGGCGCCGGAATGATGGCCATATCGCTTACCACCAACAGTTTGTGGTAGAACGGGTTTTGCATGACCGCCACGTGGGTCAACATGGCTTTGGGGCCGGGCATCAGGCCTTTTTCCTTGTTCAGGATGGCACGCATATATTTGTCGGTGCTCACGAGGCCCTTCATCAACAGATTGCCTTCGCCGTCGTTAATCAGTTTGACCGCCAGCTGGGCCGCCTTGTTCTCATCGGCTTCCTGAACGATCTTGAATTTCTTGATGTCGATTTTTTCTTCGGCGCAAACCTTCGCAATCGTGGCTTCGTCGCCTACGAGCGTGGCTTCAACAATGCCGAGGTCCACCGCTTTGCTTACGGCGCCAATCGTGTGGGAGTCATTGGCGTAAGCCGCTACCAAACGCTTTTTGTCCTTGCTCCGCAAGAGCTCGAACATCTGATCTAATTTATTGATTACCATGATTTATTGTTGTTTAATATTCCAAACAGGGTTACGGTCGGGCCGTAAGGGTCTGCAAAGGTAGTAAAAAATTTGGTGATAATGTGATATAAAGGAAAATAAAAAGAGCGGCCCCGCCGTAACGGAACCGCTCTCGCCTTAGGGTAAGGACGAACTAGCGCACTTCTTTAATTAAAGTCTTGCCCAGTTCTATCGCCTTCTCGTTTTCCGGAATCAAGTTGTGGTGACGAGGCGGCAAGGATTTTTCCAAACCCTTGTGGATGAATTCGGGTTGCAACAACGGTTTCACTTTCAGGAAGCCGCCCAATACGATCATGTTGAACACCTTGTTCAAGCCCATTTCGTTGGCCGCGTCGTTGGCCGCAATCGTATAGACCTTGATGTCCTTACGTTCCGGATGACGCGTGATGCCGTTGGGGTCGTATATCAGGCAACCGCCGGGTTTAACCGCGTTTTCGAATTTGTCCATCGACTGCTGGTTGAGCACGATGGCCGTATCGAAAGCGTTGATGACGGGCGACGAAATGCGTTCGTCGCTGATGATGACCGATACGTTGGCGGTACCGCCGCGCATTTCGGGACCATAGGAAGGCATCCAGCTCACTTCCTTGTTTTCCATCACGCCCGAGTAGGCCAAGATTTTGCCCATCGACAATACCCCTTGCCCACCGAATCCTGCTATAATAATTTCTTCTGTCATTGTTTTGTGATTTTAGCGTGAATAATCCCTTATCTGACGAGCTGTCCGTCCACCTTGATGTCGCCCGGCTTGAAGTATTCGAACACGTTTTCCACCATCCATTTGTTGGCGTCAACCGGTTTCATCTTCCATCCGGAGTTGCAGTTCGACATCACTTCGATAAACGTCAGACCGCCCTTGTTGGCCATCTGGTCTTCGATACCTTTCTTAATCGCTTTCTTGAGCGTGCGGACGGCCGCGGCCGTGTGTACCGAGTGACGCGATACGTTGCGGACCCCGTTCAGCTGCGCGATCATTTCGGTGATGCGCAACGGCCAGCCCACTTTGTGGACGTCACGGCCATAGGGGCTCGTGGCGGTTTTCATGTCTTCCAGCGTCGTAGGCGCCATCTGACCGCCCGTCATACCGTAAATCGCGTTGTTGACGAAAATCATCAGGATGTTTTCGCCACGGTTGCAGGCGTGTACCGTTTCAGCCGTACCGATGGCCGCCAAGTCGCCGTCGCCCTGATAGGTGAAGACGAACTTTTCGGGCATGAGGCGCTTTACGGCCGTGGCCAGCGCGGGCGCACGTCCGTGGGCCGCTTCCTGCATATCCACGTTCATATAATTATAAGCGAAGACCGAGCAACCGACCGGCGCGATGCCGACGGTCTTTTCCTGAAGACCCATTTCGTCCACAGCCTCCATCAACGTGCGGTGTATGGTACCGTGACCGCAACCGGGACAGTAGTGCAGGACATTATCGGTCATGAGAGAGGTTTTCTTGTAAACCAGATTCTCGGGTGTGCAAATGTTTGATGCCATACAACCTCCTATAATAATTTAGTTTCTAATGCTTTAACTACTTCATCCGGGTTGGGGATGATACCGCCCACGCGGCCGTAGAATTCCACTTTCGTCTTGCCGTTGACGGCCAGGCGAACGTCTTCCACCATCTGACCCAAGCTCATTTCCACCGACAGGAAGCCTTTGGCGCGTTCGGCCAGACGGGCGATTTCCTTTTTCGGGAACGGGAAGAGCGTGATGGGACGCAACAGACCCACCTTGATGCCTTTGGCACGGGCCAAATCCACGGCCTTCTGGCAGATACGGGCGCAGGAACCGTAGGCGACGAAGATGTATTCGGCGTCATCGCATTGGATTTCCTCGAAGCGGACTTCGTTTTCCTCCACGGCGTTGTATTTTTCCTGCAGGTGCAGTACGTGTCTTTCCTGACTGGCCGCATCCATATCCAAGGACGTGATGATGTTGTGCTCGCGGTCGGGCGTCTTACCCACCGTGGCCCAAGGCGTGTTCTTGCGGATTTCGGCTTCCGTAAAGCGCGGACGCTGTTCCGGCAGCACGACCTTTTCCATCATCTGGCCGATGACGCCGTCCGAAAGAATCAGCGACGGCATCCGGTATTTGAACGCCAAGTCGAAGGCCAGCGCCACGAAATCGGCCATTTCCTGTACGGACGACGGCGCGAGAACGATAAGACGGTAGTCACCGTGACCGCCACCCTTCGTGGATTGGAAATAGTCGGACTGAGCCGGCTGAATCGTACCCAAACCTGGACCGCCGCGAACGACGTTCAGGATAAGGCAGGGCAATTCAGCACCCGCCATATAGGAGATACCTTCCTGTTTCAAGCTGAAGCCGGGGCTGGACGAAGAGGTCATGACCCGCTTGCCGCAGCAGGCGCCGCCGTAAACCATATTGATGGCGGCCAACTCGCTTTCGGCTTGCAGCACCACCATGCCGGTACGATTTTCGGGACGTTCCTTCATCAAGTATTCCATCACCTCGGACTGGGGCGTGATGGGATAACCGAAATAACCGTCGCAACCGGCGCGGATAGCGGCCTCGGCGATGGCTTCGTTCCCTTTCATTAAACGTAATTCTTCCATTACTTTATGCTTTTGTTGTTTTTTAATTCAGTCTATCTCCTCGGCCTTATTCTTCGATTTTGGCCTTGTAAACGGTGATGACGCCGTCCGGGCAAATCATCGCGCAGGACGCGCAACCGATGCAGGTGTCGCTGATCATCATGGCAAAGTGGTAGCCTTTGCCGTTCACTTCTTTAGACATGCCGATCGTGTTGGTCGGGCAAGCGGTCGTGCAGACTTCGCAACCTTTGCAGCGTTCCCGGTCTACAACGATTTCTCCTTTGATTTTAGCCATATTACAATGTATTTAAGTTATTTCTTTACAATTCGGTCGCGGCGCGGCGGCTTACAGGGCCACCGGCATGACGAGCATCAGGATGTCTTCGGCTTCGTCGGCGTTGTTGACCGGCAACAGGATGCCGGCGCGGCTCGGATGCGACATGGCCAGGCAGACTTCCTCGGTTTCGATGTTGTTCAGCATCTCGATGAGGAACTTGGCGTTGAAGCCGATTTCAATCGGTTCGCCCTCGTACTGGCACGCGAGTTTCTCCTTGGCCGCGTTCGACTTGGCCACGTCTTCGGCCGAAAGCAACAGCTCCTTGCCGCTGATTTTGAGGCGGGCCTGGGGCACCGACTGCTCGGCGAAAATCGCGATACGGCGCAGGGCCGTCAGGAAGGCCGCGCGGTCAATCGTCAGGCGGTGCGGGTTGTCTTTCGGAATCACCGCGTCGTAGTTGGGGTATTTGCCGTCGATAAGGCGGCATACAATCTGAACCTTCTCGAACGAGAAGAACACGTTACGGTCGTTGTAGGCCATCGTGACGGGCACGTTCTCCTTGCGCAGCGAAAGCACGTTCTTGAGTTGCAGCAAGGCCCGCTTGGGCACGATGAAATGGCCGCTGGCCTCGGCGCGGGCGTCGGTGCGGCGGTAGCGCACGAGCTTGTGGGCGTCGGTGGCCACAAACGTCAGATTCTCGGGCGAGAGTTCGAAATAGACGCCCGACATGACCATGCGCAGCGCGTCGTTGCCCGTCGCGAAGACGGTTTTGGAAATCGCGCTCGAAAGCAGGTCGGCCGGCAGTTCGGTCTTGCCCGACTCCCCTTCCATGACCGGAATTTCGGTATAGGCGGCCGGGTCTTCGCCCGCCAGCTTATAGTTGCCGTCCTCGCCCACCGAAATTTCGACGCCGAACGTGTCGTTGTCGATTTGGAACACCATCGGCATATCGGGGAACGTCTTGACGATGTCCTGCAGCATCTTGGACGGAATGGCCACACGGCCCTCCTCGTTCGACTCCACTTCGAGCGTGACCATAATCGTGGTCTCGGCGTTGGAACCGATAATGGACAGTTCCGAACCGCGCAGGTCGAACAGATAGTTTTCCAGGATAGGCATGGACGTGTTCGTGGAAATGACGCCGCCCACGGCCTGCAGATGCTTGAGCAGGACCTGGCTGTTGACGATGAATCTCATAATATAAGGTTTTCGGTGTGTAATCTATCGGGCTTGGCCATAAGCCTTAGCCGTCTGCAAATATACTTTATTTTGACGTTTTTACAAATGGCCGCCGGCATAATTTATTAACACCCGAAGGGGCTTATTCGCCTATCGTGCTCAGGGCCCCCTGCAGGCGGTCGAGCAGTTGGTAAGACAGAAAGACCGTGTCGCGGGAGGCCGCCGCCTGAGGCGTGCCCCCATCGGCGGGCTGCTTTTCCAGAATGCCGCAGAGGCGGAACCAGTCGGCCCGGCCGGTGGTGTCATAGAGCGTGTAGGCTTGGAGCTGCGTGCGGTGGCCGGCGGTGGAGACCACCGAAAAGACGGCGGCGGCCGGGCGGCTCAGCGCGTCCGTCAGCAGGGCGCTGTCGGCGGCTTCGGCATAGCGGTCGAAATACACGCCGCGGAAAGCCGACAAGGCGGCCGACTGATTCTGAGCGGGTTGCATCTGCGGGGCGGATGCCGTATAAACGAGACGGCGGCCATCGGCCCCCTGCCATTCGGCCCGCGCGATGTCGTAATAATAGTAGTGGCATATCCAGCGGTTGTGCCAGTGCCGGGCACTGGCCGTAAAGTCGGCCGCCAGCGCGGCTTCCCCGCCCTCGTCCGCCTGCCGCGGGTCGTAGAGGCGGCTGTAAAGCCGGTGTCCGTCTTTAAGATACAGCCTGTGGCCGGCCTTCAGCCAACGGCCCCGCCACACGGGCCGCAAGCCGCCCCAACGCCCCTGCGTGTAGATGTGCAGGCGGCCGGACACCCCGTCCGAAGCGGCCGCGACGGAATCCAAGGCTTGGGCCGTCAGGATGCCCCGCACCTCCCAGTGGCGGAGGTGGTCCAAAAGCGTCTCCACGGCCGTCTCATCGGCCACCACGGGAACGGCATAGGCCGGATGGCGCAGCATCCAGACCTCGTCCTGACGGTATAATTTGAAAACGGTATCGTTGACGCGGAAGCGGAGCTCGGCGATGTCGGCCGTCGGCACCGTCAGTTCGGGCGTGCGCTGCCGCCCCTGCCAGCGGAAGTAAAACAACGCGGCCACCGCGATAAACACCACTGCGCCGCCTATAATCAATATATTGTTCGTCAATTTTTTAGACATGGTTACTTAAAGCGTTTGTTTCGCATGTAACCGAGGCCGAATCCCAGTGCGGCGAGCAGACATAACGGCAGGCCTATCATGAGCAGCGTCCAGCGGTGGCGCGTCGCCTCCACGCGGGGGGCGTCCAACAACCGCCACGCGATTTGCCGTTCCCGGAGCGGTATCCATTCGGGATGGCCGCAGAGTAGATGCACGGTGCGTATCAAAAAGTCCTGGTTGCCGTACAGACGGCCCGCATAGGCGTCGAAGCCGGCCGGATAAGCCTCCCCGCTCCGTGCGTCGAAGTCGTTGCGAATCAGGTTGCCGTCGCCGATAACGACTATGGCCGTGGGCTCGCTCTGCGCCCGGAACGCGGCTGCGTCAGCCGTCTCGGGGCGCCGCGCCTTGAAGGCCGACTCAAATACGCCCTCTATCCACCAGCCTATGGTCTGCACGCCGCCCGTAAACTGCTCCGGCTCCAACTGCTCCCGCATGAGGTCGGCCGAGATGGCGTGCGGCAACGGGATGCGGCGCGTATAGGCCGAGGTCTGCAACCAAGGCCGTTTGACCAAGGCGTTGGCAATGGTGTCGATACCGGCCGCGAACTCGCCGCACAGCGGTTCCATCTGCCGCCCGATGGCCGAATCGGCTGGCATAAGCACGGGGCGATAGACGTTGGGGATGAATTCGATGAGCGGCCGGTTGCCCATATAACCGGTCACGACCGGCGACGGACAGGCGTTCAAATCCAAAACCACCTCGTTGCGCAGACGGAAGCCGTAGCGGAACCAAACTTCCTCCCAGTTGAGCGGATAGAGCAAGGCCAAATCCTCCTCCTTGCGGCGCAACGAGTCCAGACGGGCGTTGCTGGGGTCTATGAGCCACAGCATCTTGCCGCCCTGCATGATGTATTGGTCGATGCGGTATTTTTCGCTGTCGGAAAAGGCCTCGGTGGGACGCGCCATAACGAGCAGGTCGTAGGCTTCGAGCGGCGTCGTGTCGCCGAAGGCCCAGCGTTCGGTGCGGTAGAACAGGCTCAGCGCCTTGCCTATCGACAGCGTGCGGCTGAACGGCCACTCGCCGTGCCCTTCGAGGAAGGCCACGCGCTGTGCGGGCGGATCCTCCATAAGCCGGATGGCCTGAATGAGTTGCAGTTCCAAGTTTTCGACACTGCGGTTGAGCGTGCTTTGGGCGTCTTGGCCGAGTTGGGGCTGCAACAGGTTGAGCGGAAGGATTTTGTCGCCTATCGTCAATTCCGCGCACGGGAAAATCAGCCGCCGGTTCATGCCCTCTTTCGTCTTGACTTCGAGTTGGGTGGGTTGCAGTCCCTTTTCCATGAGCTCGCGGATGAGCGCGTCGCGCTTGCCGGCGTCGGTGTCGTAGATGTCGATGAAACGGTAACGCAGGTCGGGCCGGTAGCGGCGGAATTCGTCGAGCAGTTCGCGCAGGCTCTTTTCCATGCGCTTGAACGCGGCCGGCAGATCGCCCGTAAGATAGACCTTGACGAGTACGGGCGTTTCGTGCTGTTTGAGGATGTCTTTCGATACCGGCAACAAGGTGTAGCGTTTGTCGGCCGTCAAGTCCCAGCGACCGCCCCAGTCGGCGGCCGTGACGCCCAACAGCAGGATGGCGCACAGGAGCCGGATGGCCGGCCGTTTGAGGCTGCGTTTCTGCCGCGCGATGCGCCAAACGGTAAGGGCGAAGAAGATGGCCGACAGGATGACGTAATAGGCGATGTCGCGGATGTCGAGCACGCCGCGGCTCAGCGACAGGTAATGATGCCGCAGGCCCAGCGAGGCGGTCTGCAGGTCGATGCGGCCCAGCAGCGGCAGGCGCGAGAGCGCGTCGAAACCCCAGTAGAATACGGCGCAGGCGGCCGCCGACAGGATGAAGGCCATCATTTGGTTACGCGTGCAGGCGGACAGGAACAGCCCTATCGAGATGAAGACCGCCCCCAGCAGCATCACGCCGACGAAAGCGCCCCAAAACGCGGCGCGGTCGATGTTGCCCGGCGGCGTGGCCAGTTCCGCCATGGCGTATCTATAAAGGAAGGCCGGCAACAGGAACAACAGCAACAGGATGCCTACGGCCAGCCATTTGCCGCCCACGATGGCCTCCTCCGACACGGGGCGCGTGAGCAGGCTTTCGAGCGTGCCGGCTTTCTTCTCTTCGGCGAAACTGCGCATACAGAGCGCGGGAATCAGGAACAGGAACACGAGCGGCATCCATTCGAAGAAACCGTCCATGGCCGCGAAACCGCTGTCAAACAGGTTGTAGGGCGTTGGCAGGACAAACAGCACGCAACCGTTGAGCACGAGGAACACCGCTCCTATGAGGTAGGCCGAAGCGCCGGCGAAAAACGAGCGGATTTCTTTTTTGACGATAGCGAACATGAGGCTGCGTTGAGGGCGTTAGGCTTTGAAATGAATCGTGACGGAAGCTTTGAGCTTGAGGTTGACGAGTTGCGCGGCCGAAGCGCGGTTCAACGATATTTCCAACAGTTGGTTGTCGAGGAACAGCGCGCAGAGGTCGGCTTCGGGCACCTCGCCGTAAGTGCGGCTGATGCGGTTGAGCGGCTGTTTGCCCCGGTGGGCGTCGTAGGAACGCAAGCGGATTTCGAAATTCGGGAATTCGGCCCGGACCTTTTCAAACATTGACCGCTCGATATTCGTGACGCCGTTGCCGTAACTGTCGATGTAGATGACTTCCCCCGTGATTGTGGCCCCCACCTGCAGGCCGTCTGCATCGTATTCGGGGTCGATATAGGCCATGTTTGTGCGCACGTTGAAATTCTGCCCCTGCCAGTCGTAAGGTTCGCCGATTTCGGCCGGGTCACCGCCCTGCGCGATATGGACGGCCACCATCGGGAACAGGTTGAGCGCCGGAAACGTGGCCGTATGGCTGTCGGCCGGCAACATGATGCGCCAAGCCTTCGCGGGTTTGTGGTCAAATAGTTGTTGAAAGAGGCCGTTGTCGGCCCCGATGAAATACTGACCGCCCTCGTACACCACGATATGCGGCCGTTTGGCCGTCGCGATGTCGTCAACGCAGATGCAGTGCACGGTGTCGGGCGGAAAATACGGATAGGCCTGTTTGAGCACGTAGGCGGCCACGTAGTTGCCGTTTTTGTATTTCGGAATCTGATGCGAGATGTCCACGATTTGGACGTCCGGCCATTCGCAGTACAAACGGCCCTTTACGGCGGCCACGTAGTGGTCGGTCAATCCCCAATCGCTGAGCAGTGTGACAATCGCCATCCTGAAATTCCTTCTTTCTGCAAAAATAATCATTTGGTGGGCATTTATCAAAATTTGTGTTAATTTTGTCATATGAGCGAAACTTTTATCGAAATTCAATCGGCCGACCCCAAGGAACTCTTTGGCTTGGCCGAAGAAAAATTAGACAGCATACGGAAGCATTTTCCGCAACTGCGCGTCATTCTCAGAGGGCATCTGCTCAAGGCCGTGGGCGACCCGGCGCATCTGGCCGATTTTGAACAGAAAATGAAGTTGGTGCTGTGGCATTACGACCGCATGAACCGGCTGACGGAAAAGGATATCGAACGTATTTTCGAACAGGAGGCGGAAGAAGCGGCCGCGCCGACGGCGGTGGCCCCCGACGCCATCCTCGTGGCCGGCAGCGGCGGGCGGCAGGTTCGTGCGCTGACCGCGGGACAACGCGCCCTGGCGGCGGCCGTGGGCGCCAAAGACATGGTGTTTGCCGTGGGGCCGGCTGGGAGCGGCAAAACCTATACGGCTGTGGCCTTGGCCGTAAACGCCCTGAAAAACAAAGAGGTCAAACGCATCATCCTGACGCGGCCGGCCGTGGAAGCCGGCGAGAACCTGGGCTTTCTGCCCGGCGATATGCGCGAGAAACTCGACCCCTATATGCAGCCGCTGTTCGACGCGCTCAAAGATATGCTGCCCTATCAGAAACTGTTGGGCTATATGGAGGAAGGCGTTATCGAAATCGCGCCCTTGGCGTTTATGCGCGGCCGCACGCTGGACAAGGCCTTCGTCATTTTGGATGAGGCGCAGAACGCCACACGCATGCAGATGAAAATGTTTCTGACGCGCATGGGCCGTGCGGCCAAATTCGTCATCACGGGCGACACCTCGCAGATAGACTTGCCCGAAAAACAGCCCTCCGGCCTGTTGCACGCGCTTAAAATACTGTCGGACGTGCCTGAAATCGGCTTTGTGGAACTGTCGGCCGAAGACGTCGTGCGCCATCCCATCGTCACGCGCATCCTGCACGCTTACGAACAGGCGGCCGAAAGGACGGAGGCCGTCAAAACCTCAAAACCGAAACCATGCGCCTGAACCGAATCCGTCTGACCGCATGGATATGCCTGGGCTTCTGCGGCCTGACATCGGCGCAGCCCCTCGATTCGCTGACGCCCCAAGCGCGCTACGAACGCTATATGGAAAGCGTCCGCAGCCTCGACATACGGACGCTGGCGCTGTTGGCGCAGACCGACTGCCGGCTGTCGGAACTCGAAAGCGATTGCTACCGCTATTACCGCTTGCAGATGGGGTCGGACATTCCAAGCGATTTGGCGCACTTGCTGGCCGCCAAGCGGCAGGCCGTCGATTACCGGCGGTCGTATATCGACAGCCTCTATTACCTGCAAGCCTTGCAGGCGTTGAACGCCAAGACGCCCGACTGGGCGCAGGCCGACAAGTCCATCGCACAGGCCTTGACGCACAACCGCTTTTTCGTCCGCGCCGTTCTGTTCCATTGGACGCAGTTGCAGCGCACGGCCACGCTGACGGGCGATTGGACGGCCTGCCTCGCCTACGCCAACGCCACGTTGCCGCCCTTGGGCTGGCATCCCAAAGTGCGGGCCTTGGGCGACGCGCTCTACCTCAAACTGTTGGAACACATCGAAGGCCTGATGGCCGACGGGCTCTATCAAGACGCGATTACGCTGTATGAGGATATGCGCCGCCAACTGTTGCCGGAATTTCCGCTGTTCTATCTGCCGCACCGCGAGCGCAACCTGCTCTATACGGCCTATCAAGGTATTTTCAATTCCTATTATGCCGTGGCCGAAAAAGCCTTCGAGCGCGGGCTGTACCAGCAGGCGCAACGGCAAGCCTTGTCGGCGCACGACTATTACCGCCACCATATGTCCTATATGAGTGGTGTGGACCGCAGCCTGTTGCTGTTGGACCGTATCCTGAACGATTACACCCGCTTCATGCGTTATGCCGATGAGGACGAGCGGGCCTATTACGCCGCGATGGTCGATACGATTACGGCGCGTACCGGGTTGGCGGTGCCGCCGCCCGTGCCGACGGACATCTACGATGTGACAGCCGAACTGAGTTTGGCGAAAGCGGAATTGGACGATGTGGTGGTAGAAAGCGTGACGCCCGCCCCGCAAACGACGGTACAGACGGCTGTAGAACCTGAACCCGCCGCCCCCGTGGCGACCGACCTCGTGGCCGTAGCCGAAGCTACCGAACCCGAACCGGAAACGCGTCCTGCGGTGGTGGAACCGACGCCGCCTACCCCGCCCGTCGAAGCCCCGACGGAAACCGTCGCCCGAACGGAGCCCCCAGCGCCCACCGAACCGGCCTCCATCCAACAACAGAAATGGTCGTTGGCCTATGCCCAAAAACAATGGGACGCCTATGTGGAACAGGCGCGGCTCTATAAGGCCAACCGCCAGTTCATCGCGGCGCAGGAAGCCTATGCGATGGGCGACTCCATCCGCCGGGCCTATCCGGTCCGCACGTCGGCCGATTTCAAGGCGGAGATGGCGGAAACCGAACGCCTGTGCGTCGAACAGCTGTTGAACAAGGCGCAATACCGGCTTTGGCAGAACGACATGACGCAGAGCGACAGCCTGTACCGGCGCGCTTTGGTGCTGGTCGAAAAGGCGGAACCGGACGGCCGGACGCCGCTTTACAGTTTGCTCGACGGCTTTGAGGAACAGCGGAAACAGCTGTTGTGCCGTCAACTGCGGCGCCATTGGGAAGATAAACTCCGCGAAGCGCGCCGCCAACTGACTTTCGGGCGGGCGGACTCGGTGGCCTACCTGCTGGCGGACGTGGATGCCTTGTACGAAGCCGATCGGACGGACGGCCAGTCCTGCCTGTCGGATACGGTCGCGTTGGCGGTGTTGCGCCGCCAATGGACGCATCTGCACACCTACCGCCTGATGTCGGACACGGCGCAAGCGTTGTTGCAGGCGCACGACAGCCTCGGCTTCATCCGTCAGGAACTGGCGGCTGAGGCGTATTTCGCGCGACAGGCCATGGGCACTTATATCTCGGATGCCACAAGTTTGCTGTCCCGTTTGACATTTGAACACGACTGCCCGCTTCTGGTCGCCTACCTGCAAGTCTGCCTCGAAGACGGCCGCGAAACGGAAGCGGAATACGTGGTGAATTACCTTAAAACCAACGATTACCGTTCGCCCTTCTTGGATCAACTGCGCAAGAAGTCCAAGAAGAGCCGGAACGGACACCGATAAGGCCTTATGAAAAGAACCCGTTTGTTACGTTATACGCTCGGTGCATTGCTGTTGTCGGCTGGCATATTGCAGGCCGCGCCCCAAGGCCCGCGCGCCACGACCGATACCCTGCTCTACCCGCTGTTCATCCGTCCGCAAATCGCCGGCAGTTTCGCCGAACTGAGGCGCACGCATTACCATGGCGGGCTTGACTTTAGGACGCATCAGCATACGGGTCTGCGCGTGCGCAGCGTGGAGGACGGCGAAATCTACCGCATCGGGCTTTCCGCCACGGGCTACGGCAAGGTGCTGTACGTGCGGCATAACGACGGACATGTCAGCGTTTATGCGCATCTGTCCCGTTTTCATCCGGCGGTCACGCGCCTGTTGCGCGCACGCGGGCTTAAAATGCCCAAGACGCGGCAGGAGGCCGACATCATCGTGGACGACTGGACGATGCCGGTGCAACGGGGGCAGGTCATCGCGCATTCGGGCAATACCGGCGCTTCGGGTGGCCCGCACCTGCATTTCGAATGGCGCAGCGGCGCGGACGAAGCCACGGCCGCGCTCATCAACCCCTGTCTGAAAGGTTGGACGGTGACCGACCATACCGCCCCTGTCTTGCGCACGCTGGCCCTCTATCCGATGGACAGCCTCAGCGCGGTGGAAGGCCAAAACGCCCCGTTCTACCGTCCGGTGGCGGAACTACCCGACAGCTGCCGCATCCGCGGCCGTATCGGTTTCGGCCTCGAAGCCTTGGACAGCATCGAACGGCTCAAATTCCACTACGGCCTTTACACGCTGACGTTTTGCATCGACAACGACACGCTCGCCCACTACCGTTTGGATTCGCTGCCGCTGCGCCATTCCGGCACCATCGGCACGCATATCGACCAAGCCTATTACCGCGAACAGGGCGGCCGCATCGAACTGAGCCGCGTGGACGAGAGCCATCCTTATACGCCCTATACGCACTACAAGGACGGGGGCTGCCTTGTGGCCGAACCCGGCCGCCTCTACCGCCTGATTGTGACGGCCGCCGATTTCAACGGCAATACCGCCTCGGTCGGGCTTTGGCTCGTGGCGGAATAAGCCGCGGCCGCCGCGCATTTGCTTTTTTGAAAATTTAACGCTACTTTTGCACCCTCTTTCGGCGGGATAGCTCAGTTGGTTAGAGCGTCGGATTCATAACCCGGAGGTCACGAGTTCAACTCTCGTTCCCGCTACCAAAAGAAAAAGGCTTGATGTTTTCACATCAAGCCTTTTTTCTTTCGTCCTTCCGTGGTCTATCGAACCACGAGCTTGCAGGCCGCGCGGCGGCCGTCTTCCCCGTTCACGAGTACGATATAGAGCCCGCTTTGCAGTTGCGCCGTGGGCAACGTGAGCCGTTGCGCACCGGCTTGAGCCGCATGCTGGAGCGTTTCACCCATGCGGACACCGCTCAGGCTGTAAATCGCCACCGACAGGTTTTCGGCACGGGCCGTCGTAAAGTACAGTTCGGCATCGGTCGCCGACACCGGATTGGGTTGGATGGACAGGTCGTAGGCCGCGGCCGTGGCGTCTTCGTTGGCCACGCCCGTTACGGCAAAGCTAATCTGTACGCTGTCCGTGTATTGGCCGTCCATATGTACGAAGACGTTACCGGAAGCGTCCTTGAGTTCGATATAACCCTCGCCCTTATCCGTATGGATACCGTCGTGGTTCTTGTCGTAAACCGTCAGCACATAGCAACCTTGCGCCGTCGCCTTGTCCAATTGCACCGTATTGGCACGTGTGCCGGGCGCATTCAATTCGCGGTACGGGCCTCCGGTCTGCAACGTTTCATCGCCTTGCGTCAGCGTCCACGTGATGTCATCCCCAAACTGGTCCTGAACCAGATTCAACGTCACCGGAGCCGGAGCGAAACCGCCCCATTTGATAAACGGCGTCTTGGCCGTGTTCATGTCGGTCCACGTATAGGCTTCGCCATTGACTTTCGTCAAACGGAACGTGACATTGTCGCGTTGGTTCAGATTGACGGAGAATGGCCCTACCTCCACAAATGTATCCTTACCGACCGTAAAATCGGTAGGTTTCAGCTCTATTTCTTGCGTACCGGCGGCGGAAACGGCTTCTATCGTCAGGGTTTCGATTTTATCTTCGCTGACCATATTGGCCATACGCAACAAAGCTTTACCTTCCGCGGCGCAAGCCATATAGGGCAATTGTTCGGCCTCCAGCAGACGGACGATATGCGTCGGCGCACCGATATGGGTCATATCCGCATGGCAGGCGTTCATGATTTCCGTATGCGATTCAGCGATATAAACGACAACCGACAAATCCTCCAATTTCAACGCCACATCCTTGATGCTTTCCGGCAAGTCCTTTTCATACGTCTTTTTGATGAGGGTGCCTTTTTCCAAACCGGTGATTTCCTCACCCCACTGGTCCGTCAGGAAGTCACGCAACGCGTGCATGTGGTCGTATTGTCCGTTGATAACCTGATCCGGATTATTTTCCATGTTGCTCTGATTGCCTGGAATATAGTCCTGCAACAGCGCGACATTGACGAAATTGGACGTGGCTTCCGGCGTAGCCGTATAGTATATTTCAACATCCACCGTAAGTTTGCGCGTGGCCCAATCAATCGACGCCTTGGCCCCCACGTTGACATACGACGGCATTTCCAATACCTGCGGCACCGTGGAAACCCATTTGGTGTCGAATACCGCCAAAACATTCCCTTCGAACATATGGCGGTTAATCATACCGTTCGGATAAGTGCCGCCGGCACCGCTCATATTATATAAAGCATCTCCGTATTGGGTCGTCAAGTCTGGCGTCTGACCCTTGGCATAGTTTCCCTGATGGATGTTGATGACGAATGCCTGCCCCGGATAAGAGGCCACGATGCCGTTGGAGGTCTTGTGCGCGCGCGGACAGTTGCCGCAACCGATGCCCGTAAACTCCTCTATCAGGATCTTGCGGTTTTGCGCCTCGGTGGAAACCATGGTCGGCGTTTCCTGAGCCATGACGGCGTTGGAAAGCAATAGGCCGAGGCCAATTGTGAATAAACGTTTCATGTGTATAGAGTTTGTAGTTAGTTTTTTATTCGAAGGACGACATGAATGCCTCCACCATCTGCCGCAGTTCGTCTTCGCTTACGATTTGGTAGGCTTTCGGAATATTGAAGGCTTTCGGATCCGTTTCACCGTATTGCAGGCTTTGGGGCGTGAAAACCGTCTTGAGCGTAACGTCCTGCATATGGTTTTTCATCGTTACGCTATAGGCCAGCGGAAAGCCTTCCAAACCGATGAACGAACCTTCCACATAATTGAAAAAGGCCGGGCAGAAATCCTCCACATAATAGATTTCGAACGACATATCCGCCTGGGGCGTCTGATAGGAACCGACGGCCTGTTTGGCCGTATAACCGTGAATGGTTTTCGTCTCGCCGGTTATTTTCAGCTCGTAATTCCGCACATCGCTCGTATCGCGCATTTCCTCCAATGTTTCCATAATCACGTATTTGCCCAAACCGATGCGCGAGAGGTTGAGCAGGTTATAAGCGCGGTTTTCGTCGGCGTTGAGGATGGCCTTGGCCACTTCGGTGCTCATGAGCAGTTTCGTGTCCGAAATTTTGATTTCGGCCGCTTGCGGCATCTGGGCCAGTTCTTCGTCCGACAGGTTGCTTTCGTAGGTGATTTTATATTGAATCGTTCCTTTGAACGGTTTGACCGCATCCTGCGCCGAAACACGGCCCAAGCCGAAAATCGCCATACTCAGCAAACAGAGGGTCAGGCTTAACTTTTTCATATCTCGATTATTGATTGTTTACAGATTCCTCCGCCCCCGTTTCGGCATGGCCAACCGCCGGCGGCAACACGTCTTCCTCCGGTTCGGGTTCCGGCTCCGGCCATAATTCAAACGCCTGGTCCTTCAATTCCAAAAAGAACAGACGCGTATTCTCCCAGCCTTCCGTGCTTCTCGTTTGCCAACGGTTGCAGGCGAACGGGTCGGCCGACACCTCGCCGCCGCGCAGCATCTCCGCAAACCAGTTGAAACAAGCGTAGCCCTTGTAGGCCATATCCGACGGCAATACGTCGAAATGTTGGAAATAGTGCCGTTCGAAACGCAACGAGGTTTCCCCGTTCTTGTCCCAATAAAACGGCTGATGGCAAATCAAACGGATTTTCTTGAAGTATTCGGGCTCGATTTTCGTGAACGACATCCAGCGCGACGGGCCGATGAAGATTTTTTCGGCCGTGCCACGCCCCTTGCGCAACGCAATCAGCGTGTTCAGCAACGCGATTTCCTTGTCGGTACAACCGATGAACACGGTCGGTTTGGCCGCCTTTACGGAAAACATCGTGTCGAATACGGATTCCAACTGCCCCATACGGGCCGGCGAAAGGCTGTAATACCGCAAGTCGCAGGGTGCGTTGGTATCGGCGTTGAGCCGATCCGTCAACCGCTGCGCGCGTTTGCGGAAAAAGGCCGTCGAATCGTCGAACAGCACATAGCGGTAGCGTTCCGGCGCGAACTCGCGCTTCAGGAAACGCGCCATGGCCTCGGCCTGTGTCTCATAGGCCGGCATACATTGAATAAAATACGGGTTGCCGACGGCCGTCGAATCCTGTTCGGTCAACGGATGAATCAGCGGCAACCGGTTCGCCTCCGCAAAACGGCGAATCGTATCGAAGACTTTGGTATAGACGGCCGCTATCAGAAAGTCGGTCTGCGCCAGCGCCGGGTCGTTCAAGGCCCTGGCCACCGAGGCGGGGCTGTCGGTTACATCCCATACCCGGTAACGGATTTCCGGCATCGCGCTGTCGGCCGGCGCCATGAGGCGTTCGCCGTAAGCCGTCAGCCAGCCTTCCAAAAACGGCAGATAGGTGTAGGAACGCGGCGGTTCGTTCGTATCGTTCAGATAGAGCGGCAACAGGATGGCAACCGAAACGTAGTCTTTGGTTTTCAATTGCGCGAACAGGCTGTCCCAAAGCGTTTCCGTCGGCGTCTCGCTCAGGTTGACGGTGTCGTTTCCCCAAATGAAGAGGCGCGCCGCCATGTCGGTGGAATCGCCCCACGGCAAAGAGTCGGCCGCCATATTCAAGCTGTCGGGAACCGCAACGGTGTCGGCCGGTATTTCGAAAACGGCGCTATCCGCTACCGTTGGTGCCGCCACCACTGCGGACACGGTGTCCGATACCGCCGTATCAACGGACGGCGCGGCGACAACGGTCGAATCGGACGCTATAATATAAGGAATGTACAGCCGCTCCCCTATGCGCACGGTGTCGCCCTGCGACTGCTTGACGATTTCGTGCCGGGCCACATTATAGGCGCGGGCGATCGAATACAGCGTATGGCCGCTCTGCACGACGTGCACCCGGTAAACCACGCCGTTCAACGTATCGACTTCGGCGGAAACCGTGACGGGAGCCGGAACGAAGGTTGAAACCGGTTGGACGTTTTCTCCCACCGTCTGCGCCTGCAACGGCAACAGGCTCAAAGCCCACAGCAGGCCCAACAGCCCGCCTATCCGTATTCCTAATACCGTTTTCATCTTGGTTCGGGTTTATTCCCACTCAATCGTGGCGGGCGGTTTGGAGCTGATGTCGTACACGACGCGGTTGATGCCCCGCACCTTGTTGATGATGGCGTTGGAGATTTCGGCCAGCACCTCGTGCGGCAGCGGACTCCAGTCGGCCGTCATGCCGTCGATGGACTGTACGGCGCGCAGGGCCACCGTCTGTTCGTAGGTACGTTCGTCGCCCATGACGCCGACCGAATAAATCGGCAGCAATATCGTGCCGGCTTGCCAAACCTTGTCGTAGAGGTTATGCCGCCGCAAAGCGTCGATATAGATGGCGTCCGCTTCCTGCAACAATTTGACCTTTTCGGCCGTCACCTCGCCCAAAATGCGGATGCCCAAGCCCGGCCCCGGGAACGGATGGCGTCCCAGCAGTTTAGGGTCTATGCCGAGGCTTTTGCCCACGCGGCGCACTTCGTCTTTGAAGAGCGTGCGCAACGGCTCCACGATCTTGAGGTTCATCTTTTCGGGCAAGCCGCCCACATTGTGGTGCGACTTGATCGTCATCGACGGCCCCTTGACCGAAACCGACTCGATGACATCGGGATAAATCGTGCCCTGCGCCAGGAACGAAGCGCCTTCGATGGACTTGGCCTCGCGTTCGAACACTTCGATGAACGTCTTGCCGATGGCCTTGCGTTTGGCTTCGGGGTCGGTCACGCCCTTGAGCGCGGCGTAGAACGTTTGGGAGGCGTCCACCCCCTTGACGCGGATTCCCATGCCGGAGAACGACGCGAGCACATCCTCGTATTCGTTCTTACGCAACAGGCCGTTGTCGATGAAGATGGCGTGCAGGCGGTCGCCGATGGCCTTGTGGAGCAAGACGGCCGCCACCGTGGAATCCACCCCGCCCGACAGGCCGAGGATGACCTGATTGTCGCCGATTTGTTCCCGCAAAGCCGGTATCGTGCTCTCCACGAAATGTTCCGGCGTAAAGTCGCCCGTAAAGCCGCAGACGGTCTTGAGGAAGTTGTTGAGCATGACGAGGCCGTCGGTCGAATGATAGACTTCCGGGTGGAACTGCAACGCATACGTGTTTTCCCCCTCTATCTTGAAACCGGCCGCTTCCACGGTCGGCGTGCTGCAAATCAACTTGAAGGCGGCCGGCATACGCGTAATCGTATCGCCGTGCGACATCCATACCTGACTGTTGTCCGGCACGTTTTCGAACAGCGGACAATGGCGGTCCATATAGGTCAACTGCGCGCGGCCGTATTCGCGGTGCGCCGCAGACGCCACGCTTCCGCCTTCCGTATAGACCAGATATTGGGCGCCGTAGCAGACGGCCAGCACCGGAATGTGCTTGCGGTAAACGCTCAAGTCCGGCTTGGGGCCTTCCGGATTGTTGACGGAATAAGGGCTTCCCGACAGAATGACGCCCTTGACGTCGGGCGTCAGCGGCGGCAGTTTATGAAACGGGTGGATTTCGCAATAGACATTGCTTTCCCGCACTTTTCGCGCAATCAACTGGGTGTATTGAGAGCCGAAATCGATAATCAGCAGACGTTCCTGCATAAGTATAAAATTATAGTCGCACAAATTTAAGTTTTTTCAGCCTTTTTGCCAAGAAAGTAAAAAAAACTACCTTTGCACTTTGAACGCGGAGATTCGACACCGGGATGGAACCGATAAAAATGGTTGACCTGCGGCGGCAGTATAACAAGATAGCGGCGGAGATAGAACGGCGCTGGGCCAAGATATTGGAAGACACCTCTTTCATACAAGGCCCCGATGTGACGCGCTTCGCTTCGAACCTGGCCGGCTATTTGGGCGTGCGGCACGTGATTCCCTGCGGCAACGGCACCGACGCCTTGCAGGCCGCCATGATGGCCTTGGGGCTGCAACCCGGCGACGAGGTCATCACGACGGATTTCACGTTCATCGCCACGGCCGAAGTCATCGCGCTGCTGCGGCTGACGCCCGTGCTCGTGGACGTAATGCCCGACACGTTCAACATCGACCCGGCGGCCATTGAACGCGCGATTACACCGCGCACCAAGGCCATCGTCCCCGTGCATCTGTTCGGGCAGTGCGCGCCGATGCGGGAAATCCTCGACATCGCGCACCGGCACGGGCTTTATGTGATAGAGGACGCCTGTCAGGCCACGGGCGCCGAATATACGTTTCCCGACGGCCGCCGGTGCAAGGCCGGCACGATGGGCGAAATCGGCTGTACGTCGTTCTTCCCTTCGAAGAACCTCGGCTGCTACGGCGACGGCGGCGCGCTGTTCACGCAGGATGACCGTCTGGCCGAAAAACTGCGTCAAGTCGTGAACCACGGCATGAAGGTGCGTTACCACCACGATGAAATCGGCTGCAACTCACGTTTGGACACATTGCAGGCCGCCGTGCTGGACGTCAAGCTGCCGCATTTGGACGCTTACAACGCCGCGCGCCGCCGTGCCGCGGACTTTTACGACCGGGCCCTGGCCGGTTGCCCGTACTTGAAGACGCCCGTGCGCGCCCCCTACGCCACGCACATCTTCCACCAATATACGCTGCAGCTGGCCGATACGGTAAACCGGGACGCCCTGCAGGCCGCCTTGAAGGAAGCCGGCATTCCGGCCATGGTTTACTACCCGGTGCCGCTCCATCGGCAGAAAGCCTACCGGGACGCGCGGTACAAGGACGGCGGTTTCCCCGTGTCGGAAAGACTTTGCGGGTGCGTGCTGTCGCTACCGATGCACACCGAACTGGACGACGGGCAGTTACACTATATAACCGAAAACCTGTTGCGTCTGATTGAGACGTGTTTGAAATAAGAAAGCCCCTGTAGTTCAACGGATAGAACGAAAGTTTCCTAAACTTTAAATATGGGTTCGATTCCCGTCGGGGGTACTGAAAGCCGGTTTGTTTGACAGACCGGCTTGTTTATGTGGATAGACTATGCGGATTTTGAACTTCATCAAGAACTGGGCCTTGTTGCTTTCGATTCTGTTCGGCGTGGTCGGCTACCGCTGGTTCCTGAAGGCGAGCCCCTTTACGCCCTATCTGCTGTTTTTCATGCTGTTGTTCACGTTCTGCCGCATTTCGCCGCGCGAGATACGGGTCAAACGGATGCACCTTTGGTTTCTGCTCATCCAGCTGGCGGGCGGTCTGGCGATTTACGCCCTCTGCGCGCCGTTTGACAAGACCGTGGCCGAATGTTTCATGATGTGCCTGTTGGCGCCCACGGCCGCCGCCTCGGCCGTCGTGACGATGAAATTGGGCGGCAACGGCGCCACGAATACGTCTTATGTATTGCTTTCCAGTACGATGGTGTCGATTGTGGCGCCGCTGTTGTTTCCGCTTATCCACCCGATTCCGGGGCATGAATCCTTTTGGGCGGCCTGTTTCGGCATTCTGTGCCGCGTGATGCCGATTCTCATCGGGCCGTTCGTGACGGCTTTCGTGCTGAAAATCGTTTGGCCCAAACTCCATGCCGGCATGGCGAAGCACCACGACATCTCGTTTTATCTATGGGCCATCTGCCTCATGTTCGCGGCCGCGCAGACCACGGCCGTCATCGTGGCGGAACAGGACGCCGGATTGCTGGAGTTGCTGATGGTTGGCGGCGCGGGCGTGTTGTGCTTGCTACAATTCTATATCGGGAAACGCCTCGGCGCCCCCGTGGGCGAAAGCATCAGCGGCGGTCAGAGTTTGGGACAGAAGAACATCGTATTGGCCATGTGGATTGCGGCCGCCTACCTCTCCCATCTGTCGCTCGCCGGCCTGGGTTCCTACATCATTTGGCAGAACCTGTTCAACTCGTGGCAATTGTATCGGCAACGCCAAGCGGAAGCCATTTAGCGTTATTTATCACCATAGTGTCCCTCCACCGTCAACACCAATACCGTAATTACGTCATCGTAAATATCGTAAATCAAACGATCCCGTTGCGAAATACGGCGAGAGTAAGTAATAGAATTGCCAGCCTTCAAAGGTTCCGGATGCCCCGTTCCCGTTCTCGGATGAGCCATCAGTTCTTCCAATAACCGGATGAGTTTCTTATATTGAATAGGAGCGGATTTTTTGTATTTCGCAATGGTTTGGCTGGCAACCGGCGTAAATTCGAGACGATAACTCATAACGATGCCAAATAAGCGTGAAGCTCTTCAGGGGTTGTACAAACCGTAGATTCCCCTTTGTGATATTGTTCGCGGGCCAAACGGATTCTGCCTTCCGCTTCGGGCGAAAGTTTTAAATCGTAATCGTCTTCAGAGACAGGTGTCAATATATAAGCGTGTTTCTTGCCGCGACGGATGATAACCTGCATTCCTTTGTCCGCAAGCGAAAACAGAGAAGCCTGTTTTTCACGAAATTCCCTAGATGTAACTTGTATTACGCTCATAACAATTTTATTTGTGTACCAAAATAGGTACATACAAATATAGGCTTTTATACCGAATTGACCAAACCGATGGCGTTTACTCGTACCATTTCATGTTCTTGAAGCCTTTTTTCTGGATGGCGTCGATGTCGATGGAGAGGCTGATGTAGTTGGGTGATCCGACCAAATGGTAGGCCGAGCGCGCGTAGCTGAAATTGAATTTATAGACGCGGAAGCCGAAGCCCCACGAGAAGCCGACCATGCCGGGCTTGCCCGTCGTGCTCATGTTCTGACCGCGGTCGTAGTTGTAACCCGCGCGTAAATAGAAGCCCTTGTACGGTATCAACTCCAAGCCGATGACAATATGACGCGCGAGGTCGTCGAAGAAGTCGCCGGCCTTGCTGCGTGTCTTACGCTCGCCCGTCACAAGGTCAACCGGGCCGAACGGGTCGTCGTAGTTCAGGTTCCATTTCTGCAGGTTGGGAAACTCAAACAGGAAGCGGAAGGGCGCGTGCGGTATCTTCTGCGACAGGGCCACGGCCACTTCGAACGGCATCCGGTTGCCGCCCTCGCCGGCATAGGTCTTGAGCGCGCCGCCCATGTTGCGCAACAACAGCGAGACGGCGAACATACGCGAGCTGTTCGTATAGGTGGCCGCCACATCCACGGCCATACCGACGGCTGAATAGCGGTCGATGAACGAGCCGATAATCTTGAGATTGGCGCCTATCGTGAAATGCGTATCCAACGAACGCCCCCAGCCGAGGATGATGGCGGCGTCGTTGGCCGTCGCCTCGCCCGTTTCCGCGCCGAACTCGTTGGTCGTCGTGATTTCCCCGTAGTTGGCGAATTGCAGATGGAACGCGAAATTGCCGACCTTATCGAAATGGCGGGCATAGGACACAAAGCCGTAGTTGATGCCGCTGAAATAGTTGACATAGTTGACCGACAGGCTGTTGTGTATTTCGGCCGTTACCAGCGACGGATTGGCCAAGGCCAACTGGATATCGGCGTCGCGCACCGAAAGGAATTCGGCGCCCAAGGCCGCCTGACGCGCCGGATTCGTCATATTGAGGAATTCGAACGAATAGCCGCCGCTCTGCGCCCGCACGACGCCGCAGCCCGCCAACAGACAGACCAAGCCCCCTACGAGCCACCGCTTGCGCCACCGGCCTTTATTCATCGCCGGCCTCCTCCCCGTCTTCCGCCGGCACGGCCGCGCGGTTCCAGACGCTTTTCAAATTCCGCACGGCTTCTTCATCGGCATAGACCGGAAACGGCAACGCCACCGAAAGCACGAGTTCCGTCATGCCGTCCGTCTCGCGCAGGTCTTCCGTAAACCGATAGGCCACCAACGCGCTTTCGTTCGCCATAAAGAACTGATCCAAGCCGACGATATGGCATACGTTGTCAAACGATTCATCGCTGTGCAGCACGCCCCCACCCTGCGTAAAGACGTCGCCCATGCCGTCCGGGCTCTTGAGCACGGCCACGACGGTATCGACGGCGATGGCGCGCAATTCGCCCTCCACTTGCAGGAACAGCCGTTTCTCGGTCAACTTGTTCCGACGGTAAACCTCTTCTTTGTAAAGGCGACCGGAGGGCGACGGCAGGTAAAACGACCAAAGCCCTTCCTTTACGCCGTCGTCGTAGTTGCCCACGATATAGCGGGCGCTGTCGGGATAGAACGCCTGATAGGCGCCCTGCGACTTGTTGAGATGGTAGTTGCCCGACTGGTAGCCCTGCGCCTCACGCTTCCACCAAGGGCCCTGCCGCAACCCGCGGAACCACTGCATCTCTTCCATCACGCGCTCCCCGTCATCGTAAAGGCGTTCCAAACCGTCCTGACGGCCGTTCCGGTAGGTCACGCTGCGGATGCGGCGGCCGTCTTCGCGGTAATAGACCCAAACGCTGTCTTTCTGTTTATCCAAGTAATACCCCTCGGAAAGCAGTTTGCCGTCGGGGTAATAGAAACGGTTGTAAGAGGCGTAACCGCCACGGAAATAAAAGGCTTCGGACACGAGCACGCCCTCGTGGTCGGTATAGATGAAACGGCCTTGCGGCATATCGTCCTTGAAATGTCCCTCGTAAAACAAACGGCGCGTGGAGTCTTGACGCACCCACAGCCCCTGTTTGCGTCCCTTGGCGTCCAAACGGTTGGTGTCGGCGGGCGCCGCCGCATAAGCCGAAACGCCATGGCACAACCAACATCCCAAGGCCAACAGTCCCAGGCTTAATCCTCTGTAAAATCCGCTATTTTTCATATCGTTGCTATCGCTTCTATAAATGCCGCCAGGCTGTCGTAACGACGTTCCACCAGGCAGGGCGGCGCTAAGGCCGCCGGATTGTCACCTATCAGCACCGTGTGCATCCCGAGCCGCTGTCCGAACGCCATATCCGTCCGCGTGTCGCCCACCATGAACGCATCGGCGAACGCCACGGCCGGAAACTCCCGTTGGGCGCGCAAGCCCATGCCCACGGCCGGCTTCCGGTAAAAACTCCGGGCCTCTTTAAGGTCGGGGCAACTGTACACGCGGTCGATCCGGCCGCCGGCCGCCCCTATTTCGCCGCACATCCACGTATGCAGCGCATTCAGTTCCGTTTCCGTCATCAGCCCCTTGCCCACGGCCGGTTGGTTCGTCACGACAAAGATATGCCGGAACAGGCCGGCGGCCGTCTTCAGGGCCGGCAAAACACCCGGCAGGAACGCGAAGGCTTCCCGGTTGCCCACGAAGCCCGCCGCCACACAGCGGTTGATGACGCCGTCCCTATCCAAAAACAGCGTGGCGCCGGCCGTCAGCCGCCAAGGGCGATACCGCATGGCCTACCGTGCGTTATCGGTGGTCTGACGGATGTTGTATTGGTTGCGGGTCGGCGAATTGCGGCCGACGAGTTCGCCCAAATAACCCGTCAGGAAAAACTGCGCGCCTATCATCATGCAGACGAGCGCAATATAGAAATACGGCGAGTCCGTCACCAAAATCGCCGGAATGCCGTGGCGCAGGCACCAGAGCTTCTGCGCGCCGATGACGCAGGCCGCGATGAAGCCGATAAAGAAGATGAGCAGGCCCAAACTGCCGAAGAAGTGCATCGGCTTTTTGGAAAAACGGCTCATGAAACTGATGGAGAGCAAATCCAGCGGCCCGTTGACGAAACGGTTCCAGCCGCCGAACTTCGTGCTGCCGTATTGGCGCGCCCGGTGTTCCACCACCTTCTCGCCTATGCGGCGGAAGCCCGCCCGGCTCGCGATGACCGGAATGTAACGGTGCATCTCGCCATAGACCTCTATGGCCTTGACCACGTCCAAGCGGTAGGCCTTGAGCCCGCAGTTGAAATCGTGCAACATCACGCCCGACATACGGCGCGTGGCCCAGTTGAACAGTTTGGTCGGAATCGTCTTCGATTTGGGGTCGTGCCGCACCTTTTTCCATCCGGAAACCAAGTCGTAGCCTTCGTCCTTGATCATGCGGTACAGCGCGGGAATCTCGTCCGGACTGTCCTGCATATCGGCGTCCATCGTAATGACCACGTCGCCCGTGGCGTGTTCGAAACCCGTATTGAGCGCGGCCGACTTGCCGTAATTGCAGCGGAAACGGATGCCCTTGACGGACGGATTGGCGGCGGAAAGCCGTTCCACAACCGCCCACGAGCCATCGCGGCTGCCGTCGTCCACGAGCCACACTTCATAACTGAAGCCGTTCGCCTGCATGACGCGCTCAATCCAGTCCGTCAGTTCCGGCAGCGATTCTTCTTCGTTGTACAGCGGTACGATAACCGATATATCCATTCTCTTTGATTTTATTGCCAATAACTATCTTTGCTTTCTGACCATCAGCGCGATGAGGAGCGGAAACAGCACGCCTATCATGACCATTTCGCCCCATACGTTCCAAAGGATATGGCCGGGCCGCATGGCCTCCACATATTGCAGGCGCTGCACGCGTTCCGGCTCCGCCATATCGGGATAACGCTCCCAGTACAGGCGTTGGCGCTCCTTGAAATCCGCCATGAAATCGAAGTCTATCCAACTCATATACGCATAGAGCAGCAACACGAACAGGCTCGCGATGAGCAAGGCCTGGAACACGCACATCAGATAGGCCTGCCGCGTGTTGAACACCCCTTCGGGCGCCAACTGCCGCCGGTAATGCAGGGGCGCGCCCAGCAGGCTCAACAGCAGCACCGTATAGGAAATCCACGTCAGCGGCGCGCCGGGCTTGTAGCCGGCCGACCGGCACACGGCGGTCAGCAGGATCAAGGCCACGGCCGTCAAACCGCCCCAAACCGCGGCATAGCCGAGGGCGCGGTGGTCAGGCTTACTCTGCGGACGTTTGAATGAAAAGGCCATAGTTTCTATTGTACGGAATACAAAGATACCATTATATTCCCGCAAAATGAAATTTCCCGCTTTTTTTTGACTTATTTAAAATTTGTGCTACTTTTGCATCGGGTAAGTCTTACACGACCAGCTCCTATTTAATCCCCCAGGGTTGGAAGACAGCAAGGGTACGATGGTTGTAGCGGTGCGATGTAAGTAGCTTACCCTTTTTTCGTCTAAACGGAAATTTTAACCAAACAGGCATCGGCTTATGTTGCTTAGGATTTTTGAAACCGGCTTACAGGAACGCCAAGTCCTCCATCTGGTACATTGCATCCAGAACGGCGGCATCATGATTTACCCCACCGACACGATTTACGGTATCGGCACGGCGCTTTCCAACATCCACAGTCTGGACCGCGTGGCGGCCTTGGTGAACAAACGCAAGGACGAGATGAACTTTACGCTGCTCTGCCGCGATTTGAGCCACCTCGCCCGCTTCGCCCAACCCATTTCAAATGCCATGTACCGCGTCATCAAGGATTTGGTACCGGGTCCCTATACGTTCATCCTGAACGCCAACCACGAGGTGCCCAAGCTGTTCCAGTCGCCGAAGAAGCAAATCGGCATCCGGGTGCCGAACCATCCGGTGCTGCAATCCATCCTCGAAGTCATGGACGAACCCCTGCTCAACATCTCGTTGCCCGTGGACGAAAACGCCGACCCCGAGAACTTCACCGACCCGACGCTCATCCACGAACGGCTCGGCCGGCAGGTGGATCTGGTCATAGACGGCGGTATCGGCAAAATCCAATATTCGACGATTCTGGACTGCACGCAAGACGAAATCAGCGTGGTGCGTCAGGGTATCGGACCGTTTGAAGCATAACTATAGGTAACATCATCTAAACATCTGATTCATCAGTGCATGGCCGCCGAAGCGAAGCATATCGAAATTCTCCGCCAAATCAAGGAACGGCAGTTCGCGCCCGTCTATTTCCTATGGGGCGAAGAGGAATATTACATCGATATGCTGGCGCAGGCGTTCGACACGCAGGTGCTGGACGAGACGCAGAAGGATTTCGACTATGCGGTCTTTTACGGGCAGGACGTCAAGAAAAAGGAAACTGACCTGCCGACGATTATGGCCGGCTGCAAACGCTACCCCGTCATGTCGCCCTGCCAGCTCGTCATCGTCAAGGAGGCGCAGCTCATCGACCGCTGGGACGCGCTGGAAGCCTACCTCAAACAGCCCGTGCCCACGACGGTACTCGTTTTCTGCTACAAATACAAGAAGATAGACAAGCGCAAGAGCATTTTCAAACTCATTGAGAAAACGGGCGTGCTCTACGAGGCCGCCAAACTGAAAGACGCGCAGTTCGCTTCCTGGATTGCCGCCTATCTGCAGGAGAAAGGCCTCAAAATCGGGCGGACGGCCTTGGCGTTGCTGTCGGAAAGTTTGGAAAACAACCTGCGGCTCGCGGCCAACGAACTCGACAAACTCGTGCTGAACGTGCCGGCCGGCACCGAGGTCAACGAAGACCACATCGAACGTTATATCGGTATCAATAAGGAATACAACGTTTTCGTGCTGAACCGCGCGTTGGCCTACGGTGAATACGCCAAGGTGCGCAAGATTGTCAATTATCTGAAGAAACACCTGAACGAACAGCCGTTGATGCTGATTCTGCCGCAGCTGTACAAGTATTTCAGCAAGGTCATGTTGTACCACGCGCTGCAAGGCCGGCTCGGCGGCTCCGATTTGGCGGCCCGTATGGGCGTACCGCCCTATTTCCTAAGCGAATACGCCGACTGCGCGCGCCGTTACAGTTATGCGCATACGGCCCGCATCCTCTCGTTGCTCAAAACCTACGACCTGCGTTCCAAGGGCGTGGACAGCGGCAGCATCAACGATGCCGAGGGCATACTCGAAGACGTGATTTACCGTATCACGCACGGCTGAACGGTTTTTATTTGCCATTGCGCTCAGTTTTCACTATATTTGTCCCCTTTGTAACAATACCTTTCGAATTAGATGGATAAAAAGAGCATTATCGGGCTTATCCTGATTTTTTTAGTCATGATGGGATACGCCTACTGGACCTCTCCCTCGCTTGAAGAACGCCAGGCGGCTCAGGAAGAAGCCGCACGGAAAGCGGCGGAACAGACCGCCGCCGAACTGCCGGCCGAAACCACGGAAGCCGTTTCCGGGCCGACGGTGCCCGCGGAAACCGAGGCGGCCGCCCCTTCCGACCCCGACCATCCTTTCTCGCTCGCCATGGCGGGCGAAACGGCCGACTACACGATAGAGAACGACGTCTTCAAGGTGTCTTTCCGCAACTTGGGCGGCCGCATCGCGGGCGTCGAACTCAAAGACTACAAGACCTACGACCATCAGACGCTGACGCTGTTCGAAGCGGATCAATCGGATTTCTACCTGAGTTTCTTTGCCAACAACCGCCATATCCGCACCGACCGGCTGTATTTCCAATGCCTGCTGCCGGCCACCCGGCAGGTCAGCGGCGACGACAGCACGCAAGTGCGGATGCGCCTCTACGCCCAAACGCCCGACCAAAGCATCGACAGCGCACGCTATTTGGAATGGGTCTATACGGTTTACGGCAACGCCTACAACATCGGCCTCAGGCTCAACATCATCGGGATGCAGAACCTGATTGCCGCCAATTCCGCCTTCATCGACCTCGTATGGCAGCAACGCCTGCACCAGTTCGAAAAGGCGTTGAATATGGAGCAGATGAACACGGCGCTGTTCTACAAGCCGTTGAACGACCATGCCGAACAACTCAAACAGAACCGCGACCAAACCAAAGACTTGACGACGCCCTTGCGTTGGATTGCATTCAAGCAGCAGTTCTTTACGGTCTGCCTGACGGCCGGCACCGAATTTTCGAGTGCGCGCGTGCAACAGAAGGCCTACCGCGAGAACCCCGAAGGCTACCTCAAGGATATGCAGGCTGAAATCGGCCTCCAATACGACCACGAAAGCGCCGAGCACCTTGATTTGAGTCTGTTTGCGGGCCCCAACAAATACAAAATCCTCCGCGAATACGGCACCGACATGGAACGCCTGATTCCGCTCGGCTGGGGCTTTTTCCTGCTGCAATGGGTCAACCGCTTCGCCGTGATTCCCGTCTTCGACTTTTTGGAATCCAAAGGCCTGAACTACGGGCTCATCATCTTGATTCTGACGATTCTGTTGAAAATCGTCCTCTCGCCCGTCACCTACAAGTCTTACCTTTCCTCGGCCAAGATGCGCGTCATCCAGCCGGAAGTGGAAATCATCAACAAACGCTATCCCAAACAGGAACAGGCCATGGACAAGCAACGCGCGGTCATGGCGCTGTATAAGAAAGCCGGCGTCAGCCCGATGGCGGGTTGCATCCCGATGCTGTTCCAGTTCCCGATTCTCATCGCGATGTTCCGCTTCTTCCCGGCCTCCATCGAGTTGCGGCAACAGCCGTTCCTTTGGGCCGACGACCTTTCGAGTTACGATTCGGTGCTGAACCTGCCGTTCAACATTCCGTTCTACGGCGACCACGTGAGTCTGTTCGCCCTGCTCATGGCCATCACGAACCTGCTCTACACGCGCATGACGATGAAGCAGAACGCGTCGTCCAACAGTATGCCGGGCATGAAATTCATGATGTACGCGATGCCCATCATGTTCCTCGGCCTGTTGAACAGCTATTCGTCGGCCTTGAACTATTACTACTGCATCTCCACCCTGTTCACGTTCCTGCAGATGTGGATGATCCGCCGTTTTATCGACGACAAGAAAGTCTTGGCACAACTTCAGGAAAACAAGAAGAAGCCCGTCAAGAAATCCAAATTCCAAGAGCGTCTGGAAAAGATGGCCAAACAGCAACAGGAACTCATGCGTCAACAGCAACAACAGCAAAAACGTCGTTAATCACAATAAAAAACAATATCCGTCATGGGAAGAGCATTTGAATACCGTAAAGCCAGAAAATTCAAACGTTGGGGCAACATGGCCCGCACGTTCACGCGCTTGGGCAAGGAAATCACGATAGCGGCCAAGGCCGGTTCCGACCCCGCGACCAACCCGCGTCTGAGGGCCATCATCCAAACGGCCAAGTCGGAAAATATGCCGAAAGACAATATCGAACGCGCCATCAAACGCGCCACCGAAAAAGACCAGAAAGACTACAAGGAGGTGGTTTATGAAGGCTATGGCCCGCACGGCATCGGCATCCTTATCGAAACCGCGACCGACAACACGACGCGCACCGTGGCCAACCTGCGCTCCTACTTCAACAAGTTGGGCGGCAACCTTGGCGTAAGCGGCTGCCTTTCGTTCATGTTCGAACACAAGTGCGTGTTCAAAATCAAGCCGCAGGGCGAAGTGAACCTGGACGACCTTGAGTTGGAACTCATCGACTACGGCGTGGAAGACGTCTTCCCCGACGAGGAAACGGGCACGATTATGGTCTATGCGCCGTTTGAATCCTACGGTGAAATCCAGAAATACATCGAGGAAAACAATTTCGAACTCGTGAGCGGCGGTTTCGAGCGTATTCCGACCGATACCAAGGAACTGTCGGAAGCCGAACAGGAAGAGGTACAGAAACTCATCGACCGCATCGAAGAGGACGACGACGTGCAGAACGTCTATACCAATATGCGATAATAAGATATGGATATTCAGGCTATCAAGCAACGTTTCGGGATTATCGGCAATTCGCCGCTGTTGTTGCGCGCGCTGGACATCGCGGTTCAGGTGGCGCCGACGGAATTGAGCGTGCTGGTATTGGGGGAAAGCGGCTCGGGCAAGGAGTTCTTTCCGAAAATTATCCACGAGTTGAGCGCCCGAAAACATAGCAATTACGTAGCCATCAACTGCGGCGCCATCCCGGAGGGCACCATCGATTCGGAGCTGTTCGGGCACGAGAAAGGCGCGTTTACCGATGCGCGGGAAGCCCGCAAGGGTTATTTCGAGGAAGCGAACGGCGGCACCGTGTTTTTGGACGAGGTGGCCGAACTGCCGCTTTCCACGCAGGTGCGTCTGTTGCGCGTGTTGGAAACCGGGGAATTCCTCAAAGTGGGCTCCTCCAAGCCGCAGAAAACGAATGTCCGCATCGTGGCCGCCACGAACGTCAATATTCCGGAGGCCATTCAGAAAGGCAAGTTCCGCGAGGATCTGTACTATCGTCTGAACGCGATTACGATTCAGGTGCCGGCCCTGCACGACCGCCCCGAAGACATCCCGCTGCTGTTCCGCAAATTCTCGTCCGACACGAGCGAGAAATACCGGATTCCGCCCTTGGAACTGAGCGCGGAGGCGCGCAACCTGCTGACGGCCTACCGTTGGCCGGGCAACGTGCGCGAATTGAAGAACATTACCGAACAGCTGACGATTATCGAAAAGGAACGGCTGCTGAGCGCGGAGGCCCTGCAACGGGCGTTGCCGGACGAAGCGCGGCATTCGCTCCTGCCCGTGTTGCAGACGCGGCCCGACCAAAACGGCATGACGGAACGCGAGATTCTGTATTCGGTGCTGTTCGATATGCAGAAAGACATCCATGAGCTCAAGCGCTTCATGGCGCAGGAGTTGAACCGCAAGGAGGAACCGCGCCTGAATACCGTGGAAATGCCGGGCCGGGGCTCGGAGGCCGCGTACACGATACTGCCGGCCGAGCACGGCAAGGGCGGCATCACGCCCTACCCGACCGCGGCGGAGCCCAAGCCCGTGCGGGAGAACCGGACGGTTTCCGATGTCATTTCGGATATCGACCTCGGCACGCTGGAGCCCGTGGAGGAGGATTTGAGCCTCGGCAAGCGGGAACAGGCGCTCATCGAGCAGGCCTTGAAGAAACACGCGGGCAACCGCCGCAAGGCCGCCGAGGAGTTGGGCATTTCGGAGCGCACGATTTATCGGAAAATCAAAGAATACAGTTTACTCAAATAAATGCATACGCGGTCGGTCATAAGGCGGTTGTACCGTTTGGGCGGTATCGCGCTCGGGTTGACGTTCCTCCTGAGCGGCTGCGGCATCTATTCGTTTACGGGCGCCTCCATTCCGCCCGAAGCCAAGACCATCAACATCGGCTATTTCAAGAACAAGGCGCCCACCGTCCAGCCGACGTTGAGCACGGTGTTTTCGGATAAGTTGCAGGAATACTTCGTGTCGCAGAGCAATTTGACGCAAGTCTACAGCGGCGTGGCCGACATTACGATTACGGGCGAGATTTCGCAGTACAACATCGCGCCCATCGCGTTGCAGAGCAACGACCAGGCCGCCAAGAACCGTCTGACCATCGGCGTGCGCGTGCGCTACGTGAGCCGTTTCGACCCCAAGAGCAACTTTGAACAGACGTTTACACGCTACGAAGACTGGGATGCCCAAATCAATCTGAATGCCGTGGAAGACGGGCTGATTGAAACGATTTCAACCCAACTCGTCGAAGATATCTATCAGCGGGCGTTCGTCAACTGGTAATTTTCAATCGGTGATTTCCCGCGCCAGCGCGCGTTCATCCACCCCGTCGAAATTTCCCGACGTCATCCACAACAGGTTCGTACCCTGCCAGGAACGGCTTTTCAAATCGGCCGTCAAGGCCGCGCTGTCGTGATAGACTTGCAAATCCGCCCGTCCGAAACCCTCGAACACCATCTCGTCGGTAATGGGCGGCAGTTTCTTGTGCGCGATGGCGTGCGGGTTGTAATAGACCACCGCCACGTCGGCCTTGTCCATGCAGCCCTTGTAATGCGAAAGGAACTCACGGCTCAGGCTGCTGAACGTATGCAGTTCCATGCAGGCCACCAGCCGGCGTTCCGGAAACTGCTCCTTGACGGCTTGAATCGTGGCTTCCAGTTTGGAGGGCGAATGCGCGAAATCCTTGAACACGGTCGTGCCCTGCCCGTCCGCAATGCGTTCCAGACGGCGGGACGCCCCCTTGAAGCCGGCAATCAGCCGCACGAAATCGGCTTCCGCCACGCCCAAGGCCAGACAGACCGCCTTGGCCGCCTCTATGTTCTGCAGGTTGTGGCGGCCGAACACCTGCAAGGGCGTATCGTGCCAATAGGTGATGCCGTTGTCGATGCGGTAGTCGGGCACGCCGTAGGCCACGGCCGCCGCGTCCTGCCGCTGGGCCGCAAACCGCTCCCCTATGCGTTTCACCTCCGGGTCTCCCGCATAATAGATGAGTTTCCCGCCCTGCTCCACGCTGCGCGCGAAGATGTCGAACTGTTCGGTATAGATGTCGAAGGTGGGGAAAACGTTGATATGATCCCAAGCGATGCCGTTGATGACGGCGATATGCGGATGATAGAGATGGAACTTGGGCCGGCGGTCGATGGGCGAAGTCAGGTATTCGTCGCCCTCTATGACCATGACGGGCGCCGTGGGGTCGAGCCGCACCATGACGTCGAAGCCCGCCAGCGGCGCGCCCACCATATAGTTGCAGTTCATGCCCACGCCTTTGAGCACGTGCAGGATCATGGCCGTAACCGTCGTCTTGCCGTGGCTACCGCCGATGACCACCCGCGTCTGCCGGCGCGACTGTTCGTACAGATATTCGGGATAGGAATAGATTTTAAGGCCGAGCGCCTTGGCCTGCAACAGTTCCGGGTTGTCTTCCCGCGCGTGCATCCCCAGGATGACGGCTTCCAGACCGCGGTCTATCTTTTCCGGAAACCAACCGGCTTGCGCCGGCAACAGCCCGTATTGCGCCAGACGGCTTTTGGCCGGATCGAAAATCTCATCGTCCGAACCGCTGACCGTATAGCCGCTCAGATGCAGCGCGATGGCCAGATTGTGCATCGCGCTGCCGCCGATGGCGATAAAATGTATTCTTCCCATATGTTTTATGCGATTAACGGGCCTTGCGTTCCAGCACTTTCTCCGCCTTTTCGACGATGCCGGCCGCGTTCAGACCATAGAAATCCATGAGTTCCATCGGCTTGCCGCTCTGACCGAAGCGGTCGTCCATGCCCACCATTTCCATGGGGGTCGGCACCGTGCGGCACAGGAACTGCGCGATGGCGTCGCCGAGGCCGCCGTTGAGCTGGTGTTCCTCGCAGCTGACGAGGCAGCCCGTCTTCAAAACGGATTTCAGGATACAGGGCGTATCCAACGGCTTGAGCGTCGAAACGCAGATAACTTCGGCCTTGATGCCCTTTTCGGCCAATATTTCGGCGGCTTCCAAAGCCGGCCATACGAGGTGGCCGATGGCGGCCAGCGTCACGTCCGTACCTTCGAGCAACACGTCGGCCTTGCCGATTTCAAACGGCTTGTTCGGGTCGGTGAAGTTGGGCACTTCCGGGCGGCCGCAACGCAGATAGACGGGGCCGTTGTGTTCGGCCACGGCCAACGTGGCCTGATAGGCCTGGTTGTAGTCGCAGGGATGAATCACGGTCATGTTCGGCATCATGCGCATCATGCCCATGTCTTCCAAGGCCTGGTGCGTGGCGCCGTCCTCGCCTACGCTGACGCCGGCGTGCGGCGCGTAAATCTTGACGTTTTGGTTGGAATAGGCCACCGACTGACGGATTTGGTCATAAACCCGACCCGTCGCGAATTCGGCGAACGTGCCCGTGAAAGGAATCTTGCCGCACAAGGCCAGACCGGCCGCCATCGAAACCATATTGGCTTCGGCGATGCCCACCTGAATGAAACGTTCGGGGAACGCCTTGGCGAAAGCGTCCATCTTGACCGAACCTTTGAGGTCGGCCGCCAACGCCACGACTTCGGGATGACGTTTACCGGCTTCCAACAGCCCGGCTCCGAAACCGGAGCGCGTATCTTTCTTTTCTTTAAACTGATAGGGATTCATATCGTTTTGTTTTTTATGCGTTGTTTATAACGTGATTTTGGTGGTGGCGCCGGCTTCTATCGTGAACTCCTTGTCACGCGTGGCCGTCGTCCGCAGGTTGTATTTGGGGCGGTTCACGACGCGATACCGGCCCGGTTGCAGGTAGAGCGTCTCCATACGCGAGGTCTCGCCGAAGACGTGTATCAACTGTTCCTTGTCGGTGCCGGCCCGGTCGGTGACCTGATACAGCGACGCGCAGCCGTCGCCCTGACGGCTCAGGGCCAAGATGCCCGGCATCGGCAAATCCACGTTCGTGGTCTGCCGCGGCCGGATTTCCACGTCGCGCACGATCATGCGCGGCAGCGACAGGATTTCGATGTCGTAGCGGCCGCTCCGATATTTTTCAATATCGTTGACATACTGCACGTGCAACGTCTGCGCCGAATCCTTCTGCCGGACGATGCACGCGAGGTTCTTGGCCATATTCGTGCGCGAGCCCGTCATCCGGATTTGCAGACGGCCCTGAGGCGCATCCAAACCGATGATGTTATGCGTGCCGGTTTTCAGCGTGATGCTGTCCAGACGGCTGGCCGGCCGCGTGTGCACGACGAGGTCATAGACGCGCAAGGGGTCGAGCGTCAGCGTGTCGGGCAAACCGCGGTAGTTGATCGTATGCACGTAGTTGTACACGACCTTCCCCGACACATGGTCGTAGAACGTCATGTTGACGTCGGTTTCGGTCGGTTCGCCGTTTTCGTCCAGCAGATTGACCTGAGCCGACGTATGGTCGAGCGCGTGCGAAATCACGACTTCGAACGCCCGTCCGAAATCCTCCTCCTTGGAGGCGTCGTAATATTCGCCCACACATTGGAAACTCGTCGAGAAGTTGTCGCCGATGCCGATGATGAACGGTTTGAGCGAAATGCCCTTGGTTTGCAGATAGGCCGAAGCCGCGCAGGGGTCGCCGTCGCATTCCTCAATGCCGTCGGTAATGAGGATAATGAGGTTGCGGCAGTTGTCGCAAGGCGGAAAGTCGTTGGCGGCCTGTTCCAGCGCATACGCGATGGGCGTGGCGCCCTTCGGCTTCAACATCCGGATGCTGTGGATGATTTTGGCCACGTTATTTGGCTCGAACGGCACTTCCAAACGCGTGTCGTGGCAGTCCAAGGGCGGATACTGGCTCTGATGGCCGTACACGCGCAGGGCCATCTGCAGGTTGGGCGTGCCTTGCAGGCTGTCCAGAATGTTCATGAGCAGCCGCTTGGAAATCGCCATCTTCGTGTCGCTCTGCCAACGCGCGTTCATCGAATTGGACGCGTCGTAAATCAACAGCACGCGGTTCGTCGTCTGCGCCCGCAGTTCCGAAACCGAGGGCTGCCCGAAAAGACAACCCGCCGCCACCGCCGACAGGAGCCAAAAGCCCCGCCACTTTCTATGTAGGGTATTCCGCTTCACGCTTCTAATAGTCGCCCAAAGTTACCGGCAACTGCGCCAAGGCGGCGGCCGCCTGTTCGTCGTTGGGCGCCGTGCCGTGCCATTTGTTGTCGTTGGCCATGAAATCCACGCCGTGGCCCATTTCGGTCTTCATGAGAATCATGATGGGTTTGCCCTGTCCGCAGAGCCCCTTGGCCTGATTCAGCGTCTTTTCGATTTCGGCCACGTCGTGACCGTTCATTTCCAGCACCGTCCAGTTGAACGATTCGAATTTGGCGCGCAGGTCGCCCAAGTCCAAAACCGCCTTGGTGGAACCGTCTATCTGAAGGCCGTTGCAGTCAATCGTCGAAATGAGGTTATCCACGCCCTTGGCGCCCGCGAACATCGCGGCTTCCCAAATCTGCCCCTCGCCCAATTCGCCGTCGCCGTGCAACGTATAGACGATACCGGCGTCCTTGTCCATCTTCTTGGCCAAGGCCGCGCCCACGGCATTGGAAAGGCCCTGTCCGAGCGAACCGGAAGCCATGCGGACGCCCGGCAGGTGATGCTGCGTGCTCGGGTGGCCCTGCAAACGCGTATGGAGTTTGCGGAACGTGCCCAATTCATCGATCGGGAAATAGCCGCAACGCGCCAGCGTGCTGTAAAGCACCGGCGAGATATGCCCGTTGGAAAGGAAGAAGAGGTCTTCCCCTTTGCCGTCCATGCGGAAAGCCTGCGGGTTGTGCCGCATAACATTAAAATACAGCACCGTAAAATAATCGGCGCATCCCAAAGAGCCGCCCGTGTGGCCGGATTTAGCCCCGTGGATCATGCGGATGACATCCCGCCGGATTTGGCAGGCAGTCGCATTCAATTCAGTGGTATTAAGCATCTTAACAGAGATTTTTAACAACTTACAAATATAGTACAAATATGGCCATTTGCCAAATCTGCTTTTTTTTGTAATTTTACCTCTCCTAATAGGGGAAATACATGATTTTAATCGAACGCATACGGGATTTCCTTTGGCACTACGCCACAACGGGGTTGCAGAAGACGCAGCGCCGGGGACGCGGCCTCAAGCTGACCGAAGTCGGCACGGCCGTGGTCTATGGCGTGTACGAATCGCCGGACCAATTCCGCACGTTCAACGCGTTTGCGGCCGACCTCGCGCAGAAAGGCATCAAGGTCTACCGTTTCGTCTATTGGCCGAGCGCGCCCAAGGCCACGGCCGGAAACGGCGACAAGGCGGGCACGCCCCCGCCCCCCGTGGCCACCGACGAGTCCAAACGGCTCTTCGTCATCACGCCGCAGGATTTGGCGTTTGACCGCTGTCCCAAGGCCCTTTACCGCCAACGCCTTGCCGAAGCCACCGAGCAATCGTTTCACCTGTTGCTCGACACGTCCGAGCGTTTCCATTATGTGGACGCCTATATGGCCTGCCTGTTGCCGGCACAGTTCAAGGTGGCCTTCGTCAAGGAACTGCCGCTCAAGCAGTCACCCTACGACCTGACGCTCAAACCGACCGAAGGGCGTGGCTTGCGCGAGCGCTTGGACTTATTATTGTGTTACCTCGACAACTTCTGATAACCTCTGATTGATATATGGAACCGACCGCCTCTCTATCCGGCGTGGGCACCGCCCTGATTACCCCTTTCGACCGCAACGGCCACATCGACTTCAAGGCCTTGGAACGCGTCGTCGCCTATATTACCGAACGAAAGACCGATTTCATCGTCGTATTGGGTACGACGGGCGAAGCGCCGACGCTGTCGGCCGCCGAGAAACAGGACGTCTGCCAAGCCGTCGTCGCCCTGAACGGGGGCCGGCTGCCGCTCGTATTGGGGATTGGCGGCAACGATACGGCCGCCGTGGCCGCCCAGTGCGCGCGCCTGCCAGAAGGCTTCGACTACGTGCTGTCGGTGGCGCCCTACTATAACAAACCGGGTCAGGAAGGCCTGTTCGCACACTACAAGACCGTGGCAGCGGCCTCGCCCAAGCCGGTCATCGTATATAACATTCCCTCGCGCACGGGCGTCAATGTGGAAACGGCCACGTTGCTCCGTCTGGCCAACGAGGTGCCGGGCATCGCGGGCGTAAAGGAGGCTTCGGGCAACCTGCGCCAAATCGACGACCTGCTGGCACGGCGGCCCAAAGGCTTCGCCGTCCTGTCCGGCGACGACGCGCTCACGTTTCCGCTGCTCTGTCTGGGCGGCGACGGCGTCATCAGCACGTCGGCCAACTTCATGCCCGAAGTCTTCAAGCAGATGGTGGAGGCCGTGCGCCAAGGCCGTCTGGAAGAGGCCCGCGCCTGTCATTTCAAGGCCCTGCCGCTTATCCGGCTGTTTTTTGAAGAAGGCAATCCGGTCGGCATCAAGGCCGCCTTGCACCATATCGGCCTGTGCGAAAACGTCTTGCGTCTGCCGCTCGTCGAAGCTTCGGCGGATTTGTCGCGGCGCATCGCCTCCGCCGTCCGTCCCGCATAACCTGGCCTCAACGGCAAATAAAAAACCTCCCGTCCTTCGGATCATGCCTTGGAACGGGAGGTTTTTCGTTTCGGCGCGGGCCGTATCGGCTTCGCCGCTTAGGCCGTCATGGACTTGAGGCCCATCTTGGCGTATTCGCCGCTGTCCAACTTCGCCTTGACCGTGTTGAACACCTTGAGCGTATATTCCACGTCTTCCAAAGTGTGGACGGCGGTGGGGATGATACGCAAGATAATCATGCCCTTCGGAATAACCGGATAGGTGACGATGGAGCAGAACAGGTTATATACCTCGCGTACATCGTAGGTCAACTGCGTGGCTTCGGCTACGCTGCCGTTGAGGAATACCGGGGTAACGCAGGTGTTGGTTTTGCCGATATTGAAACCGCCGTCGCGGAAGCCATTCTGGATAGCGTGTACAATCGTCCAGAGGTGTTCGCGCAATTCGGGATGATCCTTCATCATCTGCAAACGCTTTTGCGCCCCGATAACCAAAGGCATCGGCAGGCTCTTGGCGTAAATCTGACTGCGCATATTGAAACGCAGGTAGCGGATGATTTCCTTTTTACCCGCCACAAAGCCGCCAATCAAGGCGAAACTCTTGGCGAAGGTGCCGATATGGAGGTCGATGGCTTCTTCGCAACCGAAATGTTCGCCAATACCGCGGCCATTGGGCCCCATCACGCCGACACCGTGCGCATCGTCCACCATCAAACGGAAATCGTATTTCTTCTTGAGTTCGGCCAAACCGCCTACGTTGCCCGCCTCACCGGTCATGCCGTAAACACCTTCGGTAATCACGAGGATACCGCCGCCTGTCTTGGCCACCACTTCCTGGGCTCTCTTTATCATGCGTTCGGCATCTTCCATAT
>CAYTZG010000010.1:38376-57905 GCA_964442435.1 uncultured Bacteroidaceae bacterium | reverse complement strand
TTTCCCGTAGCGGATGTTGTCGATAAGGCGGACGGCGCCAAGCTGCACGACAATGCACCCCACCTGTTCGGGCGCGTCGCACCAAGCCTCAATCGGCTGCAACGTGCCGCCATCCACAATCTCAAAATATTCCAACGCCATGCCGGGGACGTCGCCCACGGCCTGTTCCACCATGCGTTTGACCGGCGCCACGGCCTCGTCGCGCCGCGCCGCCTTGCACATTTCGGCCGAAGCGAGCAGGATGCGGCGGATATTGGGCGCCAGCGCGCGGTTTTCGGGCGTGAGCAGCAGGTTGCGCGAACTCAGCGCCAGCCCGTCCGCCTCACGGACAATGGGGCAGGGCACGATTTCCACCGGCAGCTTCAACTGACGCACCAGCTCCTGCACGATGGCAATCTGCTGGTAGTCCTTCTCGCCGAAGTAAGCGCGCGTGGGGTTCACCATGCGGAGCAGGCGGCCCACCACCACGCCCACGCCGTTGAAGTGGCCGGGGCGGTTCTTGCCCTCCATCACGCGCTCCAGCGCGCCGAAGTCATAGCTTTCTATCGGTTCGCCCTGCGGATACATCTCTTCGGCCGAGGGGGCGAACACCAAATCCACGTGCAGCGGTTCAAGCAGCTTGAGGTCGGCTTCGAGTGTGCGCGGGTAAGTCTTCAGGTCGTTCGGGTTGTTGAACTGAATCGGGTTGACGAAGATGCTCACGGCCGCCACGTCGTTCTCGTTGCGGGCCTGTTCAATCAACGACAGATGGCCTTGGTGCAACGCGCCCATCGTGGGCACGAAGCCGACGGTGCCGCCTTTCTCGCGGCGCAGGCGGTCGGTCTCCGCCATCAGTTCCTGTTTGGTATAACAGACTTTCATGATGTTAGGTATATATCTGTTAGTTGTCATTGTCGGACGAATCGCCCTCGCGGTTCGCCGCCTCTTTGGGCAATACGTTTTTAAACAGTTCGAATAGGTTGGCCACCTGCACCACCTTGATGCGGGGGCGGGGGCCGGCTTCCGCGGGCCGTGCGAGCCGGTGGTAGCGCGAGATGAAGATGCGTTCGAAGCCGAGCCGTTCGGCCTCCGCGATGCGTTGCTCTATGCGGCTCACCGAGCGGATTTCGCCGGTCAGCCCCACTTCGCCCGCAAAGCAGTCCTTGGGCGAGAGCGCGATGTCGGTGCCCGACGAGAGCACGGCCGCCACCACGGCCAAGTCGATGGCCGGGTCTTCCACGCGGATGCCGCCCGCTATGTTCAGGAACACGTCTTTCTGCGTAAGCCGGAAGCCGCAGCGTTTCTCCAATACGGCCAACAGCATATGCAGCCGCCGCAGGTCGAAGCCCGTGGCCGAGCGTTGCGGCACGGAGTAGGTGGCGCCGCCCACCAGGGCCTGTACTTCAATCAGAATCGGGCGTAGCCCTTCCATCGTGGCCGCGATGGCCGTGCCGCTCAGCAGCGTCTCGCGCTTGGAGAGCAGGATTTCGGAGGGGTTGCTCACTTGCCGCAGCCCTTGCGCCTGCATCTCGTAGATGCCCATCTCGTGCGTGGAGCCGAAGCGGTTTTTGAGCGAGCGCAGGATGCGGTAGTCGTAGTGGCGGTCGCCCTCAAACTGCAACACCGTATCTACAATGTGCTCCAGCACCTTGGGGCCCGCCAGGCTGCCTTCTTTCGTAATATGGCCTATCATGAAGACCGATATCCGGCGCGTTTTGGCAAATTGTTGCAGCCGCGCCGCGCATTCGCGGATTTGGACGATGCTGCCGGCCGAGCTGTCGATGTCTTCGCTGTAAAGCGTCTGTATCGAATCTATGACCACGATGTCGGGGTTCAGGGCTTCGGCCTGCGTCAGGATGCTTTCCACGCAGGTTTCGGTCAGGATGAAGCAGGGCGCGGCGCTGAGGCCGATGCGGTCGGCCCGCATCTTGAGTTGTTGTTCGCTCTCTTCGCCGCTCACGTACAGCACTTTGTACTGGTTCAGCCGCAGGGCCACCTGCAACATGAGCGTCGATTTGCCGATGCCGGGTTCCCCTCCTACGAGTAGGAGGGAGCCGCGCACCAAGCCCCCGCCCAACACGCGGTCGAGCTCGTCGTCACCGAGCGGCAGGCGTTCCGGCCCTTGGCCCATTATTTCCCCTAAGGGGCGGGCTTGGGGCGCGGTGGCGCGCGGTGCCCGCGCGCCGAACCCGCCCGCGGTCTTGCCGCCGGCTTTCGGGCTCGCCACCACCTCTTCCTCGTAGGTGTTCCATGCCCCGCAGGTGGGGCATTTGCCCAGCCATTTCGGTGAGGTGGCGCCGCATTCACGGCATTGGTATATCGTCTTTATCTTGCTCATTTACTTAACCTTGTCTATTGTCTGTCGCTCGGCGACGGGGCGTTCGCTACAGCAAAAAAAGCGGCAGCGGCTCTGCCTTGTCGCAACGTGCGTACCGCGCTTTTTTCGAGTTTCGCTCACTGACACAGCGTCCAACGCACATTATATCCTGTTGTCCGTCAATGTCCGCGCCCCCTATTTTAAATCACATCCTATAAGTTGGATGAATTCGTCGCGGGTCTTGGGGTCTTTCAGGAACGCGCCCGTAAAGTCGGAGGTCGTGGTTACGGAGTTCTGCTTCTGCACGCCGCGCATCGACATGCAGAGGTGTTGCGCCTCAATGACGACGGCCACGCCGAGCGGGTCAAGCACCTCTTGGATGCACTGCTTGATTTGGGTCGTGAGCCGTTCCTGCACCTGCAGCCGCCGCGCGAACACGTCCACCACGCGCGGTATTTTGCTCAGCCCCACGATCTTTCCGTTTGGGATATAGGCCACGTGCGCCTTGCCGAAAAACGGCACCATATGGTGTTCGCAGAGCGAATAAATCTCTATGTTCTTGACGATGACCATCTGGCGGTAGTCTTCCACAAACAGCGCCGACCGCAGGATGGCCTGCGGGTCTTGATGATAGCCCTGTGTAAAGAACTGCATGGCCTTGGCCACGCGCGTCGGCGTCGCCGCCAGTCCCTCCCGCGTCGGGTCTTCGCCCAAAAGCGTCAGCGTCTCCTTGTAGAGCGCGGCCAGGCGTTCGGTCTTCTCGTCGCTGTAGTCGTCGATTTTCCGATAGCCGAAGTCGTTAACTTTTTTCTCGTGTTCCATACGGTTCACATCCCCTCTTTTGATGAAAGAGGCAAAGGTACGAAATTCTCGCTAATTAGTGCTCATCTTGTTAATTAGTGTTAAAAATTGTAACTTTACCCGATTTTGGATAGCCGGTATCTGCCCGAATTGGGTTTAAGATGCTGGCATTTAGTTGTTTGTATTAAGACGATGTGTAAAAACGGACATTTCCGCCTGCCATGGTTGCGGCTTATCGGGCTTCTGATAAGTTGTTTGGGGTTCTGTGCCAATTCGTTGCGGGCGCAACATATCGTCGTCTTGCAACGGCCGGGGTTCAACAATGAGGAAGTCTGCGGTTTCGATATCCGGAACGGGCTTTGGCTGTGCGCGGAAGATATTTCCCCTACCGACTCCTGTATTTGGGAAGTGCCGGGCGATGTCGGCACGTTCAGCGACCCGATTTTGACATACGGCAATACCTGTGGCGATACCATCTTGCTGCGGTTCTCGGCCGCGCCTAAAACCGGCGAAGTCGTTCTCAAGCTGAAAAGCCGGGGCGATGAGGTTTACGGAAAATTGAAACTGACCCAGATAGAAAAGGCCTCGCCAGTTACGGACATAACTTGGACACCGCCTATTTGTGAAAATGTGGAAGTTGAATTCAAGGCGGAGACCAACCGAATCGATTATGATCCGGGTACGCTCTATTTGCGGTGGACGGCTCTGTGGCCCGGTGCGGAATCGGGGGATGACAAATACTACAACTTTCCCGTCAATACCCAGGAGGATCTCATTTGGGCGTATACGCCCCGTATCAAAGACTATAAGGACGGTCAGGTGGAGGTAACGCCTTATACGTGCAACGACCCCAATTCCCGTCATGGTACCAGCGCCGCGTCCAAGCCTTTGACGCCTTTTGTGGTCAGGGGGCTGTATAAAGACGAGCATATCAAGTTGCTTGCCGAGATACAGGGCAACGTTCCGGATGGACAAGACCGGTGGAAAGACAATTCGGACGGGAATCCCGATAAAAAGATTTGCCGGGATTACACGGAAGTATCGCCGGAATGGTGGCGGGCCAACGGCACGGAGGGCTATATTTACTTGGGCTTCGGCGATTACCAAGAATATATGGATTCGCTGGCGGCGGGTACGGCGAACTTGCTGCCGGAATATTATTATACCTACGAATGGACGTACGACGAAGCGGAATTGGAGTTGGCTACGTCCAGAATGGACAACTACACCTCGCTTAAAGGCTATGGGTTCGGCCCCAAGAACAAGAGCCGTGTGGCGTTCCGCGTTTTGGAAGGACATCCCGGCGACAACGAGTACGAGGTTACGTTGACGATTCGATGCGACTCCTGTATCCAGCGGGGCGGGCTTCCGGAGGATTTTACCTATACGGATAAAATCAAGATGTTTCGGTTGGATTCCATTTCGGATTTCGAAGATCCGGCCCATCCGATTACTTATGAGTTGGAACCGTCCGACGATATGGTGTGCGCCGGCAAGGAGACGACGCTTTTGATATATATGCCGGACGATGCATCCAAAACCAATTACGATGCCTATTCCAATGCGGAATATTTCGCGATATCACCCAAAAACAAATACAACCAATCCATCAACCCGCCATGGAAAGAGTTGTCTTCGAATAACCCGCCGGGCTATTACAAGTTCCAAACTTCACGCACCTCTTGGAACAGTCCGGGCGATACGGTATACGTGGAAGTCTATCCGGCCAATGCCTGTTTTTGGAATTTGGGTAAGGACAGGGGGAAAAACACCAAAAAGTTCAAGGTGTTCGTCAAGAATCCGCCTACGACCCCCATCCTGTATGACCCTATCACCAATCACAAGGTGGCGCCCCAGTATACGGAAGACATGTGGAGTCAACTGGTGGAAAACAACATGGCCGAAGGGGAGCAGGAAGAACCGGAACGCTTTTTCCTTTGTAATTATACGGAGATATATGCTTCCTCGTTGACGGCCACGCATACGTATGGCTTATTGGTCAAGGGCGATACGCTTTTCAATCCGGACGGCGGTTCGACGTTCCGGTTGGTGGATTACAGTGATGGCAAGCTCTTTACCTCAGCCGAAGTAAACGATTACAAGATTCGGGTTGCCACGACATTCGAACCGCGCAGCATCCTCGACCTCACGTCGGGAAAAGCGCGGAAAGACTCTTCGTGGATCAATTTCCGCGTGGAGCAAGATGCCCGTACTTATCTTGAAGGCAACCGGGATGCCAGAATCGGTTTCTATGCCTATAACGGTTGCGGTGCCGGGGATACGGGGATTTACTCTATCAAAATCATCGATACGTTGCGCACGGTGGATATCCGTGAAGTCGATCTCAGATGTTGGGACACGATTTGCGAGGGGATGGAATTGGATTTGATGTCTAACTCCAACAGCAGTTATTTCAAGCCGGATGATATAGGTGAAGATATCGAGCGACGCAAGGAAGTTGTGACCGACCGCGTGGATTACGACTGGAAGTTGCCGGATGACTGGCTCATCCGCGATAAGTTCGAGGGCGACAACAAGGAAATCATAGCGACGGCCGGCCCATCGAGCGGCCTCGTGCAGTTGCGGATAGGGAACCGTTGCGGTTATGGTACCTATTTGGATTCCACGGTGTTCGTCCATCCTTTCGTGCGGTGCCAGATTATAGGTGATACAACCCCTTGCCGTGGGTCGGAGGTCGGCTACCGGTTCGTTAAGCCCAAACAGCAGATTTTGCCGGGCGATACGATAAGTTATGTCATAAGGTATCCGAAAACGTGGAGTTATGTACAAAATTCCCTCAGCGGCATGGCGGTTGAGGATGATACGATAGGCATACGGCTTAATGTGGACGACCTTGCCGACAGGCCGATCAGTATTTACGGTACGCGGACGAAGCTATCCGGCCTGAAATCGAAAGCGGGAATCTTCGGTTGTAATTTCAAAATCGTAGGCGATGATACGCTGCCGCAGCACCTCGACACATTGGTCATCAACGTCAAGCCATGGACAAGTAAGCCCATATTGGTCAGCCAGCCGGATACGGTCTGCGCCGACAATCTCTACACGTTCTCGGTCAAGAAAGGGGCGGATGTGGACGACAGCGTCTTTTTCAGATGGTTCCTCCCAGACGGTTTGGGTTGGACGGAAGTCAACCATACGAAAGACTACGACACGGCGGATATCATGACGTCGCTGCTGAAAGGCGACCATACACGGGCAATCGTGCGCGTGGCTTCGAGCCGTTATGACTGCGATGCCACGAACAAGGGCGATACGTTGGATATTTCGGTTTGGTTTACGGATACGATTACCGTGAAGGGGGATTTCTACGATGCGCATCCCGATAATACCTATACGAAGGACAATAAAAAGCGTCTCGCCAATCCGGCGCCTTGCGAGGGCGATACGGTCTATTATACGTTGCGGTGGACACAGCAGGATAAGGAAACCTATTATGCGGCTTTCGACATCCAGTCGTTGTATGGACCGGGCGTGTCGGCCGGCACCGCGGCCTTGGCCGACGGCGATGGTGACGGCGAAAGCGATGGGGACGGTGAACCGAGTGCCGATTGGGCGTTTTTGGAAGCGAGCGGTTGGCAGATGTTGAGCAAGGCGCCCTATCACGATACGGTAAAAATGGTCGTGGGCCGCGAGCCGATTCTGTTGCGTGCCGCCATGGTTGCGCATTGCGATACGTCTTCTTTCAAACAAGACACGATTAGGCCCATATCCAAGGTTATCGCGCGCGGCGAGATTACGGCCGTCCGCCCCGACGATTTCCTTTGCGAATACGAGGCCGTCGATTTCCTGTTCGATACGGTGCAACACGCCACGCATTATGTTTTCCACTATCCGTGGGACGTACAGACGGATACGGTGCGGGTGGCGGACTCCGTGGCCGACCGCGCGGCCGGCCGCTTGACCGAAGATTATCAGTATAAGATTCATTTTGCCGATACGTTCGCCTACAACAAGGGCGTGATATACCTCGAAGCCTACAATAAGTGCGGGGTACGTCCGCAGAACGACACGCTCAAAATAACGTCCGTCTTCAAGCGGCCGGCCGTGCCGGTGTTGGCGCGGGTGGATTTTGACGCTTTCATTTACCAGCCCTATCATGTCATAGGGGCCGATACGGTTTTGGATACGATTTGCTTACGCAAGCCGGTGGCGCTGGAAGCCGCGCCGACACCGAAAGACGATGCGGCGACCGTGGCCGTATCCCGCTTCCATTATGCGTGGAGCCTGACGCAGGCCGACGAGTCGGTAACGGAATTCAAGGCATACGAGGCGGGCAGCGGTCTCAATGCAAGCGACAGCCTGTGGACGGTAACCAAGGTGGCGTCGCCGACCAAGGTCAATTATATCTGGCTGACCTCGCGTCACGAAACCTGCCAACGCTATGGCGACACGCTGACCATCGCGTTGCGCAACATCGACACGACGGCTTTGCAGGGCGACGATAGAATATGGAATTACCTCTACGACAAGGAGAGCAAGAGCGACAGCAAGCGTATTCAAACCAAACCTTGTGCCACCACGAGTGAAAACGTGGCCTATTATTTGGATTTGAAGAAGTTGGATATTACGGGCGAAAGTTATTATTTCCGTTGGCGCAAGGATTCGACGCAGGCTTATGCGAATGTCTGCGATGGCGACATGAAGTTGGCCGGCGGCGGATTCATCTTGCAGGAATTGCCGGAAGACGGAGACTGGACAAAGCTCGACACGCTCAAGATGACGTTGCCGTCTACGGCCGATACGCTCGAAATACAGGTGGTGGTCGTAAACCGTTGCGGCGAGGAAGCGCAGATGCCGGGGCTCAGGATACAAACCTCCGACGCCATTACCGAAGCGGACAAGTATGCCGTCGTCATGGTTTCCGAGTATATCTGCGATAGGGAAAAACTGACGTTCAAGGTGGTTTCGCTCAATACGCCCGAGGATGCGGGGGAAGATGCCGAGGCGGAAAAGACCGACGGCATCGACAAGGCCGGTCAGTATATATGGTATACGCCTTGGCGCGAAAATCCCGATACGACGGATGTGTTCACGAAGTCTTACGATGCGTTGGCTTACGAGGAGGGGAGCGTCTATGTGGTTCCGAACAACGGTTGCGGCGATGGTCATGAGTCGGAGGCGCTCGTGATTTTGGCCGATGAGATTCTGCGTCCGCCGCTACGCGTGCAGCCGGTGCCGTCGTTGGATTTCGCATCGGGTTACGACCCGGCGGGCGGTGTCTTGATAGAAACCCTGAAAGACAGTCTGTGTTTGCGCTCGGATTTGGAAATGGCCGTAAAAGCCATGCTGTCGCCTTCCGTCGACGCGCCGGAGGCGGATGCCGACGGTGGAGCCCTCCCGCGGCGCGATTCGCTCAGTTACGCTTGGACGACGGTCTACGGTGTGGCGGATTCTTTGAAAATCCATGAAGATGATTCCACCAAAGCGGCCGTGAATATACCCGATTTCGCCGACAGCGCCTATATTATATATGTGGCGGCGCGGCGGAAGGTTTGCCAGCGCTATGGCGACAGCCTGCGCATCGAACTCTTCCCGATGGATACGCTCCGGTTTATCGAAGATTTGGTGGAAGACTCCCTGCCTTATGATAAATTCGTCGTATTGACGCGCGGTGTCATCCGCGACACCCGCCCGACGCCGGCCGTCGATACGCTCGCCGCGCCGCCTTGCGTGGGCAGCGCGCACACCTATACGATTATTCCCGACTTCCATTGGAGTCTGTTGCCGGTTTCCGACGAACATCCCGAAAATACGCCGACCTTCTCTTGGAACGGCGGCCAAACGGGTGCCAACGCCACCACCAACATTTTGGACTATACGGTAGGCTGGGTTACCGACAACGCGGCACTTTTGCCCGCCGTCCTTTCCATCGGCAAGACCGGCGAGGCCGACGATGTGCTCAACCTGTCGGTTCACGCCCGCAACCTCTGCGGCGCTTCCGTTTCCAAACCGATGGCCGTTCGGCCGCAGGCCCTGATAGACGTGGCTGAACAGCCTGTCTTCAAACCGCTGGCGGCCCTTTGCGAAGACGACACGATACGTGTGGAAGTGGAACCGGTAGAGGCGGCTACGGGTTATATCTGGCAGACTTCGTTCCGTAGCCGGCCCGATACGACGGACGTGCCTGAAATCCGTTATCCGGATTTCAGATTCGCCGATGCCACGATTACCGTCTACGGCTTCAATGCCTGCGGCGACGGCGCGCGGTCCGAGACGTTGGACCTCAAACCGCTGCTGCGTATTCCCCAGCGTCCGGAAGCCCAATGGTTCAACGGCCTGCAGATGGTGGGCGACACCGTTTACGACACGCTCTGTCTGCACGGCAACAACCTGCTGTGGGTCAAGGCCGCTTTCAACGACGAGGCGGACGACGACGTGTTCTACGATTGGCAACTGTTGCCGGATTATACCGAATTCGCAAATCTGACGGCCTTGCCCGGCCAACCTTTGGCGAATGGCCCCGATAGCATATATGTAACGCCCATCAACGGCGAAATGAGTGTGGGCGACGACCTCTATCTGATGGTAGCCGCGCGCCGCGCTTCGTGCCGCTACTGGAGCGATACGCTGTATATAGCCCTGCACATGACCGACACCGTTTCGGTCAGCAGCCTGGGTCGTTTGATTTGGTACAAGGCCGATGCGGCCGAAAGCGACCGCACGGAAGAAGCGCCGACGCTGCCGCTTTGTCCCGGCTCCGAGGTACGGATAGGCGTGGAGAATGAAACCGCCGCGCCGGCTTACCGTTGGCAGTTCCCCGACCCCACGTGGCGCTTCGCCGATGACGTGACCGATACGACGGCGGCCGTCGTCAAAGTCGTGGTGGGCGAGACGGAGGGCGTTATCCGCGTGTCGCCGATGACCGACCCCGACAACCGCCGTTGCGCTTATTCCGCGCCCAACCATACGTTGACTTCCACCACCATCACGTTGGTACCCGCCTTGCCGGCCCGCGTGTTCGATGCCGGTTTCAACGAAACGCCCTGTGCGGGCACGGAGGTGACTTACGCCGTTCAGCCGCCCGCGACGGATGAACTCCCCGAAATCGCGCGTTACCGTTGGGAGTTCCCCAAAGGATGGCGCGTGTTCGATGCCGCCGGCAATCTGACCGAAAGCAACCTGTTGGAGCCGGAATCCTTGACCTGTCGCGTGTTGCCGGATTCGTCATCGGGCATGGTCAAGGCCTATGTGCTTTCCAAATGCGGTAACGAACCCAACCGCTTCTCCGTCAGCAAGCCCGTCGAGAAGGCCGTGCACCCGATGGATACGGCACGTTTGGAAATCATCGCCGATGCGACGGTTTGCAAGGACAGTACGTTGCAGATGGATATCAAAGCGCTCAACGAATGGACTTTCGGCACGGGTTATGATTTGCAGGTAACGTATATCGGTTCCGACGCGGCCGTTGTCAATCCCGAAAACCCGCTGACGTTCGATTTCCCGAACGCGCCCGACAGCAGCCTCGTGATGGTGGGCTGGTTCAGCGGTGATTCCACGCGGCTCACGTTCACGCCGCGCCATACGGGCGGCTGTCACGTACTGCCCGCCATCTATGCGCTCAAGGCCGATACCGTTCCGACCATCGAAGGGATCATCACGGGGGCCGAACGTATCTGTATGGGCGCCGAGGGTAGATTTGAGGCGGCGGCCACCAATTTGGAAGACGGGGTTGAAGTGACCTACCATTGGGAAGTGCCGGAAGACGAGGGTTGGGAAATCGTTTTAGGTGCCGATTCGTCCGTGGCCGTCATCAAAGCGGGATGGTATGCGGACGTTGACGAAGTGGAAAAAGTCATCCGTTGTTATCCGCGTGCGCTTTGCGGTACGGCCTTGCCTTTCGAATATACCTTGAAAGTCAATCCGCCGGCGCCGTTCAACGGCACGTTGCAGGCCACCTATTCGGGCGATGCCACCCCCTTGACCCCGACCGACCGGCCGTGTATCGGCAGCGATTTGTCGTTTGATTTGACCCATCCGGATGCGCCCGCCGCCGTCCGCTATGTATGGGAAACCCCCGAAGGTTGGACGCGCCGTTTGGTTATGGGTACCCTGGCGGACAGCCTGCTCCATGCCGAGTATACGGCTTCCAAAGCGGGCATGGATACGGTGCGCGTGCGCTTTTTGGAACTCAACAATCCGCTTTCCTGCGGTTTGAGTGCGCCGGTCGGCTATGCCGTGGCCGTTCGGGATTCCGCGCCCAAGGCTACGTTGACGCGTTTGCCCTATCCGTGCAAGACGCATACCGAGATAGCGTTCATCGTGGCGGCGAATGAAGAGATAGACAGTGTGCACTGGACGGTGCCCGATGTTTACGATGCCGCCAAAGCCATTACCACCGATGCGGGTTCGGCCATTTTCTACAACCGTTTGACATTGACCGATCCGGCCGGCTTCCCCAACCATTTCCCGCTCATGCTGCGTACTTTCAATGTCTGCGGTACGCGCGACACTTCGATGACCGTCCGTCCCGTCGACTCCATTCCCGATTTCGCGGACAACAACATCGTGAAAGTAAGCCATTACTGCCCCGGCGACAGCGCATACGCCTATGTGGAGATTCCTGTTATATATACCGAAAAGGGCACATCCTACCATTGGCAGACCGATGAGGTGCTGACACCGCTTCAAGATTCTTTGATCCACGAAAACGACGATTTGGCCGGCATCGAAACCGTGGCTTGGATGCAGTTCGCAGGCGGGGGAATGCCGACCGATACGGGCAAAATCGGCTTCTATGCGCAAAACGACTGCAACGCCACCGATAGGGTTTCGGTACGCACGGCTCCTTATACGTATGCGATACTGGCGAAGCCGGGAGATGATACGGTCGTTTACGGACGGTCGGGCGTTTCGTTGGCTGTGGTGTCTACCCAATATGGCACGCCCGCCGATTATACGTATGTATGGTATCCCGAAAACCGCGTCACGCTGAGTGACCCGGCCGCGCCCGACGACCCCGCCACGACCTTCGCCACCAAGGGGCTGTATAATCCCGAAGAGATTTTCCGCGTGCGGGCGACCGAACGCGTCGATATGACCCGGCCGTTCTATTTCGGCCGCTCGGCCTGTGTGGCTTTCGATTCCGTAACGATTGCCGTCGACAGCACGTTCGCCATGGCGATGGCGGCAGAGGATACGGCCTGTATGGCCGCGCCGTTCGAGATTTCGGCCAAGCCTTACGGCGGCAACAGCGAACGCTATCATTTCGACTGGTACCGTCTGGTGGGCGACAGCGTTTACGAACCGATAGCGGAAGACGACCATACCGAGTCGCTTACGATAATGGCCGACGCGCCATCCATCAAACTTATGGTCATCGGCCGCGACAGCACGTTCGTCTATGCCGATACCGAGACACCCGATATACCCGATGTTCCGGAGGAGCAACCGACGCCCGAAGACCCGGAGAATCCAGATCTGCCTGGCCCTGACCCTATACCTGAAGACACCGAGCAACCTGAAGACAATCCCGATGAACCTTTGGCTCCCCCCGTTGACGAAGATGTTTTGCTTTACGTCTTTACGAAAGTCGACACGCAATATGTCGAAATCCATACGTTTGACGTAGAGGCGCGTTTCGTACAGCCCGGTCATGACGTTCGCGTGCCGTTCGGCACCAAGGTCAAGTTGGTGGCCGAAGCCATGGGCGGCAGTCTGCAATATGCTTATCTGTGGGCGCCCGACGAACTGTTGGATCGCCACGACAGCACGATGGCGGCGGTTTCCACCTTGCGGCTTTACGAAGACTGCGCCGTTGAGCTGATGGTACGCGATACCGTGACCGGTTGCCGCGACACGTTGCAGGTACTCATCAGTATGTCGGACGAAATAGGCGATATCCCCAATGCTTTCTCCCCCAACGGAGACGGCATCAACGATATATTCATGAATGGTGCCGATGTCATCATCTTCGACCGCTTCGGACGGGAGTTGTTCCGTTCGACGCATCAGGAGGGTTGGGACGGCACGTATAAGGGCAAGACCGTTTCCCCCGGCGAATACCTGTATGTCGTTACGATTCGGAAAAACGGACAGGAATACGTCAAGAAAGGCACGGTATCGGTTTTTACTAAGTAAGACATGAGACGACCTAAGATATATAGCAAAATATGGCTCCCGCTCTTGGTAATGGCGGGTCTTTGGTTGGGCGGTGGCGTTTCCGCGCAGCCATCCTATTTGGCCGATACGACCGGTGAATACGCTTTTACCGGACAGGTCAAGAAGCTGATTTCGGCCGGCGATGCCGCCTTCAAACGCGAGCAGTACATCGTATCGACCGACCGCTACAACCGCGCCTTGAAAAAGGAGAAAAACGATACGAGGGCGATTCGGATTTATTATAAGTTGGGTCTGACCCGACAGAAACTGAATCATCCGGAAGCCGCCTACAACGCGTTTAAGTATATATGGGACAGAGGCGAGCGGGGCCGGGATTTCCTGCGCGAGTATGTGTATACATTGTTTTCCGTCAGCCACTACGATGAAGTCGATTCGGTTTTGGATACGATGGCGCGTTACCAAATGCCGTTGGAACATTGGCGTGATATGTTGGAGTTGGGACGGGCCGCGACCGATTCCGGCGCACCGGTTTATCCCAAGGATATTTTGCTTTGCGATAGCCTGATTAATTCGGCTTTCAGCGAATACGGCTGTGTGTTGCTCGACAACGACGAACTCGTTTTCTCGTCCACGCGTCCGCTTAAAGGCGAAACCGTCATGGACCCGCGTACCGGACACAGTTATTCCCGTCTGTATTCGGCGGCTTATCAACCCGAGACCCAAATGTGGGGCAATCCGCAATTGCTGCCGGGGCCGTTCAAAAACCTGCGCGGCAACATCGGCACGTTCTCTTACGATGCCAACCGCCAAATCGGCTACTTCATGTGGAGTCAGGTGGACAAGAGCGGTGTATATACTGTAAAGCGTCAAAGCGACGGCAGTTGGGATGAATTGGCCGAATTCCAGTTCAACCACTACGAAAACGGCCCGGATTTCGTGGGTAGGGTGGGGCAACCCGCCATTTCGCCCAATGGCAACCGCCTGTTGTTCGTCGTCAAGGACAATGAAGGTGGTACGGGCACCGACATCTGGTATATGGAACGTATCCCGGAAACACCGCCGGCCAAGGTAACGCGTAAAAAGAAAGTGGCGTCCCCTTCGGCGGCGGCCCGTAGCCGTAGTGCGGCAAGCAAGGGCAAAGCGCCCAAACAGCCGGTCAATCCGCTTGGGGCGCTCGTACAGGTCAACAAAGATTGGGGCGGTCCCATCCGTTTCGATTCGCTCGTCAATACGAAAGGGTTGGAACAGTTCCCGCAATGGCTCAACGATACGTGTTTCGTATTCGCATCGGACGGTCACGTCGGCATGGGCGGTTTGGATTTGTATATCGCCGCGTTCGACCAAAAACACCGCAAGGTTGCCAAAGTCAAACATATTCCCGCACCAATCAATTCTTCGTTCGACGACCACGGCTTGATTTGGGATTCGGTGCGCGAGCGCGTCGTCTTTTCCAGCAACCGTTATACCAAGCCCGGTCATCGCGACCATTTCTACATCGGGCCGGACCTTCTGCTGTTCCCGCATCCGGATGCGCCTATCGACAGCACCGAACTTTTGGCGGAACTGGAAGCCAAGCGTTTGGCCGATTCGCTTATGGCGGCGGCCCTGGCCGACAGCCTCCGTATCGCCGACTCCATCGCGGCCGCGTTGATGGCCGCCGACAGTTTGCGTATCGCCGATTCGCTCATGGCCTTGCAGGATAGTTTGCGCATAGCCGACTCGTTGATGGCCGCCGCTTTGGCCGACAGCTTGCGTATCGCCGATTCACTCATGGCCCTTGCCGATACAATGCCCACAATGGATACGCTCATGGCCGTCGCGCCACAGCCCGATACGGTCAAGGCGGTCGATACCTCACAACCGTTTGAATCGTTCTTCGGCATGAACGTCGTGCAGCCCACCGAAAAGCAGGACTTGACGAAGTATCTCAACGACAGTATGTCGGCCAAGCAGATAATTGACAGTATCTCCAAGCACCGAAAGGATGTGGCGCGAGTGGATGCCCGTTACGTCAATGAATATCAGAAACGTATGGCCGACCCGTTGCGCCGTACCAAGTTGCAGGTGGTGCCGCCCGGTGCCAAATGCGAGGTCTGCGAGGATAAGACGCGGCAACGGCCGGCCGACCAGCCGTTCTTTGTGCGTACCAACGACGACAAGGCTTTGATTTTGCTTACCAATCAGGCGGGCAAGGTTTCTTATATCGACGTGGCGCCCAACGCCGCCTATCAGATAGAAATCACGACGATGGGGGCCAACGGCCAGCCGTCTTTGCCCAAGTCGGTCGAAATGTCGGATTTACGCCGTACCGTCGTTACGCGTGACTACATATTGTTTGAATGCGTGCCCAAACTTGCGGAACTCGGCGATGAGGTATATATCAATAACCTCTATTTCGATTTCGACGGCGACAGCCTTGTGCGGGATGCCACGCGTGAGTTGGACCGTATGATTATCATCGCGCTCAAGAATCCGAACATGATATTCGAAATCGAGGCGCACGCCGACGAACGCGGCAGCGAGACCTACAATGTGGCTTTGACCGACCGCCGTTTGGCCAGCACGGTGGCTTATGTCGAGAAAAAAGGTTTCGACACCGACCGCCTCGTGTCCAAGTCTTACGGCAAGAGTCGTCCGCTCATCAAAAACGCGCGCAACGAGGAGGAACACCGGCTCAACCGTCGCGTCACGTTCCGCCTGTTCAATCCGCAGGCCAAGAACCAACTCGCCGGCAGCGACTATCCGCTGGCAGAGCAGGAACCGGCATACAGCGACCAGGTTTATTTCAAACTGCAGTTGGGGGCGTTCCGTCGGCCGTTGGAAGACCCGCTGGAATACTATCAGGATGTATTCAAGGTCGATCCGTCGTTCAAGCTGACGTATTATATGGACAAGGACGGTCTGTATAAATACAATGTCGGTGACACCTATTCCGATATAGAGGTGGTGCGCGCGCTCGTGCGTCGTCTGTTGGACAACAACCGGGAGTGTTATATCGCGGCCTTCTATCAAGGGCACCGTATCACGGTATCGGAAGCCATGGCGGTGTTGCGGCGTCAGAAAGGCTTGTAAAATTCAGGGAACAGGATGCGAAGAATCAACGGCATAGTGTTGCGGATGGGGCTCTTGCTGAGCCTGACGGGGATGGTGCAGACCGTCTTCGCCCAAAAGGACGCGCCGGTTTTTTCGCAGCAGATGTTCAGTTCCGTCAATTTCAACCCGGCGGCTGTGCGCACCGATAACCAAATACAAGGTACGTTGTTCGGACGGCACCAGTGGTTGGGCTTCGAAGGGGCGCCGGCCTCCGTGATGCTGAATTTGGAAGGCTATGTGGGGGAAATCAATTCGGGCTTCAGCGCGAGCATCCTCGGCGACCGTTTCGGCCGGTGTCATACGCTTGATTTCAAGGCCGGCTATTCCTACCATTTCAAGTTAGGCGGCAACAATACGTTGCAACTCGGCTTGTCGGCGGGTTTCCTGTATAAGAACTTCCGTGGTTCCGAAGTGATTCTCGATCAAAACGGTGACCCGATTATCGATTTGGAAGACCACAGCGATGTCAAACCCGATTTGGACTTCGGTATCGCTTTTGCGTCGGGCGGCTTCATGATAGGCGCTTCGGCCACGCACCTCACTTCGTTCATCTACAAAAAGGACGATTATTTCCGGCCGGATTTAGGCTTGTATCTGTTTGCCACCTACTACGGTCGGGTCAGCGACAAGCTGTTGCTGCAACCTTACGTGCGGGCCATGTATGTGGGCGACGCGCTCAAATTCGAGGTGGACTTCCGCGCCGAGATACTCCGCTGGTTCTATATCGGGGCGGGCTACCGCTATAACGAGGCGGTGATGGCCATGGCGGGCGTCACGATTTACGACAAGGTGGCCATCGGCTATTGCTACGACATCGGTATGGGTAAAATCAAGAATTACCAGTCCGGTTCGCACGAAATCATGATTAGCCTGCGTCTGCCCACAAACAGCCGCTTGGGCGACGTAACGCGCGATACACCGCGTTATTTCGGAGAAACGGAAGGCGACGCACCGGCCACTAAAAAGGCAAAGAAAACGAAGACGGAAAAGAAACAGAAAACGGAGTCGGAAACCGCCCAGGATTCCGAATAAAATAAATCCGGATAAATGAGATAAAAAGCGTACCTTTGCAGGGTGACGCGATAAAAACATACGGTTATGGCAAAGAACGAAGAAGAAATCAACAGCACGGCGGTCAATATCATCAGCACGGGCACGATGTTCGAAGGCAAGTTCAAGAGCACGGGCAGCCTGCGCATAGACGGTTCGTTCAAGGGTGAACTGGAAGTGGGCAGCAAACTTGTCATCGGCGTGCACGGCAAGGTGGAAGGGCAGGTTATCTGCCGTTCGGCCGAGGTGGAAGGCCAGGTGGAAGTGTCGAACCTTTCGGTTTCGGAAGGGCTGAGCCTCAAGGCTTCGGCGGTTGTAAAAGGCGATATTTCGGCCGACAAGCTCATGATAGAGCAGGGCGCGGTGCTCATCGGCCACTGCCAGATGCCGGACCGTGGCGACAGACGCGGCTTGGCCGAATAAGCTTCAAGGAAAAGAAATTAAAGTAAATATATGCAGATATGAAAACGACGGTTTTTACAGACCTCCACATCAAGCTGGGGGCGAAAATGGAACCTTTCGCCGGTTACAATATGCCGGTTCAGTATGAAGGTATTATTGTGGAACACAACAATGTACGCCAGAAGGTGGGCGTTTTCGACGTTTCCCACATGGGCGAATTCTACGTGCGTGGCCCCAAGGCGTTCGCGTTGGTTCAGAAATTGACCACCAACAACGTGGCCGCTTTGACCGACGGCAAGGTACAGTACACGACGATGCCGAACGGCAAGGGCGGTATCGTGGACGATATGTTGGTTTACCGCATCAGCGAACAGGAATACCTGTTGGTGCCGAACGCGGCCAACATCGACAAGGACTGGGCCTGGGCTTCTTCCCATGCGCGTGAAATGGGCATGGAAGTGGGCAAGGAACTCTACAACGCTTCCGACGAAACGTCGCAGCTGGCCGTTCAGGGCCCGTTGGCGTTGAAAGCCATGCAGAAACTCACCGACACGCCGATCGAAGACATGGAATATTACACGTTCAAGAAGCTGACGTTCGCCGGCGTTGAGAACGTGATTCTCTCCACCACGGGCTATACGGGCGCGGGCGGTTGCGAGATTTATTTCCCCAACGCCGCGGGTCTCAAGATTTGGGATGCGGTGTTTGAAGCCGGCAAGGAATTCGGCATCATGCCGTGCGGCTTGGGCTGCCGCGACACGTTGCGCCTCGAAATGGGCTTCTGCCTCTACGGTCACGAAATCACCGACGAGACGTCGCCGCTCGAAGCCGGTTTGGGTTGGATTACGAAGTTTGTGGATGGCAACGATTTCATCGACCGTGCCTATATGGAAAAACTGAAGGCCGAAGGTCTGAAACGCAAACTCGTGGGCTTTGAAATGATTGACCGCGGTATTCCGCGTCCGGGCTACGAAATCTGCGACGCCGAAGGCCATGTGCTCGGCCACGTTTGCTCCGGCGCGCCGTCGCCGTCAACGGGCAAGAACATCGGTACGGGCTACGTGCCCACGGCTTTCTCCAAGGCCGATTCCGAAATCTACGTCAAGGTACGCGAAAAACTGCTTAAAGCGCAAGTAGTCAAATTCCCGTTCTACAAGGGTTAATTTGTAGCGATTGTAAGGAAAGGCGGCCTGTCTTCGGACGGGCCGCTTTTTTTATGCCCGGTCTTAAAGCGGGAGCTTGGTGAGCGGCGTGTTGGCGGGGTGCAGGATGGTGTGCAGACCCAAGGCGGCGGCCGCGGCGACGTTCTCCGCGCGGTCGTCCACAAACAGCGTCTCGTCAGGTTGCAGGCCGGCGTCGTTCAGTACATACGTATATATTTTAGGCTGCGGCTTGCGCAGGTGCAGCTCGTGTGACAGGTAGGCTTTCTCAAAGTGCTGTAAGAAGGGCTTGCGGTCGGGGAAGCGGCGCTGGAAGTCCTGCTCCACGCAGCGGATGTGCAGGGCGTTCGTGTTGCTGAGCAGGAAGATGCGGTAGCCGGCGCCAAACGCTTCGAGCAGCGGCAGGTGGGCGTCCGGAAACGGCAGCAGCATGGCGTTCCAGGCGTCGGTCAGGGCTTCGTCCGACGCGGGGGGCGTGTCGGGCGCGCGGCGAAGCGCGCGACCGAGGCGGCCCAGCAGCGCGCGGTCGTCTATCTCGCCCAACTCGTAGGCCAATACGTCGGGCTGCAGGCGCGCGGCGAGGGCGGCCATGGGGCTTTGTGGCGCGTCCGTGTCGGTGGGGCGCGCTGCGGCCGCCGGGCTGCCCG
>CAYTZG010000010.1:0-38276 GCA_964442435.1 uncultured Bacteroidaceae bacterium | reverse complement strand
TGCCCGCCAGGGCGGCGAATGCCGCCAGTGTACGCTGTTCGTCTATGGGCAGCCACACGCCCCCTAAGTCAAAAATGATGTTCTTGATAGCCATATTCCGCATGATTTAATTCCTTGCAATATTAGCATAAAACCGCCTGTTTGGCAAATTCCCCTTAAAACCCTATCTTTGCACCCTATCTTCGCGATAGGGGTCCCATAGCTCAGTTGGTTAGAGTAGCTGACTCATAATCAGTTGGTCCTTGGTTCGAGCCCAAGTGGGACCACTTCGGAAGAAAATGTAGCGTGAAAGAGCCTTGAATCCATCGATTCAGGGCTTTTTTTTATCCATCCTCATGCGGAGTTTAGCCCAAAGACCATGAAAGTTTAGGGCGGCTATTCGTCGAATCGGCTCAGGAAGTTGGCCAAATCCTCGCCTTTCTTCACGCCTAATTTTTTGCGGAGGCGATAGCGTGCCTGTTCCACGGCCCTGAAGGAAATATGCTGAATGTTCGCGATTTCCTTTGTCGTCATGCCGAGACGCAGAAAAACGCATAATTTCTTTTCCGTCAGGCTCAAATCCGGATATTTCTTTTGCAGGTTCTTCATGAACCCCGTGTTCACACGTTCGAAATAAATTTCGAAATCTTCCCACCGTTCTTCTCCGCTGAACGAGTCCAATGATGAAATCACCGAATCGATGAGCGGTTGGTTCGTGGGTTTGAATTGGGCGCGTTGCCGCCGCAGTCTTTCGGCGATTTCCGACAGGTCTTTGTTCTTTTTCTGCCGATAGATGCTTTGGGTTACCATTTTCTTGTTGCCCTCTTCCAACTCCGATACCAAACGAAGCCGCTCCCGGCGGGCATCGCGTTGCGCGTCTTGTTCGCGCCGTCGGCTCCGGCGGTATTCATATCCGAATAAGATTCCCCCCAAAACCAATATGAAAGTGATGATAATCGTGATGAGCGTCAGCCGGTACAGTTTATATTGCGCCTCCATCTCCGCCTGTGCCGCTTCGTTTTCCATTTGAAGCCGCAACATATTCAAGATGTTCCGTTTGTCGGTCAGAGAATCCGAACATCGTTTGAAAGCCTCCAAATATATATAGGCATCCTTAAAGGCCCCTTCCGCTTTCGCTATTTCCGCGTAGTATTCCAAAATGAGGCAGTGCATATTTTCGGCGCCTAAGGCCAAGGCCAAACTGTCGGCTTTTTCGAATATGCGTTTGGCTTCCGTCAGATTGTCTTGTAAGAAAAGGATGTATCCGTTGTAGATGAGTGCTTTGGCAATGCCGGAGCGGTTGGCGTGCCGTTCCGCGATATCCAGGGCATGGCGCGCGTAAACCGACGCGCTGTCCAAATCGCCGTCCGTAGCCATGACCAAAGCCATGTTGATATACAGTCGGTCCAGGCCGTAAGTCAGTTGGTTGTCTTCGATGTAGCGGATGCATTTCAGCAGGTTGTCTTTCGCTTCCTCCAATTTGCCTTGTCGAACGTAGGTAATGGATAAACTATTCAATAACCTGATTTTGAGAATGGGATTTGTGCAATGTTCCGTCAGTTGCAGGCCCTTTTGGAATAATGAGACGGCTTGGTCGGTGTCGGCCTGCAGGTCGTAGAGGATGCCTAAGAAAAGGTAGGCCTTGATTTGGGCCGTCGTATCCTGAATCTGTTGCGACATACTGAGGGCCGAAGATAAGGTCGAGTAGGCTTTGTCGAACATATCCAGATCCGTATAGCAATACCCCTCTAAGAGCTGTCCGGCCACCAGCAGATGTCGGTCACTTTTGTTTTGGGCAATTTCGCGGATAGTGGTACAGATGCTCAGAACATCGTCCGTTTCGCCTTGATAGACCAACATTTCCGCTTTGAGCAACAGAACATTGGCTTCCAGTATCGACTCTTTATGGAGAACGGCGTAATCGTAAACTTCATTGATATAGAGGGATGCGGAGTCCTCGTCTATGTAGAGGTACCGTTGTGCGGCTTCGTATTTGGCCACGATGGAAGCAGGGATTCGTGCGGCGGCAGGCAAGCATAGAAGCGCTGATAAAGCACAATAAATCAGTGCCTTTTTGATATGTGAGGTCGCGGTAATACGACAACAAAATGCATTCATAGAACAAAGTTAAATAATCTTCCACAAAACGGCAAATTGATACTTGTTTTTGTTTGTATCTTCCAAATGGAGTTTTTGTAAATAAAACATAAACAGTTTATTATTGGTTTGTATGTGGTCTTGTCGTGTACGATAATTGCCATCGTTGAGTTTTTGACGTATCGGAATATCAGCCGCCGGCGTGTTTTTCTGTTTTTTTTGCAATAACCGAAAGACGGAAGACGATGGCTGTCTGACGTCCGGATTCGGGAAACATAAATACACATCGATGAAAAAAACGTTTTTATCCGCTTGCATCGGATTATTAGTCGCCATGGGGCCGAGCCTGTCGCCCCTCGCGGCGCAGTTACCGGTCGCCGAGGGAGAACTCCTTATGGGGTATACGGGCTACACCGAAGATTATCTTAAGAAGTTCAATCTGTATACGGTGGATTTGGGAGCGGGGAAACCTTATCCCCAATTGTTGGAATCGCCGTTCCGGGATTATTATTCGACATACGGCGAAGTCATAGGTGGTACGTGGGTCAAGGGTGAGTGGTGCGCCATCGCCACGGATGCCATGGGAGAAAAGGCCAATTTTATCATTTATGATCCGGAATCCGGCACCACGGATTATGTGGGGCACTGTGCCGTCAGCAATCCGGCCAGTACGTCTTTCGATATGACGTATGACCCGGTTTCGGGCAATATCTATGTGTTGTATCCCACCTCGACGCGGTCGTCCTATTTCAAGCGCCTGACGCCTAAGGGTGACACGCTTTGGGATTTACGTCCGGACGGCAGTATCCTGACGATAGACGGCGTTCAGGCTGCGGACAAGTTTCGTACCGTGGCGGCCAACAGCCGGGGTGAGATCTACACGATTTACGATGACGGCGGCATTTTCAAAGTGAATGTGGAAACGCTGAATGTGGAACGGGTCATGAATATTCCCGCTTCGGCTTTTCAGATGGGGGTGTTCTGCAGTTCCGCTACATTTACATCAGACCCCGATATTCTTTATGTTATGAATTATTTTCGCGGTTATCACCTGTATCGCATCAATCTCAAGACGCAGGAAGCCGAGAAAATCCTCGACGACATCGAGCCCTTGGTCGGCCTTTCCTACATCGACTACGGCGAGCATAATCAGTATGCGGCGCCCAAAGCCGTATCGAACCTGCGTGTTTATAAGAGTTCGGTCAAGGAAGCGCAACTTTATTTCGAACTGCCGTCCGCCAACGTTTTCGGCGACCCGCTCACGGAACGGATAGACGTGGAAATATGGCGCGGTACCGGTAGCGAACGCACGGGCGAGTGGGAGTTGCTCAACACGCTGAAGAACCGGTATCCGGGTAGCGGCGAGGTCGTTGAGGTAAGCGCCGAAACGGGCACGTATTACTATGCGTTGCGTGTCAAGATGCCGAACGGGAAATACAGCGTGGATGCCGGTGTCTACTGTTCGTTCTACGATGCGGCCATCCCTTATACGACGAGTTTTGAAATAGACGACGAATTGGGCGCCGTGAGCGTTTTGGGCAAAGGCTGGCGGCATCAGGAGAACTTCGATAGCTACGGTGCCATCGATACGGTGGTGCGGACCGGCAAATATTCGTATGCCATTCACAATGATTCCATTTCAAAATTGCTGATAGGTGCCGGGCTGAACGTCTATGCCGGCGTCGAATACGAGTTGTCGTTCTATATCTGCGGTCACGGCAAATGGGTTTACGGCAACCGTTGGCAGCACGAACTTAAAAAGCCGCTGAAACTGTCCATCAACGGCAAAGACACGACGGTGAAGGTGCCTAACCCTTATATATCCGAAACGCCGAACGAGAGCGGTATCAAGCCGTACATCTATCCGAACAAGGAAATGACGAAATATACCTATACGTTCGTGCCGGATGAGAACCGCCAGTTGGATATCGAATTTGAGGCGCTGTCGGACGATAGCTATTATATCGACGATTTGAGCATCAGTTACAAGGGTGCCATTCTCGTGCCGGCCATGCCGACGGGATTGGCTGTGGACGGAACGGCTTCCGCCCCCGACAACGGTAAATTGGTCATGAACCTCACGACGCCCGCCGCCACTTTGAGCGGAAACACCTTGACAAGCCTTGACGGCATCGTGTTCGAATTCTCGCCTACCCGCAGTTTCCGCGATGAACAAGGGCGGGATGTGTTCTATACCGATACGCTGAAGCCTGTTTCGGTCGGCACGCAAGCCTCCCGTCAGATTACCGTGCCGTTCGGGAGCTTCTGGTATGTAAGGGCTTACGCTTACAACGGTTCCGGCCGTTCGCCTCAGACGGCCGCCATTGCGGCGGGCTATGTAGGCGCCAAGGTTAATCTCGACGTGATGGTCCGCAATGCGGAAAACGAAGCCGTGCAAGGCGCGTCCATCGTGTTGGCGCCCTTGTTCTCCGCGCCGGTCGAAGTACCCGACTATACGGCTCAGACCGCGGCCAACGGCAAGGGTACGTTATCCGGCTTGTATGGCGGCCGTTACATGGTACGCGTAGGGGATTTCTGGTACGATACGTTGGATGTGGCGTTGAATATCCACAAAGACACGACGATAGAGGTGGTGCTGGCCGATCGGGAATTTCACAGGTGGCCGGCTCAGGTCGAGGGGTTGCGTGTCACGCATATCGATGCAGACAACCTGAAGGTCGGCTTGGCATGGAAAAATCCCGCGACAGATGTCGATGGTTTGCCGTTGGCCGGTATCAACGGATTGGCGGCGGAAAGTATCGACAGTATCGTGTTCGCTTATTCGGACGAAGCGAACGGTTGGCAGGTGCTGGATGCCATCAAGACGAATCTGACGGTTGGCGCGGAGGTAACGGGCGAAATCACGTTGCCGCGGCAGGGTAAGTTCTCTTTGCGTGCCGTCGCTTGCAACCGGCATACGACCCCCGCTCATTATGCCGCCTCCGATTTGGCGATAGGTTATGTCGGCAACGGCTATGCCCCTACTTATGTATGTATGGCCGGAACCCAAACCGTTGCCAATGTCCGCATCACGTTGGTCGCTTCTTCCGGCGACACGGCCTTTACCGCCACCGGCGGCGCTGACGGCCGCGTTTCGTTCAGCGGCGTGCCGGCCGGTACGTACAGCCTCTTCGCTACGGCCGACTATTATGACCGTCTGATTGTGGAATCGGAAACCGTCACGTCTTCCGGTAACCGGAATCTCGAAGGATTTGTATATACGTTGGCCAAGCCTGAAATCACCTCTTTGCAGGTAACGGGGCTTAATTCCGTAAAATGGGAATGGAATGTGGCCGCCGACCGCAATTTCAAGGACGGCTTCGAGTCTTATACCGATTTCGCGGTATCCAATATCGGGGACTACAAATTGGGCGGTCAAAAATCGAAAGGGTCTTTCGGTGGCGTGACGTGGGAGAATATGTACGAAGACCAGGCTTTCATCGTCTTCAACCCGTCGGCCACAACGCCGGCCTTGACCGATGAACTGTATTTCGGCACCCATTCCGGTTCCAAAATGTTGTGTTCTTTCTTCACGATCCGCAACGACGATTGGCTGGCCCATGCGGTGGACGGTGGCGGCACCTTGAAATTCTGGGCTTGCGGGCCGCAGGTCGGTGGCTCCGATCCCGAACGTTTCGTTGTGTTGTACTCTTCGACCGATGACAACTTCGCCAGTTTCAAAGCTTTGGGAAGCGGCGACTATATCGAGACTACGGAAGAATGGAAGGAATACACGTTCGAATTGCCCGAACAAGCCCGTTATTTCGCCATCCATTGCGTTTCGGACGATGCCAGCGTATTTAAGGTCGATGACCTTTCCTATACGCTGCGTCATGGCGCCAAGATAGCCCAGGCCAAGGAATACGAGGTGTATCTGGATGGTACGAAAGTGGCGACGTTGCCGGCAACGGTTTCGTCCTATGCGTTTGAAAATATGAAAGACGGGCCGCATACGCTGGGCTTGAAAGCCATTTACGAGCAGGGCGTATCCGAGATGGTGACGCGCGAGGTCATCATGGGACGTCAGATTGTGAACCCCATTGATTTGGCGGTTCATAACGTGCAACGTCAATTCATATTCACTTACCGTATGCCGAGCGGCGCGCAGGCCGATTATTTCCAGATTTTCTTAGACGGTCGCCACGTCAAGAATACGTTGGCGCTTATCGATACGTTGCCGACGATGACGATGAATGCCGACCATACGGCCGGGGTCTGCGCCGTCTACAATAACCATTTCTCCGATACGGTAACGTTGAAATTCCGGAGCGATTTGGCCAATGAAACGTTGGAAGAGGCCGGTATGGCGTTGTATCCGAATCCTTCGACCGATGGTTTGTTCAAACTGCGTTCGGTGGCATCCGGAACGGCAACCGTATTCACGGCCGATGGCCGCAAGTTGAGGAGCTGGACACTGACGCCGGGGGACATGACGTTGCATCTGACGAATGTGCCGAACGGCGTATATCATCTGGCGGTCTCTTTGGAAGACGGCCGTCGTTTCGCTGCTAAACTCATTATCGCCCGCTGATGGTCTTCGGCTCAGGCCGAAGTTCCAATCCGGACAAAGGGTCGCCCCGTTTCGGGGTGGCCCTTTTTTTCTATTCGCGCTTGTGTAATTTTTTCGCTATATTTGCAAGTTGCTGTTTTGTCGAAAAACGGCGGCGCAGGGTTTTTATTTTACGGTTATGGAAAAATACAAACGGATTCTGCTCAAATTGAGCGGGGAGTCCCTGATGGGGACACAGGCCTACGGTATAGACGCCAACCGCTTGGGCGAGTATGCGGCTGAAATAGCCGCGTGCCACCGCAAGGGCTGTCAGATTGCGATTGTGATTGGGGGCGGCAACATCTTCCGCGGCCTGCAAGGGGCGGCCAAGGGAATGGACCGCATCCAGGGCGACTATATGGGCATGATGGCCACGCTCATCAACAGCATGGCCTTGCAGTCGGAGTTGGGCAAACAGGGCGTGGAGGCGGAGCTGCTTTCCGGTCTGGCCGTCGACCCGATTTGCGCGCGCATGAGCAGCCGCCGCGCCATCGCGGCGCTGGAAGCCGGCAAGGTGGTCATCATGGCCGCCGGCACGGGCAATCCGTTCTTTACGACCGACACCGGCGCTGCGCTGCGGGCGGCTGAGGTCAAGGCCGACGTGCTGCTGAAAGGCACGCGCGTGGATGGTGTATATACCGCCGACCCCGAAAAAGACCCCAAGGCCGTGAAGTACGACCGCCTGACGTTCGACGAGGCTTACGGCAAGGGCTTGAAGATTATGGACCTTACGGCCTTTACGCTCTGTAAGGAAAACAACGTGCCGATTTACGTGTTCAATATGGACGTGCCGGGCAACCTGCTCAAGGTGGTTTCGGGCGAGAACATCGGCACGCTGATAACCGCATAGACGGGGCGCCGCTCGCGGGGGCGGCTCAAACAAAATAAAAAACATAATACCTATCGATATGACCGAAGAAGTGAAGGCTTGTTTAGGCAAGCAGAAAGAACAGATGGAGGCCGCGTTGGCGCATCTTGAAAGAGAATTGTCGCAGATCCGCGCCGGCAAGGCGTCGCCCAAGATGCTGGAAGGCGTCAAGGTGGATTATTACGGCACGCTTACGCCGCTTGACCAGATTGCCGCCATCAATACGCCCGATGCCAAGCAGATTACGATTCAGCCGTGGGAACGCAATATGATTGCGGCCGTGGAGAAAGCCATTTTGGCCGCCAACCTCGGTTTTACGCCGCAGAACAACGGCGAAATGATCCGTATCTCGTTGCCGCCGCTTACCGAAGACCGTCGTAAGGAACTCATGAAACGCTGCAAGGGCGAGGGCGAGACGGCCAAGGTGACGATTCGCAACACACGCCGCGACGCGAACGAGGAAATCAAGAAGCTCGGCAAGAACGGCCTGCCCGAAGACGCCACGAAACAGGCCGAGAAAGACATCCAGGATCAGACCGACAAGTATGTGGGCAAGGTGGATGCGATGCTCGCCGAGAAGGAAAAGGATATCATGACGGTTTAACACCGTGGCTTAAAAAGGGTGCTTATGTTGTTGCCTCATCAATACCCTTATCGCGTGGTGTTGGGGTCTGCCTCGCCGCGGCGTAAGGAACTCATGGAGAAGATGGGCTTCGACTTCGAAGTCCGCGTCAAGGCTACGGACGAGTCGTATCCCGCCTCGCTGCCGCTGGAGGAAGTGGCCGAATACATCGCGGTGAAGAAGGCGGCGGCTTTCGATTTTGCCGAATTGCCGGAAAAGGCGTTGCTCGTGACGGCCGATACCGTGGTGTTGCTCGACGGCCGCATCTTCGGCAAGCCGGCCGACCGCGAGGAGGCCGTGCGGATGCTTTATGCGCTGTCGGGGCAGACCCACCGCGTCATTACGGGCGTATGCCTGCGCAGCCGGGAAAAGCAGGAGCGGTTCTCGGTGCAGTCGGACGTCACGTTCCGCGTGTTGAGTCTGGAGGAAATCGAATATTACGTGGATAGACTGCAACCCTACGACAAGGCCGGGGCTTACGGCTTGCAGGAGTGGATAGGCTATGTGGCGGTGGAAAAGGTCGAAGGCTCGTTCTTCAACGTCATGGGGTTGCCCACCCAGCGGCTGTACCGGGCCATGATGGCGTTCTAAGGCGGCCGAAAGAAGGATATGAAAGGGAAATGGTTTTTAGCGGTAGCGGTTTGGGTCTGCCTCTCGGGCGGGCTGTCCGTTTCGTCCGTCGTGCGGGCGCAGGGGCCCGTGGCGGAGAGCAAGGAATTCGACTTGCTCAAACATCTTGAGATTTTCGGCTCCATCTATAAGGAACTCGCCCTCAATTATGTGGATGAGATTCAGACGGGCGATTTGATGCAGCACGCCGTAGAGGCCATGCTTTCGTCCTTGGACCCCTATACGGTCTATATACCCGAATCCAACATTGAGGACTACAAAATCATGACGATGGGGCAGTACGGCGGCATCGGCTCGCTGATTCACTGGCGCGACGGGTATGTATATATAGCCGAACCCTACGAGGGCTTTCCGGCCGACCGCGCGGGGCTGAAGCCCGGCGACAAGATCGTGCGGCTCAACGGCGAGGATACGAAGGGGCGGAATGTGGATGAGGTGAGCGCGTTGCTCAAGGGGCAGGCCGGCACGGCCTTGGATTTGGTCGTGGAACGCGAGGGCGTGCGCGACCCCATCAGCGTGCGGCTCATCCGTCAGGAAATCAAAATAGACAATGTGACCTACAGCGGGATGCTGCGCGACCATACGGGCTACATCCGGCTGGACGGCTTTACGCAGGGGGCGGCCAACGAGGTCAAGCAGGCCTTGCTGCAACTTAAGAAAGAGGGCGCGGAACAGCTGATTTTAGACCTGCGTTACAATGGCGGCGGCTTGTTGGACGAGGCCGTTAAAATCGTAAACCTGTTTTGCGACAAGGGCTTGCCGGTCGTGAGCACGCGCGGCAAGCAGTCCGACCGCAACCGCACGTTCTATACCACGGAAAGCCCCGTGGATAACGACATCCCGTTGGCCATCCTCACGTCGCGCGGCACGGCCTCGGCCTCCGAAATCGTGTCGGGCGCGTTGCAGGACTACGACCGCGCCGTTATCATCGGCGAGCGGACGTTCGGCAAGGGCTTGGTGCAGAACATATTGCCGTTGCCCTACAACGCCCAGCTCAAGGTCACGGTATCGAAATACTACATTCCGAGCGGCCGCTGCGTGCAGGCCATCGACTACAGCCGCAAGGACGAGGACGGGCACGCGCCCAAGATTCCCGATTCGTTGCGGACGGCCTTTGAGACCAAGGGCGGGCGCACGGTCTATGACGGCGACGGCATAGAGCCCGACATCGAAATGGTTTACCCGACGATGGGCTATGCGTTGGCCACGCTCGTGACGCGCTACCATATCTTCGACTTCGCCAACGCCTACCGGCGGCAGCACGCCTCCATCGGCCCGATAGACAGTTTCGCGGTGACGGACGCGCTGTATGACGAGTTCCTGCAATTCATGCGCAACCGCGACTATACCTATCAGACGGGCAGCGAGATGCTGTTGGAGGAGATGAAAGACCGGCTGGAGGCCGACAGCTGTATGGATTCGGAAGCCGTGCGGACGGCCTACGCGCAATTGAAACAGGCCGTGGCCGCCACCAAGGAAGGGGACTTGCGGCGCGAACGGCAGGCCATTTCGGAAACCCTGCTCGAAGAAATCGTGTCGCGTTACTACTACCAGAAAGGGCGGGCGCAGGCCGAACTGCGGCAGGACGAATGGGTGGAGACGGCCATCGACTTGCTCTTGAACCGGGCGGAGTATCAGCGGATTCTGACGTCCGTTTCGCCGACCGAACCGCCGCTTGAAACCAAATAAACGCAACCCGATATGGAACGTAAACCGTCGCGCCCCGTGCAAATCCTGCTGTATGTAGGCTTGGCCTTAGGCTTGGTGCTCGTGCTGCGGTTGGCGTTCGGCGGCTTGACCGACTCCGGCGAACGGATGCGGGAAAGACGCGCGGCGGCCGGCCGCAATAGCGTGGCCGAGCGGCTGAAACCGACGGCGGAAGCCGAAACCGATAAAACCGATGTTATGAACCTTGCTTTTATGCGGCACGCCATCGAACTGGCGGAGCAAAACATCCGTCAGGGCGGCGGCCCGTTTGCGGCGGTTATCGTCAAGGACGGCCGGATTGTGGCCGAGACCGGCAATACGGTGGCCAAGAGCCTTGACCCCACGGCGCACGCCGAGGTGAACGCCATCCGCGAGGCTTGCCGGCAGTTGCAGACGTTTGAGTTGAGCGGCTGCGAGATTTATTCGAGCTGTGAGCCGTGCCCCATGTGTATGGCCGCCATCTATTGGGCGCGTTTGGACAGGCTGTATTTCGCGGCCACGCGCCAAGACGCGGCGGCGGCCGGCTTCGACGACGATTTTCTGTACAAGGAAGTGCCTTTGGCCTGCGGGGAACGCAGCCTGCCTTGCGTCAACCTTATGGCCGACGAGGGCAAGCAGCCGTTCGCGGCCTGGGCGCGCTACGAAGAAAAAATACCCTATTGATATCCGCCATATCATGAGCACGACCCCCATCATAGCCGTACAGGAAGTGACCAAGCTCTACGGGACGCAGAAAGCGCTCGACGGGGTGTCGTTTGCCGTTGAGGAGCCGGGCGTGGTAGGGCTGTTGGGGCCCAACGGCGCGGGCAAATCCACGCTGATGAAGATTCTGTGCGGCTACCTTTCGCCCACGTCGGGACGGGCCGCGGTCTGCGGCTTCGACACGTGCGCGCAGGCCAGGGAGGTGCGGCGGCGCGTGGGCTATCTGCCCGAACACAACCCGCTTTACGAGGATATGTACGTGCGGGAGTATTTGACGTTTACGGGCGAGTTGTACGGCTTGGACAGGCTTAAACCGCGCGTGGAGGCCGTGTTGGAGCAGGTGGGCTTCGGCAGCGAGTCGCACAAGCGCATCGGGGCTTTGTCTAAGGGCTACCGGCAGCGCGTCGGCCTGGCGCAGGCCCTGTTGCCGGATCCGGACGTGCTGATTTTAGACGAACCGACCACGGGGCTTGACCCCAACCAAATAGAGGAAATCCGCGTGTTGCTCCGTCAGATGGGGCAGCGTAAGACGCTCATACTTTCAACGCATATCATGCAGGAGGCGCAGGCGGTGTGCGGGCGCATCATCCTGCTCAACAAGGGGCATCGCGTGGCCGACGCGCCCACGCATCAACTGCTACACGGGCAGGGCGGCGCGTGCCTGGAGGTGGCCTTTGCGGCCCCCTTGGACGCCATGCGGCGGGAGGCCTTGGAAAACCTGCCGTTTGTGGCACGCATAGCGGGCGAGGGCGCGGTTTACCGGCTGTATCTGACGCCGGAGGCGGAGGCCGCCGCGCCCGCCGAAGACCCACGCGCCGCCCTGTTCCAATGGGCCGTGTCGTGCGGCCTCACCATCGTGACGCTGCGGCAGGACGCCGACAGCCTTGAAGACGTCTTCCATTCATTAACCCGAAATACCCCGTCCGGCCTATGACCTTTCTGGAACCGCACGCATTCCCGGTGCAGAACGAGCGGCTGTTGCCGATGCCGGACGCGCCCGTTTACGATACCGAACTCTATCTGTTGGCGGCCCTGTTGCTGTACGCCTATCTGCTCTACAAAACGGCGCCGCGCCTGTTGGCCTATTTCCGTTTCCTGTTCGACTGGCGTTCGCTCGATAAGGTGTCGGCGGGGCGGCAGAGCCTGTTGGCCGGCCATCAGACGTTCTACGGCTTCTGCCTCATCGCGGCCAGCTTCGTTACGTTAAGCCTGTATCTCTACCAGTGGGCGGCGCATCCCGGCCTGATGACGCGCTATTTCGGCCCGTTGCCCGGCTGGCTCACGGGCTCAGAAGGCGAGGTGCTGGCGCGGCTGTTCATCTTCGTGACGGCCGTGTTCGTATGCAAATGGCTGTTGTTGTACGGCATATCCGCGCTGTTCAAGGAAGGAGCTTTCGGCTCGGCGGCGGTGCGCTTGGAAACGGGCTATCTGTTTTTCTGGGTGCTGTGGGCCTTGCCGCTGCTGTTGGTTTCGTTCGGCTTGCCGCACCTGTTGCCGTTCGTGCTGCCGTTGCTGGCCGCCGCCTATATCCTGATATTGCTGTTCCGTTGGTTTAAGATGCTGGTACTGAGCCGGCAGTTGAGCCGATTTTCTTACCTCCATATTTTTTCGTACCTTTGCGCCCTTGAAATCTTGCCTTTTTTGTGCTTTTACAAGCTTATGGGCATTGTAATCGCATAAGGACGAAAGCATTAGGAGTATGCTGAAAATAAAGAACGTATTGGTCTCGCAGCCGGCTCCGGCCGATTACGAGAAATCGCCATACAAGCAGTTAGCGTCCAAGTTCGGCCTTAAAATCGTTTTCCGCAAATTCATCAAGGTGGAAGGCATTACCGCGACGGAGTTCCGCAAGAATAAAATCAGCCTGTTGGATTATACGGCCATCATCTTTACGAGCCGCAACGCCGTTGACCATTTTTTCCGCATGGCCAAGGAAATGCGCGTCACGATTCCCATCACGATGAAATACTTCTGCAGCTCGGAAACCACGGCTTTCTATCTGCAGAACTACATCCAATACCGCAAGCGTAAGATTTTCTACGGCAAACAGACGCTCAGCGATTTAATCCAGCTCATAGGCCGTCACAAGGAAGAGAATTACCTGTTGCCGTGCTCGGAGGAGAGCGGTTCCGAATTGCCCAACGCCCTGACCAAAGTGCGCGTCAAATTCACCAAGGCGCCGCTGTTCCGCACGGTGCCCGAAAAAATCGCTTCGGAAATCGACATCAACGACTACGACCTGCTCGCGTTTTTCAGCCCCATCGGCATCCGTTCGCTCAAAAAGAACTATCCCAAGTTCAAACAGGGCAAGGTGTTGATAGCGGCCTACGGCGACACGGTGTGCAGCGCGGTGGAGGAAGCCGGCTTCCATGTCAATATCGCGGCGCCCACCGAAACGGCCTCGTCCATGAACCAGGCCATCGAGCAGTTCCTGACCGACTACTACAAGGCGGGCGGCGATTTGGAGAAGATGCCGGCCAAATACAAGTACGTGCCCAAACCCAAGGAAACCGCCGCGTCCGAAAAGGATGCCGCCGCGTCCGGCCGCACGAAGGCCGACGGTGCGGAGGCGGTCGCGGAACGGACATCGCGCGGCAGTAGCCGCACGGCGGCGGGCGGCACCGAAAAACGGCAGAAGGTGTCGTTGCACGGCAAGACGATAGAGGTCAAGGTGGCGGCCAACCGCGCGGCGGCATTGGCGGTCATGGAAAAGAAGAAAAAGAAATAGATGCCTGCGCTCGGAAAAGCGGAACGCCTTTACCGGCAACGTACCGTTTCCGCTCTTTTTGCGCGGGGCAGGCGTTATAGAATATCGGGCGGCGCCTATATGCTCAAGGTCTGCGCCCTGTGGTGCGGCCCCGGCGAATTGGACGAACAGCCCGCGCCGGTCAAAGTCTTGTTTTCTGCCCCCAAATCTTCGTTCAAGCACGCGGTTGACCGTAACCGGCTCAAACGGCTGATGCGGGAGAGTTTCAGGGCGCGCAAGGCGGAATGGACGGCTTTGGCCGAAGCCGGAGCGAAAGAGGCGGGCGCGTCGATGTTGCTCGTGGCGTTCATTTTTACGAAAATCGGCAAAACGCCGGAGGGCTTCGTGCTGAAGCAGCCGGATATGCAGGTATATATAGACAGGGCGGCCGATAAGTTGGCCAAAATAGCGGGCGTGCGATGAAGGTGTTGCTCAAACCCTTGGGCTGGCTCATGCTGTTGCTCATCCGCTTTTACCAATGCGCCATCTCGCCTTGGTTTCCGGCGGCCTGCCGCTTTACGCCCACCTGTTCGCAGTATGCGCTGGAGGCCGTCAAGAAATACGGGCCGCTGAAGGGCGGCTGGCTTACCGTCAAACGCTTGGCGCGCTGCCATCCGTGGGGCGGTTCGGGCTACGACCCCGTACCATGATTTGAAAACCTTTTAACGATGAAACTGAAAGATATTTTTTATCCGCAGATTCTGACGAGCCTTAAAGACTACAACCGTCAGACGTTTCAAAAAGACCTGCTCTCCGGCATCATCGTGGGCATCGTGGCCCTTCCGATGGCCATCGCGTTCGGTATCGCGTCGGGCGTCACCCCCGAACAGGGCTTGATTACGGCCATCGTGGCCGGTTTCCTGATTTCGCTCTTGGGCGGCAGCACGGTGCAGATAGGCGGGCCTACCGGCGCGTTCATCGTTATCGTGGCCGGCGTCGTGGCCAAATACGGCATCGCGGGCCTGACCATCGCCACGCTGTTGGCCGGCGTGCTGCTCGTGGTCATGGGGCTGCTCAAACTCGGCGACGTCATCAAGTTCATCCCTTATCCCGTTGTGGTCGGCTTTACGGGCGGTATCGCGGTGGTCATCTTCTCCACGCAGATGAACGACTTTTTCGGCCTGGGCATCGAATCGGTGCCGTCGGCCTTCCACGAGAAGTGGATTTGCTATTTCCAGAACATCGATAAAATCAACTGGTACGCCACGGGCATCGCGGTGGCCACGGTGTTGATACACTTTCTGTGGCGCAAGGTCAGCAAGACGATACCGCCCGCACTCATCGCCATCATCTTGGCCACGGTGGCCGTACAGGTGTTCGATATGCCGGTGGAAACCATCGGCTCGCGTTTCGGCGAGATGAAGACGAGCCTGCCCGCGCCCTCGTGGCCCGACCTGAGCTTCGATGATATCCGCGCCTTGCTGCCGGTGGCGTTCACCATCGCGATGCTGGGCGCCATTGAATCGCTGTTGTCGGCCATGGTGGCCGACGGTGCTACGGGCAAGCAGCACCACTCCAATACGGAACTCGTGGCGCAGGGCGTGGCCAACCTCGTGACGCCGCTTTTCGGCGGTATTCCCGCCACGGGTGCCATCGCCCGCACGATGACCAACATCCGCAACGGCGGCCGCACGCCCGTGGCCGGCATCATCCATGCGTGCGTGCTGTTGCTCATCCTGCTCTTCTTCGGCAAATGGGCCAAGATGATTCCCATGTCGTGTCTGGCTGGCGTGCTGGTCGTCATTGCCTACAACATGAGTGAATGGCGTTCGTTCCGCGGCCTGTTCCGCAACGCGCGTCCCGAAGTGGCGGTGCTGTTGACCACGTTCTTCCTCACCGTGATATTCGACCTTACGATTGCCATCGAAATAGGCCTCGTGTTGGCCTTGTTCCTGTTCGTGCGCCGTATATCCAAAACCTCCGAGATACAGATTTTCCACAACCAGGTGGCACCGTCGGTATCGGACGTGCACGACAACCGCTCCATTCCGGAGGGCGTCGATATCTTCCGCATCAACGGGCCGTTCTTCTTCGGGGTGGCCAACAAGTTCGACGAAGCCAACAAGCTCGTGCAGCGGAGCCCCAAGGTGCGTATCGTGGATTTGCAGCCCGTGCCGTTCATGGATGCTTCGGGTCTGCGCAACCTCGATAACTTCTGCCGCAAGTGCCAGGCCGCTAAAATCCGCATCATCTTCGCCGGCGCCAACCCCTCCGTCAAGGCGGCCCTGATGAGCAGCCCGCTCTACGCCCAAATCGGCGAGACCAGCTTCTACGACACCGTGGAAGCCGCCGTGGAAGCGCAGCGGACCGCGGCGGAGGCGTAGCGCCACGCGCCCGCAAGTCAGGTACCTTTCTTTATCCGATAGCCGTCCGGTCGTCCGTGTCATCATCGCGGACGGTCGGACGGTTTGTTTTCGCGTTTGTCTGTCCATCCCGTCGTCCTGCGGGAGGATTTCACCCCGGCTCGTCGTCTGTCGTAAGATTTATTTGTTTCATTTTCAGGAAAATAGCAAAATTTTCAAAAATTTTTTCAAAAAAGTTGCCGAAAAATTTGGAATGCTCCGAATATATATAGCTTTGTAGCGGCAAAATTTGAAAAAGAAGCAAACAAACAATAATCCAATTAAATCAATTAGTTATGAAAAAAATGACATGGGCTCTATGGAGCTTGGTGCTGTTCCTTGGAATGGGAATGGCCTTTGCCTTTGCGCAAAAGGATCAAAAAGACGGTGGGACTGCACTTGAAAAGCCGGTATTTGACCCTGTGGCGGGAGAAGTGACCGCCGGTAGCGAACTCAAATTCACGTGGGACGAAACTTACGATGATCAATATCAATTTGCAGGTGTTATTTTTGTCATTAACGGTACCGATGCGGACCTTGAAGTCAATGACGAACAGTTCAATAATTTGCCATGGCTTGAAGACGGGGATGTCGCTGAGGACGGGAAGGCGTATGTGTGCCAAAGCGCATACGGAGTTCCGGGCGTAGCCGAGAGTGGCTTCAAAATGACAAAGGACGTGACGGTCAAGGCACGTTTGGTGTTGGGTGAGTTGGATTTTGACGTGATGGCAATGTCTATCGCGCAGATGTCGGAAGTGGCCACGGCGGAATATACGGTTGAGGGAGGAGAAGACCCGGGCACACCGGATGAGCCGACTGACCCAGACGACCCGGAAGTAGAACTGCCTCACATCTATCTGCAGGAAGGTTTTGATGGATTCAGAACGGAATTCGACTTTAAAGATTCATTGGACGCGGCAATCTGGAATTTGGCGGCCTGTACCAAAATTTCGGAAGAGGTCGGTCATTTGTATTTTTTTGAGGACTATATGGATGAAAAGTATGGCGGTTGGGTAAATGACCCGCTCGAATGGATTATGGGTGGTTTGGCCGAAACGGTATTGGATGGGACGTATCAAATCGTTTCCAATCCTATACAATTACTGGATAATGATTTAATCAATCTTGTCTCTGTGGTATATACTGCTGAATTATACGATGAGTATGGAGACGGTGCGCCTTGGGGAGACCAGTCTTTCGGCGTACGGGTAAGAGAGGAAGGTGCTGCCGACTGGACCGAAGTAGGTATGATAACCGGCGATGAAATCGAATATGAAGGCGAGTTTGTGGCGGTATTGGGGCCGCAATTCCGTGGCAAGACCGTGGAAGTGGCGATTTATTTCACCACCAAGCGTGATGAAAATGTGTCTTTCCTCTTTATGATGAATGAAGTTACGTTTGCCGCATACGAAGAGACGCTTGAAGTATCCACGCAGGTTTCCGCTCCTCAATGGGCATATGATGAGTTTATCGATGTGAAACTGTCCATCAAGAATACCGGTAACGTTCCCGTGAGCAGTCTGGCATACGCGTACACGATTGACGACGATGCCAAAACCGGCACGATTCCCGTAAAGTGTACCCCGGCGCTTAACCTTGGGGCCAGTATGACGACTTCGACCCGGATTGCTTTGCAAGACCTTGGCTTCGGCGGTCATACGCTGAAGGTTCGCCTTACCGAACTCAACGGGGAAGCGGTAGCGGAAAGCGAAGCGGATGTGTTGGATTTTTATATCGTGGATGAATCCCAACTCACCCAGCCGTATGTGCCCTTGTTCGAAGGCTTTACGGCTTCCTCCTGCGGCCCTTGCGCCAATGCCAACAAATTCTTGAACCCGGCTTTGGAGACCCTGCAAAAGGACGGTGCCATCAATGTAATCAAATACCAGATGGATTTTCCGGGCGATGGCGACCCTTATTATATCGATGAAAACGAGACGCGCATGTATTTTTATGATGAGATTTTCGGATGGAATGGCGCTTGGTTCGTGCCCGTGCCGATTTATAACGGCGAGGAAATGCTCTCGAAGTGGGATGCGGCTGATTGGTCTGAGCGCGCGGATATATTGAAGGAGAGAGCCAAGGCCGACCATACCAAGAAAGCCGTGTTAGCCATCGATATCACCAACGTTACGGTGGATGAAACCAACCTCTCCGTGGCGGTGGACATCACGCCGTCCGTGGCGGTTGAAGGCCGGGTGTTTGTCGTCGTTGTGGAAAAGACTACGACCGGCAATGCCGGTGGCAATGGGGAAACGGAATTCCACAATGTGGCCATGGCGTTTGCGAGCGATGAAGAAGGCGATGCCAAATCGTTTGAAGTCGGCAAAAAGGAAACGCTTACCTACAAGCTGGACATGAATGGCACCCATGTGGAAGAAATGGGCGACTTGCAGATTGTATGCTTCGTGCAGCACGAAAACGGTCATATCTTCCAGTCTTCCTCCATCGTGAAATCGGGCAACCTGTTTAATGAAAACGCCGAGGTGCTCGGCCATGTCCGTCTCTATCCCAACCCCGCCGCCGAATACGTCAACATAACGCATCTGGAAGGCGCCGATGTCGAGATTATCAATCTGACCGGCCGTCGCGTGTATGCCGAAAACAACGTGAGCGGTAATCTGGAGGTTTCTTTGTCCTCTTTCACGCCGGGTGTATATACGGTTCGTCTGACCAAAGACGGTCAATCGGCGTATCGGAAATTGGTGGTAAGATAATCTTTTCGACCACGTTTTTGAAAAGCAGGGGAGGCCTTTCCCCTGCTTTTTTAATCACCGTGGTATCCGCTTCCTTTTGGGCTCGGAACTAGATGTTTAACGCTTTTCGCACGCCACTGCGTAAAATGTAAATCGGCGCCGGGTTCGCGGAGGCCGATGGTCTCGTAACCGTCGGCCTATCGCATTCTGTCAATTAATAGTTGTCGGACGATATTATAGCCTTCTTGCGGATTAAAATTTTCGTCCGGCCGGAGCAATTGTTGTGTATCGCCTAAAAATTCAACATCTTGAATTTTATCTTCCATGTTGATGACGAATTCTTTGTGTGTCGGAATGTGGTCAACGACGAAATCCATGTACCGATAGTAACATTTCAGCACATTGTCAATATTAAGGTCTTGGGTTGTTAAGGCTTTGTATAAATCGTACAAATCCCGTCCTTTCCGCCTTTGATATAAGGCCCGGAGTTTGGTACCCACCAATTCATCAAGTTGGTAGGTAAGGATTTTGCATTCTCCTTGATACCATTTGTTTGAAACGGTAAATGGTATCTTCTGCATGGGTAAAACGTTGAAATGCTCTTTGCAGTTTATCTCTATTTTCAGATGAATGGGAACGATGGGAGGGGTCTCGGATTCCACTCTGAATATCAAAGTATTGTTATGTTTCTTTTGCTTTACTTTGGGTTCTCCGAGAAAAGACAACGCCTCTCTGATATGGTCGTAGGTCTCTTTGATGGGTTCGGATTGAATCTGAACCAAGTCAATGTCTTCACTGTATCTGGGTTGTGGTGAGAGAAACAATTTATGTAAGGCGGTACCGCCGCGGAAGGCCAAGTGAGATGCCAAGTAATCATCCTTATATGTTTCGGTCAACGCCCTGCAAATAAGCAAATCCTGTTCTACTTGTACATCTTGTGTCCATGGAGCCGAAGCCCGCCAGTCTTGTATATAAATCTCTGGTATCATTCGTCAATGTCTATTTTTTGATTTTCGATGATTTTCCACCGGTTTTCGGATGAAAATCCTTCTGCCGTTTTTTTATTTTTTAACGGAATGACTCGCATTCGTCCGCCAAGTCTTTTTAGAGAAGTATAAAGTTTATCCGATAAGGAGGTATTGTCAAGTACGGATTCAAAGATATAACCAAGCCGTTGGTAAACAGATATCGGATAAATTGAATAAAAACTATCATCAATTTGGTCAAGGTTTATGGCCTCAATCAGTTCATTCAATACGGAACAAACACGGTTTAAGCCACCCACTTTGTCTTCGTTTGCGATCAGGTCGATGGCCGTAAGTTCAGCAGACGATACGTTTACTGTACCGAGGCGGCTTTTATGCCGTACAATAAAAGGTTCTGCAATCTTGTTTTTGCTGATGAAAACAAAACCGATGTTTGAGCGCATGCCACTTCTTATTTCAGGATAAGAGTTGACAATCGTAAATGTTTGTGGGCGTTGATGTGAGGCACCATAAAATTCTGCGGCATTAAGTAAACCGATGTAATAGTCCCGTTTCAAAAAAGACATCATTTGGTCAATGAAAAATGTAGGCGCAACGACACCTGTCAAGGCGTATTCAGTAGGGATAATGACATAAAAGCTTTTTGTCGGAGAGATGATGATTTTTTGTGACACCAAGCGGTTTAGGGCGGTGGCAATGTACGATGAAGTAAACGAGGGGAAAGCCGCTTTTACTTCGTCCAATACAAAAGTATAGAACCCTCGGAACTTATGGAGCTCAACCCATTTCGCTATCGATATACCTCTATCCATTTGGTGAAAATTGACAATTCATTTGCAAATATAATCATTTTTTGATGATAATTGCAGACATATTGGCAAATTGTTTGTCCCGCTCTTACTTCATCCCGTTCTGGCTTTGCGCCGATGTCGAGATTGTCAACCTGACTGTGCCGCCGAGTCCGTGCGCGTCAACCACTTCGTGCATTCCTCATTCATGAAATAGCGTTCGGCCACTTGCCTCTGCGTCTAATTTTCACTAACTTTGTACCCGAACGTTGCCCCGTGTGGCGTTCGGGTTTTTGTTTGATTTATACAATACATTAACAATATGGATTTTAGCTTAACCAAACAAGAAAAGCTCTTCCTGCAGATGATTCGGGAGTTCGCCGAAAAAGAGGTGAAGCCCTTGGCTGCGGAAGTGGACGAGCAGGAACGTTTCCCGATAGAGACGGTCGGGAAAATGGCCAAAATCGGCCTTATGGGTATCCCCGTCCCCAAGGAATACGGCGGCGCCGGCTCCACGAACCAGATGTACACGATGGCCGTGGAGGAACTCTCCCGCGTGTGCGCCACCACGGGCGTCATCGTTTCCGCGCATACGTCGCTCTGCGTGGCCCCGATTATGGAACACGGCACGGAGGAACAGAAGAAAAAATATCTGCCCAAGTTGGCCAGCGGCCAGTGGCTCGGCGCGTTCGGCCTTACCGAACCCAACGCCGGTACCGATGCCTCGGCCCAGCAGACCATCGCCACGCCCGACGGTGACGGCTATATCATCAACGGCACCAAGATTTTCATCACCAACGCCGAATACGCCGACGTGTTCATCGTTTTCGCCATGACCGACAAGAGTCTCGGCACCAAGGGCATCACGGCCTTCATCCTCGAAAAGGGCATGAAGGGCTTCAGCATCGGCAAGAAGGAGCTCAAGATGGGTATCCGCGGCTCGGCCACCTGCGAGTTGATTTTTGAAGACGTGCGCGTTTCCAAAGACCAGGTGCTGGGCAAAATCGGCGGCGGCTTCGGCATTGCCATGAAGACGCTCGACGGCGGCCGTATCGGGATTGCCTCGCAGGCGCTCGGCATCGCGCAGGGTGCGCTGGACGAAACCGTCAAATACACGAAAGAACGCAAGCAGTTCAAGCGTCCGATCGCGCAGTTCCAGAACACGCAGTTCCAGCTGGCCGACATGAAGACCAAGGTGGAGGCGGCGCGTCTGTTGGTACGCAGCGCGGCCTACAAGAAAGACATGAAGCTGCCTTATTCCGCCGACGCGGCCATGGCCAAGCTGTTTGCGGCCGAAACGTCGATGGAGGTGACGACCAAGGCGGTGCAGCTGCACGGCGGCTACGGCTATACGCGCGAATATCCGGTGGAACGCATGATGCGCGACGCCAAGATTACCGAGATTTACGAAGGTACGTCCGAGGTACAGCGTATGGTCATCTCCGCCAATCTATTGAAGTAAGGGGATAGGAAATCAAAACGAGAAACGGAAATTATGAAAATTATAGTTTGCATCAAACAGGTGCCGGATACCACCGAAATCAAATTGGATCCGGTAACGGGAACGCTGATAAGAGACGGCGTGCCCAGCATCATGAACCCGGACGACAAGGGCGGTTTGGAATACGCGCTGCAGCTTAAAGACCAGTACGGCGCCGAGGTGACGGTCATCACGATGGGCCCGCCCCAAGCCGACGACATCTTGCGCGAGGCCATGGCGATGGGGGCCGACCGCGCCATTCTGCTTACCGACCGCAAGTTTGCGGGCGCCGATACGTTGGCCACGTCCAAGGCGTTGGCCGGCGCGTTGCGCGAATTGGAATACGACCTCATTATCGCGGGCCGTCAGGCCATCGACGGCGACACGGCGCAGGTAGGCCCGGAAATAGCCGAATGGCTCGACCTGCCGCAGATCAGCTACGTGGAAGGCTTGGAATACGACGGCAAAAAGACGCTGACCGTGCGCAAGCAGACCGAAGAGGGCTATCAGATTTGCAAGGTGGACACGCCCTGTCTGCTTACGGTGCTGGCCTCGGCCAACAAGGCGCGCTACATGACGGTGGGCGGCATCTGCGACGCTTACGGCAAGGAAGTGGAAGTGTGGACGGCCGACAAAATCAAGGTCGATCCTTCCGAACTCGGTTTGAGCGGCTCGCCGACCAAGGTGAAAAAGTCGTTCACCAAGGGCGCCAAGGCCGCCGGCAAGGTGTTCGAGGTGGATGAGAAAGAGGCCGTCGAACTCATTATCAATAAACTGAAAGAAAAATACATCATTTAAGGAGGACGCACGATGAATATTGCCGATTATAAGAACGTATATGTGTTTGCCGAACAACGCGAAGGCAAGATACAGAATGTGGCCCTCGAATTGCTGGGCAAGGCCCGCGATTTGGCCGACGCTTTGAACGAAAAGGTGTGCGCCATGGTGCTCGGTTCGGGCATCAAGGATTTGGCCGCCACGCTCATTGCGCACGGTGCGGACGAGGTGCTTTTGGTGGACGACCCGTCGCTGGATGTATATACGACTGAACCCTATGCGCAGGCCATCAAGGCCGTGGTGGACGCCAAGAAGCCGGGGATCCTGCTGTTGGGCGCCACGACGATAGGCCGCGACTTGGGGCCGCGTCTGGCGGCGCGTATGCAGACGGGCTTGACGGCCGACTGCACGGAGCTGGATATAGAAGCCGAGACGCGTCACCTGATGATGACCCGTCCCGCTTTCGGCGGCAACCTGTTGGCCACGATTATGTGCACCGACCACCGTCCGCAGATGTCCACGGTACGCCCCGGCGTCATGATGGCCAAGAAAGCCGACGCGGCCCGCAAGGGTACGGTGGAGGAATTCAAGGTAAACTTCGACCGCAGCAAGTTCCGCGTAAAGGTGGAGAAGGTGGTCAAGGAACAGAAGAACCTCGTGGACATTACGGCGGCCAAGGTGTTGGTGTCCGGTGGCCGCGGCGTGGGTTCGGCCGAGGGCTTCAAGAAGCTTGAAGCCTTGGCGAAGGTGCTGGGCGGCGAGGTGTCCTCCTCGCGTGCGATGGTGGATGCCGGCGTAACGGAACACGCGCGTCAGGTGGGTCAGACGGGCAAGACCGTCCGTCCCGACCTGTATTTCGCCTTGGGGATTTCCGGCGCCATTCAGCACTTGGCCGGTATGGAAGGCGCCGACCTGATTATCGCCGTCAACAAAGACAAGTTCGCGCCGATTTTTGAGGTGGCCGATATGGGCATCGTGGGCGACCTGCACAAAATCGTGCCGGCGCTGACGGCGGCTTTGAAGAAATAACGGCTTAAAGTCGGAAGCAAGGGAAACCCCGTTCCGACTCCGGTTGGGACGGGGTTTTCAATAATGGCGGACGCGCGCGGTGGCCGCGTTCACACAAAAGAAAAAAATACAAGCGTTATGGAAAAGAACAAACTTTCGGGCAAGGATTTGGAACAGTTGAAGGCGAAGGGGATTTCGCTGGATGTATTCAAGACACAGTTGATGCAGTTTGAGGAGGGGTTTCCGGCGGCGGACCTGACGGCCTGCGCCACGGTGGGCAACGGCATTCTGACGCTGACGCCCGCGCGGGTGGAGGCCTTGCGGACGGCTTATCAGGCTTACCGGAAAAGGGACAACGCCCGTATCGTGAAGTTCGTGCCGGCTTCGGGCGCGGCCACGCGTATGTTCAAAGACCTGTACGCGCTGTATAACCAACTCAAGGAACAGGGCACGGCCGCGGACGCGCCTTTGGACAAGGCCGCGCAGACGTTTTTCGACCATCTGCCGCAGTTTCCGTTCTACGCCGAACTCAAGGCGAGCCTGCAGGCCAAGACGGGGCTCGACCTCGACACGGCCGTGCGCGAACGCAACTACCTGCCCGTGTTGGAGACCCTGCTTGAAACGGGCATGGGCTATGGCCGGCTGCCCAAGGCGCTGTTGCTGTTCCACGCCTATGCCGACGGCTCCGTCACGGCCATGGAGGAGCATTTTGCCGAGGGGGCGCAGTACGCGGCCGGCAACGGGGAATGCTTCCTGCACTTTACGATTTCCGAAGAGCACAAGGACTTGTTCTTGAAGCAGGTGGCGGCGGTGCAGCCTAAATACGAGAAGAAATACGGCCTGCGCTATCACGTGGCCTATTCGGTGCAGAAACCTTCGACCGACACGGTGGCCGTGACGGCCGACAATGATATATACCGCGACGGGCAGGGGCGCATCGTGTTCCGTCCGGGCGGCCACGGCGCGTTGATTGAGAACCTGAACGACCTTGACGCCGACATGGTGTTTATCAAGAACATCGACAACATCAGCATCGACACCAAGCGCACCGAGACGCTGACGTACAAGGAGGCCTTAGCGGGGCTGCTGTTGGAAAAACGCGAGGGGACGTTCGCCATTCTGCGGCAGCTGGCTTCGGGGCAGCCGTCTGAAGATTGGCCGTGGCGGGAGTGGCTCGGCTTCGCGCGGGAGGAGTTGCAAATCCGGTTGGACGATGAAGTGCTGACCTGGCCGTTGGCCCTGCGCGCGCGGTATCTGCAGGCGGTGCTGAACCGGCCCATGCGCGTGTGCGGCATGGTGCGCAACGAGGGCGAACCCGGCGGCGGCCCGTTCTGGGTGTCGCGCGTGCGCACGTTCGAGGCCCCCGAAGAGCCCGACGAGGCGCCTTTCGGCGGCTTGCGGCTGTGGCCGATGGAGAGCCTGCAAATCGTGGAGTCGTCGCAAATCGACCACGAGAATGCCGAGCAGGAGGCCATCTTCCGCGCCTCCACGCACTTCAACCCCGTCGATTTGGTATGCAGCGTGCGCGACTACACGGGCCGCAAATTCGACCTGCGGGATTTCGTTGACCCGATGACGGCCTTTATCGCGCATAAGTCGGTCAAGGGCACCGACATCAAGGCCATGGAGCTGCCGGGCCTTTGGAACGGCGCGATGGCTGACTGGATTACGCTTTTCGTCGAAGAACCGATACAGGTGTTTACGCCCGTCAAAACCGTCAACGACCTGTTGCGGGACGGCCACCGGCGGTAAATATGGTATATACTATGACGACCGAGGAATTTATCGAAATCATGAATTCGGGGGCCTTGATTCCCGCCGGCTCGCCCGTTCACCAAAAGATGCACGAGCTCAGCCAAGAGGCCATCCGGCTTACGATGACGCTGAACAACAGCTATCATACCCCCGCCGAAATCGTGGCGCTGATGTCGGAGCTGACGGGCAGGCAGGTGGACGGCTCCTTCGCGATGTTTCCGCCGTTCAACATCGACTGCGGCAAGAACCTCCGCATAGGGAAGCGGGTGTTCATCAACGCCGGCTGCAAGTTTCAAGACCAGGGCGGCATTACGATAGGCGATGATGTGCTCATCGGGCAGAACGCCGTGATAGCGACGCTGAACCACGCGATGGATCCGGCGCACCGCGGCGATATGGTGCCCGCGCCGGTGCGCATCGGCAACCGGGTGTGGCTGGGCGCCAACGTGACGCTGCTGCCGGGCGTGACGGTGGGTGACGGCGCCATTGTGGCCGCCGGCGCGGTCGTGACCAAGGACGTGCCCCCGCGCGCTATCGTGGCCGGCGTCCCCGCCAAAGTCATCAAGACGGTATAAAAAGATACCCTGGCCGTACATATATGGCCAGGGTATCCTCTAGTTGGGTTCTGCTATTCCTGAATGGAAAAGTCAAAAACGGATTGGTTGGTATTGCCGCTCGGAATCATGCCTTGGTAAAAAAAGCAATATTCGCCTTTGGCAAGCGGCTCAACCGGTGTTACCTTAAACGTATGGTCATTGACGGCTTCAATGTTAACGGCAATGATGGCCTTGGCATCGACGCTTGAGGTGGCGCCGGCATAGACGTTGACTTTCCCGGTTGACAATTCCCGTTGTCCCTTTTTGACATCCAATTTAACCAAGACAAATTCATTGGGCGATGTCGCGGAACGGAACCACCAATTCGAAGCCCCCATTTTGAAGGATTGGTCGTCTTGCGGAACGAAGTAAAAGATGAAAGCGATATCATCGCCCACCTTGATGATATTGGGCGAGTGCGCGTTGTTCAACAGCGCTTTCACCTTTGCACTTGCGATGCCGTAAGAAAGGGCGGAGCCTAATGTGTTGGTTTTCGTGCCGGAAAACACCGTAGGCAATATCTTCTTTTTTTCTCCGTCGTTGACTTGGTAATAGATGCCGGCCTGAGGCTCTTTGGCTTCGTCTTTGGATTTTTTCTGCGCGGCATTCATGATGGCCACCATAACGTTTTCCGAAACGCCTTTAGCATTTAAGGCTTTCAACGCTTCCATGCTGATGTCGAAATCCGTTTCTGAAGTTTGGATTTTGGTCACGATCAGGCCTTCCGGAAATCCCGCCTCAATCATATCGACAACGGATTGGTTGGTCAGTTTCTCGGATTGCGCAAAGGCGCTTGTGGTGGACAATAAGGCCACGCACAGTAATAATGCTTTGAATTTCATAGTGTTTATGTTTTAAGGTTAGTATAATACAATGCAAAAAGCCTGCAAATATATATAATGCGTTAAACGGCAAAATTTTTTGGAAGATTTTTGCAAAAAAATTTTCGTGAAGTCCGTTTTTGATATGCTTCCGGACGGACGAACTTGCAAAAAGTTCGCTTACGCGCACTTTTAACCCGCCTCGGCATAGTCAATGCAAGCATCGCCTCTGCACTCGGTTCAAGTTAAAAGTTGCTTCTTCCGCCACGCCTTGTTGAACGCTGGCCGTGCGGTACGGATGATGGGGAAAAATTACCTACTTGAAATTCCGTTTGATACGCGCCCTGTCCTCCATCGCTTTCTCACTCTTGTGATGGAGTTCGATATAAACGATTCTATCCTCTTGCTCGAAATACGCATAAACCAAGCGGAAGCCACTTTGTACGCCCTTGCCTTTAAACGATTGGCTGGCTATCTTCTTTACCTTAATAACGCAGGTTTCTATGCCCAGGCCCTCTATTCTGAAACTGAAAGTCGGATTGGCGTCGGGATTGGTTTTCAAAACCATACCAAGCACTTCGATGTCCCTCTCAAGCGTGCGGTATTTCTTCGACAAGCGTTTTAAATCCTTGTCGAACTCGTCCAATGTCCCGATACTAATCATCGTCCTCCCCGTTATAGGTCCTCGCCGAGTAAGGAGCATCCCTGTAAAACACCAATTCGTAATCGATTACCTGACGATCTTTGGAAGCTTTCCACGGCATGTCTCCATGCGAATATTCGCTTATATCCGTCGCAGACATTCCGCTCAATTTATCAATAACATTATCAATTACTTCCAATTCCGCGCCGTTGAACAGTTTCTTGTTTGCGCTAACCAAAGGCATATACCGTTTTTGGGTGTAGCCGAAATAATCCACTGTAAAGGATTTAAGTTGTCCGGAGGTCTCCATTCCGCTTAGAATCTCGGAAACCTCCCTCGGTACGGGGCCATTGGGCAGTTTTCTATATGTTGCTCCGGAAAGGTGCTCCTCATAAATTTCGTAGTAATTGAAGTCGCAGAAATAAAGCAACTTATACAGTACCGTTTCACCGATATTGGGCTTCCCGGCACAGCGTTCCAAAATATATAATATCAGATTGGTCAATTTCTCCTTATTCAAACGCGGTTTCGACTCGCGGAGGGCAGGTGCGGCGTCTTCCTGCTTTTCCGTAGAGTTGGGCGCATCGTACTTGAAATCCGCCGACATAATCTCATCCAGCGAGAAATTCAAGGCATTGGAAAATTTCATAAGTTCTATCGCGCTGGCGTTCCTTTTCCCCAGTTCGATTTGCGTCAACGAGGGGCGTGAAATGCCGATTTCAGAAGCCAATTTTTCTTGCGAAACCTTGCTTCTATTACGAAAATACGCGATTCTTTTTCCTATTTCTTTGTTGTCCAAAACGGTGCTCATCTGGTTCAATTTGATATCGCAAAGATAAGAAATGTTTTGAAATAAAACATATGATTGTGCTGTTTTCTTACTTAATGAAGCGGGTTTTCGGATGCCGAACTTGCAAAAAGATGTAAATTCTGGTGTAAAAAGGTTGCAAAAAGTTGTAAAATCAGGTCTGAAAAGGTTGCAAAAAGTTGCACGAATATTGAAAATGAGGCGAATAGAATTTTCCTTCCGCCACGCCTCGTTGAACACCGTCCGCGCGGCACGGATGGGGGGGGGACGATGCAATAGATTGCGAGATTTGTGTAAGGGGAGGTCTCATTGTATTTAAGTGAGAGTTTTGGAAATTTTGTTATTTTTGTACGATTAATTACAATATAATAGATGAACTTTACTCCTCTTTGGATTTTGTAGTATGAATAATATAAAGTTTATAAATATGAAAACAAAGAATTTTATTATGAAAAAAATGTGGCTGCTTTTATTGATTGTACCTTTTTTGATAAGCAGTTGCAATCCTGTACCTAATAAGCCTATTTACGAGAAACTAACGCCAGATGAGTTGGCTAAAGCTATTAAAAGTGATACATCGTTTACTCCTTTCTATGAGGGAATTAGAGTTGTTGCTGAGTTGATGAGTGATGTACAAAAAGCAACTTATAAAGACCTTACTTATCGTCGCTTATTCAATTATGTTTCATTTTTAAATGATGAAGCTTATTGGAAGCCTTTAACCGAAGAATGGGAGAGTGAATGGGAAAAGGAAAATAGTTTTTACATTCCGAAGGTGGATTCTGTGATTGCATATTGGGAAAAATATTTAGAAGAAAATTCCTTGAACAATTATGTTAAAATAGAACTAGTTCAAATCAAAAAAAAGTGGTATACTTATATTAATAGAATAGAAGATGTATATTTAGGATTTAAATTGACACCACTGAAAGGACGTATTGACCAAGTTCGTTTTACTTATGGCTATTTGCCAAAAATAAGTGAAAAACAATATTATTCTAGAAAAAAATGTCTTGATACAGATCCTCTGACGGCCCCCCGTGTTGATTATTGGGAAGTTAGTTATTCGGATCAAGATTTTTTTGCGAGTCAAACGGTAGAACATTTCTTGAGAGATTATAATTTGTATATAGAAGTGACTGATATTCGGAAAGATGGGGTGAATATTAATAAAGATGATTTTGATGTGCCTGAATCTATTTCTGATTATTTTGACAATAAAGGGATAGATTATATGGAAGATTATTACAAAGGTGAAGTTATAAAAGAGTTAATAAATAGGGACTATTTGAATGTGTCTGATTATTGTTTTCAAAAAGTCCATGAAATGAGTCAAAAAAAGGACAAACTGTGTTATGATTTTGTACAGGAAATGTCTGAACTTGGAGCTTCCTTGGACTCATTTTTTGATTTATCGAATTGATATAGCGTGTATTATTTGGATTTGATGTGCGGGAATTTTGCAGTGTATAATGCGGCTATTGGACGTTTTTTCTCTACATTATGAACACCAAAGCCAAAGGTTATATTCTCGGGGCCATTGCGGCGGCCACCTACGGGCTGAATCCGCTGTTCGCGCTGCCGCTCTACGGGGCGGGGCTCGACCCGGACTCGGTGCTGTTTTTCCGTTACCTGTTCTCGCTGCCCATCCTGGCGCTGATGATTAAGTTGCGCGGCCGCAACTTCAAGCTGCAACGCAAAGAAATCCTGCCCATTGCGCTCATGGGTTTCCTGTTCGCCATCTCGTCGCTCACGCTGTTTCAGAGCTACAACCACATGGCGGCCGGCATCGCCTCCACGCTGCTGTTCGTCTATCCGATTATGGTCGCGCTCATCATGGCCATCTGTTTCAAGGAGCGGCTCACGTGGACGACCGCGCTCTGCATCGCACTGGCGTTGAGTGGCATAGCGCTGCTCTACAAGGGGGAGGACGGCGACACGCTCAGCCTGGCCGGCGTGGCCCTCGTCATGGCCTCGTCGCTGTCGTATGCCATTTATATCGTGAGCGTCAACCGGCCCGCGCTCAAAGACATCGCCACGCTCAAGCTCATGTTCTACGGGCTGGCGTTCGGGATGCTCGTCTTCCTTGTGCGGCTCAACTTCGGGCAGAACCTGCGGCTCGTGCCGTCCGACCAGTGGTACCTGTGGGGCGCCCTCGTCGCGCTGGCCGTGTTCCCCACCGTTATCTCGCTGGGCTGCACCACCTTGGCCATCCAGTACATCGGTTCCACGCCGGCCGCCATCCTCGGCGCGTTGGAGCCGCTCACGGCCGTGGTCGTCGGTGTGCTCGTGTTCGGGGAGCCGCTCACGCCGCGCCTCCTGTGCGGCATCGTCCTCATCGTGGCCGCCGTCACGCTCGTGGTGGCCGGCGGCGACTTCACGGCCTACCTCGTGCGCTTCCGCAAGATGTTCCCCAAACTGCCGTTCAAGAAGCGGGGGGAAGGCTAAGAAATGTGCAATTGCACTTTTTTTTGTAATTTAGACGCGGAAAAGAAAGATAGACATGTCGGAAGAACAGATGAACAGCTATCGTTTGACATCGCTGGAGGAACCGGGCGATGAACGTATGGCGCAGATTATGCGCGAGGTGGCCGAAGAGGCCCGCGAGAGTACGCGCAGGGCGGCCGAGCGGGTTGCTGCCGGCATCGAGGCGGCGACACGGGCCGCACAGGAGAAGTGGGGCGATACCATCAATAGGCTCAAGAATGGTGGCAAATAAGCATCGGCCTGTATTGATAGTGATAGCCGGTCCCAATGGGTCGGGTAAAACCTCCGTGACCTCCAAAATTCTTCACCATGAATGGTTGGAGGATTCGGAATATATCAATCCGGATAATGTGGCGCGCGATATGTTCGGCGATTGGAACAATCCGGAAGCGGTTCTTAAAGCGGCTAACTACTGCAATGAATGGCGGGAAAGATGCTTGGCCCAAAACAAAAGCCATATCTTTGAGACGGTCATGTCTGCGAGTGATAAAGTGGATTATATTCTGAGGGCTAAAGAAGCGGGTTTCTTTGTCCGCTTGTTCTTTGTTTCTACGGAATCGCCTACCATCAATGCGAAACGTGTCGCGAATAGGGTGCTTAACGGTGGGCACGATGTGCCTATTTCTAAAATCATATCCCGTTACGACAAGTCTATGGCCAATTGTAAGATTCTGTCGGCTGTCGTTGACAGGCTTTATATCTATGACAATTCAATAGAGGATGTAGAAGCTCGGTTGCTCTTCCGTCTGAGTGAGGGCAAATTAGTGAAACGCTATGTCGATGCACTCCCGACTTGGGCGGAGCCAATCTTACCGCGATAAAGAGTGAACCGGTGGCCGGCGGCGACTTCACGGCCTACCTCGTGCGCTTCCGCAAGATGTTTCCCAAACAGAGTCGCTAAAAAATGTGTTATAAATCAGTGTAAAGAAAGAACCAAATCGGGTAATACAATAGCATATTCCGGTCCATTCTTGGGAGAATCTTTTGGTCTCCAGGCCATAATGAATCGGACGGAAGCGGATTGGATTTCATAACCTTTTGCAATCCATTTCGATACACAATCTTGTCCTTTTTCAGATAATTTTGCTATGGGTTTATTTGTAATGTCATACAATATAAAGTCTTTGTAATTTAGCGGTTCTCCACTTTTTAAAGATAAAATTTCTTGCTTGAATGGTTTAGAAAAATCCAGATAAACATCTGTAAATGATAAAGGAAGGATGATTTCATCAGGTATCGTATATGTTTTATTGTCATAGTTGTGTTTATCTGCTTGTAAGTTGAATTCCTCGCGATCCGTATGGATGAACAACTTGTTTTTCGCACGGGTTATGCCTACATAGTATTGACGCATCGGGTCGTCCTCCTTTGGCTTCGTTTGACTGGATAAAAGCATGTATACATTATCGAACTCTTTGCCTTTGGCCTTGTGAATAGTTGAAATCACGATTTCAGTATTAGATATGTCGCAGAAATCTTCTATATGTGATTCAAATGCAAATTCTTTGAAATCAGTTATATATTTTGTTTTGTTGGTGCTTTCGAATAGTGAGGTGCTACGCTCAATATAGGGTAAACATTGGCTATTCTTATAGGTAAAAAAGGTATCCTGTTTGGCCTCTTTCCATAATTCATCTGGAATAAATGACGTTTTTAGTCGTTTGTCTATAAATTTTAGTAAATGTCTCATTTCAGCCATATTATACAAACGGGTTTTCCCTGTAGATTGTATTAATTTGGCGTTTCGACCATGCTTTTTTAACAGACTTTCCAAAATAGCGGCTTCTTCGTTTGTGTGCGTAAGTATACAGGAAGAACCTTCTGGTTTATGATTAATGATGTCATTTACGATGGGATGGTACATATATCCGGATTGATGATGTGTTATTTCAACCCAGCCATCATCTTTACTTACGGACATAATTGGGGAAACCTTGATTCGTTGTCGGATGTTTTTTGCAAATTCATTGGCATAATTTACGATATGTCGAGCGCTACGATAATTTTCCGTCATTTCAACAAATTTGCTACCAGGTTCCTTGGTTAATTGGAACATATATTTGGAATTTGACCCGCGAAAACCATAGATATTTTGGTCGTCATCGCCTACGGCTATGATGCGCATATCTTCATTCTTATCTATAAGGGCCTTTACGAGTGAATATTCTTTTGAACTCATATCCTGAGCCTCGTCTATAACCAATACCGTTTTCCTAATTTTATTAAGTTCTACTTCACCTTGGTTAATCATTTCTGTAGCTTGGGCTATGACGTTGTCAGAGTCTTCAAGAGTCCCTATGCGGCCTAGGAGGTTAAAACAATAAGAATGGAAGGTCGTTATCTCAACAAAATGTGCGGCATTCCCGATAAGTTCCATTAGTCTCAGTTTGAATTCTATCGTGGCAGCCCTTGAAAATGTCAGCATCAAAAGTTGTTCGTGTTTAACATCTTCAAGCAATAGGAGTGATGCGAGTTTGTGAACCAATACCCGTGTTTTCCCGCTACCGGGGCCGGCGGCCACAACGATGTAGCGTGAATCTTTGTCTGAGATGATTTCCATTTGACGTTTGGATAACTGTCCAAACAATTGTTGATATTTATGGGACGTTATGTTGCGTTGTATTTCGTTGATTCTTTCTCCTTTGAAATATTTGGTAATAAATTTCTTGTAATCCATTTGAAAATAGTCTTGCACATATCTCAAGGCTGATTGATAATCTTTTACCATTAAATTGGCATATTCACCGACGATATGAACTTGTTGAATTTTGTGTTTGTAAAATTCGTTAAGCATGCGATAGTCTTCCAATTTGTATTTGGCTTTGTTGTCTTTGATTCGTTGAATGTGCATCGCATTATAAAGGACAAGAAATCCGCCTTCGAGTTTGAGAACGTCGATTTGTTGTAGATATAAAAGGGCTTCTTCAACATCTTCCAATTGCAAATTGTCAAATTGGTTGAAAAAGGAACGATAATTCGATTTTATTTGGTTAAGAAGTTCTACTATAGAAAACTGAACTGTTTTTTGTGGCGTAACTTCTTGTTTGGTTTTAAGTGCCAGCCGATATAGCCATTCCACGGAGAAACGGCTTATTTCTAATCGTTTTTCAAACCGATGCTGGGTAATCTCTTGATTGGCTTGTCGGCGTATTTCTATATAACGGTTAGCCTCTTCTTTCTTGAATATGTACCCCTTGATTGTGAGAAAGTAAAGTAAGGTTCGAATATCTTTTTCTGTGGTAGTTATACCGCCATCATTCCAAACAGCATCATTGAGCTTTTTGTAAGATGTTGTTAAAGAATCATCTGAAATAAGATGGAGAAGGATATATTCCTCCAGTTGGGCAAAATAGTCGAGACGCGTGAGAGCTTTTCGTTTGGTGCTCCCTATATCTGACAAATAGGCGGATATGTCCTTACTATCTGCCAGGATACCTTCTTGTCGCATACGTTCTACAGTGGATAGAACTTCGCGTTTGCTTAGCCCTAGTATGTCGGCCAAATAATCAATTCTTGATTCTGCCTCTGAATCTTGTGCTTTGGCAATGTATTTTTGGGAAATTAAAGAACGGATAATGCGGATTGCTTTTTCAATTTCCTTATCATCAAAGAATGGCGATTTTGTTATTCGTATTCTGGCCTCTTCTACGTTATTTACGGTAATGCCGGTGGCATAGACATGGGGTATATTGTTCCCTCGAACTAAATATCCGCCCTGTTCCAAAGTTGCTAAAGCAGTCCTTACACGTGTTTCAATATCAGATACCGAATCATCCCAACCTGCTTGCCTGGCAATTTCCAAAGCCGAGCAGTTGATACTTAAACGTTGTTTGGTGAAGTACTTTATCGCGTTCCAAATTTGTTGTATTTCGCTGATACTTAGCTTTGTTTGATTCAGTAGCACGAAGTGTTTATCCAAATCATTATCACTGTAAAGGACATGGCAACTAGCATTGAGTTCTGGGTCACGGCCGGCTCTGCCGGCTTCCTGAACGTAATTTTCCAATGAATCGGAAATATCATAATGGATTACAAGGCCAACATCTTTTTTGTCAACGCCCATGCCAAAAGCAGATGTTGCTACAATAATGCGTACACTATCATTCATGAAAGCATTCTGATTGGCAATTTTTTCGTCTGCTTCCATTTGACCGTTGAAAGGTAGTGCTTTATAACCATCGCGGGTTAATTTGCTTGCCAGTTCTTTTGTTCGTTTCGTGCGTGATACGTAAATAATGGCCGGACAATGCGAGTGGTCGATGAGTTCCCTTAGTCTTGCATATTTATCATTGTCGTCTTCAGCGTGTGTGACGGTATATCGTAAATTGGTTCTTGTCGCTGTTGAGGCAAATAGTTTTAAGTCTAAACCTAATGTTTGTTTGAAATAGTCACAAATGTCTTGAATTACTTTTTGTTTTGCTGTCGCCGTAAAGCAAGAGACAGGAATTGGGGCGCAACTTTTTTTCTGCTGATATTCTTTGATGAACTTTCCGATATAAAGATAATCTACTCGGAAATCTTGTCCCCACGAAGAAAAACAATGGGCTTCATCTATTACAAATCTCACGATGTGACGTGCTGTCAGAATTCGTTCTATGGTTTTTGAACGAAGCATCTCCGGGGATATATAAAGAAGCGAAGCGTCTCCGTCCAATACTTGTTGAATTGCCTGGGAACGTGTGAGGGGGTCTAATAGTCCATTAATAGTTATAGCATCGGTAATGCCTCGGTTATTAAGATTGTCTACCTGATCTTTCATCAGTGATTGAAGAGGAGAGATAACAACGGTAAGGCCATGTACAGTACGTCCGGCAATGAGTGCGGGTAATTGGAAGGTCAGTGATTTTCCTCCACCGGTGGGAAAAATCGCCAATAGAGATTCACCATTGACTGCGGCTTGTGCGGCCTTTTCTTGTAGGGCTTCACCATCATAAGTACGAAAGTGGCTGTATCCGAAAAATGTTTTTAAGTTTTGGCGAACGTCCAATTGGGTATTACAATAGATACAACCTTCTGAACAAGAGGTATGTCGCAGGATTTTTATGATGGATTCGACATAGGGATAATTGTGAAGGACCCAGCCGGGGGTAACGGAGCGATAATCTGTCGTATCAATCAAAGCCAGGGCATAGGCTAATTCAATGGGATATTGTTGGATGAATGTATCTAATTCCTTGTTTTGACAAATTTTACCTGCATAGGCCTGTCGTATGAGTCCGATTACGTTGTCATTGGTAGCATCATTTTCGCCTACCAAGTGGAGGAAACCATCAAATTCTGTTTGACCTTTTAATAGCAACGTAAATATCTTGCGTTTTAGAGGTGGCAATGATTTCCAAGAAGAGATTTCTTCCTGTAATAGGTCATAGGCTTTTTTGCAATCGTTTACAGGATTATTCATTTGCTCGCTGATGAGCTTGTCGTCTTTAACCAGTTTGTGATAAGGACGATTGGGAAATAGCAAGGGCGAAAGGTAAAGCGTGTCAACTAATTTCCAATCGCATGTATGATTCGCAAATAGATGTTTCGCATCATGATGAATGATGTTGTGTCCACAGAGATAGTCCACGTCTTGGAGAAATTCAAGTAACGCATCTTTTGATGCTTTATGGAATTGCGCTTCATCATAACGGATGGCACCAATGTCATGAATCTTATGATCTTTTAGGCCAATTTCGACATCTATTATGGCATAGCGGGGTGAAGTAGACATATATCTAATAATATTTTTTCACATATTAAATGTTTGTGAGGGTTAGCCCTTAATTATTACAAAGGTAAGTGATAAAACTGATTATTAAAAACAACGCCCGACCGAGACTTCGGCCGGGCGTTTCATTCAAGACGTCCAAACGGGGCGGCAAAACTACCGACGTATCTCCAATTCGTCAATCAGCCGCTGCGCGCCCGCGAACTTGTCGATGATGAACAGGCAGTAGCGGATGTCGAGCGTGATGTTGCGGCATTGGGTGGGGTCGTAGTGGATGTCGCTCATCGTGCCCTCCCAGTTGCGGTCGAAGTTCAACCCGATGAGTTCGCCGCGGCCGTTGAGCACGGGGCTACCCGAGTTGCCGCCCGTGGTGTGGTTCGTGGCGATGAAGGCCACGGGCAGCCGTCCGGCCGAGTCGGCATAGGGGCCGAAGTCCTGCGCGGCATGGAGTTCTTTCAGACGGTCTTCCACCACATAGTCGTATATGTCGGGGTTCTCCTTGGCCATGATGCCGTCTATGGTCGTAAACGGCGCGTAGTGCACGGCGTCGGCCGGCGAAAAGCCCTGCACTTGGCCGTAGGTCACGCGCAGCGTAAAGTTGGCGTCCGGATAGAAGCGGCGGTCCGGCTGCATGGCCATCTGCCCCTGCATGTACAGGCGTTGCAGCGAGTCGATGTCGGCGCTGAGACGGGCCACGGTGGGCCGCACTTGGTTGAGGTACTGCCCGTAAATCAGCCGCGCGTACTTGCAGGCCACGTCGTTTTCCACGGTCTTGATGAAGTTCTTGCGTTTGGCGTAGGGCGTGTTCAACAGCGCCTCGGCCTTGTCGGCACTCACGAACAGGCTCTTGGCGTAGAGGTCTTTTTGCGTGGCGGCGTCGGGCTCCACGGCCATCTCTTCGTGGTTCATGGCCAGCAGCGTCCTGAAGATGGCTTCGTCCACCTGCGGGTCGAAGTTCTTATAGAACAGCTCGGCGCGTTTGTGCAGGGCGTCGAGGCCGGCTTGCCAGGCCGAGTCGCTGAAGTCGGCGGCCGACGCCGCCTCCGCCAAGCGTCCGTAGGCATAGGCGATGGACAGCAACTCCGGCGCCATGCCTATTTCCTGCAACATGACAGCCATGACGTTATACGGCTCCAAGGCTTGGTAGGCAGTTTCCAGCGCCGGCAATACGCCGCGGTAGGCCGCGCCCTCGTCCGTCAGCGTCCAGGCCGTGAACGCCTTTTCAAACGCCTGTTTCATCTCCACCGTCTTCAGGCGCGCGATGCCCTTGCTTTCGCCAATCCATTTCTTCCAGCCGTTGGCGATGGAAGCCGCCTTGGCCGCATACTGGATGCGCGTCAGCGGGTCGGCGTTCATGGCCGCCTTGATGACGTCCAGCCGCCGCGTGCGCGCCGCGATGCGGATAGGGTTCTCCACCTCGGCCACCTGATGCACGGCGTATGACGACAGGTATTCCTGCGTGCGGCCGGGGTAGCCGAA
>CAYTZG010000009.1:71387-73110 GCA_964442435.1 uncultured Bacteroidaceae bacterium | reverse complement strand
CTGGCCTTTCGGAACCACCGGATAGTAGAAGCCCGTAACATAGATGCCTTCGTCCAGCAACTTGGCCGCGAAATCCTGCGACAGCTTGGCGTCGTAGAGCATCACGGCGCAGATGGCGGACTGGGTGGGCTTGATGTCGAAGCCGGCCGCCTTCATCTTGGCCACGAAATAATCGGTATTTTCGTGCAGTTTGTCCTGCAACTCGTTCGTTTCGTTCATCATGTCGAACATCTGAATGGCGGCGGCCGCCACCATCGGCGGGATGGAGTTGGAGAACAGATACGGACGCGAACGCTGACGCAGCATATCGATGATTTCCTTGTGACCCGTCGTGAAACCGCCGACCGCACCGCCGAACGCCTTGCCCAACGTGCCGGTGATGATATCGACCTTGCCGCGGCAGTTGTACTGTTCGGTTACACCGCGACCCGTTTTGCCGACCACGCCGGCCGAATGGCTTTCATCCACCATGACCATGGCGTCGTATTTTTCGGCCAAAGGCAGAATCTTGTCAAGCGGCGCCACATTGCCGTCCATGGAGAAGACGCCGTCGGTCACGATGATGCGGAACCGTTGCGCCTGCGCTTCCTTGAGGCAGTTTTCCAGCTCGGTCATATCGCCGTTGGCGTAGCGGTAACGTTTGGCCTTGCAAAGACGCACGCCGTCGATAATCGAAGCGTGGTTGAGCGCGTCGGAGATAATGGCGTCCTCTTCGGTAAGCAGCGGTTCGAACACGCCGCCGTTGGCGTCGAAGCAAGCCGCGTACAGAATGGCGTCTTCGGTGCCGAAGAATTCGGCTATCTTACGTTCCAATTCCTTGTGCAAATCCTGCGTACCGCAGATGAAACGCACCGAGCTCATACCGTAGCCCCTTTCGTCCAAGGCTTTCTTGGCGGCCGCAATCAACTTGGCGTTGTTGGACAGACCCAGGTAGTTGTTGGCGCAGAAATTGAGGACTTCCTGACCCGTCTTGACCTTGATGTCGGCTTTCTGAGGCGTAACGATAATCCGTTCGTTCTTGTACAGACCGGCTTCCTTGATGTTTTGGAGTTCCGTTTGCAGGAACTGCTGAAATTTTCCGTACATGGTATGTTGTGTTTTTATGTTGTTTTCTTTTCGTGGATGCAAATATAATGAAAATTGAGCGAAAGTAGGCGGTGTTTGGATTATAGCGCGGAATATTCTAAATTTGTGTGTTGTGTTAGGGATGATTATTAACTAATAAACAATAAATAAGATGAAAAAGAGTTTAATCGTTGCCGCCCTGCTCTTTGTGCTGGGTACGGCAAGCGCCATCGCCCAGCCTCGCGCCGTGGGCGTGCGTCTCGGTTACGGGGTTGAATTTTCGTATCAACACGGCATGGGTGACAATATGCTGTCGATTGACGCCGGTTTGCCCGGTTTCGGCGGTATTGAAGCGGCCGTTACCTACGACTGGCTCAACCCGTTCAACACCCAGATTCCTTGGAACGAAAAAGGTGAATGGAACTGGTCGCTCGGTGTGGGCGGCGCCGCCGGTTGGTGGTGGGCAGGTGGCTCTGCGGCTTTCGTAGGGGTTGCCGGCCGTGTAGGCGTGGAATACAACTTTTGGTTCCCGCTCCAACTTTCGGTGGAATGGCGTCCCGTTTTCGGCCCGACCTTCAGCAAGAACGCCTGCGGCTTCTATGGCGGCGGTCTGTATGCCGGCGGCATCGCCATCGGCGTCCGCTACAAATTCTAAGCG
>CAYTZG010000009.1:63169-71287 GCA_964442435.1 uncultured Bacteroidaceae bacterium | reverse complement strand
GTCGGTTGAAAACCAACGCATAAAAAAAGGAGGTCGAATGACCTCCTTTTTTTATTATCGCCCGTTGGCTTTAAAACTTGTAATTGACGCCGAGGTTGACCCAACTCGTGGCCCAGTCGCCGAAATCGAACTCGAGGTTCAGACCGAGGGCATCGGTAAAGTGGTAGGTGGTGCCGAGGATGAACGCGCCGGAAACCCAAGCGTCAACACCGGAATTGCGGTAAATGACCTGACCGCTCGTTTTTTGGACCTTGCTCCACGGCGTTACCGAGGCACCCAAAGCCACACCGCCATAGACTTCCCATTCGGGCACCACCACGTTGAAACGGTAGGTGGTCCGCACGCGGAGGCTGATATTGTGGTACGAATAGTGTCCTTTGGTACCGAGCCCGTCTTTATAAAGGGCCGTATAACCATCCCACATATAGCCCACCTGACCGCCAATCGTGAACGTGCCTTTCCAAACCCGCGCCAAAGCGTAGTCGTAAGTGGCGTTTACGCCCACGATATTCGACAGCCCCAAACGGAGGCCGATAATGGACATCCCTTTGGCCGGGCCTTCGTAAACGCCCCCGGCCTTTACCGTTGCGGGCACCGCCAACAAGGCCGCCATGCCCAGCATCAACATCAGTTTTTTCATGACTCGCTTATCGTTTGTTGATTATCACTGACCGCACCATTCCTCTACTTCCTGTACCGTTTTGGGAATCTTGGGGCCCAACACGCTGCCGCCCTTTTCGGTAATCAGCACGTCGTCTTCGATGCGGATGCCGCCGAAATCCTTGTAGGATTCAAGTTTATCGTAGTTGATGAAGTTGGTGAACTTGCCTTCCGACTTCCACAGGTCGATGAGCGCGGGGATGAAATAGATGCCGGGCTCTACCGTAAGCACGAAACCGGGTTCCAGCTTGCGGCCCAAACGCAGATAGGCCAAGCCGAACTGCTCCGAACGCTTGATTTCGTCGTCGTAGCCGAACAGGTTTTCGCCCATGTTCTCCATATCGTGTACGTCCAAGCCCATCATGTGGCCCAAGCCGTGCGGCATGAACAAGGCGTGCGCGCCCTGCATGACGGCTTCTTCCACATCGCCTTTCATAAGGCCGAGTGCCTTGAGGCCGGAGGCGATGATCTTGCAGGCGTTGAGATGATAGTCGCGGTAAGGCAGACCGGGTTTCAACGTGTCGATGACGTCCATATTGGCCTTGAGCACGATTTCGTAGATTTCTTTCTGCCGCGTGCTGTAGACGCCGCCCACCGGCGTGGTGCGCGTAACGTCGGAGCAATAGTTGGAATGTACCTCCGCGCCCGCGTCGGCCACCATAAGCCGGCCTTCCTTGAGCAACTGGTCGTGGTGGTGGTTGTGCAGCGTTTGCCCGTTCATCGAAACGATGGGCGGAAACGACATACCGCCGTGGTGGGAGGCCACGATGCCTTCCATGGCACCGACCACCTGGTATTCGTAATTGCCCGGCTTGCAGAGGCGCATGGCCACCGTGTGCATCTGATGCGCCACAATCATGGCCTGCTCTATTTCTTCCACTTCCTCGCGCGTTTTGATGGAACGCTGCTTGACGATGGCCTTGATGAGTTCCACCGACTGGTTTTTGGCCAAGTCGCCCAGCGGCATGGCCAGCCACTGCGAGAGTTTGATGGCCACGTGCATACGGTAGGGGTTCACGAAATGGATGCGCTTGTGGCTCAACACCGCCTTATGCAACAATTCGGCCAAGTCCTTGATGGGAGCCGTATGCTGCACGCCCACACGCGACGCCTGTTCGGCCACGCTGGGCAGATGCCCCATCCAAATGATGTCGTCCATCGTCAAATCGTCGGCATACAGCCAATCCTGGTCGGCGTCCACATCGATGACCCCGACCATGCCCGGTTCCTGCAAACCGAAAAAATACAGGAAATTGCTGTCCTGACGGAACGGATAGGTGTTGGCCGCATAATTGGCCGACGCCTCTTCGTTGGCCGGAAATACAATCAGGCCGCTTTTAACGTCTTTTTTCAACTGCGCGCGACGCGCCATATAAGTTTTCTTGTCGAACATAGGTTGTCCTCCTTTTTTATCGTTTGATGAATTTGACCGCCGTGCGACCGTCCGCGCCTTCAAACACGCAGACGTAAAGCCCCGGTTTCAATCCGGCCACGGAGAACGCATAATCGCTCTCGCCCTCCGCAATCCGCAGGTCGGCCGCCAACGTAGCGACGTTCTCGCCCAGCATATCGAGTAAATACAAACGGCCACGGCTCTCCTTGAGCGCCTTGAAATGCAGGTTCAGTTCGGAAACCGTATTGCCCACCACGGCAAACAAAGGCTCGCCGGAAACACTTAATTCCGAAAGCCATTCATTGGCCACTATCGTGCGGCTCCCCACCGGCAAACGCACATCGTCTATCCAAACGCGGTCGGCACCGCCCGCCTCGCTCGCATCCTTTACATACAACCATTCCAACGTATGCGCGCCGGCCGATACCGGATAGGAAACATACGTCCACGGATTCTCCCGGTTCCACCGGCCCATTATCCGGCCATCTATCAAGAACAGCAGAAAATCGCCCACCGAGGCCGTCATGCCTTCGGTCGAGGTTCGGTAGTAGAAGCCGACTGAATCGTCCAACAGGACGTTGACCGTTATCCGCAGACGGCTCGTATCGCGGTCGTTGATACGCGCGCTGGCCGCACAATACCGTCCGCCATGGGCGGCGGAATCCGAAATGACCCAATCGGAAGCCGCATCCCAAGCCACAAAGCTGAAATCGCCGGTTTCAAACGTTTCCACAACCGGTTCTACATAAGAAGTAAACTTCGCGTCCTGAATGCGCCCGTCGGCGTTCATTTTGCAGACAACAGTATATACATCATGATAGGCTTTATCCGCCACAGCGCCCAACTGGAATTCCCGCGTCACGGTTTCGCCGGCCGCAATCGTGCCCCAATCGGCTTGGCCTTCCGGCAAAATCAGATAGTCTTTTTCGGAAACGAACGTGGTTTTGATGTCACGCGCCGCCGTAGCGCCGGCGTTATACAGGCTCAACGTAACCTTTACCGTTTCGCCGCCGTCCAGCACGCCGTTGGGTTTCGCCGACGTGGAATCATCGATCGTTATCCCCTCCAGTTGAAGTTCAGACGCGGCCACCGTTATCCGAAACAGACGGGTCATCGGTTCCGCCACGGCGTCCGGTGTCAGTTCCACGTAGTAACGCACCAAATGGTTGTTGGGGATGTCGGGCGAGATGCTGAAAGAAAGTTTTTTATCCAACGTCACCTCATCGCCCGGCTCGCTCTTTGTATTATATACATAATCTTCGCCCGCCACGAAATAGGGGTCGTCCGAACGCAGATGCACGCGGATGGCGTTTACCGCTTCCGTACCCAAGTTCTGTATTTGCAACGAAACATCGTAGCGCTTGCCATATATACCGCTCGTCACCGCTTCGTCGCCGTCATAGACCTGAAGCTTTTCGGCAAACACGAACTTGCCGCTCGGCATCGTGGCCTTGATGGCGATTTCGTTATCGGTATAATCGGACGCCCCGGCATATAAATGGTAGTCGCCCACCGCCACGTTCAGCGTCGGCAAATCGGCAAGTCCGTCGGCATCGGCCGAAACCACGGCCACGGGCACATTGTCCGCACCGTAGAGCGACAATTGCGCGTAAGGCGCCGTCTGTACGCTCAACCACGCGGTGCCCACGACAATCTCGTCCGCACAGTCAATGGGTGTCGGACTCGGTTTTTTCTTATAGGGCCGGTAGGACGGGTCGCCGAAAAGCTCGTAGATTTCCCAATAGTAGTTGTTCATGTCGCTGCCGGAACCTTCCACTTCCATATTGCCCCGGTAAATGATATCGGAAGCCGTGACGGCCCATTCGGAGAAAGGCTCGCCGTGCGTGTGGTAGAAGCAGTCCGACGCGCCGAGACCCGTATTCTCGTAAGTATAGTCCTTTTTTCCCGTCGGGTCAATCTCCGTCAGCCCCACGACCCAATAGAAATCCTCGTCGAAATAGGAGCTGTTCGTGGCGCCGATATAGGCAACGGCCCCCTTGTCTTCGCTACGCAACAGCTGTTCGCCGAAACAGGGTTCAGCCCGATAGTTGAACGCGCCCGTAAGACAACAGTTGCCGACCATCATCGGGTATTTGTCCTTATTGAAAATCTTTTTCCGCAATACGGTGTTGGAAATTTGGGGTTCACACCATTCGTACTCCATGCCGTGACCCGTATAAAAAATCAAACCCGCCCCGGCCGAAATACGCGCGATGATTTCGTCTTCCACATCGCCGGTGGATGACGTCGGTGCCAGATAGAGCAAGGCCGCGACGCCTTCTTCCGCGGCGGCATAAGCATGGAGATAACGCAAGGCCGGATTGAGGTGGGAAATATTGTGTTTTTCATCGTTACCGGCCACCAACAGCGTGGTATCGACAAAATCGGCCGCCTCTTCGTTCAAACGCGACATATACATCGTCTTGTGGAGCTGCGGCATAAGGTCTTCCACCGTGGAGGCGGAAAAACGGCCGAGATAGGCATCCGGCAACTTGTCGCCCGTATATTCGACGAAATAGAGGTCGGTGATATGGTCGTTGTAATAATTTTCCCGGCTGTCGAAAGGGGGAATCTCTTTGGTATCGCCCACCAACAGGACGTAAGTGGGGGCAGGATTGGCTTCCGAAGCTTCGATATACATATTCCGGAGATAATTCCGTATCGAGGTCGAAGTGTATCCGACCGCCTTGTCGGACGTATAAGCCTCCACGACATCATAACCCTGCTGACGCTTCCACGTGATAAAGTCCTGCAAGGCCTCCTTGAACTTGGGGTCGGCCACAATCGCATAACGCAACGGCTGTTCATCCACCTTGTTCGCCTTGGTGGCCCGCGCTTCCATCCGCATGGCCGCCGCATTGACACCCGCGTTTTCGGCTACCCGGAAACCTTCGGAATGGTAACGCCGTTTTTTCGCCTGCGTGGCGTCGTAATCCGCGCCCTCGAAGCGCAGTTCGAAATCCAAATCCGTATGGACGCGCAGACGGTTTTGGACGGGGTTGTATTCTACGGGCGAAACGATGAGCTTGGCCAAACGCACGCCGCGGCTCTCGCCCATGATTTCAACCCGCACCAATTCCGGCGCCTGATAGCCTTTGGCCGCATAGACCTGCCTGTCGTAAGCGAAGGCGGGCGCCGGCTTGGAGCCCTTGCTGACCGGTGCCTGCATCGGGAAAAGCGGCAGAGCGCCATAGGCCGACAAATCCACGATTTCGACCTTGTCGCGCAGGATTTCAACCACGGGTTCCGCCCCCTGCGGTATTTCGATGATTTTGATATGGGCGGGCAAGGCGGGCTGACCGACCGTGCCCATCGGCACATAGCCGTCGATGGCCAAGGACAGGAATTGACCGTGTTCCGGCACTTCCACCGTGCGCACGTCGCTGATCTGACCCAACGTCATCTTGACGGTCATGCCGTCGAAGGTCGAAGCTTTCAATTGCCACGCATTGGCGGTATGTTTCTTGACGGAAAGCGGGTTGGCCGCAGGTTCGGCGGCGGACACGCGCCCCGCCAGCAAGGCCAGCACACAACCGATGACGAGCATCGGCCGCAGGGCCACGATTCGTTTCATCTGCATCATGTTATATTTTGATTTATAGGGTTCAACCATATGATGTTTCTTGGATATGCAAATATAAGCATTTCGGGAACAAAAAGGAAGGGGCGTCGCTCCGTGTGGAACAACGCCCCTTGCTATGATGCTTTTATGTCCAACCCTGCCTCCGCGAGCCCCGCCCCCATGCGGAACACGGGCCATCGGCGGCTTGGGCTAACCTATTAACGCCACTGCGTCCGGCGCGAACGACTAACGTTCGTCCGAAACCGTCAGACGTTTCCGGCCCTTGGCACGACGGGCGGCCAATACGCGACGACCGTTGGCCGTGGACATTCTTTCTCTGAAGCCGTGTTTATTGATGCGCTTTCTCTTGGAGGGCTGAAATGTGCGTTTCATAATCTCTCGTTTTTCAAATAGTTAATTATCCGTACTTTAAGTCGCTTTTTGCGGGCGAACCGTGTAGTTCCCGCCGCAAAAATGGACTGCAAAGGTAGCATTTTTTTTCTAAAAAGCAATCCTTTCAGAAAGAGAAATTCATCTGCTTCTTGTTCATATCGACGGAATCGACGCGGATTTTAACGCGGTCGCCCAATTTATAGGACTGTCCGGTGCGGACGCCGACCACGCGGTAGTTCTCTTCGTCAAGTTCGTAAAAATCGTCGGTCAGGCTGCGCAACGGCACCATGCCCTCGCAATAGTTGCCTTCCAAGGCCACATAGATGCCCCATTTGCTGACGCCCGACACCAGCCCGTAGAAATACTCGCCCACCTTGTCGGACAGATATTCGGCCTGCTTGTACTTGACTGAAGCGCGTTCGGCCTCGGCGGCGCGGCGTTCCATCTCGGAACTGTGCTCGCAGCGTTCCTCCAGCGTGGCGACATCGGGCGCCGCGCCCTTGGCGTCGGCCTGCCCGAGATAATGGGCCAACAGGCGGTGCACCATCAGGTCGGGATAACGGCGGATGGGCGACGTGAAATGCGTGTAGTACTTGAACGCCAACCCGTAGTGGCCGATATTGTTGGTGGAATAGTAGGCCTTGGCCATCGTGCGCACCGAAATGGTTTCTATCATGTTCTGCTCGGCCTTGCCCACCACCTGCGTCAACAGCGTGTTGAACGACTTGACGAGGCCCGAACGGCTGCGCGTGTTCATCTTATAGCCCAACTTGCGGACGAACTCCACGAACGTGTTGAGTTTTTCGGGGTTGGGCTCGTCGTGGACGCGATAGACAAAGGCTTTCTTGCGCTTGCCCGCCCATTCGGCCACGTAGCGGTTGGCCAGCAACATAAACTCTTCGACCAGAAAATTGGCCTCTTTCTGCTCTTTGACATAGACGCTCAGCGGCTTGGCCGTAACCGGGTCGAGCCGGAAGCGGACTTCCTGCGAATGGAAATTGATGGCGCCCTTGGCGTAACGCGCCTCCTTGAGTTTCTGCGAAATGGCGAACAGGGCCGTCAAGGCCTTGACTTCGGAGGCCGTGAGCGCGGGTTCGGGCGCGGACACCTTGACCGCCGAGACGGAGGGCGTGGCCAATCCTTCGGCTTCCAGCACCGCCTGCACTTGTTCGTAGGCGAAACGGCGGTTGGAACGGATAACGCCCTTGCCGAACCAAAAATCGGTGACCTCGGCCGTTTCGGGCTTCATCGTAAAGAGGGCCGAGAACGTAAAGCGCTCCACATCGGCGCGGAGCGAACAGAGGTCGTTGCTCAGCCGTTCGGGCAGCATCGCGATGGTGCGGTCAACAAGATAGACCGACGTGGCGCGGTCGTAGGCCTCTTGGTCGATGGCCGAACCCGGCTTGACGAAATGCGAGACGTCGGCGATATGCACGCCCACTTCCACCTGTCCGTCGGGCAGGCTTCGGAACGACAGCGCGTCGTCGTAGTCCTTGGCATCGACGGGGTCTATCGTACAGGTATATATGTTTCTGAAATCGCGCCGTTGCTTCAGGTCGGCGGCCGTCACCTCGTCTTTCATCTTGGCGGCTTCCGCTTCGGCGGCCGCCGGGTAAGAGAGCGGGAAATTGTAGTCGGCCAGAATGGACTGCATCTCCACCGTGTTGTCGCCGGGCTTGCCCAGCACGGCGATGACTTCGCCGACGGGATTGTTGAGATGCGGCGGCCAATCGACAATCCGCACGACGACTTTTTCGCCGGGCTTGGCGTCCTTGAGTGTATCGGCCGGCAGGAAGATATCGACGGGCACGGACGGGTTGTCGGGTTCAAGGAAATAATACGCGCCGCTGCGCGTGACGATGCCCACGATGTAGTTCTTGTTGCGTTGCAGGATTTCGACGATTTGCCCCTCCAGCTTGCCCACCGAGCCGCGGCGCGGGAACAGCAGCACGCGCACGTGGTCACCGTCCATGGCGTGTTTGGTGTGATTGGCGGCGATAAAGACGTCTTCGATTTCCTTGTTATCGGGCAACAGATAGGCCTTGCCCGACGATTTCATATCGACCTTGCCCGTTACGTATTGACGCAGGCTTTCGGGAATATGGCGATG
>CAYTZG010000009.1:51849-63069 GCA_964442435.1 uncultured Bacteroidaceae bacterium | reverse complement strand
TCATATCGACCTTGCCCGTTACGTATTGACGCAGGCTTTCGGGAATATGGCGATGGCGGTCGTTGTGCCGGCCGCACGAATTGGATGAACGACCGCTTTTCTGTTTGCCGCGGCCCGGCTTGGTTGCATTTCTCTTTTTCCTCATATAACACCTATAAGCGACCGCACGTCGGCAATGCCCTTACGTTCCATGTAGGCGGCGATGCCGGCCGCTATCTTTTCGGCCGAAGCCGGATCTTCGAAATTGGCGGTGCCGACCTCAACGGCCGAAGCCCCCACCATTAAAAACGCGATGGCGTCGCGCGCATCGACGATGCCGCCCATGCCCACAACGGGGATTTTGACGGCCTTGGACACCTGCCATACCATGCGCAGCGCCACGGGGCGGACACAGGGGCCGGACAGACCGCCCGTTATCGTGGACAGCACCGGCTTGGCCTTTTCGATATCGACTTCCATGCCCAAGAGCGTATTGATGAGCGCAACGCCGTCGGCACCGGCCCCCTCCACGGCACGCGCCATTTCGGCGATGTCGGTAACGTTGGGCGAGAGCTTGACGAGCAGCGGCCCACGGTAGGCCTTGCGCACGGCCGACACGACCTCAGCCGCCGTATCGGGGCGCGTGCCGAACGCCATGCCGCCCTGCTTGACATTGGGACAGGATATATTGAGTTCGACGCCCGAAACGGCTTCGGCCGCATCGAGCAGCTGGGCCGCCTCCACGTAGTCTTCTATCGTGGAACCCGACAGGTTGACGAGGATGCGCGTGGGCACCGCGGCGGGCGCGGCGGCCTCGGCGGCCGACAGATGCGCCTGAAGCGGCGGCAACAGGTCTTTTATCAGCGTCTTGACGCCCTTGTTTTGCAGGCCGACGGCGTTGAGCATACCGGCCGGCGTTTCGGCCATACGCGGATAGGGGTTGCCCTCGCGCGGATGCAGCGTCGTGCCCTTGAGCACCATGCCGCCCAACGCGTTCAGATGACAGAAATCGGCGTATTCCAAGCCGTAGCCGAACGTGCCGGAAGCCGTCATGACCGGATTTTTGAGCGTAAGCCGGCCTATATCGGTCTGTAAGTTGAGTGTGGTCATTGTTTTGTCCTTTTTTGACTACCAGCCCAAAATGTCGGCGTCGAACACCGGCCCTTCCGTGCAGACGCAACGGTGATGCTGGTCTTTGTCGGGCGTCACGCAGCAGAGGCAGGCGCCTATGCCGCAGGCCATCTTATTCTCCAACGAGACCTGACACGGCACGTGTTTGGCCTGCGCCACGGCGGCGACGGCCTTCATCATGGGCGTGGGGCCACAGGTATATACTTGGTCGAACGCACAGGCCTGCAATTCCGGATGAACCGTCACGAGGCCTTTCTCGCCGGCGGTACCGTCTTCGGTGCAGGCGTAAGCCTCGGCGCCGAGGGCGGCGATTTCGTCCTGCATGAGCAGGTCGGCGGCGGTTCTCGCGCCCGTCAGGAACGCGATACGGCCTGCGTGCGGCGTCGGGCCTTGTTTGAGTTGCTTGAGCAGGCCGTATAGCGGCGCCATGCCGCAACCGCCGCCGACCAGCAGCAGCGAGGCCGTGGCCGAAGCGGGCCGGCGGAAGCCGGTGCCCAACGGATAGAGCACGTCCAAGCGGTGGCCCGCCTCACGGGACGCCAGCCAGCGCGAGCCTTCGCCCACTTCCTGTATCAGCAACGCGATACGCCCCTGCGCCGCGTCTATTTCATGCAACGAAATCGGCACGCGCAACCAGCTGTGCAGGGACGAAGGCACGCGCACCTGCACGAACTGCCCGGCTTCCGCCGGCTGCAAGCCGTCCGCCGCCTGCAACGTCAGGCGCACGAAGCGCGGGTGCAGCCGACGGTTTTCGACCACGGTAAAGGCGACGTCCGCCCGTTTCTTTTGCGTGTTCATTATTTGTCGGTTTTCTTGGCCGCGGGCTTGGCAGCCGTCTTTTTGGCGGCGGCCGGCTTGGCGGCCTTTTCGGCGGCTTTGGCGGCCGGTTTTTCCGCCTTGGCGGCTTTGGGCGCCTTGGGTTCTTTAGGCTCCTTCGGTTGGGCCGGCGCCTTCTTGGCGGGTTTTTCTACCGGCGCTTCGGCTTGGGCGGGCTGTTCGGCCGCCTTTCCGGCCGCTTCGGCCTCGGCCTTTTCGCGTTCGGACGGTTCCAAATCCACCAAGCCCTTTTCCTGAAGGATGTTATACCACTGCACCACCTTGCGGATGTTGGAGTCGTAAACCCGCTCGCGGTCGTATTCCGGCAACACTTCCCCGAACCATTTTTTAAGGTCAGCCGCGTCGGCCTTGTGGCTCAACGCCTGACCGCCGTTCTCTTTCTTGTAAATGGCACGGAACACATCCGTCAACGCCACCTCCTTCTGATACGTGTAGATGGCGATTTCCGCCAACGAACTGACCTGATTGAGGTTGAACATCGGCATACGCTTGCCGTCGGCCAACGCCTCCACAACGGCGCTGTTCTTGCCTTGGCTCACGAGTTTGAACAAGCCCGGCTTGCCCGGAATCGTAAAAATCAATGATAAATCCATGTTGCTGTATTTTTCCTTTGTGTCGCGAAGATAATCAAAAATTCGTACTTTCCACAATGTAAAGCGGTCGGTTCAGCACATTCTTGTTAATACGGTTCACGTACTCGCCTATGATGCCGAGCGAGAACAATTGGATGCCGCCGAGGAACATACTGCTCACGATGATGGACGTCCAACCCGAAACGGTCTGTTTGAAAATGAAATGCGAACAAAGCGCATAGACGATGATGACGAACGACAGGGCCGAAATACAGAAGCCGGCTTTCGTGACCCAAGCCAAAGGCTTGTCGGAAAAGCCCGTAATGCCGTCCAACGCGAATTTCAGCATCTTGGAAAACGGATAGCCTGTCTTGCCGTGCAAGCGCTCCTGCCGTTCAAACAGCACCGCCGCCTGACGGAATCCTATCCAAGCGATTTGCCCGCGCAGGAACTTGTTTTTTTCAGGCATCCGCTTAAGGCAATCCACCACCTTGCGGTCTATCAATCTGAAATCGCCCGTATCGACCGGAATTTGAATGTTTGTAATCTGCCGCAAGATACGATAGAACCATTTGGCCGTCGCCTTTTTGAACCAGCTCTCGCCTTTCCGCTTCTCCCGTTGCGCATAAACCACCTCGTAACCCTCCTGGTATTTGCGGTACAATTCCGGTATCAACTCCGGCGGGTCCTGCAAATCGCCGTCGATGATGACGACGGCCTGTCCGCGGGCATAATCCAGCCCGGCCGTCACGGCGATCTGATGGCCGAAATTCCGGCTGAAATTGACATAGAACACGTGCGGGTCGGCCGCCACCAACATTTGCAACCGCGGCAACGAAGCATCACGGCTACCGTCGTTGACGAAAATCAGTTCATAGTCGGCCGTCAACGCGGAAACGCTTTCGGTCAAACGCCGATGCAAGGTTTCTATATTCTCGGCCTCGTTATAAATCGGGATGATAACGGAAATATCCATAGCGTTTTTATCCATTTTCTATTTTAAATCATATATCTCCAATACCCGGTCTTTCAACAACAAGTCCGTTTCAAATGCCTGTTGCAGAAAGCCGGCGGTTTCGGCCTTATCGCAAAGCACGATGTCGCCGGGAAGCAGACCTTCAAGCCGTTCCAAGACCACCGGATAACCTTGGTCACGCAACAGATAAATATAAAACAGATGATGCGCATGGTAACCGTCATCCACCACCACATAACGCCGACCGGGCGACAGGTTCTCGGGATGCCGGTACATTTCCCGCAGATACCGTGTCTTGATATGCGTGTCCACCTCCCAATCGGACGTCTCACGCGGCACATAACCCGTTTGATATATCCGTATCACGGCCGGGGTCAGCAGACATATCAAAAACACATAGGCCGCCCAAGTGCCGACCGTCTTTCCCATCGCCTCGAACAGCTTGAAGATGAAAACGGCGGCCAACACGCTCAAAAACGGATAAAGCGGAATATCGTACCAAAAACATTTGGTTCGCGCCAACGAAATCAACAGCAGATAACTGCCGGACAAGACGACGGAAAACAACGTCAGCTTGTATATACGTTTGTCCGAACCGAACAAACCGAATACCGCGCCACCCAATGCCATAAAGAACCAATAACCAAAACGGGTATCATAAAGATTGTGGATATAAAACCATGCCGGCGCCTGATGTTCTTCGATAACCGTCAGCAAACGGCCGCCGAATTCATTTTCCCAAACGGCGCGACAATAGCCCGGCTCCAAGCATTCGCGCCCGAGATAAAACCCACCGACCAAAACGAGGGGAATCGCCAAACCGATATAAACGTGCCGGTTCGTCAAGAGCGGCCGCAAACGCCCTGTCAGCAACGCATAGAGGAACAGCCCCGGCAAGAAAAACAAAGCGGCGGAACTTTTGGTCAGGATGGCCAACGAAAGGAATATATAAAATGTATATATTATCCAAGAGGAATATCCGACGCCCCGCTTGGCCGTCATTCGGCTTTTTTCCAGAAACAGGAAAAACGTTAGGCAATAGATACTGCACAACAGCATGAGCAAGGCGTCGTAGTCACCGTTCTTGCCGGCATGCCAGGTAAAAAGCCCCGTGGCCGTCAGCAACACCATGCTGTGGATGAAACCGACTTGGAAACGCTTGAGATACGTGCGCATAAACCCGTAAAAAAGGATGCACGTCAGAAGCACGGCAAGCGCGGAAGGCAAACGGAACGCAACTTCGTTGATGCCAAAGCACCTCATCGAAAGGACTTGCAACCATATCAAGAGCGGCGGTTTCGTGTTCCACAAGTCGGGCGCGCCCTCGTATGTGGTGACGAAAAAGCGGTGGTTCTGCAACATTTCGTAACCGTTGATGGCCAAACGCGCCTCATCCCACACCCTGAGCGGCAGATGGCCGAGGTGGAAGAATATCAACGGCACGCCCACCGCCAACCCTATCAGGATGAGCACCCATTCGGCGGAATGGAAAAAAGAACGGCACTTTGACGGCAGCATACGCAGGATATGGTTTCTACAAAGATAAGTTTTTTCCGAAAACTGCTACCTTTTGGGTATTCCGAGGGGGCATTATACCCCACTGTGGGGATTGCGCGGGCGCTCGCGCGTAGGTATCTTTGTTTGCTTGCCGGGGTTTGCCCCGAAACGGACGGGCGAGACGGATACGGAGAGGGTGTGGAAGCAAACAACGGCATGATTGTTATGACGTTAGACGAACTTAAAGAAGGACAGCGGGCCCGCATCTTCAAGGTGAAGGGGCGGGGCGCTTTCAGACAAAGACTAGTGGAGATGGGCTTCGTGAAGGGCCAAACCGTGGAGACGCTGCGGTTTGCCCCGATGAAAGACCCGGTGGAATTCCGCATTCTGCACAGCGAGGTGTCGCTGCGGCGGGAAGAGGCGGCTTTGATTGAGATAGAACTCATAAGGCCGGAAGGCCAAACCGACTTGGCGGCAACGGCCACGGAGGGCGGGCAAACCGCCTCGCCCGACACGCCCGCATCGACGACGGCCGCCACCACGCCCTCCGCCACGGCCGCCAACACGACGGCCTTTCCGATCAGCCACAAGGAGACCATAGAGGTCTGCATGGTGGGCAACCCCAACGCGGGCAAGACATCGCTGTACAACGCGCTGTCGGGCGCGTTCGAGCACGTGGCCAACTACAGCGGCGTGACCGTGGACGCCAAGCGCAACGCGTTTGACTACCGCGACTACCGCATCGAACTGACCGACCTGCCGGGCACGTATTCGTTTTCGCCCTACTCGCCCGAAGAACGCTTCGTGCGCGAACACCTGCTGTTTCACAAGCCCGACATCGTGCTCAACGTTATAGACGCCTCCAACATAGAACGCAACCTCTACCTCACCACCCAGCTCATCGACATGGACTGCAAGGTGGTGCTGGCGATGAATATGTTTGACGAGCTGAAAAAGACGGGGGCGCGTTTGGACGCGGAACTGCTGGGGCAGCTGTTGGGGATGCCGGTGGTGCCGACCGTGGCTTCGCGCCACGAGGGGCTGGCGCCCTTGGTGGAGAAAATCGCGGCCGTCTATAACGATGCCGAACCGCACCTGCGGCACACGCATATTCCCTACCCCGAAGAGATAGAGGCGGCCATCCACCGCCTGCAGGAGGCCATTCGGAAAGACCCGGGCTTTTTGGATATGTACTCGTCGCGCTTCTTGGCCATCAAACTGTTGGAGGAAGACACCGACGCCATGCAGCCGCTGCACGACTTGCAGGACTTCAAGGCCATCGAGGCCATGGCGCAGGCCGAAATCAAGCATATCAAGGCCATCTTCGACGACGACCCGGCTCACCTGCTGTCGGACGCGCGCTATGCGTTCGTCAGGGGGGCGCTGAAAGAGGCCTACACGCCGGCCGCCACGCCCTCGCGGCAGAAGACGATGACCGACCGGCTGGACTCCATCCTGACGCACCGCATCTGGGGCTTCCCGATTTTCCTCTTTTTCCTGTGGGTTATGTTTCAGACGACGTTCGCGCTGGGCCAGTATCCGATGGATTGGATTGACAACGGCGTGGACGCGCTCTGCCACGGTTTGGAACGGCTGCTGCCCGACGGCCTGCTCAAAGCCATGCTGCTGGACGGCATACTGCGCGGCATAGGCGGCGTTATCGTGTTCCTGCCCAATATCCTGATACTTTTTACGTTCATCTCCTTTATGGAGACAACGGGCTATATGGCGCGCGTGGCGTTTATCATGGACCGGCTCATGCACACCATCGGCCTGCACGGCAAGTCGTTCATCCCGCTCATCATCGGCTTCGGCTGCAACGTGCCGGCCGTGATGGCCACCCGCACGATAGAGAACCGCAAAGACCGCCTGATTACGATGCTGATTGTGCCGTTCATGTCGTGCAGCGCGCGGCTGCCAATATATATCCTGCTGGTGGGCGCGTTCTTCCCCGCTCATGCGGGCAGCGTGATTTTCCTGATTTACCTGGCCGGCATCGCCGTGTCGATTCTCTCGGCCCTGTTGTTCCGCAAGACGCTGTTGCCGTCGGCCGAGAGCCCGTTTGTGATGGAGATTCCGCCTTACCGTTGGCCCAACCTCAAATCGCTGTTGTACGGCCTGTGGATGAAGACCAAAGCCTATCTCAAGAAGATGGGGGGCGTTATCCTCGTGGCCTCGCTCATCATATGGGCCTTAGGCTACTTCCCGCTCTCGGCCGACGGCCGCCCCGCCGACATCACGGACTCTTACCTCGGCGCCATCGGGCGGTTCATCGCGCCGGCCCTGCAACCCTTGGGCTTTGACTGGAAGATGGGCATCAGTCTTTTGGCGGGCATCTCGGCCAAAGAGGTGGTCGTGAGCACGCTCTCCGTTCTGGTGGAGCCGGCACAGGCCTTTACGCCGCTGACCGCCGCCTCTTTCCTCGCGTTCGTGCTGCTGTACCTGCCCTGCATCGCGGTCTTCTCGGCCGTGCGCAAGGAGAGCGGCAGCTGGAAATGGCCGCTGTTCATGGCGTTCTACACCACGGCGACGGCCTATCTCGTGGCCCTGCTCGTCTATAACATCGGCCAATGGTTCGTTTAATATGAAAAAAGGGGGCGCCGTTTCCACGACGTCCCCTTTCCGTAAGACGCAGCCACAAGCCGCGTCCGCTTTTATCGCTTAGCCCAACTTGGCGCAGATAAATTCGCGGTTCAGTTTGGCGATATGGCTAATCTTGATGCCTTTCGGGCATTCCGCCTCGCAAGCCCCCGTATTCGTACAGTTGCCGAATCCGAGTTCGTCCATCTTCTTAACCATGGCCTGCACACGCTTGGCCGCCTCTATCTTACCTTGCGGCAGATGCGCGAAGTGCGACACCTTGGCCGAAACGAACAGCATGGCCGAAGCGTTCTTGCAAGCCGCCACGCACGCGCCGCAGCCGATGCAGGCCGCCGCGTCCATCGCCGTATCGGCGTTCTTCTTGCTGATGGGAATCGCGTTGGCGTCGGGCACCCCACCGGTCGTGGCCGAGATATAGCCGCCGGCCTGTACGATTTTGTCGAAGGCCTGACGGTCAACCACCAAGTCTTTGATGACCGGGAAGGCCGCACTACGCCACGGTTCAATCCAAATCGTATCGCCGTCCTGGAACTTGCGCATATGCAACTGGCAGGTCGTAATCTGACTGTCGGGGCCATGCGGATGGCCGTTGATATACAGGCTACACATCCCGCAGATGCCCTCGCGGCAGTCGTGGTCGAAACAAACCGGCTCCACGCCTTTGGCCACCAACGATTCGTTGAGGATGTCAATCATTTCCAAAAAAGAGCAGTCGGGAGAAATGCCCTTAATCGGGTAGGTTTCAAATTTTCCTTTTACTTTGGGGCCCGCTTGCCGCCATATTTTCAGTGTAAAATCCATAGTCGCTTCTCCTTTCTACTATTTATAATTACGAACCGCCACTTTGATGGCTTCGAACGCCAAGGCTTCCTGATGACGAACCGGACGTTCGCCCTCGCCCTTGTATTCCCAAACGGCCACGTGCATGAAACGGTCGTCGTCGCGCTTGGCTTCGCCCTCCGGCGTCTGATGTTCCTCGCGGAAGTGACCGCCGCAGGATTCCTCGCGTTCCAACGCATCCTCGGCCATGAGTTCGCCCATTTCGAGGAAGTCGGCCAAACGCAGGGCCTTTTCCAGTTCGGGGTTCATCTCGTCGGCCTTGCCCGTTACCTTGACATCCTGCCAGAAGCGTTCACGCAACTTGCGGATTTCTTCGATGGCCGTGGTCAGGCCTTCCTTGGTACGGCCCATGCCGACGTATTCCCACATGATATGACCCAACTGCTTGTGGAAGCTGTCGGGCGACGTGTTGCCCTTAATCGAGAACAACTTGTTGATGCGTTCCTTGACCGCGTTTTCGGTCTGTTCGAACTCCGGCAAGTCGGTCGGGATATGGCCGTCGTGGATATGGTCGGACAGGAAGTTCTGCAACGTGTAGGGAATGACGAAGTAACCGTCGGACAGACCCTGCATCAGCGCCGACGCGCCCAAACGGTTGGCGCCGTGGTCGGAGAAGTTGGCTTCGCCCAACGCGAACAAGCCCGGCAAGGTGGTCTGCAATTCGTAGTCCACCCACAGACCGCCCATCGTGTAGTGAACGGCCGGGTAAATCATCATCGGCGTTTCGTAAGGATTGTCGTCGGTGATTTTCTGATACATCTGGAACAGGTTGCCGTAACGTTCCTCAATGCGCTGACGGCCCAAACGCTGGATGGCCTCCGCGAAGTCGAGGTAAACGGCCTTGCCCGTACCTACGCCATAACCCGCGTCGCAACGTTCCTTGGCGGCACGCGAAGCCACGTCGCGCGGTACCAAGTTACCGAAGGCCGGGTAGCGGCGTTCGAGATAGTAGTCGCGGTCTTCCTCGGCGATGTCGGTCGGTTTGAGACGACCCGCGCGAATCGCTTCCGCGTCTTCGATTTTCTTGGGTACCCAAATACGGCCGTCGTTACGCAGACTCTCGCTCATCAACGTCAGCTTGGACTGGTAGTCGCCGTGTACCGGAATACAGGTCGGGTGAATCTGCGTGAAGCACGGATTGGCGAAACAGGCGCCTTTTTTATAGGCTTTCCAAGCCGCGCTGCCGTTGGAGTTCATGGCGTTGGTGGACAGGAAGTAAACGTTGCCGTAGCCGCCCGTACAGAGCAATACGGCGTGGGCCGAATACCGTTCTATGGAGCCATCGGTCAGGTTGCGGCAAACGATACCGCAGGCGTGACCGTCCTTAACCACGATGTCCATCATTTCACGACGGGCGTAGAGTTTTACGCTGCCCTTGTGGATTTCGTTGCTCAACGCGCCGTAGGCCCCGATCAGCAACTGCTGGCCGGTCTGGCCGCGGGCATAGAACGTACGCGATACCTGCGCGCCGCCGAACGAACGGTTGTCAAGGTAGCCGGCGTAGTCGCGCGCGAAAGGCACGCCCTGCGCCACGCACTGGTCGATAATCGCGTTGCTGACCTCAGCCAAACGGTAAACGTTGGCCTCGCGGGCGCGGTAGTCGCCGCCCTTGACCGTATCGTAAAACAGACGGTAAACGCTGTCGCCGTCGTTTTGGTAATTCTTGGCCGCATTGATACCGCCCTGAGCCGCGATGGAGTGCGCGCGGCGCGGCGAATCAGAGATGCAGAATATCTTGACATTGAATCCCAAGGCGCCCAAACTGGCCGCCGCCGAAGCCCCGGCCAGACCGGTGCCCACGACGATGACGTCCAGCTTGCGTTTGTTGGCCGGATTCACCAAATGCTGTTCCGATTTGTACCGCGTCCATTTCTCCGCAATAGGACCGGCCGGCACTTTTGAATTAAGCGTATCCATATCTTTTCTTTTTACGCGTTAACAATTAAAATAAGAGAAACCATATCGGGATGATGCCGAACATCAGGCCTATCAAAATGGCATAGAACAAGCCGAAGCCCTCGATAAACGGCGTATATTTGGGATGGTTCCAACCCAACGTCTGGAAGGCCGAGCCGAACGCATGGCGCAGGTGGATGCACAGCGCGATGATGAGCACGATGTAAATCAGCGCATAGGCCGTGTTGGAGAACAACGCGATGGCCATATTGTAGAAGTCGGGTTCGTAGGCCGTGAAGTTTTCGCCGAACAAGGCCAACTGGTCTTTGGTCAGGTTGTCGGCCACCGGCTTGATGCCGTAGGCGTTGGCCGGGTTGGCTTCCGTATCTTGGAACAAGGCCACGATTTGCATCTGGTTCTGTTCCAAAACGGCCTGGTCTATCTTATCCACGTCTTTGAGTTCGACGAGGTAACGGCCTTCGACGATGCCTTTCTTGACGAAATAGAAGTTCATCATGTGGATGCCCAAGAAGATGAGCACGAGAATACCCGTGTAAATCATGAACTTGGAACCCGGGCGCGTAGCCGATTTATTGGGCACCTTGTAGCCGACCGGCCCGCGGGCGCGCCAGTTCTGAATCTGCAACACGATGGCCAACAGGATGTGTACGATAAAGGCCGCGAACAGGATGTATTCGAATACCTTTATAATCACGTTCGTGCCCATGAAATGGGCCGCGGCCCTGAACCATTCGCCGCCGTCGTTGCGCAACATGCACAGGTTGATGCCCGCGTGCAACAACAGGAAAATCATCAGAAAGCCGCCTATAATCGCCAAAGTAACTTTTTTGGTTACAGACGCATAATTGAGATAGTTTGTCATAGCATCTT
>CAYTZG010000009.1:0-51749 GCA_964442435.1 uncultured Bacteroidaceae bacterium | reverse complement strand
GGGTGCAAAGATAGTGAAAGTTGAGCGCAGAGCCAAATGAAAATGAATTTTCATTTGGTGGACTAAGACTTAGACAAACGAAACTTGTTTCGATTGGAATAAGTCGCAGTCCACAATCCAACGAAACTTGCTTTCGTTGGTGCTCTGCCGAAACGCATCCTATGTTCACGTGCGAGCGGCGTAGCCGCGAGCGCGTAAAGATTAATTCACCACGTTCGTCGGGGCGCCGGCGAAAAAGGCCAGGATATTGCCCAAAGCCTCCACGCCCGTCGCCACACGGGCCTCGTAGGTGCCGTTGCCCACGTGCGGCGTCAGCACGACGTTCGGCATCGTGTAGAGGCGCGGTTCGATATGCGGTTCCTTTTCAAACACATCCAAGCCGGCGCCGAACAGGTAGCCCGCTTCCAGATGGTCGGCCAACGCGGCTTCGTTGACGACCGCCCCGCGCGAGGTATTGACCAAAATGGCCTGCGGCTTCATCAACGCCAACTCCGCCTTGCCGATAAGCCCCTGCGTTTCGGGCGTCAGCGGCACGTGCAGCGACACGACGTCGGCGGTGCGGAGCAGGTCTTCGAGCGGCAGGCGTTTGTAGCCGGGCACTTCCGTCCGCGCGTTCGTATAGACGACCTTCATGCCGAACGCCTCGGCCTTTTTGGCAACGTTCTGCCCGATGCGTCCCATGCCGACGATGCCCAGCGTCTTGCCTTCGAGCGTATGGCCCAGATTGCGCATCGTGCCCCAAATGGCCTCTTTCTTGGTGCGCAACGTGATGTTGCACTCGCCCACGCGGCGGCTGACGGCCAACATCAACGCCATGGCGTGTTCGGCCGTGGGGTTGCAGACCGAAACGGGCGTATTCGTGACCGCGATGTTCTTGGAACGCGCGTAAGCGATGTCGATGTTGTTGAACCCGACGCCGAAATTGCTGATAAGCCGCAGTTTCTTGCCGGCGTCGATGACGGCGTTGCTGACCGGACGGCTGAAAATGGAAAGTAGCACTTCGCAGTCGGAAACGCGTTCGATGATTTCCTCTTCCGTGAAACACTCCTTGCCCTCTTCCGGGAAAACGATTTCCCAAGCCCGGGGCAGATTGAGGAACGGGTCTCTCGGTATCTGATAGGTGACCAATATCTTCATGATTCAAACGGGTTTAAAGCGCGACAGCCGCCCATGCGCGCGGGTGCCGCCTTGCATAAGGATGCAAAGATAACAAAAGTCGAGTACAATGGAAACGCAGAAACGTAGTTTCATGCGGGACATTGTCAAGACGCCGTATCTTGGACGTAGTCAAAGATAACAAATTTTGGGGTCATTCCCGCAACAGTTCTTCCGCCAGGCGCAGCATCCCGACCGAGGCGGGCTCGGCGATGCAGGATACGGGGTTACGGAGGGCCGAGACGTCGGGCGTGCGGGGGTCAACGACATAGACGGGCACGGCGGGCGGGGCGTACAGGGCGAGCGCGGCCGCCGGATAAACGGCCAAGGACGTGCCTACGATAATGAGCACATCGGCCTGCTTGACGAGGTCGGTGGCCTGTTCGAAAGCCGGCACCGACTCGCCGAAAAAGACGACGTGCGGCCTGAGCAGGTCGCCATGCGCGTCGCGGGCCGTTTCTTCCTGCCGCCATACCGAGGCGCAGTCGTCGGGGCGGCCGCCGCCCTGTACCGCCTGCACGGCCTGTTCCCAGCCTTCGATGCGGTAAATGCGTTCGGGCTGCGTACTGCTCCTTAGACAGCGCAACTCGCCGTGCAGGTGCAGCACCTTGCCGCTCCCCGCCCGCTCGTGCAGGTCGTCGATGTTTTGCGTGATGACCTGTACGTCGTATTTCTCTTCCAACCGCTTGATGGCCATATGCGCCGGATTGGGGCGGCACGAAAGCAACTCCCGCCGGCGGATATTATAGAATTCCAATACCTGCGCGCGGTTGTGCGCCAAGGCTTCGGGGGTGCAGACGTCCTCGATGCGGTAGTTCGCCCAAAGGCCGTCGCTGTCGCGGAACGTGGCGATGCCGCTCTCGGCGCTCACGCCCGCCCCCGTGAATACGACTATCTTTTTCATATGTCAGGACAGCCGACCCTTGTAGTCGGCATAGGTGAACGTATGTTTATATATCAGCTGGCCGTCCTTGACGATGCACACGGCCGGATGCTTGACGCCGTTGAACGTCGTGGTCTTGACCATCGTGTAGTGAATCATGTCGTGGAACAACAGCATTTCGCCGGGGCGCAACGCATGGTCGAACCGCCACGTGCCGATTTGGTCGCCGGCCAGACAGCTGTTGCCGCCTATGCGGTATTCGTAGCGGCAGTCTTCGGGACGGATGTCGGCGCGGCACCAACCGCTCAGCGTTTCGCCGTCCGCAATGCGGCACACGCCCTTTTCGGGGTGTTCCGCGTCGAACGCGCCGACAATCTGCGGCTTGTAGGGCATTTCCAAACAGTCGGGCATATGGGCCGTAAACGACACGTTGACGATGGCCGTGGCCGGCTGGTTGGGTCTTTCTATCAAATCCAACACCGTGCAGAGCAGGTAGCCGGTTTCCCACGCGAACGCGCTGCCCGGCTCGAAGATGACGTGCAGATGCGGGTGCCGCGCCTTGAACGCGCGCACCGCGCTGACGAAGGTATCCGTATCGTAGCCCGCCCGCGTGACGAGGTGGCCGCCGCCGAAATTGACCCAGCGCAGACGCGGCAGATAGTCGCCGAATTTTTCTTCAAACCGTTGGATGAGTTGCGCGCTGTCGGCGGCACTGCTCTCGCAGAGCGCATGGCAGTGCATCCCCTCCAAGTCGAACGGCCAGGCGGACGGCTCCGGCAGTTCCGAACGGCGGACGCCGAGGCGGGAGCTCTCGCCGCAGGGGTTGTAGAGATCGGTTTCCACGAAGCTCAGCTCCGGATTGACGCGCAGCCCCAACGACACCGCGGAGTTGATTTCCTTGGCCTTGTCGGAAAAACGGCGGAACTGCGCCAACGAATTGAACGTGATGTGGCTGCTCATCGACGCCACTTCCTCCATCTCCTCGTTCGTATAGGCGGGCGCGTAGGTGTGCGCCGGCGCCCCCATCTCCTCCATCGCCAAACGGGCTTCCCAAGGCGAACTGGCCGTAGCCTTGCTGAAACCGGCCGCGTTGAAAATCGGGAACGCGCTCCACATCGCGAAGCCCTTGAGCGCCAAGATGAACTCCGCGCCCGACGCCTCGCTCACGGCACGGATTTTTTCCAAATTGCGCCTCAACAACGTCTCGTCCAAAATATAGGCCGGAGACGGCAAGCCTTCCGGCAATACGGCATTCTTCATAATCGGATACTTTTAACGGGCGGCCCCGAACGCCCCGCCTTACAGCGCGCATCCGGACACCGCCCGTCAAAAATACGATTTTTTCAGCAATTACCGATGATAGAGGTTGGCCGCGCCGGAGACCGTCACCTCACGGACCGCAGGGCCATAACAGCCTAAACCCGACGCACCGCTCGCCGTGCCCTTGATGGATTTCTCCGCCGCAATCCTCAGGTCGGAGCCGCCGCTACACTGCACCACGGCCGTCTGCGTCATGAAATCCCGCGCATTGACATCCGCCGCCCCCGAAACCTTCAAATCGGCCGTACCGGCCGTGCCTTTCAGCTCCACATCCGCCGCACCCGAAAACTCACCGGCAAAATACTGCGTCACCTCGCCCTCAAATTCCACTTCCGACGCGCCGGAAGCCTTGCACCGCACGGAATTGACGGGACTGTGCATATCGACTTCCAAATCCGATGCCCCGGACACCTCCATCGAAAAGTCCTTGACGCCTTGCAGCCGCAAGACCGCATCCGTGGAGCCGGACAGATCCACCGTAAAATCGCTTCCCCGCACGTCATAGACGTCCACCGTTTCCAATTCCGCAACGCCCGAAAGCCGCAACGACTTCCACTGACGGCAATACACCTGCACTTGCGGAGACTTCAACTCCCCTTCATTCCACATGATTTTTTGGGAGAAATACGGCCTGATGGCCCCGTTTATCAATTCCAGACGGATATAGGGCATCAACGCCTCGTCGGCCAAAATCACCACCGAATCGACCTCCGACGGATAGACGGTGAATTTGAAAATACTCCCGCCCCTGATGCCCGTAAAAGCATTCGGTTTATAAATGCTTTTCAACATGGTGCCATCGGTCTTGGCGATTTTTACGGCCTTCGGTTTGGCGCAGAGCGACCCCATCAGACCGACCGCCAGCCCCACCGTCACGAATAATCTCATCATATTTTTCATAGGACTATGATTTGTGTTTCTTGATTTTCATTTTCCATGCGCAACGACGCCCGGACTTCCCGCCGGATTTCCTTTCTGATTTTCTGCCGCTCATGGCGCCGCACCCATTCCGCATGCACGAGTTGCCGTTCCGTAGGCCCTTCTTCTGCCTGCAATTCCACCGTATGCCACACGATGCCGGACACCAGCAACAGGCTCACGACTGCGGCCGCCGCATAGTATATACGACGACGCGCCGGACGGGCCATCCGCACACGCCCGGCCTGTGGCCGCAACAAGCGTGCCTTCAATGCCGGCGGGCAGCCCCAATCATCCGAAACCACCGCCGTCGGTTCCCGCAACAAGGCCACCTGCGCCGCCCAATCGGCGTGTTCCGCCAAAAAGGCTTCCACCTCCCGCGCCGCCTCGGCCGAAAGCCGGCCTTCGACATAATCCAGCAGGCAAGCCTCTATCGGTTCTCCGTTCAATATCCGTTCTTCCATATCCTGCGTTTTTATCCCCGGTTCCGCAAAAGCGTTTTCATTTTGACCCGCGCGCGGAACAGATACACCTTGACTTGCGATTCAGTCAAGCCCGTCATCGCGCCGATTTCCGCATAACTGTAGCCCTCGTAATCGCGCAGCGACAGCACGGCCCGTTGCACCTCCGGCAAGGCGGCCATCGCCTCCGCCATGTAATCGCGCCATTCCATCCGCTCCACCGCACGGTCGGCGGCCATCGCCGGGTTTGCCCGCACCGTTTGTTCGTAGTGCGTTTGGAGCCGGCCGCGCCGCATCGTATCCGCAAAGGCGCGGTAGAGGACGGCATATAAAAAGGCCGCCGGATCCGCCACTTCCGATTCGTATTCCCAAAGTTTGAGAAAACTGTCTTGCACCAAATCGGCCGCCGTGTCGGCATCGTGGCTCAGACGGTACGCAAACCGGTACAAGCGGTCGGCACACGCTTCAACTACCTTGTTGTAAACCTTTTGTTCCATGCGGCCTCTCTTACCGGAATCCTTTCGCACTTTACCATAAAGACGGACGGGGATACCCGAAAGTTACAACCCGGCGAATTTTCTCCAAAAACGTCACACCATCCATTGTTCATCGAAGCCGACGAGATACAGCCGGTTCACGGCGCGGGTCAAGGCAGTATAGAGCCAGCGGAAGAAATCGGCATCCAGCATATCGTCGGTAAAATAGCCCAAATCGACGAATACCGTGGGCCACTGCCCGCCCTGCGTCTTGTGGCAGGTAAGCGCATAGGCGTATTTGACCTGCAACGCATTGACGTAGGGGTCTTGCTTGACGGCCGCCACACGCTCGGCCTTGGTGCGCAGATGGGCGTAGTCGGCCATGACCTCATCCCACAGCTGTTTGTTTTGGGCATAGGTCAGCGAAGGGCCTTCCACGTGCAGGCTGTCCAAGCACACTTTGAGTTCCAACGGCGGCTCGTCGGGATAGTCGGTCAGCCGCGCTTCGATGTCGGCGAAACGGAAGCCGTAAAGGTCTTTGTATTGCTTTACTTTAAGCACCTCCACCATGTCGCCGTTGGCCAAAAAGCCGATTTTCTCCATCTTGTCGGTCCAATAGTAATTGTTGCGCACCACCATGAGCAGGTCGCCGGCCGAGAGTTCTTCCTCCAAGCCGAACACCCGCTCCCGGATGGCCTTGTTGAACAGGTTGGCGCGTTTGTTGGAGCGCGTCACAAATACGATGTCCTCACGCGCGGAACCGCCATAGACGCTCTGCAACGTGTCTTCGAAATCCTCGCCTTTGAGCTGAATCAGGTCTTTTTTTACGTGTGACCCGACGGGGGACGCCAAGTCGAAGACCGGCAGCGTGAAATCCCCGTCCGAGAGCCGCTGCCGCAAAGCCGTGGCGTTGGCCAAAATCATGGAAGTGGCCGCCTGCCGCAACACTTCGGTCAGACAGGCTTCCGTAAAATCGACTTCCAAATGCGCGAAATGACGGTTCAGATAATCGACTTCCAGGGCCGGGCTGTAAGACGAGCCGACGGGCGGCAGCTGGGCACGGTCGCCCACGAACAGCAGACGGCAACGGTATCCCGTATATACATAAGTCATCAGGTCGGACAACAGGCCTTCGTCCGCGCTCATCATGGAGGCTTCATCGACGATGAACAGCGTTTGCGACGATTTGTTCTTGCGCAGCGACGTGCGCAGAAAACCGCCGTCGTCCAAGCCCGTGTAATAGATGTATTTGTGAATCGTGTAGGCGGGGCGGCCGGAATAGGCGGCCATGACCTTGGCGGCGCGGCCCGTGGGGGCGAGCAGCACCGTTTGGATATGCAGTTGCGACAAGGCGTTGGTAAGTGCGCTGACGAGCGTGGTCTTGCCCGTGCCCGCATAACCGCTCAGCACGAAGCCCACCGGTTCGCGGAACCGGATGATGAAGCGGCTGAGCGCGTCTATGGCCTCGCTTTGCCCGTCGGTGGGCGGGAAACGCATGGCCGAAGCCACAAGGTTGGCTATGCCTTCTCTTGTAAATGTTGTTGCCATCGCCAGGCGCTCAAAGTCATTTCGTCCAAATCACGCTTGGCCTGCCAACCCAACACCCGTTTCGCCTTTTCGACGTTGCCCCAAATCTTTTCGATGTCGCCGTCGCGGCGGCCGACGATTTTGTAAGGCAACTTGACGCCCGACATTTTCTCGAAACTGCGGATGACGTCCAACACGCCGTAGGGACGGCCGCAACCGATGTTGAACGCGTCCCAACCGCTGAAACCGTCAGAAAACAGATATTCCATCGCGCAGACGTGGGCTTCGGCCAAATCGCAGACGTGGATATAGTCGCGCTGGGGCGTGCCGTCGGGCGTATCGTAGTCGGAGCCGAAGACCGACAGGCAGGGCCGGATGCCGGCCGCCGTCTGCGTGATGAACGGCATGAGGTTGTTGGGCACGCCGTTGGGCAGTTCGCCGATAAGGGCCGACGCATGCGCGCCAATCGGGTTGAAATAGCGCAACAGCAAGACTTTGAGCGACGGATGACCGCCGTTTTTCATACCGTCCGCACGCACGACGTCCTTCAGAATCTCCTCGGCGATGCGTTTGGTATTGCCGTAGGGACAGCTCGCATCCTGATACGGCATCTCTTCCGTAACCGGCAGCGTTTCCGGCTGACCATAGACCGTGCAGGACGAGGAAAAGACCAACTTACGGCAACCGATGGCTTCCATGCCGCGCAACACCCACATCAGGCTGTCGAGGTTGTTGCGGTAATAGTCCAACGGCTTGGTCACCGATTCGTTGACCGACTTATAGGCCGCGAAATGGATGACGGCTTCGATATCGGCATGGCGACGGAACAGTTGCATACAGGCCGCCTCGTCGGCCAAATCGACGTTCTCGAACAACGGCCTCGCGCCCGTGATTTCCGCGATGGCATCCAAAACCCGCTCGTCGGAATTATACAGGTTGTCGGCGATGATGACCTGATAGCCTTTTTCCATCAAGGCCACCGCAGTATGCGAACCGATATAGCCCGTGCCGCCCGTTACCAATATCTTTTTCATGCGTATGTCGGTTTTAAACGAAGAAAGCCGCCCGTTCGGACGGCCTTCCCCGCTAAGGTTTCTGATTAAAGACCCATTTTCTTCTTGACCAGATCCAAGATGTCGTCCCCCTCGGCGCCGTAAAGCACCACGCCGCTGCTCGTATCGAAGATGTAGCTGAATTTGCCTTCACGCGCCACTTCGTCTATGGCTTGCTTGGCCTTTTCGGTGATGGGAGCCAAAAGCGCCTGCGACTTGGCCTTGTAGTCTTCGTCGGCCTGCGTCATGAATTCCTGCGTTCTGGCGTACATATCCTGCAACTCGCGTTCCTTGGTGGCGCGGATCAAGTCCGACCACTGGCTCTGACCGTTGCGGTATTCCATCTGCTTGTTCTCCAACTCGGTCTGCATCAATTTAATCGTGTTCTCCAATTCGGCGGCATAGGCCTGCAACTGCGCCTGGGCCGAATCGGTTTCCGGCATCGCCTGCATCAATTCCATCGAATTGATATGACCGAATTTAAGGCTTTGCGCCTGCGCGAAACGCCCCGTTCCCAACACGCCGGCGATGAACAGCACCGCCACAAAAAGTTTTTTCATATCCGTATTTATTAAGGGGCACAAATATAAGGGATTTTGCCGCCAAAAGCAAACCGGTTGCCGTAGCGGACACCTATTTCATTATTTGATAAAATTGCTTTATATTTGCAGGTTCAATTGGAGATGACGATGAACAGGTTGAAATCTTTTCTCATGCTGCTGTGCGGCGTATGCGCTTTCGGCTTATTAGGGCTGAAGGATGAGGCGTGCGCGCAGAGTTCCTATATCGACCTGACCATCGTGGAGTCGGTGGACTACAACAAGCCGCTGGGTTCGTTCTCGCGGGAGGCGTTTGACGACGCTTTCCATATCGCCTCTCTGGACGGCGACCAATACGAAGCGGATTTGGACCGCGCGTTGGTCATGTTCATCGATTTGCTGTTGCCGGAACGTTCTTATATCATTCAGCACGAACCGACCTATTATTTCGTCTTGCAATACAACCGGACCAAGAACAACTATCTGGTCATGAACAACAGTATCGGCGCGAAAGACGAGGCCATCTACGTGGATACGTTCAAGGAGGCCCAATACGAAATGCTGAAATTGTTGCAGGTGTTCTACAGCAGCACCCCCGTCCTGTCGGTGGAAGAGTACCGCTACTAAGCGGACGGACGCCCGGCATTTCCTCTAACGCGAAGCTTCCAACGTTACATTGACTTCCCGTATTTTTTCCCCTATCGGCGGATTGAGTTTGGCTACCTTGACCTTGACGCGGCATACCTGCGGGAAATCGGCTAAAACGGCGTCGCGGATGCGGGCGGCGACGTGTTCGATGAGTTTGGAGGGGATCATGACTTGCTGTTTGACGCGCTCATAGACCTCCACGTAGTTGACGGTGCCGGCCATATCGTCCTGCGTTTCGGCCAAGGCCGTATCGACGGTTAGGTATATATCCACCTTGAAGTTCGTGCCGATGAGCGTTTCTTCTTTGAAGCATCCATGGTAGGCGTAGAAGTCCATGCCTTCCACGGCGATTGTCGTCAGTTTTTTTTCCATTCTACCTTATATTTCTTTTATAATAAGCGGCCCCGCGGCGCGAAGTCCTCCTCCGCGCGCAAGCGCGCTGCGTCGGGCGCCTCCCACGAGGCCCGCCGCCCTATTACGGCACTGCGTGCCGTCTGGCTTTCAGGCGACGCTTCGCGTCGCCCTGTTTTTGCGATGCTACGCATCGCTGAACTTAAAACCTTTTCTTTTGTCGAAAAGAAAAGGTTTTACCAAAAGAAACGACCACTGCGCGTGGCGCGTCAAGGCGGCCAACCTAGCGCGAAGGCACTCCTTGCGTGCTGATGCACGCTGCGTCGGCACGCCCCCGCACGATTCCCGCCACCCCGCAGAAATCGCATTACTTAGTTTCGGCGATGCGGTCGCGCGGACAGCGAGCGTAACTCGAAAAAAGCGCGGTACGCACGTTGCGACAAGGCAGAGCCGTTTCCGCTTTTTTTGCTGGAGCGAGCGTCCGACGCGCGCTTCGCCGCCTATCGGTCTGCAGCATCGCGCTAAAACAAGGCGGTACGTAGCGCCGCTAAACCGTTAAGTAGCGTGGAGCGCTAAGGTAAAAACAGGCAGCCGTCACCGTAGCTGAGGAAGCGGAAACCGTGCGCCAACGCGTAATCGTACACCCCCCGCCAGCGGTCGCCCACCAACGCCGCCACGAGCAGCAACAGCGTGCTCTGCGGCTGATGGAAATTCGTGACCAAGCCACGGCAGAACGCGAACGGATAGCCGGGCGCAATCATCAGCGCCGTATAACCGCTCACGGCCGCCGCGCCCGAAGACCGCAGGTAGTCGCTCAGAGCCGACAGCACCTGCACGGGCGGATAAGGAAGGCGGCCGCCATACGTTTCGTATGGAGTCCATTGCGCAAGCTCAAACAGCGGCCCGGTGGCTCCGTGGCCGCCGGATGCGGCGGACAGACCCGCCGCCGGGGCTTCGGCGCCACCGCCGGGGCTTTGGGGCGCGTCAAGGAGCGAGACACCCCACCAATACAGGCTTTCGAGGCTGCGCATGGACGTGGTGCCGACCGGCACCACCGGCCGCCCCGCCTCCACGGCCTCCCGCAGTGCCGCCACGGTCCGCGCGGGCACCGAAACATACTCGCGGTGCATCGCATGGCCACCGATTTCGCCGTCTTTCACAGGCTTGAACGTGCCGGCGCCGACGTGCAACGTCAGCCGCGCCTGCGTAACGCCCTTCCGCGTCAATGCCGCCAACAGGCTGTCGGTAAAATGCAGCCCCGCCGTCGGCGCCGCCACCGAACCGTCGTGCCGCGCGAAGACCGTTTGATAGCGTCCCGCATCGGCCTCCTCCGCCTGACGGCGGATATAGGGCGGCAACGGCACCTTGCCCGACGCTTCCAGCACCTCCGAAAACGAAAGGTCGGCCGCATACGAGAACCGCACGGCGAACGCATCGCCCTGCGGCCGCAGCCGCGTGGCCCGTAGCACTTCCCGCCGCCCCTGCGCCGCAAACGCCATGCAGAGGTCACCGTCCTTCCATTTCTTGTTGTTGCCTATCAGGCACAGAAACTCCACCTCGCCCCGCGCCGCGAACGCCTGCGCGATGTCAACGGGGTGCAGGGGTTCCAGACAGAAAATCTCTATCCGCGCCCCCAAGGCCGCCGGCGCCGCACCCTCCGCCGCCCCGGTACCCTTATGAAACACCAGACGGGCGTGCACGACCTTGGTGTCGTTCATGACCAAGAGCGTGTCGGAGGGCAGAAACTCGCCAAGCTGCGCGAAACGGCTCTCCCGCACCTCCCCGCCGCGATAGACGAGCAGTTTGGACGCGTCGCGCTCCGCCGACGGGTAGAGCGCGATACGTTCGTCGGGCAACGGATAGCGGTAGTCCGCTATGTCGATATGCCGCTGCGGGCATTCGGAGCCGGTCTTCATGTCGCGCATCCGCCAGTGCCTAAAGGTTATTCTTGAAGTATTCCAAAATCATGCGGTCCAGATGCTTGCGCGCCGGCCCATATACACCGTGCGCCGCATTGGGATACATGAAGAAGTCGATTTGCTTGCCGCCCCGCGCGCACGCATCGATGAAATAGAGGCTGTGCTTGGGCAATACGGTGGCGTCCTTGCCGCCGTGAATCATCAAGATTTTGCCCGAAACGCTGTCGGTCAGGTTCAACAGATTGGCGTATTCGTAGCCTTCCGGGTTGTTCTGCGGCGTTTCCATATAACGCTCGCCGTACATGATTTCGTACCAGGCCCAGTTCATGACGCCGCCGCCGGCCACCGCCACCTTGAACACCTGCGGGTAGCGCAGCTTGAGGCTCATCGTCATGAAACCGCCGTAGCTCCAGCCGTCCACGCCGATGCGGTCGCGGTCAACATAAGGCAGGGAATACAGATATTCAATCCCCTTCATCTGGTCGGCCACCTCCACGGTACCGATGTTGCGGTGTATCGCGCTCTCGAACGCGAAGCCGCGGTGCGCCGAGCCCCGGCTGTCGACCGTAAACACGATGAAGCCCTCCTGCGCGAAATGCTGCAACGTGAGCGGGCTGCCCGCCAGATGGCTGTTCGTAATCAACTGCACGTGGGGGCCGCCGTAAACATAGACGATGACCGGATATTTGCGCGTGGAGTCGAAATCGGGCGGCAGAATCATACGCGCGTACAGGTCGGTCACGCCGTCGGCCGCCTTGATTTTGAACACGCGCGTTTCGGGCTTGGCATAGCCGGCCAACGGGTCTTTGCTTACCAAGAGTTTCTTGAGCACATTGCCCTCCGCATCGATTACCTGCGTTACGCGCGGTTCGTCATAACTGCTGTATATATCAACGAAACACGAACCCGTCGGGTTCATCCGCACCTGATGCGTGCCCGCCTCTTTGGTCAGACGCTTGATGCGGCCGTTGTCGATTTGCACGCGGTACAACTGCTGTTCCAAGGGCGAATCCTTGGTGCCCATGAAATAGACGTATTTGCCGTCGGACGAACAGCCCACGATTTCGCTCACCTCCCAGGCTTCCTTGTCGGGCGTAATGGCCTTGAGCAATTTGCCCTGCGTGTTGTACAGATACAGATGGTTGTAGCCGTTGCGTTCGCTGTTCCAGATAATTTGGTCGGGATGGCCGGGACGGAAAATAACGGGGTTTTCGGGTTCCACCCATACCGGATTCGTTTCTTCAAACAGTTTGCGTTTCATCTCGCCCGTGGCGGCGTCATGACAGAAAACCGCCAAATGTTTCTGCGCCCTGTCCAGCTGAACGGTATATATTTCCTTGCTGTCGGGCGACCACGTAACGCCCGTGATATAGGGGTTGGTATCGAAACAGGGTTTGAGGAAAACCTTTTTGTGGGTATTGAGGTCGAACACGCCCACGCTGACTTCATGCGACGCGGTGCCGGCTTCCGGATAGCGCGTCGGCTCCAGCGTTTCTTCCTCTCCCGCCATGCCTAACAGCGGCGCTTCCCGCACCATGCTTTCGTCCATGCGGTAGAACGCTATTTTTTCGCCGGTCGGATCCCAAAATATCCCCTTCGTGATGCCGAACTCGTTGCGGTGCACGACCTGCCCGTTGACAATGCCCGGATTCTCGTCTTTCGTCACGGCGAACTTAACGCCGTCTTTGATGACAAACAGATTGTTGTCTTGCGTGAAAGCCGAATAGCCGTCTATGCGGTTGAAGGAGAAATTCGTGGCCGTGGCCGGCATGGACGTGTACAGCTGCACGGTGTTGTCGGCATAAGTCCATATATAATAGGCCTGGTCGTAATGCAACACCATGTTGTTACGGTGGATGGCGAGGATTTCAGGCAAGGCCGTCAGCGGGGCGGAACCCGGCGCGTACTGTTCCTTGATTTTGTCGAAATGCGCCAGCGTCAGAATCGTATCGGTGGCCTGCGTTCTGACATTGAAGCAAAGCACTTTGTTGTTGTAACTGTAAAACAGGTTGTCGGGGTCTTTCTCGCCCCAATAAAGCAAGCCCACGCCTTCGGGACGCAACGCCCGGTCGGCCGTGGCCTGTTCCACGGTCCAGTGTTTGGGCGTCTGACCTTCCGTCGCTTCCGCCGTCTGTGCCGTCGCGTTAGGCGTCCACATCATCAGAGCCGTCATGCAAAGCCCCACGCTTGTCAGCAAATTCCGTTTTTTCATATCGTTCGTTTGTTTTTTTATTTCAATCACTCGACATTTCCTTGACCTTCTGCCGGTAAGAGGAGAACACGTTGGCCCGCGACAGAAAGCCCTCGTAGCGGTCGCCGTCCACCACCGCGATGTTGTAGTCCGTAACGGTCAAAAACTTCTGCGCGATGGATTCCATGCTTTCCGACATATCCACCGTGCACTGCGGCTTGAACATCACATCGGAAACCGTAATCTTGTCGTAGAGTTCCGCACGGAAAATCAGTGGCTTGACCTCATCGAGGAACACGACGCCCAGATAGCGGTTGTCCTCGTCCGTAACGGGATAGATGTTGCGCGAGGAAATGCTAATGGCCGTAATGAGCTGCCGCAACGTATCCTGTGGCCGCACCGTGGCGAAATTCCGCTCCACCAACGTCTGCTTGTCCAACAACGACAACACGACCGTATCTTTGTTGTGCGTCATGAGGTTGCCCTTCGCGGCCAGCTTCTTTGTATATATGGAGTGCGGGTTAAAATACCGGTTGATGTAATAGGCCAACACCGACACGAGGATGAGCGGCACGAACATCGTATAGCCGCCCGAAATCTCGGCCACGAGGAACAAGGCGGTCAGCGGCGCGTGCATGACGCCGGCCATGACGGCCGCCATGCCCGTCAGCGCGAAATTGGCTTCCGGCAGGTTCAAGCCCGGAAAACAGGCGTTGAGCGCATGGGCCATGAACAGGCCGAGGAAAGCCCCTACGAACATGGAGGGTGCGAACACGCCGCCCACCCCGCCGCTGCCGTTCGTGAGCGCCATGGCCACCACCTTGATCAGCATGATGAACAGCACGTAGGCCAAGAAGATGAGCGTGATATGGCGGTATTCGTAGAGGAACGTATTGTTGAGCAGGCGGTCGGTATCGCCCTGAATGATGTCGGCGATGAAATTGAAGCCCTCGCCGTAGAGCGGCGGGAACAGGAAGATGAGCACGCAGAGCAGGCCGCCGCCTATGAGCAGACGCGCGATGCCGCTTTTGAGAAAGCCGAAACAGCGTTCGATGCGCTCGGTCATGAACAGGAAATAGTGCGACACCAAGCCCGACAGCAGCCCGAGGATGACATAAAACGGCAGGTCGCGCAACACGTAGTCGGACGAGATGTCGAAATGGAACATGGCCGACCGCCCCATGAGCAGGGCCGACACGACGGTGCCGGCCAGCGAAGCCATGAGCAACGGCAGCAACGACCCCATCGTGAGGTCTATCATGAGCACTTCCAGCGCGAAGATGAAGCCGGCGATGGGCGCGCCGAAACTGCCGGCCACCGCGCCCGACGAGCCACAGGCAATCAACAGCACCATCGTCTTGTAATCGACCTTGAGCCGCCGCCCGATATTGGAACCGATGGCCGCCCCCGCCAGCACGACCGGGGCTTCGGGCCCCACCGAGCCGCCGAAACCAATGGTGAGCGTACTGGCCACGAGCGAAGAATACATCCGGCTCCGCTTCATGTAGCCGCCCGTTTTGGAGATGGCGTAGAGCACGCGGCTGACGCCATGGCTGATGTTGTCTTTGAGGATGTAATGGACGTAGATATACGTGAGCGTGATACCGATGAGCGGAAAGACGAGCAGCAGGAAGTTGCGGCTGTCGGCCGCGAAGATGTCGAGCACATACGCCCCGAAATAATAAATCATGTTTTTGAGCAGGACGGCCACCAAACCGCTTACCGTGCCTATGAGCAGGCCCGCCCAAACGAGGAACGCGCGCTCCGAGAGGTGGCTTTTGGGCCACGCCTCGGCCTTTTCCAGCCACGGCAGGACTTTTTCTCGCACTTGCCCTTTGAGGGCGTTCCATTGGGGTTTCATCAAATCGGTATGGTTGCGCCCGCGGCCTTTACGGCCCCACGGGCTTAAACATACAAATTTAACGCTTTTGGGATAATTCCGGAAACGAAACGCCGGCATTTTCCCAACAGGAACCACCCGCCGGAACGCAAGGTTTTACAAGGGTTTGAGCGGGAAATACGGCGGGCTGTGGAAAACGGCCGCACCACGTCAAACCATCCGGAAGCCTCCTAAAATTTGGGGGAGACTGACAAAATCGACATAAAAAATTTGGGGGAGACTGACAAAATCGACATAAAAAATTTGGGGGAGACTGACAAAATCGACATAAAAAATTTGGGGATGACTGACAAATTGACTATTTTTGCATCCTGATACAACTCTGTTAACCTATGATTTTCAGACGAAAATTGTATGATGAAATGCTGAAATGGAAACAAGATTTCAGCGGTTCAATGGCATTAATCATCAAAGGGGCGAGACGTGTAGGTAAATCTACTTTGGCCGAAGCGTTCGCCAAAAACGAATATGAAACCCATATCGCCATCGATTTTACCAATTGCCAACAAGAGGTTTTGGATTTATTTAACGATGTTTCCAACTTGGACTACCTATTCATGCGGTTGCAGATGGTTTATAACGTAACCCTCCGTAAACGGAAATCCGTTATCATTTTCGATGAGGTGCAGAATTGTCCGAACGCACGGCAGGCCATCAAACATCTTGTTAAAGATGGACGTTACGATTATATCGAGACCGGTTCGCTTCTTTCCATAAGGAAGAACGTCAAGGATATCTTGATACCGAGCGAGGAATACAGTCTATACTTGCATCCGTTGGACTATGAAGAATTTAATTGGGCCTTGGGAAACGAGGTTTCGATAAAACTCTTGCGTCAGTTCTGGAATACGGGTAAAGGACTGGGCGATGCCGGCAATAGAAGCGAAATGAAGAATTTTCGCTTGTATATGCTGGTTGGGGGGATGCCGCAAGCCGTCAAGACGTACATAGAGACCCATAATATGGGAAAAGTCGATATGGTGAAACGGGCTATTTTGGAATTGTATGAACAGGATTTCATCAAGATAGATCCAAGCGGCAATGCCTCCAAAATGTTCATGGCCATTCCGGCGCAGTTGTCCGGTAATTTTTCCAGATACCAAACTTATGCCGCGACCGGCGGCAACCGATATGAAAGGGTAAAAGAGGCCGTGTATGATATGCAGGATTCGATGGTCGTGAATATGGCGTTCCATGCCAATGACCCACATGTCGGATTCGCACTACATAAAGACACCGACAGATTCAAGATGTATCTGTGCGATACAGGCTTATTCGTCACACTTTCGTTTTGGGACAAAAAGTTTACCGACAATATCATTTATGAAAAATTATTGTCCGACAAACTGAATGCCGATTTAGGGTATGTCTATGAAAACGTTGTAGCGCAAATGCTTAAAGCTTCGGGACACGAACTTTACTATTACACCTTCCCTTCCGACACGAGCAACCATCATTACGAGATTGATTTTCTTCTGTCTGACGGCGCCAAGATAAATCCCATCGAAGTAAAGTCTTCGGGATACAAAACGCACGTTTCGCTGGATAAATTCCGCGAAAAGTTTTCTTCCCGTGTTAAAACGCCTTATCTCGTTTACACCAAAGACTTTCGGAAAGACGGAACGACAATATGCATACCGGCATATATGGCCATGTGCCTATAAGCCTTCTCTACCTTACCGCCACTTTCCAGCGTCCGCCCTTGGCCACCACCACGTACAAGCCGCTCCGTTTTACGGGAATGGCCGTTGCCGAACCCTCATACACGCATTGGCCGTTCGCTGTAAACACTTCCACTTCGCCCACACTTTCCGACAAGTAGATATTTCTATCTTTTGTGTATATGCAATCTGACTCCGTAATCCTATCGCTTTCGTTGGCCGTTAAATCAATCGTATAGGAGGCCGTGGCCACCCGCGATACAAACGTGTCTTGGATGGCGATGGCCTTTATCGTCACCGCTTCGTCTATGAAGATAGGATCAGTATATAATGAGGCCGCGCTGTCCGGTGCGCTGCCGTCGATCGTATAGTAAATCCGTGCATCGGGCGTTGTCGTACTCAGTGAGACAGGCGTATGGCGCCTTACCGCACCCGAAGGCACCGAGAACACCGGCCGCGCCACCGAGTCCACAACCGTCACGTCATAAAATACCCAAGCGGAGGAGAAATCGCCACAGCAAGTTGGTAATGCATCATGAGCCAATTCTATGCGATACTTCCCCGTTTTGCTAAAAGAAAAACGTCCGTTAAGATATTTTATGTCAGTATGCTCCGCCATGAGATTGCCAACAGAATCCACGAAATACCATTGAGTTGCTTTATCATTGATATCCATTTCCCCACGCAAATCCAACGTTTGACCGACTTGGAGCAAAACAGACATAAATTGGGGCGAAAGGGCGGTAGTTGGTACCGAAATGTGTGTTGTTAAATCTGCCAAGTTAGATAACGTCAAACTATTACTGTCAGCAACCATTTCGTTTACAATCACATCCGGATGTAATTCTAAAGATGTAAGCTGATTATGACTGCAAATCAAAGTTTCAAGGGTAGTGCAATTATCAAGAAGCAAAGATTCCAATCGATTGTGGTCACATTCCAAAATCTGCAGAACAGGGTTATCTACCTTCAACGCTGTCAGGCTGTCATTCTCGTTACAATATAACTCTTCAAGGTTTGGCGCGACCGACAAATCCCAAAATCTCAGCCCTGTATTAATCAGGTAGAGTGCTTTTAGCTGTACATTGTTGGTAATATTCAGGGAATCAATCGCCAAACAGTCATATAATCCAAAGGATTCCAAAAGCGGATTATTTGTGCATTTGACTGCTTTAAGGGCTGGTTGATTTGACAAAGTCAAATATTCCAATTGATTATTGTTCGAATAATCCACTGTCTTAAGGTTGCCCCCTTCTTCTGGCAATTCTGGGGCTTTTAATGAATCGTTATAAGTGCATATCACTTCTTCAAGTTCGTAGTTATTACTCAAGATCAATCGCTTCAAACTACGATTGCCGACACACTCCACCGTCTTCAAAGATGGACATTCGTAAAGTGACAATTCCCACAAAAGCGGATTATGGACACATTTAATGGACTGCAATGAGGGTAAGACAGGGCGAAGATACTTAATGGATGTATTGTTAAGAGACAAATATCGGAAAGCTGGACAACGGTATGGTGCAACATCCGTAAACATGGAACCTTCTAAAGCAAAACCGATAATATGACTCCCCGTATCCACGGCTCTCACGCTAAGCGTATGCTCAATTATATCTCCTTCCTCAAAATGATGACTTACTTCCACCATTTCACCAGTTTTGGTTATCTGCACGGTGTCCATCTGTATTCCCCAGGAGATAACAAATCTATCGCCTGCTGTTGCGGAAAATTTGACTTTTAGATCAATTTCTTCTCCTGCGCCAAGCACATGAGAATGATTCGAAGTTTCAAAAAGAACATGATCAAAAGGATCTTGCTTCTCATCCTGTGCCTGTAGCGCACCACCCACCCCCAATAACAACAAACCGATTACTGCGAATAGTTCTCTCATAATACCAATTATTGATAACTATCCGCAAATATACGAAAAAATCCACTATCCCGCCGCCATATCGTTGCGTTCGTCCGCAAACCGGTAGGTTACCACGGCCTGCTTATACCGGTCGATGTCGGCCTCAACCAGTGTGCGGTCGAGGTTTCCTACCAATTCAACAAATCCGGCTTCAATAAAAAGTCTATCAAACCAATGGTTATGATGCCCGTTTCGTCCCGTTTGGGCTTGATGTAATCTTTTACAATGATGATTTTCTTGAAGGCATCATCTATGTTGCGTAAAGAGCCCGATTCCTGCCGTTTTTTAGCATCTGTCGGCATGACAAACGCGGATTGAATATAATAGCGTTGACTGCCGCGGTTAGCCACGAAATCCACTTCATATTGCTTACGGACTCTTTGCCCATCCGCACTTACGGGGCGTGTTTCCACCACACCGACATCGACCGAGAAGCCTCTCATGCGGAGCTCGTTATATATAACATTTTCCATGATATGGTTTTCCTCTGTTTGACGGAAGCCCAAAATGGCGTTCCTTACTCCCATATCGGTGAAATAATGCTTGGAAAGCGTATTGATATACTTCTTCCCTTTTATATCATAGCGAATGGCTTTCTCTGTAAGAAAAGCATCTGCAAAATATGACAGATAGGTATCAATCGTTTTGGCGGACAATGATACGTTTTTCTCACTTTTGAAAGTTCTTTCTAATTTCGGTGGATTGGTAGGAGAACCTATTGACGAGGCCACTATCCGCATCAACTCCTCAAGTTCCGCATTTGATCGAATAGAATGCCTCTCTTTGATATCCGTGAGATAGACTTTGGTATATAGTTCTTTAAGATACGTCTCTTTGGCCTCATCGTCATGCAGGCTTAATATATGCGGAAGTCCCCCGTAAGTATAATAATCCTGCCACGCATCAATTGGATGACGGGCATCGACAGACATAAACTCTGCAAAAGAAAGGGGATATACGTGTATCTGTGTGCCTCGTCCACGAAATTCCGTAATGATTTCCGAAGACAGGAATTTAGAGTTGCTGCCGGTTACATAGACATCTGCATTTTCAATTTTAAGATAACTGTTCAAGACATCTTCAAACTCCGGAACAAGCTGCACTTCATCCAACAGAATGTAGTGCATATCATCATCCTTGATGTGTGAATCGATATAGGCCAGCAAGGCGTCAGGGTTGCGTAAAGCTTTGTTGCGCCGATTCTCCAAATCAACCTGAATGATATGGGCGTCATCCACCCCATCCACCAACAGATGCTCTTTGAATAACTTGAATAAAAGATAGGATTTCCCACATCTGCGCAACCCTGTGATTATCTTTATCAGCCCGTTGTGCCTACTTGCAATGAGCTGGTTCAGGTATTTGTCCCGCCTTATCACCATCCTACTATTTCGTTTTTATGGTACATGTACCAATTTTATGGAATACAAAAATACCCATAAACTATAATATTTACAAATTCTATTTCCGAAAAGCGGTACGTGTACCACTTTTCGGAAATAGCCACCTCTTGCTTCATCCCGCCGCCATATCGTTGCGTTCGTCCGCAAACCGGTAGGTTACCAAGGCCTGCTTGTATCGGTCGATGTCGGCCTTGGCGGGAAGCATTGTGTGTTACCGAATGTAGCATTATGGCTAAAGACACTACGGGCGGTATCCAAATAGACCGTGTTCAACGCGGCGGCGTCCAAAACGCTATGGAACAGAAAACCGGTGTTTATCGGCTGATTGGCGTTCCGTTTCAGACTTTCCGTTTTTTGGGGAAACGAAACGGCATATTTAGGAGAATACCAGACGAACGCGGCCGGATAATGCAAGGGGACGTTGTCTTCGGCATGAAGGTATTTTCCGTTTTCGCCCAATGATTCTCCATGGTCGGATATATAGATAAGAACCGACGGTTCGTCTTTCAGGTTTTCTATCAACCGGCACAAAAACCAATCGGTATATAGCACGGTATTGTCGTAAGCGTTGACCATGGCTTCCCGGCTGCTTGCCGATACGTTTCTTGAACCGAGAACCGGCGTAAAAACCGCTTCTTCGAAATGGGAATTATACCACCAATGCGAGCCTATCGTATGGAGCACGAGCATCTTTTTGGGGTAAGCCTGCGCCAACTCGCTCTGAAAAGACGGCAACAAGGCACCATCCAGCCATTTGTCAAACATATATACATTCTTGCCTTCATTGGCGTAGACCAAGGTATCGGCCTCGCGCATAAAGTCTACATAGGTGTTGACCGGTTCCTGATTCGCAAGCCAGGCGGTTCGGAAGCCGGCTTTACGGAAAAGCGTGATAAAGGATTTTTCCGTATGGGCGCGGGCGTCTTGCACGCTGTCCGCCCGTGTCAAAAGAACCGGCAGACTATGATGGGTAAAGATTTCTTTGGAATAGACCTGACGCAAGGAACGGACCGCCGTATCGCGGGACAGGCGCGGGGTGGTGGCGCGCGTATATCCGTTCAGTTGCAGATGGTCGGCCCGGAGCGACTCGCCCAACACGACCACCACCGTCAGCGTATCGGCCCGACAGGTTACGGTATCCGAAAAAGCCACCCGGCCGGTTTGGCCGGCACGCTGCTGCCAATACGTTCGGGTTACGTAATAAAACGAGGCCGGCATCCGGTTTGAAACGGGACGGGCGATGCGACCGATATGATGCACGCCATATAAAAGGCACAGGGCCGCAACAAACCAAATCCACCACCACTTGCCGAGGTGTATCCCGCGCCAACGCCAATAAACGAGGCCGCCGGCATAGAGCAAGGCCACCGCCACAAACAGCAACAGTTTGCCCGAAATCAAATCCAGGCCGATGCCCACATCATTCACCGCTATCAAATCCAACAGCATAGGGGTCAGCGTAATGTGCAAGGCATGGCGGAAATAGGCGAAAACGCCGCTCAACAACGCGACGAAGGGAAACGTGACGGCAAACAGGTATTTGTTGAGCCCCAGCAGCAGAAACAACGGAAAGGCCGCCAACGTCACGACACTCCATTGAAAAACGATGGACAGGAAATCCCGAAAACCATCAAACGGCACATCCGCGAATTCCCATGCCACGAACAGCACGCCATAACTGACCGTTACGGCCGCGATGAACAAAGCGTATCTTACGCTCGGACAGATACTATTCCTAAAGCGGTACATCATCCTATGGGTAACAACGGGGCAATTTAGGAAAAATTCGGTGACCATACAAATTTATGCTATTTTTGCAACTGAATTGATTGTATTGACGCCGTGACGTATCCACAGAACTTTGAGCAAAAAATAGGCTTCGACCATATCCGCCGTATGCTGACGGACGAGTGCATCAGCCCGATGGGAACGGATTTGGCCGACCGCATGGGCTTTACGACCGACTTCGAACGCTTGCGGATATACTTGGAACAGGCCGTGGAGATGAAGCGCGTGCTGATGCTCGAAAACCCGTTTCCGGCCACCGACTATTTGGACTTGCGGCCGGAGCTGAAACGCATCGGCGTAAAGGGCGGCTTTATCTCGATAGAGGGCTTGCAGGACTTGGCCGTTTCGTACACGGTGCTCTGCGAGCTGAAAAAATATCTGCTGAACCTGAATGAGGAACTGTATCCGCGGCTGCGCGTGCTGGCGGAGCAGTTGGAGGTGGTGGCGGAACTGCCCTACCGCATCGGTTTTCTCATCGACCCGCTGACCCACAAGCTGCGCGACAACGCTTCGGATGAGCTCTACCGTATCCGCAGCCGTATGCGCCGCCTGCAAAGCGAGTCGAACCGCCATATCCAAAAATACCTTTCCACGGCCCGCAAGGAGGGCTGGACGGGCGAAAACGCCGAAGCCACAGTGCGCGGCGAACGGCTCGTGATTCCGCTGTTGGCGGCGCACAAACGCCAAATCCGCGGCTTTATACACGACGTTTCCACCACGGGGCAAACCGTATTCTTAGAGCCGGAAGAGGTCTTTCTGCTCAACAACGAATTGACGGAACTGCGCCATGAGGAGCGCATGGAGATTACGCGAATCCTAAAGGATTTCAGCCAATACCTGTACCCGCTGTTGCCGGTGCTGAACGAGGGCTACGCCTTTCTCGGCCGCATCGACTTTATCCGCGCCAAAGCCAAACTGGCCCTGCGGATGGAAGCCGGCCTGCCGGTGCTGAACGAACGGCCCTGCTTTACGTGGCGGCAGGCGCGGCATCCGCTGTTGAAAGACCCGGTGCCGCTTACGTTCCGTTTGGAAAACGAGGAACGCATCGTCATTATTTCGGGGCCCAACGCGGGCGGCAAATCGGTTTGCCTCAAAACGGTGGGCCTGTTGCAATATATGCTGCAATGCGGCCTGTTGGTGCCGATGTCGGAGAACTCCGAAACCGGCCTCTTTCATCATATCTTTGTGGATATAGGCGACGAGCAGTCGATAGAAAACGACCTCAGCACGTATAGTTCGCACCTCAAGAATATGCGGTTTTGGCTGGAGAAGGCCGACCGGCACACGCTGTTTCTCGCCGACGAGTTGGGCAGCGGCACCGAGCCGCAGGCCGGCGGCGCCATTGCGGAAGCCGTGCTCGAAGCCTTGGACCGGAAAGGCGCGTGGGGCGTGGTAACGACGCACTACACGCAGTTGAAACTGCTGGCCAAGCACCATGCCGCCATGGTAAACGGCGCCATGCTGTTTGACAAGGCCGAGATGCGGCCGCTTTATATTTTCAAGAAGGGTTTGCCGGGCAGTTCGTTCGCGTTTGAGATGGCGCGTCAGACCGGCTTGCCCGCCGACGTGCTCAAGGCGGCGCAGGCCAAGACGGGCCGCCGGCACCTGCAGTTTGAACAGGAACTGCAACAGATTGAGGTGGAGAAACAGCAGTTGTCGCAACGCACCCGCGAGGTGGAGACGGCCGACCGGCTGCTGAGCGACACGTTGGAGAAATACCGCAAGCTGACGGCCGAAATCGAAGAGCGCAAGTCGGTATATATAAAGGAAGCCAAAACGCAGGCGGCCGACATCGTAGCGCAGGCCAACCGCCGTATCGAACAGACGATTAGGGAGATTAAGGAGCAACAGGCCGCACGCGAAGAGACGCGGCGGTTGCGCGGCCAATTACAGGCCGATATGGCCGCCATATTGAACGACGCGGAGGCCTTGGACGACCACGCGGCAGATGGTACAGAGGCCGCCCGACCGGCCGCCGCACGCCCCCAACCGCATACGCCTGTCACGGGCAAAACCGCCAAAGCCGCCGCGCAACCGCCGCTGCAAGTGGGCGGCTACGTTCGCCGCGCCGACGGCAAGGAGGTGGGCGTTATTGTGGAACTCAAAGGCCGCAAGGCCAAGGTGGATTTCGACTTCATGCGGCTGGAACTGCCGTTGGCGCAACTCAAGCCCCTTTCCCCGCAGGAAGCCCGCAACGAGGCCACCAAACAAGGCCGCGTGCAGGTGCATATCGAAAACCTGCAGACGGGGCGCAACGAATTTTCGCCCTATCTGGATTTGCGCGGCGAACGGATGCACGACGCCTTGGCGTTGACCGACAAATTCATAGACGAAGCCGTACTCTACGGCGAATCGCGGCTTGAAATCCTGCACGGCAAGGGCTACGGCGTTTTGAAAGAGAATATCCGCCGCCTGCTGCGGCAGAACCCGCACGTGGCGTTTTTCGAAGACCAAAAAGAGGAACTCGGCGGCGCGGGCATCACGCTCGTAACGCTGAAACGGTAGGCCGCCAGTTGCCACGCAAGCCCCCCAAACGAAAGAAGGCCGCCCTATGCAGGGCGGCCTTCTTCATTTTGAAGCGGAAAGGCTTAGTAACCGAAAATCTCTTCGGTCGTCAGTTTTTCCACCTTGCCGAATTCGCGTTCCAGCTGTTCGAAATCGAAATCGGATTCCTTACCCAAGATGATATAGGTTTGCGGATGACCTTTGACCTTCTCGGCCTGGAACTTCACGATGTCTTCCATCGTGATGCCGGGGATGGCCTCGTACATCACCTTGCGGGAATCTTCGGTATAACCGTATTTCTTATCCGTCAGATAACGGAAAATCTTGTCGGTCTTTTGGTCGCGCGACGTACGCAGGTCGGAAATCAGGCTGATTTTGGCCAGTTCCAAACCCTTTTCGCTCTGCGGCATATCGTTGTACAATTCATCGATGGCCTTGAACGCATCCACCACCTTGTCGTTCTGCGTAATAATCAGGCCCATGTTGACGAAATAGTTGTCCGGTTGGTTGGGACGACGGTAGAACGACGCGCTCTGGTAAGCCAACGAACGTTTTTCACGCAATTCCTGGAACACAATCGCGTTCATGCCGCCACCGAAATAGTTGTTGTACATATTGATGAGCGGCATCATGTCGCGTTCGTACAAATCGCCGCGCGAAACCGTATAGCAATACGCCTGTTTGGCATCGTAGGGCGCGAAAACGACACGGTTTTCGGTCGTGGGCAACGGTTCGAAACGGACAGCGGCCGGAACCGGCAACATCTTCTTGGGCAATTTGTGCAGTTTGGTCATCATCTGCGCCACGGCGTCCATCGTTTCCGGGCCGTAGTACAGAATGGCGTGTTCGGTATGGAACATCGTCTGCAGCTTCTTAATCAACTCGGCGGAGGTAACGGCCAACAATTGCTCGTTGGAAAGGATGTGGCGTACCGGCGAGTTGGGGCCATAGGTGGCATAGGAAACCAAAGCCGAAACGTTTTCGCTCTGGTTGCTCTTGTTGTCTTCACGGAGCTTGAGCAAGTCGTACTTCATGCCTTGCAACGCCATTTCGTCCGGCTGGCAATCCTTGATCAGGTTTTCGAACAAGGTGACGGCCTTTTCCATGTTTTCGGCCAAACCGCTCAAACGCACGTAAATGCGGTCGGGCGTCGTTCTGACGTCGTAGCTGCAAGCGATTTTGTAGAATTCCTGACGGATTTCCGGCGCACTGAGTTTGGACGTGCCGAGGTATTCGAGGTAGGAGGCGGCCAAGCCGAACAGCAGGTCGTTGTAGTCGCCCATCTCGAACAGATACGTCAGTTCGAACGTCGGGTTCTCGTTGTTGTGCATATAGTAGAGATCCACTTTCTTGCCGATTTTCGTCACCTCGATGTCTTTGGCATAGTCGATGAACTGCGGTTCAATCGGTTCCACCTCGGCAGCGGCTACCTTGAAATCGGCCAGGAACTGGGATTCCACGTCACGGTTGATGACAATCGGCGTAATGGCCGGCTTGTCCACTTTGTGGATGTCGGTCGGTTCGCCCTGACGTTTGTAAACCGCCACGTAGTTGCGCGCCAAGAGTTCGGCGGCGAAATTCATGACGTCTTCTTTCGTCACTTTCGACAGTTCGTCGATATAGTTGACGGCTTCCTGCCAAGGCGTGCCTTCGATATAGGCGAACGCTATCTTCATGCCGCGGCCTTCGTTGCTTTCCAACTCCTTGTACAAGTCGTACTTCTTGTTGTCAATCGTGGCTTCCAGCATCCAAGCGGGGAAATCACCGGCCTTGATGCGTTCCAGACCTTCCAACATCAGGTCTTTCACTTCTTCCAACGTCTGTTCCGACTTGGGCATACCGCCCAGCATGAATACGCCGTAATCCACGAGCGTGCTGGGGTAAGCGTAGGCGAACATGACTTTCTGCGCCTGGTTCAGTTCCAAGTCGTACAGACCGGCCTGACCGTTGTACAGCATATTGGCCACCAAGTCGCCCAAGATGGCTTCTTTGGTAGCGGAACCGCCCATCGGGAAACCGACAATGACGCGTTCGGTCTCAAGCCCGATAACTTCCTTTTCTACGGGCGCTTCCAAGGCCGCTTCCTTTTCATAGGTAAATTCGGGGATTTCCTTGGCCGGCAATTTGCCGAAATACTTGTCGATGATGGCCATGGCTTCCTGCGGGTCGAAATCGCCGGAGAGAACGACGGCCATGTTGTTGGGCACGTAATAGGTTTCGTAGAACGCCTGGATGTTCTTGAGCGAAGGGTTCTTCAAGTGTTCGCCCAAACCGAGCACGTTGTGGATACCATAGGGATGGTGCGGGAACAGCGTGCTGAGAATCAACTCGCTCACACGGCGGTTGTCGTCCGTCAGCGACATATTCTTTTCTTCATACACGGTCTCGATTTCCGTATGGAACAGACGGAGCACCATGTTTTCCAAACGTTCGGACTGAACCTTGGCCCAGTTTTCCAACTGGTTGGCAGGCACGTTTTCGATGTATATCGTGAAATCGTAGGACGTACCGGCGTTGGTACCCGTCGAACCGATGCTCGTCATCAACTTGTCGTATTCGTTGGGGATGGCCAACTTGGAGGCTTCATACGACAAACTGTCGATAACCCGGTAAACCTTGGCCCGTTCGGCGGAATCGGTCAGGCCGCGGTAAATCTCAAACTGGTCGGCGATGGCCTGAAGCAAAACGTTTTCCAACTCGAAATCCATCGTACCGAAATGCGACGTACCCTTGAACATCATATGTTCGAAATAGTGCGCCAAACCCGTGGTTTCCAGCGGGTCGTGCTTGGAGCCGACGCGAACGGGGATATAGGCCTGAATACGCGGTTCCGACTTGTTGACGCTCAGGAACACCTGCATACCGTTGTCGAGCGTGTACATCTGCACGTGCAGCGGGTCGTTCTCCACGGTTTTGAACTGATAGTTGCCTTCGGTCTGCGCCTGCAAACCGCCCCAGCATCCCATCAACGAGACACCGAGCAGCAACTTCCATGCTTGTTTTAATTTCATGATAAATTTATTTTTAATGTTTTATAATTTCAATTCCCTTCAGGCAACAGCCTTCCACGCCTAATTTAAGGCGCGAATATAGCATTTTTTCGCCAATATTAAGGTATGTTCAACGCAGTTTGGTGCAAAAATTTTGTTTTACGATTTTTTTACGTTACCTTTGCACCCGCTTTTAGCCCGAGTGGCGGAATTGGTAGACGCGTTGGTCTCAAACACCAATGGGGTCAAACCCGTATCGGTTCGAGTCCGATCTCGGGCACCAGCCCTCTGAGATAACCTCAGGGGGCTTATTTTTTTACAACGACCATGAGCAAGAAACGTCCCATAGGCGTCGTGTACTCCACGGCCGCCGACTTTGAATACCAGTACGAAGAAGCCGAAACGGCCGAAACGTTGCCGCCCGCCGAACAGGATTTGCGCGTGCTGCGCGACAGCAAGGGCCGCGGCGGCAAGACCGTGACGCTTATCCGTGGCTTTGTAGGGGCCACCGACGATTTGGAAGCCTTAGCCAAACGGCTCAAGACGTTCTGCGGTGTGGGCGGGGCCTGCAAGGACGGCGACATCCTGCTGCAGGGCGACGTGCGGGACAAGGCCTGCGCGTTTCTCGAAAAGAACGCCTACCGCTTCAAACGGGCGGGCGGCTGACGGAAAACCGCACCCCGCGTTTTAAGGTTTATTAAGAAAGCCTGATTTTCTTTAGGTTTATTAAGGATTTTCCTTAGGGCGGCGCGTCAAGACCGCCTACTTTTGCCTCATAATTCAAAAATCATGTGTTATGAGGCGTTTTATTTTTCAAACCCTTTCGAAAAAAATCCGGTTGCGTGGAACCGGTATCAAACTGCATGGGCTTGCGGTGCTATTGCTATTGCCGCTGTCGGGTCATGCCCAATGGGAAACATGTCTCCGCGCAAAAACCTTGGCTTTGCCGTTCGCCGTAACCGGCCGGTTGGTAGGCGAAATTGAAAAAGGCAGTACCCCGAAGGTTTACGCATCGCCCATGTATCCCGCACCGATGGTGTTACAAGATGAGTGCGGACGCAAGCAGCTGATTTATAACTTCGGCCCCAGACAGGGATGTCTGCTACCTACCGGCATTAACAAAGAGGCCATCTTCTTCCCAGTGTTGGCCAATGAACCGGATGCGCTCGATTATTGTTTTGTCCGGCGCTATGCCGAACGTTCGGATCTCAATGCCACCCCGCCGGACTTGTTGGAATACGGCCAGGTTTCCACGCTTTGTGTGCGCAACGATTCCATCTCGCTTTGGGATTTACTGCGAAAAGGCGACGATACCATCCATGTGCCGAACGGAAACGCGTTTTACATCTACCGCCTGACGCCGGGTTGGCACGCCGCCATCGAGGAGGCGCCGGCAGAATACGGCTCGCGCGGTACGGTGACGTTGAAAGCCAACCTGAGCCTCCTCAAACCGAACGACTACCCTTACAGCGACGCTTCCCAAGGTATGCTTTGGCGTTACAGCGTAGGCAACGGTCCGCGACAGGTGCTCAACCATCTTTCCGAAGACGCGCAAATCAGTTTTTCGTTGAGCGATTTGGAGGGGGCCCGCCCGGGCGACAACATCACGATGGATGCCGGCGCCTCGGACGATGGCAAAAAACACCTCAAGGTGATTCGGTTTTATCCTGAATTACCGCCCGTCAATATCCCGACGCAGGTCATTGAACCGACCGACAGCACAGTCAGAACCCTGAAAATAAAACTCACGCTGCCCCTCAGCGATGCCTTGCAGGAAGAATTCACGACCTTGACCTGCTACAAGTCCATTTCCATGCGGGCGGACGGCGTGTTCAACATTTCCGAATCCGAGGTGCTTTTTCAAACGGATGTTTCCAACATCCTCCAACATACCGGCACGACGGAAATACCGATTCCCAACGGCAAATATTTGACAAAAGGCACCTATTATCTTACGGTTGAAGGACGGGTCAGAGGCGTAAGCAACCGTCCCGACCGAAACACGTCTTTCTCCGCCCAAGCGTTGAGCGCCATGTTTCCCTGCCACACGTTTCAGGTCGTAAAAAACGAACTCCCCATCCAAGACCTCACGGTTACGCCGCCCAAATGTTCCCACCAAAAAGGTCAGATTTCCTTTTCGCACGTGTCGGCCTTAACGGCGAGTTTAAAACAAACTTATGAAGTACACGAATGGATAAATGACGAGTGGCGACACAGCCCGCTGTTTACCGTTACCGTGAATGCGAACATGCAGCAACGGAAAATCACCGTTACCGCCCATGCCGACTCCGTACCGCAAGGCGAACACCGGTTCGCTTTCAGATACTACAATAACGACGCATTGAACGGCCATAGCGAGTTCGATGGTTCCATACCGGTGGTACAACCTATCGAATGGCCGATTCAGATCCAATACATCAGCGGTACGATTATTGAAAGCGGGCGGACACGCACGACAGAAGATGGATATATATCTATCAAGCGGGATGCCATCCGCAACGGCAAGCCGCCCTATAACATCCGCTACGGCACCTTGAACGCCCAAGGCCTGCAACCGAGCAGCTCTCGGCCTTTTCCGCAAGACACGCTGCCCGTTACCCAAGCCGGCTGGTATTATCTCTCCGTTTCGGACGCCGATTTGTGCGGCGATGTGACCAAAGTGCAAATCAAATTGCTGGACAACCGCTTGGGCGCCAACATCCAAGAGAACCGCCCCATCAGCTGCCACGGGGCCGACGACGGCGTGTTGCAGGCCGTACCCACGGGCAATATCGACGAAAAGTTGCTCGACTTCCGTTGGCAAGCCGATGGCCGCACGGTGGGAAACGCCGCTCAGCAAGGCGATATACGGGCCGGCACGACCTATACGGTGGAGGTGCGCCACCGGCTGCTGCCCAACCTGAAAACGACGGCGGCATACAGCCTCGACGAACCCGAACCGTTCAGCCTGGCCCTGTCTTCCGTTACCGATGTGAAATGTTACGGACAGCATACGGGGGCGGCCACATTCCTGATTGACGGCGGCACGCCGCCGCTCAACGGTATGTGGGATAATCTCGAACCCGGCTTCAAGTTGAAGAACGTGCCGGCCGGCCGCTATAAACTCAAAGTGTTCGATGCCCGGAACTGCCTGGCCGAATTTACGGCCGACATACGGCAACCGGCCTCCCCGCTCCGCATTGTCATAGACAGCCTGCAACACGTGCACTACAACGCGCAAGGCCAAATGCAACTCGGTTATTTCGACGCCCATGCGACCGGCGGCACACCGCCGCTGAGCAAGGTATCGTGCAATACGTTTTCCCTGCCGCAGAAAAACAAGATAGGCGGCAACTATCCGCTCCATGCGGGCGACGCCAACAACTGCACGGTGGATACGACCATTACGGTGGAATCTTACGACCGTTTGAGCGCGAGCATCAACAAATCGCAGGAAGTAAGCTGCTTCAACGGATATGACGGCGCCTGTATCCTGTGGATTCGCGGCGGCAACCCGCCCTATACCGTAAGGTGGTCGAACGGCAGCACGGAACGCAATTTGACGGACTTGCCGGCGGGCACCTACCGCGCCACCGTGACCGACTTTTACGGCAGCCGCGCAACGGCGGAAGTGATTTTCAACGAACCCGCGCCGATAACCGCTGAAGCCCTGCGCGTGGAAGCCCCGTCTTACGCGGGCTATCAGGATGCGGCGCTGCCGGACGTGACGGCCGACGGACGCATTACCGCGCTTATCAAGGGCGGCACGCCGCCTTACCGTTATGCGTGGACGAATCTGACGACCGGAGAAACAATATATACAGAGCTCCCGATATTGGAGCCCTGCGGAAGCGGGCCATACCGGCTGACGGTTTGGGATGCGCGGATGTGCGACGCTTCTTTTGAAATGACCGTGCCGGCCGTCGCGCCGCTGCAAGCGGTTTTGACGCAGACCGGCGATATTGTCTGCGCGGGCGAGACGACGGGCGCGTTGCAAGCGGGCGCAACGGGTGGCACACCGCCCTACCGCTATGCGTGGCGCGTGTTGGACGGCGGCGCGACGGCGGAGACGGCCTTGGCGGAAGCCGGCACGGACGGGGTGGCGGGCGGCTTGCCGGCCGGGCGTTACGAACTGACCGTGACCGACGCTTTGGACGTAAGCGCGACGGCCACGCTGACATTGACGGAGCCCGAACGCCTGAGCCTGACCGTGGTGGAAGTGCAGGGCGCCTCTTACGGCGGCTGTACGGACGGCGTGCCGCCCGCCTCGGCCAACGACGGGGCCGTGCGGGTCTTGCTGAGCGGGGGCAGCGGCTTGAAACAACTGCGCTGGATAGACGGGCGCGGCACGGTATTGCAAGAGGACGAAATCGAAAGCGGGTTGACGGTGCTGCAAGCCTTGGGCGGCGGGCACTACCGCCTGCTGGCGGAAGACGCGCACGGCTGCCGCGACACCATCCGCGTGACCGTATCGCAGCCAAACGCGCTCACGTGTTCGGTACGGCAGACCGACAGCATCCGGTGCCAAGGCGGACGGGAAGCGGTGGCGCAGGCTTGGGTAGAAGGCGGCACCCCGCCTTACCGCTACCGTTTCAGCTATGAGGGGTTGGCCGAAGCAGCCTTGCCCGAGAGGGCGGACGGCAACCCTTCGGACGAGGCCGAGTTGGTGTTTCCGATGCTTTGGAAACTGCGTGCCGGCGCCTATACGTTTTATGTAACGGACGACAACGGCATAGAAAGCCGTTGCCATTTTTACATTCCCGAACCGGAAGCCTTGCAGGGCACGCTGCACCTTACGCCGCCTTCCTGTCACGAATTCGAGGACGGGCGGGCCGTGGCCGAGATAGCGGGCGGCACGCCGCCTTACACCTACCGCTGGCTTTGCAACGGCTTTGAACAGCCCGCCCAAACGGCTAAGCTGAACGGCCTGACCGAAGGCCGTTTGGAAGCGCGCGTGCAGGACGAAAACGGTTGCACGCTGGCGCTGAGCGGCACGATGGTAAGACCCGAACCGCTGAGGGCGCGGGAAAACGTATCGGAAGAGACGTATGCGGGCAGCCTTTACCGACAGGACGCGGCCCCGGCCACCGACGGCGCCGTGCAGTTATTCACGCAGGGCGGCACGCCGCCTTACACCTATATGTGGGAATATATGACCGCCCCCAACCGCTGGCGTTCCATGGCCGACACCACGGCCAAAATAGACGGACAGCCGCACGGCCTTTACCGCTATGGGATTGTGGACGCCCACGGTTGTTTTTACGAAGACACGGCCGAAATCGTGAAGACGCCCGACCTGAGGTGCGAAATCCTGTTGCAACGGAGCATCCGCTGCGCCGACAGCCGGGACGGCGCGTTGCAAGCCTTTGTAAGCGGCGGCACGCCACCCTACCGCTACGACTGGCAACGCGACGGACAGCCCCTTTTGCCGCAGGACGCCCAAACGCCCGACCGTTTGGACGCGGGCCGCTATCTGCTGACCGTGACCGACGCCAAGGGCGTGGTTTCCTTGGACAGCTTTATGCTGAACGCGCCACAGCCGTTGGGCGCGACCGTAAACCCGACCGCCGTGAGCGGCTACGGGGCGGCGGACGGCCATATCGACTGGCGGATAGAGGGCGGCACCGCGCCGCATAGCGCCGTATGGCAGGGCGAAAGCGACCGGATGGACGGCACCGCCCGTTGGGACGAGACCTTGCCCGACAGCCTTTGGAGCGGCGTGTACCGCCTGACGCTGACCGACGCCCACGGCTGCCGCTTTGAACGGGACTATACGGTGGAAAGCCCCGATTCGCTGGCCCTGTCGAACATCAAGGTGCTGCATTGCCAAGGCGAGAAGGCCTTTTTGGAAGCGGTGTTCCGCTCGGAGGACAACGGACGGATCAGGGCCTACCTTGACGGCGGCGTGCCGCCTTACCGCATCGTATGGTGTAACGCGGCGGGCGAGACGGTGGCGGATTTCACGGCCTGGGAGCGCGGCGACGTGGGGATTGACAGCCTGTCGGCTGACGTATATACACTTACGGTGACCGATGCCCACGGCTACGGGTTGCGCCGCGATTTTGAAGTGGAACTGAGCACGGCCGTACAGGTGTTGCTGAGCGAGACGACACCCATCCTCTGCCACGGCGAAAACGGGATTTTGACCGTTTTGGCCGACGGCGGCAAAGCGCCTTACACTTACCGTTGGTTTGAACGCCGTCCCGAGGCGGAAGATGCCCTGCTGGAATGCGCTTTGCCGCATACGTCGGCCGTAAGTCCGCCGCTGCCGGGCGGGTTCTACCGCGTGGAAATAGAGGACGCTTACGGCGCCACGGCCACCGACAGCCTGTGGCTGGACGAGCCGGCCCCGCTCCGCTTGGCGGCGGACTTACAGCCGTGGCCGGTGGAACAGCCTGAGAAGCCTGACGCAGACGACGGCAAGAAGCCGAAAGGCGGCGACCCGACGCCCACCGGCCTGCTCTATCCGAACCCGACCGGCGGCTGTCCGCCCTATCGGTTCGATTGGGCGCACGGCGACACAAGCGACCACATCGCCTACCGCCGCGGCGAGAACTACACCGTGACCGTCTATGACCAACATCTGTGCGCCGTGCGCGGAGAATTTCCATTTGACAGCCAGGCGGACTTTGAGGCCCGCATCAGCCGGGCGCAAGCCGTGAGTTGCCACGGCGAGGCCGACGGGGCGTTGAGCGTGGAAATTCTCGGCGGACAGCCGCCCTACCGCGTCCTTTGGCAACACGGCGACACGGGCGTATATATAACAAACCTGCCCGCCGCGCTCTACGAGCTCTCGGTTATTGACGCCGACGGCCGCACCTGCGCCGCCGCGTTCAACCTGACGGAACCCGAACCGCTCTCCAACCGCATCGTGCCCACAACGCCGCGTTGCTTCGGACGCGCCGACGGCTCGCTATCGGCCGAGGTGACGGGCGGCAGCTATCCGTACCGCTACCAATGGCAGAACGGCCCCGAAACCGCCGTTTTCGACGGGCTCGCCGCCGGGTCGTACCGCCTGACCGTGACCGACCGCAACGGTTGCCGCCTGCAAGACAGCATGACGCTGTCCGAACCCGAACCCCTGCGCCCCGTGCTCTCGATACGGCAGCCGCTCTGCCCGAACGACTACGGCCAGCTGAACGCCGCGGCCTGCGGCGGCACGCCGCCCTACCGCTACCACTGGTATCATGCGGACTATACGAGCGCCACCCATCTTATCCAAAACGCGCGACTCGGCTATTACCTGCTGGCGGTAACCGACAGCCTGCTGTGCCGCGTCGATACCGGCGTAACGCTCGTGCGTGCCGCCGCCCTGCAATGGCAACCGTTTGAAACGCAGTACCTCTGCGCCGGCCAAAGCACCGTGCTGAAACCGACGTTTACCAACGATTCTTCGGACATCGTCGGCTACTGGACGTTGCCCGACGGCAGCCTGTCGTTCGGCCTCGAAACGGAAAGCGACCAAGACGGCCTGCACCGCCTGACGCTGGTGCAGCACGACGCCTGCCAATATCAGGACACGGTGCGCATCATAACCGTGGACGATACCGTAAACTGCCTGTTTTGGATCAGCACGCAACTGCGGGCGGGTGAGACCGCCACGGCCGCGGACGTCTCCTATCCGCCCGCCGACAGCTCGCACTGGACGTTGCCGCCCGAAGCCGAACTGCTGTATGCCGAAGGACCCTACGCCGAGTTTTTCTTTCACGATACCGGCACGTTCGACATCACGCTGACGAGTTTCCGAGGCCGTTGCGCCCAAAGCAAGACGACGCAGGTACAGGTGCTGCCTGAGGGCGGCTTCAAACGGGTGACCATCGAAACCGAAACGCCTTTCCTCGGCCTGAGGGCCGCGCCCAACCCGGCCGCGGGTCACACCAACATCGTGCTCGATATGCGGTGGCGCACGGAGGTGGAATACGCCTTGATCGAAGCCGTTTCGGGTCGCATCCGCCAAAGGGGGAAATGGCCGGTGGCCGACGGGCAGACCGTTCAGACGCTCCACCTGCCGGAACAGGCCGGCCTGTACGTCTTGGTGCTGCACGCCGAAAACACGACGAAGAACCTCAAGCTCATCGTTACCAAACCCTAAACCTCAACTATCATTTCACTTAAAAAGCTTTTGCCTTATGAAACGCATGAATTTCAACATTGCCCACCGCCTTGGCCGCATCATTATATATACTTTACTGTCGGGAACGCTCGGCCCGTTGCACGCCCAAAACCTGCCGCCCGTGCGGTCGAACACGGTTTGCAACCCTCCGCACCTGCACCGCATCCCGGACTGGTTCCGGCGCAGCGACGACGCCTTTACGCTGCAAATAGACCTGCTGGACGCCAGCGTGCCGGCGGCCACGCTCCGGCTGCGCATGGTGCTGGCATCCGACCGCATCAGCATCGAAAACAGCCGGCCCCTGCCGCGCACGTTCCGCCTCAACGGCGGCGAGACGCTTGCGCTCCGCAGCGACGAGCTGTATGAATATTTCAACCTGCAGAACCTCGTGTTTTCGGGCATGACGAAACAGCAATACCTGCAGAACGGCGAGCGGCTGCCGGACGGTTTCTACCAATTGACGTTCGAAGTGTATGAGGCCGCTTCGGGCGTCAAGGTCTCGCTGAACGAAACGCCCGGTATGTTCCGCTTAGTGTCGTGCGAGCCGCCGCTGCCCTATGCGCCGGCCGACCAAAGCGTGATACAGAAGCAGGGGGCGACGCAAATCGTCTTCGGCTGGACGCCGCGGCACGCCGCGCAGGCCGGGTTTATGGAAACCGAATACCGCTTTGAACTGAAACGGATTCCGGAACATTTTACAGGCGACTGGCAAAGCCGGTTCGACGAGTTGGGCACGGTTTACAGCCAAACGACCGACCAAACCACGCTGGCCTATAACGACGCCATGCCGCCCTTGGAAGTCGGCCTGCGCTACGCGTTCCGCATCCAAGCTTCGGGGCGCGACGCCAACGGCCACGAAATCGTCTTTGCCAACCACGGGTACAGCGAAGTGTTCAGCTTTACCTACAAGGCCTACTGCCCCGCCCTGACCCAATGGCGCGTGGACAGCGTGACGGCCTTTGCCGCCCGCGTCAACTGGCCGGAAGACCCGTTGGATGAGGCCTACCGCCTGCAATACCGCAAGGCCGACGTGGCCGGGGCGGCTTGGTTTCCCGTGGAGATTCCGTTGGGCGAGACCCGGTACACACTCTATCCGCTCGAACCCGCCACAGCCTACGAATGCACGTTTCAACGCCGCTGTGAGGACGGATGGAGCGAACCCGACCGCGTGCAACGGTTCAAGACGCTGGAAGAAAAACCCGAAGGACTGAAATGCGGCGAGCACCCGACCACGGAAGCGCCCGCGGTGCACGAAGCGGACGCCCTGCCGGTGCTGCGTCCGTTTGACCACGTAAAAACCCAAAGCGGCTTTGAGGTGGTCATCGACGAGGTGGAGGGCTACGACGGCTATTTCAGCGGCACCGCCCACACCTATGTGCCCTTGCTGGACAATACGGGGCTCAAACTGACCTATTCGCGGGTTTTCATCGACAAAGACTACCGCCTGGTCAGCGGCACGTTCAAGGCCACGAAATCCGGACGGAAGCTATAGGGCGCGCACCCCGGCCACGGCTTCGGCCAAAGCGCCGTCCTTACGCGCCGCATACGCCCGACACTGCCGGATGAACTTGCGGCCATAGGCCCGGTATTCGACATAGGCCACGCGCAAGGCGAAGCACAAACCGAAGAATATCGGCAACGTCCACCAGGTGGCGCGCACGAACACGGCGAAAAGAACCGTATATATTAGATTGATTAGAATCGTCAACAACATATCCAACGTGAAATGGAACGTGGAAAACAGCATATCGGTCTTGGCCGCCTTGCTGAACTTGCCGGCCAAATGCCAACTGATGGCGAACGGCACGGCGGTCAGCAGCAGGCCGCCCAGCGCGAAAGGCGCGTAAATCAACAGGCAAAGCGCATGGGTCAGCAAATCCTTTATCTTGACCTTGACGGGCCATTCGGCGGGCGAAAAACCCTTTTGACGGAGTTGCGCCGAAACCTCAACCGCGGTCGCGCAAGCCCGTTCCACCTCGGCTTCGGGCAGCGTCCGCACATGGTCAGCCCAAGCCTTATCGGCTTTGAGCATGGCTTCCACGTCGGTCAGTTCGGGGTCGCGCGCCAACTCACGCCAAGCGTCCATGGCCGCATAGCGTTCCGGGTAGGGCATATCAAGCATCATGCCGCGGACGCGGCTTTCCAATTCTTCGGCCAACAGCACCATCGCACGCACCGGGTTTTCGCGGTAGGCCGCGTAGTAATCGACCAGACGCACCGGCTTGCCGAACATGAGCATGGCTTCGGTGCGGTGTCCGCGGTAACGCACATAGTGGTTGGCCGCCGGCACCACGAGCATATCGGCGGGAAAACACTTGCGCTCGGCCGCATCGAACGCGATACGCGCAAAGCCTTTCTTAAACCGCCCTAAGTAATGGCCTTCCTGATGGTGCCCCTCCGGAAACAGGCTGACGGCCGCCCCCTCGCCTATCATGCGGGCGGCGAAATCGAAAATCGCCTCGTTCTTGCCAAGCTGTTCCTTGCCGTCGCGCTGCCTGTATATCGGCAGAATCTTGCAAAAGCAAAGCAATTTGGCCACGAACGGTTTTTTGAAGATGTCGGAACGCGCCAAAAATATCGGCGTATGGCGTTCCGGCAAGCCGAACAGGATGCAGAGCGCGTCCAACAGGCCGTTCTGATGATCGCTCACAATCATGTAGGGCGTGCCCACGGGCGGCAGGTTCTCCGTGCCCCGCACGACGAATTTCCGGTAATAGACGGTGGAGAAGAAACGCCCGAACCAACGGCGCCAAAACCGGTAATAGATGGAACGTTTTTCTACGATATTGAAATAGACCATGTATATCTGCGATTAATGTTTTGTCAACTGATAAGCATATACCAACCTATGCCTAGATAATTGCCCAGCGCGTAGCCGAGCAAGCCGACGACGATGCCCGTGAGCATACAGTCGCGGTTCTTCATCGCGCCGGCCACCGTGGGCACGAAAGGCGGCGAGAATATCAGGGCCGTCATCGAAATCGTGAACGTGTCGGCCTCCACGCGGCAGAGTTTGGCCAACAGGAAATGCAGCACGAGGCTAAGGCCGAGCACCGCCGCGATGAAATAAAACAGCTTGTCGGCCACCGTGCCGAGGTGTTCCACATTGAAATCGGACGCGATGACGGTACTGAACACGAGGATGAAATACATCCCCAACTCGAAACTCTTGGGCAAACGGCGGACGCGCTCGGAAAACGAGGCCGCGATGCTGAGCGTCGTGATGCCGAGCACGATGGCCACCACGCGGTAATCGTTCGGGAACAAGAGGCTGATGGCCGCGGCGACGGCCGCGATAAGCACGGCCAAGCCCAACGCGCAGAGCCAGCCCTTGAGCATCGGCTTGCGGAACATGAAGCGGTAATCCTCCACCTTGCCGGCCCGCGCCAACGCCCGACGGGCGGCCAGCGTTTCCCGAAGGTTGGCGGACGCGGCCGTCGCCGTAGCCGACGGCTTGGCATACGGCAGCCACCGCCGCATGAGCTTATAGCCGCCCCCTATGAGGAAGGCCAACAGCACGAACGTGATGACGATTTCAAACGAATTGACGAGCAGGAAGGTTTCGGCCGAGGGTTGCAGGGCCATTTTGAGCGAAGCCACGTTGGGCGTGCCGCCCGTGTAGAAGCCCACCATAAGGCCGGCCGCCTTCTCCAATTCCGGAATGCCCTGCCCCTTGAACAGATAATAGGACGCGGTGACGGCCGCCATCACGGCCGCGATGCCGACGGCGAACGCCACGGCCACCTGTTTCCAACGGCGGCGCCATTGCTTGAAGTCGGAAGAAAAGAGCAGCAACGGGATGCCCAACGGCACGCAGACGTTCTGCAACACGGCTTTCATTGTGGAGAGCTGTTGCGCCGTTTCCGCATCGGCGCTTTGGGAAAAGCCCGTCAACGAAAGCACGATGCCGACGGCATAGGCCAACAGTATCGCCCCTATCTTCTGCACGGCGGACCAGCGCGCCTGCATGAACATCAGCAGGGCCGGCACGATGAGATAAACGCCAAGTAAAACCGCCACCTTTTCCATAACGCTATTTCGTTTCCGCGCCGGCTTCGGTCAGAAGCGACGCCAATATTTCGGCGGCATCGGCCACACAGTCGTTGCAGGCGCGCAACACCCGCCCCGTGCCCATGCCTTTGAGTTCACAACAGGTCACCGCGCCGTTGCGGGCCTCGAACGCCTTGACGAGCGACTGCATGGCCCGCATGGAAGCGGCCCGTTCCTTGAAGTAGCCGCCCAGCACAACGCCCGCGCCGACAATGGCGCCGCACGTGCCTTGTCCGGTGCCCAGACCGCCGCCCAAAGCCGCCGTCAGGTTCTTCATCGTCGGTTCATCCACACCCGCATAGTCACAATACGTGCAGGCCACCGCCTGCGCGCAGTTATAGCCGTCCGCCTTTTTGGCGACCGCCTCCGCTTTTCTATCCATATACCTCTCGTTTTTGGGGCAACCCAACGTCTTTATCGTGCAAATTTACGATTTTTTGTATTTTTGCATACGATGCAAACCATGCCGAACCACGCCATACGCTATGAACGGCTCGACCTGCCGTTCGGAAACGCCCCCGCCGACGAAACGGTGGCGGCCATCCGCCAATTTGACGCCGCCCACGACGGGTTTCTCGTCAAGGTTGTCGTTTTCGCGGCCAAGTTGACGGAACGCCGTACCGACTGCAAGCGGTTGCAACGCGCGATTGCCCGCCGCCTCAAAGCGTGCAAAACGCTGTCGGGCGTGCCGGCCGTTACGGTGGTGGAACAGCCGCCCCTGACGAAAGATTGGATTTCCGTTGACGTTTTTTATCTGAACGACAGCAATATAAAGCCTTATTACGAGTGGTTCGACAACCTGCCTTACGTGCGTTTGGACGGCTACGGTTGCCGACAGTTCTGGTGCTCCGGCTTCGCCACGCCTTACGCGCAGATGCGGGGTGTCAAGATGTCGGCGGCCTACGCGGCCGGCCTGCATTGCCTGAACGGCCTGCAACGCTGGATAGACCACGTCGGCCTGCGGTTCGACCACGTCATCCGTCAATGGAATTACATCGGACAGATTTTGGCGCTCAACCCGCACGGCAAGACGGGTGAGATGAAACAAAACTATCAGGAGTTCAATACGGTAAGACAGGCGTTTTATCAGAACCACAAACGGGAGCCAATCTATCCCGCGGCCACGGGCATCGGCTGCGACTATGCCGGCATCATCATCGACGCCGTGCTGTTCGAATCGGCCGACAGGCATCTGCCGCCCGCGCTCAAGAGCCCCGTACAGACCGAAGCGTTTGACTATACCGACCGCGTGCTCGTGGGCAAGGACGCCAAGACGCCGCCCCTGTTCAGCCGCGCCCGCCTGCAGACGCAGAAGGACGCCAAAGCCGCCAACAGCGCGCCCGACTTCCCGCTATGCTGCTGGGTGTCCGGCACAGCCTCCATCGCCGGCGAACGGACGCTGGATCCCACCTCGCCGGACAAACAACTCGAAAACACGGTACAATCCATCGAACGCCTCGTGGCGACGGCTGAACCGGCCGCGCCGCGTTACCGCCGCGTCCGCCTTTATCTGAAATCGGCCATTCACGCCGATCAGGCGCGGCACCTCACCGAAATGCTATACCGGTATTTTCCGAAAGAAATCTGTCAGATCGTCTATGCCGACGTGTGCCGCGACGACCTTTGGGTGGAGATAGAAGCCGAAACCGGCCTATAGACGCGTCATCAGGCGCGGGGCCATCACGGCTTTCCACGTGGCGTAGTCGCCCGCCAAGACGTGTTGCCGTGCCTCGCGCACGAGCCACAGGTAAAACGCGAGGTTGTGCAGGCTCGCGATCATCGGGCCGAGGTATTCGCCGGCCGTGAACAGATGCCGCAGATAGGCTTTCGTATAGCAACGGTCGGCATAACATTCGCCGTCTTCCTCTATGGGCGAGAAATCGTCGGCCCACTTGCGGTTGCGCATATTCATGATGCCGTTTTTAGTGAACAGCATCGCGTTGCGGCCGTTGCGCGTGGGCATCACGCAGTCGAACATATCCACACCCTGGGCGATGCCCTCCAAAATGTTTTCGGGCGTGCCCACCCCCATGAGGTAACGCGGTTTGTCGGCCGGCAGGATGCCGCACACCAACTCCGTCAGTTCGTACATGACTTCCTTGGGCTCGCCCACCGACAGCCCGCCGATGGCGTTGCCCTCCGCGCCCACCGACGCGATTTTCTCGGCCGAAATGCGGCGCAGGTCTTTGTAAACGCTGCCCTGCACAATCGGGAACAAGGCCTGATGATAGCCGTAAAGCGGTTCGGTCTCGCGGTAGCGCTTTACGCAGCGGTCAAGCCAGCGGTGCGTCAGGTGCATCGATTTTTCGGCATAGCCGTAATCGCAGGGAAACGGCGTGCATTCGTCAAACGCCATCATGATGTCGGCCCCGATGCAACGCTCTATGTCCATGACTTTTTCGGGCGTGAACAGATGCACCGACCCGTCGATATGGGAATGGAACGTAACGCCCTCCTCCTTGAGTTTGCGCGTGCCGGAGAGCGAATAGACCTGAAAGCCGCCGCTGTCGGTCAGAATCGGGCGATCCCAGCCGTTGAACCTGTGCAGACCGCCGCAACGGTTAAGGATATCCAAGCCCGGCCGCAGATACAGGTGGTAGGTGTTGCCCAAGATGATTTTGGCGTCGATTTCATTTTTGAGGTCGGGTATCTGCACGGCCTTGACCGACCCCACCGTGCCCACCGGCATGAAAATAGGCGTGGGAATATCGCCGTGGTCGGTATGAATCAAGCCGGCGCGCGCACCGGACTTAGGGTCGTTGGCCTGTAATTCAAATGTCAACATAAGGCAGTGATTGTCGTCCGCAAAGATAGTGCAAGTCGAGCGGAAAGCCAAGCTTGCTTGAGCTTTACCGAGACGCAGCCTATCTTGAGGGGGTAATCCTAAAGATAGTGCAAGTCGAGCGGAAAGCCAAGCTTGCTTGAGCTTTACCGAGACGCAGCCTATCTTGAGGGGGTAATCCTAAAGATAGTGCAAGTCGAGCGGAAAGCCAAGCTTGCTTGAGCGATAGTTAATTTGCCGAAATTTCCATAAATTTGCCTTTTGTTTTCGGCGCCCCTACCGCATGGCGGCACACGAAAAGGCCGAAAACCCTTAAAAACGACTGTATGGAACAGATATGGGCTTTTTTCAGTTGGTGGGACGGCGTCCTGTTAGGCGGTCTGTCGGTCTGCACCATTTGCCTCATCAGTTTTTACTGGCGGTTTTACCGCCCCGTGTACAAGCGGCGGCAACGGCCCGAAACGGGAACGGAACCCACGGCGGACACCTCATCCGACCAGTTGGAAGGACGCGGCATCTCGGTGGTCATTTCGGGTCAAAACCAATACGAGAACCTGAAAAAGAACCTGCCGTTCTGGCTTGACCAAACCTACACGCAGTCGGAAGTCATCGTCGTGTACGACTATACCGACGACGACCTGAACCTGTTGCTCAACGGCATGGAAGACCCGCACGGACGGCTCAAATGCGTGCAGGTCAACCAAAACATCAACTTTTTCGACCAAGAGAAATTCTCGCTCTCAATCGGGCTCAAATCGGCGGCCTATCCGTATGTGTTGCTGACGAACGCGGACTGCCGGCCCGAAGACCAGGAATGTCTGGCGCATATCGCGGCGGCCATCGGCGACAACACGCAGGTGATGGCCGGCTACAGCCTCTACCCGGCGCGGCAAGGCAGCGCGTTGGCGCGTTACTTCCACGACGAACGCATCCTGCAGAGCCTCGGCCTGATTATGGCGGGCAAACCCTGCGCCGCCTCGCGCCACGCGCTGCTCTATCACAAGGACATCTTCCTGCAACACCACGGCTATACGGCCTTTTACACGTTCAACGGCGGCAACTACGACGTATTCGCCCATTACCTTGCCGCGCCGGAGGAAGCGGGGGCCCTCGCGGCCAAGGCCGCGCGCCTGCGCTACACCTCGCGACTCTCGTTCGGCCATTGGCTACGCGAAGAACGGCAGTATCTCAACGCCTGCAACTGGCGGCCGAGCGCGGCGCGGAAAGCGGGCGTCGCCTACCGCTACGCGATGTTCGGCTATCATCTGTGCTTTGTCGGCTGGCTGCTCTACACGTTGCTCGCCCGCTTTCCGGAGGGCCCCTACTGCCTGCTGGCCGCCAGCCTGTTCGCCGCCTGCATCCTGCTCAAGAGCCTGTTCCAATTCATCACGCGTTACAAGGCGCACCGCCAGTTAGGCGAAAGCCGCCTGTGGTGGGGAGCGCCCCTCTTCGAATGGCTTTACATCTGCCTGTGCCCGTTCTGGACGTTGCGCCACAAGCAGATCCGCCCCGGCAAACGCAAAAAACGTCCGTAAATCAAAAAAATACTATCTTTGCAAGATGAACAAGTTAGACGGCTATATCATCCGTAAGTTCTTAGGCACCTTCTTCGCGACCATCGCGTTGATCGTCATCATTATCATCGTATTCGACATTTCCGAGAAGATAGGCGTTTTCGTGGAAAAGAACGTGCCGCTGAAAGGCATTATCGTGCATTATTACCTGAACTTCCTGCCGTTTTTGGTCAATATGTTCAGCTTCCTGTTCATCTTCATCTCGGTCATCTTCTTTACGTCGCGCCTGGCGCAGAACTCCGAAATCGTGGCCATCCTCAGTTCCGGCATCAACTTCTCGCGCTTCCTCGTGCCCTACGTCATTTCGGCCGTCATCATCGGGTTGTTCAACCTCTATCTGGCCAACTTCCTGATTCCCGACATGACGAAAGACCGGTTGGCGTTCGAACGCACCTATATGCGCCAGCGTTACATCAACTCCGGCTCCGACATCCACCTGCGTTACGACGACAGCACGTATTTCTACGTCGCCACGTTCCACCAGGCCAACCAAAGCGGCAGCAAGTTCTGCATGGAGACAATCAAAGACCGTGAGCTCATCGACAAATTCAACGCCGCCACCATCCGCTACGATTCGGCCAACAGCCGCTGGATTGCCACCGACTATGTGAAACGCACGCTGTTGCCCGTGGGCGAAAAGGTGGAGACCGGCCCCTACATCGAACTGGATTTGCCGCTCATGCCCTTGGATTTCGCCAAAGACTACCTCAAGGTGGAGGAAATGAACTTCAAGGAACTGAACCAATATATCGCGCAGGAACGTATGCGGGGCTCCAACCGGGCCAAATTCTTCGAATACGAACGCTGGCAACGTTTCATGCAACCGTTCGCGGCCGTCATCCTGACGCTTATCGGCGTGTCGCTTTCCATCCGTCAGAGCCGCAAGGGCGGCATGGGGCTGAACTTGGCCATCGGCATCACGCTGGCCTTCACGTTCATCCTGTTCATGCAATTCGCCAAGGTATTCGCCACCATCGGCAACTTCCCGGTATGGCTGGCCGCTTGGATGCCGCTTATCATCTACGGCTTGATTGCCGCCTATCTGCTTAAAAAGGCGCCGAAATAAGCCTGTCTGAAGGAAAGGGGGAATGCCATGATCAACCGATTCGTCAGCCCGTTTCTCAAACCGCGTCTCAACGCCATCGCACGTTACGGACAGGATGCGGAAGCCTTGCAGGCCAAAACGCTGGCCACGCTGCTGCATCGGGCGGCGCATACCCTTTTCGGCCAAAACTTCGGCTTTGACGCCATAGAAACGCATATCCGCCAGACACACGGCCTCCGTCTGGCCGACCTCGAAAACTGGCACGACCGCTATCGGCAACACGTGCCGGTGCTGCCCTACAACGACCTCAAGCCCTATACCGACCGGATGCGGCGCGGCGAGCCAGACATTCTGTGGCCCGGCTTGGTCCGCAACTTCTCCAAATCGTCGGGCACGACTTCCGACAAGAGCAAGTTCATACCCGTGAGCCGCGACGCCCTGCAAGGCTGCCACTACAAGGGCGGCATCGATATGTTCGCGCTTTACCTGCGCAACTACCCCGACAGCAAAATCCTTTCGGGCAAGAACCTGGCCATGGGCGGCAGCCTGCACCCCTCCGGCCATCCCAAGATAACGGAAGGCGACGTGTCGGCCATCATCATGAAGAACCTGCCGTTTTGGGCGCAAATCAAACGGGCGCCCGGCCTGAGCATCGCGCTCATGGACGAATGGGAAAGCAAAATGGCCGCGATGACCGAAGCCGTGACGCCGGCGCACATCACGCAGATAGCGGGCGTGCCCTCGTGGACGATGGTGTTACTCCAACGCATTTTGGAACAGACCGGCAAATCGTGTATCGCGGAGGTTTGGCCCGACTTGGAGGTGTTCTTTCACGGCGGCGTGAGCTTTACCCCCTACCGGGCCCAGTTCATCCAGCTGCTCGGGAAGCCGGACTTTCATTTTGTGGAGACCTACAACGCCTCCGAAGGCTTTTTCGGCATACAGGACCGCCCGCTCAAGCCGACGGAAGAACAGGATATGCTGCTGATGCTCGACTACGGCATCTTCTACGAGTTCGTGCCCGTGGAAGACGTGGCCGAAGACGGTCTTTCGCTCAAACCCGACGCCCGCTGCCTGCACATCGGACAGGTGGAGGTGGGCAAGCACTACGCGCTGCTGATTTCGACCAACGCCGGCCTGTGGCGCTACATGATAGGCGACACGGTGGTGTTTACGTCGCTGCATCCCGCCCGCATCCAAGTGAGCGGCCGCACCAAGCATTTCATCAACGCGTTCGGCGAGGAAGTCATCGTGGACAACGCCGACCACGCGCTGCAATACGCCTGTCAGGAGACCGGCGCGGAGATAGCCGAATATACGGCCGGCCCCGTCTTTTTGGACGACCGCGCGAGCGCGTGCCACCAATGGCTGATTGAATTCAAACGCGCCCCGCAGGACATGGCGGCGTTTACCGCCTGTCTGGACCGGCGGCTGCAAGCCGTCAACAGCGACTACGAGGCCAAACGGCAGCGCGACATCCTGCTCAAACAACCCCTCGTGACCGCCGTGCCCGAAGGCACGTTCTACGCCTGGCTCAAACAGAACGACAAACTGGGCGGCCAACACAAGGTGCCGCGCCTGGCCAACCACCGCGACTACCTCGACGCGGTATTGGCCATGATGAAAACGGCGGCGACAACCGCAAACCCGACATGAAGAAACTCTGGAACAAGATAAAAAACGCCGTCTCGGCTTTCCTGCAATGGAGATACCGCAACTACGTCATCGTGGTGCTGCTGTTTCTGTTGTGGTTCCTGCTGTTGGCGCCCAACGACCTCAACACGCAGTATCACATCATCAAGGAACGGAAAGCGCAACGGGAACTGAAACGGTTTTACGAAAAGGAAATCCAACGCTACGAGGAGGAAATCCATAAGTTTCAGAGCGACCCCGACTTTGTGGAGACCTATGCCCGCGAAGAATATCTGATGAAGCGGGACAACGAGGATATCTTCTTGATTATCGAATAACACCCGCACCCGATTCATGGCCTTTCCGTTTGCAGACCTCATCCTGCCGTTGCCGCTCAAAGAACGGTTTACGTATGCCGTACCGCCCGAAATGCGCGGGACGATTGCCGTGGGGATGCGGGCTTGCGTGCCGTTCGGCCCAAGCAAGGTATATGCGGGCATCGTGGCGGAACTGCACGAGCGGCGGCCCGAACACGCCACCAAGGAAATTTTGTCGCTCCTTGACGAAGCGCCCATCGTGAACCCGCTCCAAATCCGCTTTTGGCAATGGATGGCGCACTACTACCTGTGCAGTGAAGGTGAAGTCATGGCCTGCGCGTTGCCCTCCGGCTTCCAGCTCGACAGCGAGACCAAAGTGGTCATCAGCCCGCAGTTTGACGGCTGCATCGACAACCTGACGGCCGTACAGCAGACGGTGGTCAAGACGCTGGCGCAACAGGAACAGCTGACGATTAGGGAAATCGAACGCCTGACGGGCTTGAAGAAGGTGTTGCCGCTTATCAAGAGCCTGCGCGGGCAGAACATCGTATGGGTGAAGGCGGAAATCAGCGAACGCTACAAGCCCCTGCAACGGGCTTATGTGGGCTGGGGCGAGGCTTACCGAAACAACCCGGAGGCGCAGCAGGCCATTTTCGACCGTTTGGAGAAAAGGGCGTTCAAACAGTTGGAGGTGCTGTTGGCCTATGTGGCGCTGGCGCGGCATACGGAAGACGGGCTCGTGCAACGCGCGATGCTGACCGCCAAGACGGGAGCGGACAACGCGGAGACGGCCGACACCGACGGCAGCGCGACGAACGCCATGAATACCGCCCTGGCCGCCCTTGTCAAAAAGGGCGTGCTACAAGTCGTACAACGGCAGCAAAGCCGCCTCGGGGAGGCCGACGACGCCGACAGCCTGCGGCGCAACACGCTGAGCGCGCCGCAACAGCAAGCCTTGGCCGACATCAAGGCCGCCTTGGCCGATAAACCCGTCTGTCTGCTGCACGGCGTGACGGCCAGCGGTAAGACGGAAGTATATATGCACCTGATGGAGGAGGTGCTCGCCGGCGGCCGGCAGGTGCTGTACCTGTTGCCCGAAATCGCGCTCACGGCGCAGATGATAGGACGGCTCAAAGCCCGCTTCGGCGAACAGGTGGGCGTATATCACTCCAAATACAACGAGCACGAGAAAACCGAAATATGGCAGGCCACGGCCGCCGGCCGCTACCGCATCATCCTCGGCGCGCGCTCGGCCTTGTTCCTGCCGTTTGAGAAACTCGGCCTCATCGTCGTGGACGAAGAACACGAGACGTCGTACAAGCAACAAGACCCCGCCCCGCGCTACCACGCGCGCGACGCGGCCATCTACCTCTCCGCGCTGCACGGCGCGAAGGTGCTGCTCGGCTCGGCCACGCCCTCGGTGGAGAGTTACTACAACGCGCTCAAAGGCAAATACGGCCTGGCCACGCTCTTTACACGCCATGCCGACGTAAAACTGCCGTCGGTATGGGTGGCCGACCTCAAATCGCAGAAAACGTTGTTCACGCCTTTCCTGCTTGAGAAGATGACGCAGGCCCTGGCCGACGGCAAACAAATCCTGCTGTTCCAAAACCGGCGCGGCTTCTCCAACCACCTGGTCTGCACCGACTGCGGCGCGATTCCGCACTGCAAGTTCTGCGACGTGAGCCTGACTTACCACAAACGGCAGGGCGCGCTCGTCTGCCACTACTGCGGCTATACGATACCCGTGCCGGAACACTGCCCCGAATGCGGGTCGCCGCGCCTGAACACGGCGGGCGCGGGCACGGAGAAGATAGAGGAGGAACTGGCGGTGCTGTTTCCCGACGCCCGCACGGCGCGCATGGACATGGACAGCATGCGCGGCAAGAACGCCCACGAACGGCTCATAGCCGAATTCGAAGCGCGCAAAATACAGATTCTCGTGGGCACGCAGATGATTACGAAGGGGCTCGACTTCGACAACGTGGGCGTGGTGGGCATCCTCAACGCCGACAACCTGATTTTCTTTCCCGACTTCCGCGCCTACGAGCGGAGTTTCCAGCTTATGACGCAGGTGAGCGGCCGCGCCGGACGCCGCGCCGGGCAGGAGGGCGAAGTGGTGTTGCAGACCTACAGCCCGCAGCACGAGCTCATCCGTCAGGTGATGCACCATGACTATACCGCGCTGTTCGAAAGCCAGCTCTCCGAACGCAAACGCTTCCTATACCCGCCCTACTGCCGCTTGGTGCAGGTAAGCGTGCGCCACAAGGAGGAGGCCGTACTCGACGCCGCCTGCCGCACGCTGTCCGACGCGCTGCGCCAGACGTTCGGCGCGCGGGTGCTGGGCCCCGAATACCCGATGGTGAGCCGCATCAGCACGTATTACATCAAGAACTTCCTGCTCAAATTGGAGCGCGGCAAGCAATTGGACACGATGAAAGAGACGCTCGCGCTCATCCTGGACCGCTTCGCCGCCTTGCCCGACTACCGGGGCTGCCGCGTCGTCGTGGACGTTGACCCCTATTGATTTGCAGGTTCGCCCAAAAACGCCTATATTTGTTAGGATTAGATTTCGATTTTCTACGATTTACATAAATATTTCGATGAGATACAACACTTTAAGAAAGCCGCTTATTTTTCCGGAATACGGCAGGGGCATACAGGAAATGGTTTCGCACGCCCTGACGATAGCAGACCGACACGAACGCAACTTAGCGGCTCAGACCATCATCAAGTCGATGCAGGTGCTCAACCCCGACATCCGTCAGGTGGACGACTATCTCCATAAACTCTACGACCAACTTTTCATCATGTCCGACTACAAGCTGGACATCGACGCGCCGTTTCCGATGCCGGACCGCCAGCCGATGACGGCCAAATGCCGGCCCATCCCGTACAAGAACTCGCCCATCCGCTTCCGTTACTACGGCCGCATCATCGAACGGCTCATCCTCAAGGCCGCCGAAATGCCGGAGGGCGAAGAACGCACGAGCCTGCTGAACATGGTGGCCGGACAGATGCGCAAGCTTTACTATACCTGGAACGACGATATGCTGCGCGACGAGGTGCTGGCCAAACATCTGGAGCTCATGTCGGGCGGCCGCATCCTCTACGACGAGACGATACGCGGCAAGGTGAACTCGGCCTTCTACGCCAAGCCGTCGCCGGAACGCAAGAACAAGTTCATCAACCTGAGCCCCTACGACACCCCCAACACCGGCAAACGTTACAACAACGGCCACAACGGTTACGGCAACTACGGCAACAATAACCACCGCAACGGCAACAGCGGCTACAAACGCTACAATAACAACCGCAACAATAACGTAAAATAAAGCCGGATGAGCTCCTTCAAGATTCGCGGACGCCATAAACTCAATGGCTGTATCACGCCTCAGGGCGCCAAGAACGAGGCCCTGCAGGTGATTTGCGCCACGCTGCTGACCGAAGAGAAAGTGACCATCAGCAATGTGCCGCTCATCCGCGATGTGCTCAAACTCATAGAACTGGTGCAATGCCTCGGCGTGTCGGTCTCGCATCCCGAAACCCACACGTTTACGTTCGAGGCCAAACACATAGAGACCGACTTTCTGCTGACCGAAGATTTCGAACAACGCGCCAACGCCTTGCGCGGGTCGGTCATGCTGGCCGGGCCGCTGTTGGCCCGCACGGGGCGCGCCATCGTGCCGCAACCGGGGGGCGACAAGATAGGCCGCCGGCGTTTGGATACGCACTTTATCGGCTTCGAGAACCTCGGCGCCAAGGTGGAATACGACACCATCCGCCGCAGCTTTGACGTGCGGACGCCGGAGAGCGGCTTGCGGGGCCGCTATATGCTGCTGGACGAAGCCTCCGTGACCGGTACGGCCAACATCATCATGGCCGCCGTGCTGAGCAAGGGCACGACGACGATTTTCAACGCCGCCTGCGAACCCTACGTGCTGCAACTCTGCCGGATGCTCTGCGCCATGGGCGCGCACATCCACGGCATGGGCTCCAACCTGCTGCAAATAGAGGGCGTGGAGCGTCTTTCGGGCGCAAACCATACGCTTTTGCCCGACATGATTGAGGTAGGCAGCTTTATCGGCTTGGCCGCCATGACGCAGTCGGAACTGACCGTCCGCAACGTGCAACGGCAATATTTAGGCTTGATTCCGCAGGTGTTCGCCCGCTTGGGCGTGCAGACGATTTACCGGGGTGACGACCTGTTCATCCCCGCGCAGGAACACTACTGCATCGAAAACTCACGCGACGGCTCCATCCCTACGATTGCCGACGCTCCCTGGCCGGGCTTCACGCCCGACCTCATCAGCATCGCGCTCGTGACGGCCATCCAGGCCAAGGGCAGCGTGCTCATCCATCAGAAGATGTTTGAAAGCCGCCTGTTCTTCGTCGATAACTTGATTTCGATGGGCGCGCGCATCATCCTGTGCGACCCCCACCGCGCCACCGTCATCGGCCTCGACCACGAGATGCCGCTGCAAGGCATTTCGATGGTGTCGCCCGACATTCGGGCCGGCGTGTCGTTGCTCATCGCCGCCCTGTCGGCCAAGGGCGAGAGCGTTATCCACAACATCGAACAGATTGACCGCGGCTACGAGGCCATCGACCTCCGCCTCCGCGAACTCGGCGCCGACATCGAACGGGTGGATTAG
>CAYTZG010000008.1:0-78067 GCA_964442435.1 uncultured Bacteroidaceae bacterium | reverse complement strand
GTATCTGATCAACGCGCAGGGCGAGGATGTCGTAGCCGGTATCCGCACGCCGCAGGAAATCACCAAGCTCGGCTCGCAGCGCTGGGCCATGCTGCAAGGCATCAGCGAAAAGGAACGCGCGGAAAAATACCCGTCGCTGGAAGAATCGATGCCGGCCATCTACAAGGAACTCTGGAACCTGCAACATACGTTGGAACAACATTACTGCGACATGCAGGATATGGAATTCACGATTCAGGAAGGCAAACTCTGGATGTTGCAGACGCGTAACGGCAAACGCACGGGCGAAGCCATGGTGACCATCGCGATGGACTTGCTCAAAGAGGGGCTGATTGACGAGAAAGAAGCCCTGTTGCGTATCGAGCCGAACAAACTCGACGAGTTGTTGCACCCCGTCTTCGACAAGGCGGCCCTGACATCGGCCACCGTCATGGCCAAGGGCTTGCCGGCCTCGCCGGGTGCGGCCGCCGGTAAAATCGTGTTCTTTGCCGAAGATGCGGAGGAAGCCGTCCGCCGCAATCCGGACGAACGGGTCATCCTCGTCCGCACCGAGACTTCGCCCGAAGACCTGAAGGGGATGTATATCGCGCAAGGTATTCTGACCGCGCGCGGCGGTATGACCTCCCACGCGGCCGTTGTGGCGCGCGGTATGGGCAAATGTTGCGTATCGGGCGCGGGTGGCATCCAGATCAGCTACAAACAGCGCACGCTGACGATGAACGGCAAGGTTTACCACGAGGGCGACGCCATTTCGCTCAACGGCTCTACGGGGCAGGTTTACGACGGCGAAATCCCGACGATTGAAGCCGGCCTGAGCGAGAACTTCACGATGCTCATGCAACTGGCCGAAAAATACGGCCGTATGAAGGTCCGCACGAACGCCGACACGCCGCACGACGCCATCATCGCGCGTAAGTTCGGCGCGCAGGGCATCGGCCTCTGCCGTACCGAACATATGTTCTTCGAAGGCGACAAGATTATCCCGATGCGCGAGATGATTCTGGCCGACGACGCGACCGGCCGCCGCGAGGCTTTGGCCAAGTTGCTGCCGTTGCAACGGACCGACTTCGAAGGTATTTTCGAAGCCATGCAGGGGCTGCCCGTCACGGTGCGTCTGTTGGATCCGCCCTTACACGAGTTCGTGCCGCAAGACGAAAAGGGCCAGGAAGAGATGGCCGCCGTTATGGGCGTTCCCGTCGAAACCGTAAAACGCAAGGTAAAAGCCCTGCATGAAGTGAACCCGATGCTGGGTCACCGCGGCTGCCGTTTGGGCAACACCTATCCCGAAATTTCGGAAATGCAGACGCGCGCCATCATGGAAGCGGCCTTGAACCTGAAGAAGAAAGGCATCAAGGCGCGTCCCGAAATCATGGTGCCGCTGGCCGGCTCCAAGAAGGAACTCGAAATGCAGGTCAACGTGATTCGCGAAACGGCCAACAAGGTCTTTGAAGAACGTCAGGACAGCATTCCTTATTTGGTAGGTACGATGATTGAAGTGCCGCGCGCCGCGATTGTGGCGGACGAAATCGCCGAAGTGGCCGAGTTCTTCTCGTTCGGTACGAACGACCTCACGCAGATGACGTTCGGCTTCTCGCGCGACGACGTCGGCAAATTCCTGCCTACCTATATAGAAAAGAACATCTTGAAGAACGACCCGTTCCAGATTCTGGACCGCAAGGGCGTCGGCGCGTTGGTCAAGACCGGTGCCGAAAAGGGCCGTCAGACCCGTCCCGAAATCAAAATCGGGATTTGCGGCGAACACGGCGGCGAACCGTCTTCGGTGGAATTCTGCGACAGCGTGGGCATGAACTACGTTTCGTGCTCGCCGTTCCGCGTGCCGATCGCGCGGGTGGCGGCCGCTCAAGCCAACCTCAAGACCCAGTTGCTGTAACAACAGCCCATCGCAAAGGCTTGCACGGTTTCGTGCAAGCCTTTTTTTATCGCATACCTTTTTATCATTCATTAACTTAATCTCTCAATGCAAGAAGCAAGACAGAATCCGGTTTCCTCTTTCCGTTTCAGACGGTGGAGCCGTTGCCGGTACGCGGCGTTTTCTTCGATGAAAGCCCGCGTCAGCATCGGGGTTTTGTCTCTGGCTTGTTCCATCTTGAGTTTGAAAGCGCAACCGGTCCTGTTCCACCAAGCGGCCGGCACGGTGTCTTCGGCCTTGGCCGCCGCTACGGATTCGGCCGATACGGGACGCCAGGCCGGAGCCGTGGAAACGGCCATCGGGGAAGCGACCGACACGGTTTTGGCCGTCGTACAGCTCTCCGAGGTGAATGTGCAGGGGCAGAAGCGGCATCCGTTGCCGCCCATGGTACCCAAGTTCTCCGCGCTGTCATTTCAAGATATCCAACAGGCGGGGGTACAGAACCTACAAGACATTTTACGTAACCTGCCCGGCGTGGATATCCGCAGCCGTGGCCCCGAAAACGTACAGGCCGACGTGTTGCTGCGCGGCGGCACGTTCGACCAGGCCGTCGTCTTACTCGACGGCGTGGATATGTCCGACCCGCAGACGGGGCATTACCTGCTCGATTTGCCGTTGCCGATGTCGGCTATCCAACGCATCGAAATGTGGCAGGGGGCGGGGGCGTGGAGTTACGGCGTCGCGCCGTTCGCGGGGGCCGTCAACTTCATACCGACTCCCTTGGGCGGCACCTACGCCACGCTGTCGGCCTCGGGCGGTATGTACGGCTACTATCAGACCGAAGGCTCGGCCCAATACAGCCGCAAGGGGTGGTCGGTGGCGGGCGACGCGGGCTATACGGCCTCCGACGGCTATACCGACAACACCGACTTCCGCATCGCGCAGGCCTTGGCACGGGTGGGGTACAACCGTCCGGAAAAGTTCGGCACCATCAAGCTAAGCCTCGGCTTTGCCGACAAACGCTACGGCGCGCAGAATTTCTATTCCACCCGCTACCGCGAGCAGCACGACCAAACCAAGACCTTTTTGGCCATCCTGCAATACAGCAAGGCCTGGGGCAACTGGCGCACGGAGGCGCGGGCCTACTGGCGGCAACACCACGACCGCTACGACCTGTTCCGTTATGCCGAGCGCGCGCCGGAATGGTACGGCGGCCCCAACGTGCACCGCACCGACGTCATAGGCGCCGGCGCGACGGCCGCCTACGCATGGCCGAAGGGCGGCACGACGATGGTCGGCCTCGACTACCGCTACGAGCATATCTTCAGCAACAACATCGGGGAGACGATGCCGGAGGTGGCCGCCGGCGAAACGCCCGGCAAGCCCGCCGCGTTTGAACCGGGCCTGTTTTACGACAAGAGCGCGCTGCGGCAGATTGCCAGCGGCTTTTTGCAGCACAACTACGAATCGCCGAACGGCAAATGGAAATTGGCGGGCGGGGTGCTTTTAAACGGCAGTTCCGACTTCGGGGCGGCCGTCTTCGGCGGCGCGTCGGCCACCTACCGCTGGCGGCCCGCCTGGGCGTGGTCGCTGTTCGTCAACCACGCCTACCGTCTGCCCACGTTCACCGACCTCTATTACACGTCGGCCGCGCAGTTGGGCAATCCGACGCTCCAACCCGAACAAGCCGTGACGGCCGAAACGGAAGTGCGTTGGCGCCACCGCGCGTTGCAGGCGCGGGCGGGCGTATTCTACCGCTACGGCTTCCGCATCATCGACTGGGTGCGCACGGACGCCGTGGAGCTGTGGATGGCCCGCAACCTGACCAAACTGCATACCGTGGGCGCGGAGGTCTCGTTCGCCTACACGCCCGACATCCCGTACCTGCGGCGTATCAGCTTAGACTACACCTATCTGTTCGTCAGCAAGAACGCGGGCGCGTACCACTCGCTCTATGCGACCGACTATCTGCGCAACCACCTGTGCCTGTCGATAGACCACGGCATTTACAGCTCGCTGGGGGCGTCCTGGGAGTTCGTCTTCAACGACCGCGCCGGCACCTATATCGACGAACAGTCGGTGGAGCAACGCTACAAGCCCTATGTACTCTGCAACCTGCGGCTCTATTGGCGTCGCCCGCGCTACGAGTTGTTCGTAACGGCCTCCAACCTGTTCAACACCCCGTACTTCGACCTCGGCAACATCCCGCAGCCCGGCATTTGGGTCAAGGGCGGCGCCAAACTGAAGTTGTAGGATTGTGCGCCCCGTTTTGGCCATTCACGCGAAATTGCCTACCTTTGTGTTTATGAAACGTTTGGGCGGTATTTTCCTCATAGTGACGGCTATGCTGGCGGTTTCGTGCGGCAAGGAGCAGGAGTTTGTGGGCGTATGGCAGGCCACCGACACGCGCACCGGCTACCTGCTTGTCCATCAGTTCACGTTCCGCAAGGACAACTCGGTGGGCTATTGCATCGAGATGCCTTTGCAGGGCCGGACGGAATGCGTGAAAGACGGCGGCACGTTTACCGTGGCGGAGAAAGGACAGGCCGTGGTTTTGATCGGAAAGCCGGAAACACAGTTCACATTTACGAAACAGAACCGGGATTTGTACTGCAAGGAGTTGGACCTCCATTTCGGACTGAGTTACAAATAGGAGGGCGGGGCAGATGAGACGAACGAAACTTCAACTGTTATACGGCCTATTGGGCTTGGCCTTGTGTCTTACGGCCTGCAAGAAGGAGCGGGCCTTCATGGGCATCTGGCGGACGGAAATCGAGTCCGAGCAGACCACCGACATCCACAGGGTCATGTTTTTCAGCGACAACACCTGTTCTTGGAACGACAGCATCTACAGCCAGACCGACTCGGTGTGGCGGCAGGGGAGCATCGGCGGCTCTTTCAGCGTGGATGAGAACGATGTATTGAACGCCGCCTTTACCAAAACCATCCCGGCAAAAGACACATCGGCCCAAGACTCCGTCTATGGTTTTCAACGCACGTTCAAACAGGAAGACGACCGGCGGCTGTATTGCGAGGAGTTGGACGCGTTTTTCGACTTCGTACAACGTTTGAGATAGATTTTAGTCACTCATCTTTATGGGTTTAGCCGTCGGACGAAAGTTCGGCGGCTTTTTTTGTCGAAAATGCCAAAATATGGAGGCGTGGAATGAGGTGCGTTCGGCGGACGGATGCAGGTTGGTCCGGATGTTTAATGATAGATTGGATGGTGGGATGGTGTTCCAAATTTCTTATTTAACATAATAGATATTATGTGTCAAAAATGTGTTAGAATGTTTTGCGGCCATTTTCGCCATTATTTTGTATCTTTGCTTGGAGTTAAGCCGTTTGGCTTATCGCTTAAACATTTTGAACGCCATGTACATTAAAGAAGTCCTGACGGCGGCCGACCGCCGCCTGTTCCACCAATTCCAACGCGACCTTTACCGCGGCGACGACCGTTTTGTCGCGCCCTTGGAATTTCAGGTCGAAAACATCTTTACGCCGAGCAAGAACGAATTTTTCAAACACGGCAGCGCGACCCGCTTCCTGCTGTTTGACGACCAAGACCGTGTAATTGGCCGTGTGGCCGCCTTTATCAATGAAAACAAGGCGTTTACATTTCAACAGCCGACCGGCGGCATGGGCTTTTTCGAATGTATCGAAGACCGGACGGCGGCGTTCCGGCTTATGGACCAAGCCCGCGCCTGGCTGGCCGAACGCGGCATGGAAGCCATGGACGGCCCGATTAACTTCGGCGAAAACGACAATTTTTGGGGTTTGCTCGTAGAGGGCTTCGAGGAATCGTGCTGGGGCATGCCCTACAACCCGCCTTACTACAAGCAATTCTTTGAGGAATACGGCTTTAAGCTCTATTTTGAGCAAGTGACGAATATGCTGGATTTGCGCAAACCGTTCCCGGAACGCTTTTGGAAAGTGGCCGACTGGGCGCGTTCCAAGCCCGATTTCAGCTATAAGCACGTTACGTTCAAAGACATAGACAAGTTCATGCAGGACTTCAAGGAAGTCTATGACGACGCCTGGCAGTTTCACGAGAACTTTACGCCCATCGACCCGCGCACGCTGGCCAAAGAACTCAAGGAAGGCCGCGGTGTCGTGGATCCGAAGATGATTTGGTTCGCCTACCATCAGGATGAACCGATTGCGTTTTTGGTCATGTTTCCGGATGCCGGTCAGATTTTCAAGCATTTCGACGGCAAGATGAACCTGCTCAACCGCCTGCGTTTCCTCTGCATGAAACGCCGCCACATGATGACGCGCACGCGCATCACGATTATGGGCATCAAACCCAAATATCAGCGTTACGGCATCGAATCGGCCATTTTCTATTACCTGAACGAAGTGATGAAGACCAAGCCCTGGTACACGCACATCGAACTGTCGTGGGTCGGCGACTTCAACCCCAAGATGCGGGCCCTGCACGAATCGGTGGGCGCCACGTTCTACCAGCGGCACTATACGTACCGCTGCCTGTTTGACCAGACCAAGGATTTCGAACGCTCGTCGGTCATCGCCAAAGACACGAAACAAAAGTATCTGCAGGCTTTGGCCGAAAAGGAAGCGGCGCAACGGCCAAACGCCTGACCGTGCGGAAAACTTACCGATTATAACAATACCTATATCATATGAAAAACCGAATTTTAGGCCTCCCGTTGCTCTTTGCCGCCGGGATGTGGCTCTTTGCCGCCTGCCAGCCGGGCGAAAAGCAAACCGTCGTACTCGGCCCCGACAAAGTGGAGATTCAGAACCAACGCCTGAGCCCCGAAGCCTTGTGGGCGCTCGGCCGTCTGGGCGAAGTGGCCCCCTCGCCCTCCGGCGAATACGTCGTTTACAGCGTGCGCTATTTCAGCGTCAAGGAAAACAAAGGCAATACCGACCTCTATCTCATGCGGACCGACGGCACGGACGTGAGAAGACTGACCGAAACCGCCGAATCGGAAGGCAATTTGGTATGGGGTGCGGATGACGAAACGCTCTACTTCCTCAAAAACGGCCAAATCTGCCTTATGAACCCGCAGGAAGCCAAGCCGAAAGCCGAAACGGTGTCGAAAGAGAACGACTATATCGAAGGCTTCAGCCTGAGCCCCGACCACACGCAAATCGCCTATATCAAACAGGTACAGGTCAAACCGCAGGCGGCCGACCTCTATCCCGACCTGCCGCAGACCTCCGGCATGGTCTTTACCGACATGAACTACCGCCATTGGGACGAATGGGTGTTCACGGCGCCGCACATCTTTGTGTCGCCGCTGCAACAGGGCAAAATGACGCCCGGCGACGACATCCTGGCGGGCGAACCCTACGAATCCCCCGTCAAGCCTTTCGGCGGCTGCGAGCAGTTCTGCTGGAGCCCCGACGGTAAATTCATCGTCTATACGTCGCGCAAACTCACGGGCCTGCAATACGCGCTCTCGACCAACACCGACCTCTACCGCTACGAATTGGCGACGGGTCAGACACTGAACCTGACCCAGGGCATGAAAGGCTACGACATGAACCCGGCCTTCTCGCCCTCCGGCCGCTATCTGGTTTGGGAAAGCATGGAACGCGACGGCTACGAGGCCGACAAAATCCGTCTGGCCCTTATGGATATGAAGAACGGCAACCGTTTCTATCTGACGCCCGACTTCGACCAAAACGTGGAAGGCCTCCAATGGGCGGACGACAGCAAGCTCTATTTCATCAGCAACCATCATGCGCTGTCGCAGATTTACGAAATGGATCTGAGCAGCTTGGAAAACCAGACGGCCGAATCGATGTCGGCGGCCAAACGCACCTCCGACGGCTTGATTCCGTGTCAGATGCCGGTCAAGATGCTGACCGACGGCACGCACGACTATACCGCCGTCCATCCGGTGTCCGACGAACTGCTGTTGGGTGTCCGTATGTCGATGTCCGCGCCTTCGGAAATCTTCGCCATCGACCTGCTGAACCCGGACATCAACGCCAATCAGACCCAAATCAGCCGCATCAACACGGAATTCCTGTCGCAAATCAAGATGGGCCGTGTGGAAGCCCGCTGGATTCCGACCACCGACGGCCAACAGATGCTGACCTGGGTTATTTTCCCGCCCGACTTCGACGCTTCCAAGACCTACCCCACGCTGCTCTATTGCCAGGGCGGTCCGCAAAGCACGGTCAGCCAGTTCTGGAGCTACCGCTGGAACTTCCAGATTATGGCGGCCAACGACTATATCATCGTGGCGCCCAACCGCCGCGGCTTGCCGGGCTTCGGCCAGGAATGGCTGGAACAGATCAGCGGTGACTACGGCGGCCAGAACATGAAGGACTACCTTGCCGCCATCGACGCCGTGAGCAAGGAACCTTATGTAGATAAAGACAAACTGGGTTGCGTGGGCGCAAGCTACGGCGGCTTCTCGGTGTATTGGCTGGCCGGTCACCACAACAAACGCTTCAAGGCGTTCATCGCCCACGACGGTATGTTCAACCTGCCGCAACAGTCGCTGGAAACCGAAGAACTTTGGTTTACGAACTGGGATTTGGGCGGCGCGTATTGGGATAAGGACAACGCGACGGCCCAGCGCTCGTTCGCGACGTCCCCCCACCTGTTCATCGACCAGTGGGATACGCCCATCCTCATCATCCACGGCGAGAAAGACTACCGCATCGTGGCCTCTCAGGGCATGGCCGCCTTCAACGCCGCCCTCATGCGCGGCATCCCGGCCGAACTCCTGATTTATCCGGACGAAAACCACTGGGTACTGCGCCCGCAGAACGGCATCCTGTGGCAACGCCGCTTCTTCCGCTTCCTTGACCGCTACGTGAAAGGCCTGCCGGAAAAAGACCTGCAAACCCTGCACCATGCCGAAGAGACGTTCGCGATAGACGGCGGCGGGCTCACGGTCAAGGCCAACAAGCCGGCCGGCAAGGAACAGAATACGGAAACCCAAGTGGCGCAATAACCCCATGCCGGTGGATGCGACACAGACGGGAATGGAAAAGAGGGTCGGCCTGCCGGCCCTCTTTTTCTCTTTTCTGAAAACCGGCACGTTCACGTTCGGCGGCGGCTACGCCATGCTTTCGCTCCTGCAACGCGAATTGGTGGAACGCAAACGCTATCTAAGCGATACCGATTTTTGGGACACGATTACGCTCGTGCAGAGCCTGCCGGGCGTGCTGGTGTTCAATACGGCGCTTTATACGGGCTACAAGGTGCGCGGGCTCAAGGGCTCGTTGGCGGCCTGTGCCGGCGCCATCCTCCCCTCCATCGTCATCATCCTGTTGATTGCCACAGTCTTTTCGGCCTATTGGCAGCATCCGGCGCTCGTGCGGATTTTCAATGGCATCCGCCCCTGCGTCGTGGCCTTGCTCTTTGCGCCGGCCATTCAGATGGCGCGTGTCACCGGTTTGAAAATAAAGAATATACTGATTGCCTTAGCCGCCATCCTCTGCATCACGGTGCTGCGGTTCTCGCCGATATGGGTGCTGCTGGCCGTCGGCCTCGGCAGCGGCCTTACGGCCTACCGCCGCGCACACAAGGGGAAGGCCGCCCCACCCGCCTCACCGGCCGATTAACCCCGCTCCGCCATGTTATTCCTGCAACTCTGCTATACGTTCTTCAAAATCGGCCTGTTCGGTTTCGGCGGCGGCTATGCCATGCTCTCGCTCATCGAACACGAGGTCGTACACCATTACGGCTGGCTGTCGGCCGCGCGTTTCGCCGACCTCATTGCCATTTCCCAAATGACACCGGGCGCCATCAGCATCAACTGCGCCACCTATGTAGGCTATGAAGCCGTCCTGCAAGCCGGCTATCCGGTGTATGTCGCCATTTTGGGCTCCATCCTCACGAGCCTTGCGCTCTGCGCGCCTTCCTTGGCCCTGATGATACTGGTGCTCAAATTCCTGTTCGACCCGCAACGCCGTGCCCGTCTGCCCTATCTGCAACCCGTGCTCGACGGGCTGAAACCGGCCGTCGTCGGCCTGATTTTCTCCTCGGCCCTGCTGTTGCTCAACCCGCAGAACTTCATCGACTGGCGCAGCGGCCTCATCTGCCTCGTGGCCCTGGCCGCCGTCCTCTCCAAGAAGATATCCCCCGTCTATCTGATTCTGCTCTCCGGCTTGGCCGGCTATCTGCTGTATTGATTTGAACCGCCCCCGGAAGCGACGGACATAAAGAAAGGGAGGCCGAACGGCCTCCCTTGAAGAGTCGGGTCCCTTGCTCCCCGCCTCCTGAACAGATAAGAGAGGCCTCGGCAAAAAAGCCTCCCTTTTTCTGCGGTTTATCTTAGAAGTACATCGCGCGATTGTCCTTGATGCCGTAGTCTTCGCCCAAAGCCGCCCGCACGAAGTTGAACGTGCGCTGCTGGAACGACTGCATCATCTGGAAACGAATCATATCGGGAGCGCCTTCCCCAACGGTCAGGCCTTCCGAAGCCAATACGTAAACGCCGCTGTTGCCTTTGACCGGCTTAGACAGCTGGCCTTCCTTCAAGCCGAACAACGTCCCGATCAAGACCGGTTCGTAACCGCGCGTGCCGAACGCATAGCCGTTGAACGTCACGTTCTCGGCTTGGTCAGCCGTCACGCCCCAGGCTTCGGCCACCTGCGCCACGCTCGTCTTGCCCTCCGCGCCCTTGGCCTTTTCCATGAGCCGGTTGGCCTTTACATCGCGCTTGATACGGTATTCGAGCTGCGGCATATCCTTAAGCTCGGCCAACGACATATAGCCTTCCTTGTGGCGTTTCTTCAACGTGGCCACCACGTAACGGTTCTCCATTTCAAACACTTCCTGCGCCACGTCGCCGGCCTTGTTGTCTTTGTTGTAGGCCCAACGCACGATTTCACGCGCATTGGTCAGACCCGGCATCTGGTCGGCCAGTTCGTCCACACGCGTCGCCGTGCGCACGCGCATACCGTTCTGACGCGCCACCGAGTCGAAATCGGCGCCGTTCTTGCACTGCGACAGGAAGCGGCTCGCCTGCGCATACACGTCCTTGGCCGTTTCGATGCTGGGTTCCACCGGCATCGAAATCACGCAAGCCAACACTTTCTTGACCGGCGCGGTCTTGTCCATGATACGCACGACATGGAAACCGAAAGCCGTTTCCACCACCGTGACGTCGCCTACCCGGCCATCGATCAAAGCCTGGTTGAAAGGCTTGACGAACGTGCCGTCTTTCTGCCAGCCCAAATCGCCGCCGTTCTGCGCCGCGCTGCGGTCGTCGGAGAACGCCGCCGCCAATTCGGCCAAACGGTCGGGCGCGGCCTGCAACACCTGTTTCAAGCTGTCGGCCAACGCACGCGCCGCATCGCGGTCACGACGGTTTTGGGCGTTCTGACCGAACGCAATCAGGATATGGGCGGCGTGCAAGGAGTCGGAACGCATCTGCACGTCCATGAGCTTGGCCATCTGATACGCCCGCAACACACGGCGCGGCGCGAAGCTCGTACCGGGTTGGGCGTTGAACAGCAACGAATCCCAACCGGGTTCCACTTCCGAACGCGTCTTGTAAACGCTGTCGAAGCGGTCGGCGGAAACCGTCATGACGAAATCGGGAATATCCTCTTCGGTCTGCAATTCGGCGAACACCTCGGCGGCGTTGCGTTCGATATCGGCGATATCGGCCGCGGTCGGCATCACGTCCCAACTTACATAATCGATATCCACGGAAGCCTTCTCCTGTTTGAGGCTATGCTTGTTCTCCTCATAGAAACGACGGTAGTCGGCGTCGGTCAGCGTAATGTCGTTGTCCGAAATCTCGCTGTAAGGCAGGCAGGCGTAACCGGCCGTCGCCCGGTCGGCCCGCAGGTGCGCGAGTTCAGCGGCGAAAGCCGTCGGCACATAGAAGCCCTGCGCCACCATGAAATAGTATTTCTCTTTCAGACGCTCTTCCTTGACGATGCGTTCCACCTCGCTCAACACCTGACGGTCTTCGGGCGAAAGCTGGTCGAAATTGGAAATGAGCATCATGACCTGCGAACGGTCGTATTCGCCCGTGGCCGGATTGCCGAAATACTGATACAGAATCGGACTGATGTGTTCGCCGTAATACATATCGTTCATTTCGGCGGGCGTTACCTGCAGCCCCATACGGTCGCAGGCTTTCTGCATCAAAATACCCGTCACGATACGTTCCCAGGCCATATTGCGGATTTGCGTCAAATCCTCCGGCGTGAGGTTCACGTCGGCCCCCTGCGCGTTGCGGTATTGTTCCGTTATTTGACTAACGTGTTGATCAAACGTCGCATAGGTAACTTTTTCGCCCCCTACTTCCGCGATAAACGGAGCCCGGTTCCGCCGGTTGCCCAAACCGTCTTGCACGACGAAACCGATAATCGCGATACCGATTGCCGCTACAATCAGACCGGAATGCTTTCTGATTTTGCTGATAACAGCCATATTCTTTGTTGTTTAATTAAAAAAAATTCTTTTAGCAATAAAGTGCGAATTTACGAAAATTATCAATAAATACATATATTTGCCGTATGAATTTAAGCGAAAAACTGAGTCACCCCGTTTTCAAACGCCTCAGCGAAACGGCTGAACGTGAAAACATCGAGATTTACGTTATCGGCGGTTACGTGCGCGACCTGTTGCTGAACCGCCCCTCGCCCGACATCGACTGCGTGGTGGTGGGCAACGGCTTGGATTTCGCCCGCAAGGTCAGTGCCCATATCGCCGAAACGGAGGGGTACCGTCCCACGGTGACCGAATTCAAGAACTTCGGCACGGCGCGCTTCAAATACCACGACACCGAAATCGAAATCGTGGGCGCGCGCAAGGAATCCTACCGCCGCGACTCACGTAAACCGATTGTGGAAGACGGCACGCTGGAAGACGACCAAAAGCGGCGCGACTTCACGATAAACGCTTTAGCCATCAGTTTAAATAAGGAGCGATACGGCACTGTGGTTGACCCGTTTAACGGACTACAGGACTTGCAGGACGGATTGCTGCGCACCCCGCTTGACCCCGACATCACGTTCAGCGACGACCCGCTGCGCATGCTGCGCGCCATCCGCTTCGCCACCCAGCTTTATTTCGACATCGACGCCGATACGTTCGAAGCCATCCGCCGCAACGCCTACCGTGTGGAAATCCTTTCGGCCGAACGCATCACCGAAGAATGGAACAAAATCATGCTCGCGCCGCAACCGTCCTACGGCTTCAAACTGTTGGACGCGGCCGGCCTGCTCCCGCGCCTCTTTCCCGAGATGGACGCGCTCAAAGGCGTGGAGAAACGCGGCAATAAAAGCCACAAAGACAATTTCGAACACACGCTGGGCGTGCTCGACCACGTGGCCTATGCCTCCGGTGACCTTTGGCTGCGCTGGGCCGCCCTGCTGCACGACATCGCCAAGCCGCGCACCAAGCGGTTCGACCCCGTACAGGGCTGGACGTTCCGCGGCCACGAAGCCCTCGGCGCCAAATGGGTGCCCGGCATCTTCAGGCGGTTCAAGCTGCCGCTGGGCGAACCGATGAAGTTCGTGCAGAAACTCGTCGCGTTGCACCTGCGCCCGATCGCGCTTGTGGAAGACGAAGTGACCGACTCGGCCGTCCGCCGCCTGCTGTTCGAAGCCGGCGAGGATACCGAAGCCCTTATGACGCTCTGCAAGGCCGACATCACGTCCAAGATTCCCGAAAAAGTAAAGCGGTTCAAGCAGAATTTCGAACTCGTGGAACAGAAGATGCGGGAAATAGAGGAAAAGGACCGCATCCGCAACTTCCAACCGCCCGTGAGCGGCAACGACATCATGGACTATTTCCAAATCCCGCCCTGTCACGAGGTGGGCGAAATCAAGAGCCGCATCAAGGACGCGATTTTGGACGGCCTCATCCCCAACGAGCGGGAGGCTGCCTGGGCGTTCATGCTCAAGACCGCCGAAGAACTCGGCATCAAAAAAGCCTGACGATGAAGACGCTATGGGTTTTGGAAGGCCCGACGGCCGTGGGCAAGACGGCTTTGGCCATCGCGTGGGCGCAACATCTCGGCACCGTCATCATCTCGGCCGACTCGCGGCAGGTGTACCGCGAAATGCGCATCGGTGTGGCGCGTCCCGAACCGGAAGAACTGGCCGCCGTGCCGCACCGGCTCATCGCCCACCGGAGCATCCACGACTATTACAGCGTCTCCCACTACGAAAAAGAAGCCTTGCAGGCCATCGCGACCGGCTTCGAGACCCACGACGCGCTCGTGCTGACGGGCGGTTCGGGCCTCTATGTGCAGGCCGTCTGCAAAGGCTTGGACGATTTGCCGGACGCCGACCCCGGCCTCCGCGCGCAACTGATTGAGCTCTATGAAACACAAGGCATAGAGGGCTTGCGGCAGGCCTTGCGCATCGCCGACCCCGTCTTTTACCGCCAGGCCGACCTCTGCAACCCCGTGCGGTTGCGGCGCGCGTTGGAAGTCTGCTATCTGACGGGCCAGCCCTACTCCTCTTTCCGCAAGAAAGCCGCCGCCGAACGGCCGTTCGCCATCAAGCGGTACGCGCTGAACCGGCCGCGCACCGAACTCTACGACCGCATCAACCGCCGCGTGGACGCCATGCTGACGGCCGGTCTGGAAGAAGAAGCGCGTGCGCTCTATCCGCACAAAGACCTGCCGGCCTTACAGACGGTCGGCTACCGCGAATGGTTCGCGTATTTCGACGGCCGCATCGACCGCGAGACCGCCGTCGAACTCATTAAAATGAACAGCCGCCGCTATGCCAAACGGCAGATTACGTGGCTCAAGCACCAAACCGCCTGCCACTGGCTCTCGCCCGAAGACGGCGATGGCCTGCCGCAAGACACACCCGGCGAAAACGCATAACCCCATGTTTTTACACGCACACTGCATTTCGGGCCCCATCCAAAGCCGACGCCTCGGCACCTCCTTGGGTGTCAACCTGTTGCCCTGCTCGCACAAAATCTGCAACTACAACTGCGTCTATTGCGAATGCGGCCTGAACCGACCCGACGAGGAGGAAATCCGGAGCCTGCCCACCCCGGCGCAGATAGAGAAGGCCTTGGACGAACGGCTGCGCGCGCTGAAAGCGGAGGGCCGCCCCCTGCACTCCATCACGTTCTCGGGCAATGGCGAACCGACGCTGCACCCGCAGTTCGAGACCATCATGGACATCGTATGCACGTTGCGCCAACGCCATACGCCGCATACGCCCGTGTCGGTCATCTCCAACGCCAGCCGGCTCGGCCTGCCGGACATCCGACGCGCCATCGGGCGGGCCGACAAGCGCATCCTCAAATTAGACGCCGGCACGAGCGAACTCTACGGCCGCATCAACGGCCTGCGGCTCGCCGACCCCACGCTGCCGATCGGCGAGGTGGCGGGGCGGCGTGAAACGCCGACGGCCGCGGACATCACGGCCGCCTATGCCCAACTCATCGAGAACCTGCACGACCTGCCCTATCCTTTCACGTTGCAGACGCTGTTCTTCCGCGGCCGTGCCGGCGGCGCGCCCATCGACAACACGACCGGCGACGAACTCGCCGCCTATATCCGACAGGTGCTTTACGTGCAGCCCGCCGACCTGATGATTTACGGTCTGGACCGCGAGACGCCCGAAAAGGAATTGCAGAAACTGAGCGAGGCCGAGTTGGCCGACCTGGCGCACCGCTTGCGCGCCGCCGGCACCCCGCCCGTCCAATACTACTATTGAAATGTACATCACCGAATATCCCGCCGAAGTCTATGCCGACGTCATCCGGGCGTTAGACGGCAACGACCGTGTGTTCGATGCCCTGCTGAAAACCCATCCCGAATGGGCGGCTTTCGTCAACGCCGTCAAGGGCGACCGCGAAGCCGTCCTGTGGCTGTTGCGCTACCGTTTCTCTGAATTGGGCGTTTTGGCCAACGCGCTGAATGACGAACCCAAAGCCGCCGAATGGCTCCAAGCCCAAAGCGACCCTTTCCTCTTTCTATTCTTCCGCGCGGCCAAGGGCGAACCCGACGGGCAGTCGTTCTTAGAGCAGACACGTTACAAGACGTTCCTGCCGTTGGCCAAAGCCGTCCGCTCGGCCCGAAAAATCCGGCTCAAAAACGAAACTTTCTGGTATCGCGTCTTCTGACGATTAAGGTTAACGCGCGAACCACTTCTGCGAAAGGAAGGCGCAGATATAGCAGAGCAACGCGCTGCCGAGCATGATGCCGAAGGTGGAGAAATCCCAAAGTTGGAAAGCGTCCAGCGCGAAAAAGACAATGTGGTAGCTTAGAATGACCATGGCCGCATAGGCCGAGAAATCGGGCAAGCCCATGCGCGAGAGCGTCGGCGTGATGGTTTCCGTTTCCGCCTCCCGCCCGTAGCGTTCGTTGAAGCGCGTATAGAGTTCGCGCACGAAGGCGGCCGTCGTTGCCGCCGCCGCGTGCATGCCCCAAGTACCCGTCAACGTGTCCACACACAGACCGCACAGGAAGCCGAACAGCAATCCCAGCCACGCCCGCATGCCGAACGGCAGGAACAGGATGAACAGCACCGACACGAACAGTTGCAGATGCAGGGGCAACGGGATGTGCGAAATCACCAAACCCTGCAACAGCACCAAGAAGATGAAGCGTATTATATTTTTTCCAACCAACGTCCGCATCGCTTTCCTTTCTATTCCTCCGTTTCTTCCTCCACCTGACGGAGCGGCCACACGGCCATATCGCCCGTCATCAGGCTATCCAGTTCGCTCCTATCCAAATTCTTGACGACATAAACCCGGTCCAGCGCCTTGAAATCCCGCACCAAGCGCACGCTCAGACGCTGGAATTCGTCGCCCGGCTTGGACAGCACGTCCACGACGCGCCCCACCTCGATGCCGGCCGGGAAAAAGAGCGAATAACCGCTCGTCACCACCTTTTCGCCCTTACGCACATCGACGTGCGACGGAATCTCGTCTAACTCGACCATATCGGACGCCCGGCCGTTCCAATACAGGGAACCGCTGTAGGCTTCCGAACTCAGGCGCACGCTGACCTTGCTTTGGCTGTGCAATATCGACAACACCGATGAGAAATGCGAGGATACGTCCTTGATGATGCCGACGATGCCCTGCGGCGCGATGACGGCCATGCCCGGAAACACTCCGTCCCGGCTGCCGACGTTCAGCAACAGGTAGTTGTTCTTCAAGTCAGTCGAATTGTAGAGGATTTGCGCGGGCAGATACGTGTAGAGTTGACGGTAAAGGCTGTCCGTGACCGTACTGTCGGCCCCGGCCAGCGGCACGCGCGACATCTCGACCAAGGCGCGCAGCTCGGCGTTCTCAGCCTGCAGCGCCGCGTTGGTCTGACGCAGATAAAACAATTGACGGATGCGTTGGGTGGAGGCATTCATGCCGCCCTGCAATTCCAAACCGAAACCGTGCACCATGCTCTGCTGGTAGTCATGATGTCGGAAAAAGAGCTGCAGGGAAACAAGCATCAATACGACAAACAGCCCGATATAGGCGTGCCGCTTGATTATTTGCCAAAACGCATTCAATGTTATTTAATCAAAAACGTGAATTTGTCAAAATTCTTCAACGCGATACCCGTTCCGCGCGCCACGGCCCGCAACGGATCTTCGGCGAGGTGTACCGGCAACTTGGTCTTGATGGCCAAACGCTTGTCCAAGCCACGCAACAGACTGCCGCCGCCGGCCAGATAGATACCGGTCTTGAAAATATCGGCCGACAGTTCGGGCGGCGTCATTTCCAACGCGTTCAAAACGGCCGCTTCGATTTTGAGGATGGAGCGGTCGAGCGCGTGCGCGATTTCGGTATAGTTGACGATGATTTCCTTGGGGATACCCGTCAGCAGGTCACGTCCCTGCACGGCGTATTCTTCGGGCGGCGTTTCCAGTTCCGGCATGGCCGCGCCCACCTCTATCTTGATGCGTTCGGCCGTCGAATCGCCGATGCTGATGTTGTGGCGCGCCCGCATATAGTCCTTGATGTCCTGATTGAAGTCGTCGCCGGCGATTTTAATCGACTTGTTGCTCACGATACCGCCCAACGCGATAACGGCGATTTCACTCGTACCGCCGCCTATGTCCACAATCATGTTGCCGTGGGGTTCGAGCACGTTCAAGCCGATACCGATGGCGGCCGCCATCGGCTCGTGAATCAGACGCACTTCCCGCGCGCCCGACTGCTCGGCCGAGTCGCGCACGGCGCGTTCCTCCACCTCCGTGATACCGGACGGAATACAAATCACCATCTTGAGCGCCGGCGGAAACAGGCTTTTCTTGACCGGCACTTTCTTGATCAATTCCCGCATCATGCTTTCGGTCGCCTGGAAGTCGGCGATAACGCCGTCCTTCATCGGGCGGATCGTCTTGATGTGTTCGGGCGTCTTGCCCTGCATGAGCATGGCGTGCTTGCCGACGGCCAACACCTTGCCCGTCGAGCGTTCCAGCGCGATGATGGACGGTTCGTCCACCACCACCTTGTCGTTATACATGATAATCGTGTTGGCCGTTCCGAGGTCAATCGCGATTTCACGCGTCATAAAAGAGAACAGACTCATTTATAGACAATATTAATCTTTTAACAATATGGCGTTTGTGTAAAAAACGTACACTGAACACCTTTCGTGCAAAGATAGCTTTTATAAAGCACAAATACAAGGCTTTCAGAAAAAGCCTACGGGATATTTCCCACCTATGGCCGTACAAGACGCGTCATTGCTCGGATTCGACCAAGGCCGGATTACGTTTCAACCGGCAAAGATAGCCCAGTTTATAGAACGCAAACAGCTTCAACGACGGATGCCGGCCGCAGAGCTGCCGTTCCACCCCTTTTTCCGTCAAACAGAACAAGACGGCCATCGGCGCGACCAATCCCCAACGATGCAGACGGTCGTACCAACGCAACAGCCGCACCCCCTCACCGAGCCGTGCCTCCTGCGCCGCCGCATTGCGTACCGCCCGACGGATTTTCTTCAAATAGGCCGCGCTGTCCTCTTCCACCAGATGGCAGACCGGGTTGTCGATATGCCGTATCGGGATGCCAGCTTCAGCCAATTGCAGGCCAAACAACGTGTCCTCATAGCCGTATTGGTGGAAGTTCGTATCGAACGACACCTGCTCGAAACAACGGTGCGTAGACAGAAAATTCATACTGATGAAATCCCGGTAGGGATGCCTGTTCCGCCGGGCGGCGGTACGCTCTTCCACACGTATCCCGTACTTGTGCCGCAAGACCGCATGTACCGGCACCGTCCGGCGCGGATAGACAAAACCGCCGCAGATGACAAACGCCCCGGCGTCGTCCGACGCCGGTTCCGGAAAACCATCCGTACACGACAACGCCCGTACCGCCGCCAGATAGACTTCGCAGAAATCCTCCAACAACGGCATGACATCCGCGTCCAGAAAAAGCAAGTACGGATAACGTGCCTCCGCCACCAACAGATTGCGGATACGGGCCGGGCCGAGATTGAGGTCGGACTGAACATAACGGCAATTCGGCCAACAGCCTATCTCCCGGTTTTGCATCCGGTAGGTTTCCGGCGAAGCATCGTCCGCCACCAGAATCTCATAAGGCAGACCGATCCGTTCCGCACAAAGCCGCATCCGCTCCACGAGCGGCCGGCAGTCGCGCCTATAAGTCGGAATGAGTATCGACAGCATCAGTGTCTGAAATGACGCAAGCCCGTGAAGACCATTTTGAGGCCGTGTTCATCGCAATACTGAATCGACTCCTGGTCGCGCACCGAGCCGCCGGGCTGGATGAACGCCTCTATGCCGTTCTGCGAAGCGATTTCCACACAGTCGCTGAACGGGAAGAACGCATCGGAGGCCAAGACGGCGTCCTTGAGGTCGAAGCCGAAACGCTGCGCCTTCTCGATGGCCTGCTTGAGCGAATCCACGCGCGAGGTCTGCCCTACGCCGGCCGCCAGCAGCTGGCCGTCCTTGGCGATGACAATCGCGTTCGACTTGCAGTGCTTGACCAGAATGTTGGCGAAATGCAGGTCGCGCAGTTCCCTGTCGGAGGGTTGCGCCTTGGTGACGACTTTGTTGTCGGCGGCTTCGTCCACGCGCGTGTCGCGTTCCTGAACGAGATAGCCGTTGACGCACGAACGTAGCACATGGGACGGCAACCGATACGAGGGCGCTTGCAGGATGACGCGGTTTTTCTTGCCTTGCAGCAATTGCAGGGCTTCGGGCGCATAGCCCGGCGCGATAAGCACCTCGATGAACAGGCTGTTCATGGCCGTGGCCGTGGGCAGGTCAACCGGGGCGTTGCAGACCACGACGCCGCCGAAAGCGGAAACCGGGTCGCAGGCCAAGGCCGTCTCGTAGGCTTCCTTTAAACTCGGACGGCAGGCGAAACCGCAGGGGTTGCTGTGCTTGATGATGGCCACCGCATACGGGGCGGCCGGCGCGTCCTGCGGACGCGCGAACTCGCCGATGAGTTCGAAAGCCGCATGGATGTCCAATAAGTTATTGTAGGAGATTTCCTTGCCGTGGAGTTGCGTGAAGGCCTCCGACAGACGCCCTTTGAAAAAGCCCTTCTGATGCGGGTTCTCGCCGTAGCGGAGCGGGGTCTGTTCGGCCGGCCAAGGCAAATCGGCGGGTTCCGCCGCGCCCTGCGCGGCATCGGCCGCCCCGTAGCGGTTCAGCATCCACCGCGAAATCAAACCGTCGTAGGCCGACGTCTCCGCAATGGCCTCGGCCGCCGCAGCCGCCCGCTGTTCCAGCGTGCTCCCGCCCTGACGGCGCAACCATTCGGCCGTCTTGGCGTAAGCCTTGCTTGACGGCACGATGAGCACGTCTTTGAAATTCTTGGCGGCCGCCCGAATCAACGAAACGCCGCCTATGTCGATTTTCTCGATGATTTCCGCTTCCGTACCGCCATCGGCCACCGTCTGCGCGAACGGATAGAGGTCCACGACCACCATATCGATTTCCGGCATGCCGTACTGCTGCATTTCGGCCATGTCCTGCGCCTCTTCGCGCCGGCCGAGGATGCCGCCGAACACCATCGGGTGCAGCGTCTTGACGCGGCCGCCCAGGATGGAGGGATAGGTCGTCAACGATTCCACCGTACTCACGTCCATCCCCTTGTCCAGCAGGTACTGATACGTACCGCCCGTCGAATAGATATGCGTGCCGTTCGCCTTCAAGGCCTCCAACAATTCGTCCAGACCTTCTTTGTGAAACACCGAAATCAGTGCGTGCTTAACCTTTTTAATCATGTCGTTATATGTTTAGTCTTAAAGTATCTCACGGAAAAGCGTTGAAAAACGGGCGAAACTATCGGAGGTTACAGCCGCGGCCGGATCAGAAATCCAATACAACGGAATATCCCGGTACATGGCGGCCACCAGCGAAAACGTACTTGGCGGGCCTGCCAGCACATCGCATTCCGACAACAGGCAGAGATCCTCGCCCGGATTGCCTTTCGGAAAACGCGTTTCAATACCCTTGGCGGAAAGCGTCCGGGTAAACGCCTCGCCATCCAAGGCCATATCATTCGTGCAGACCCAAACAACTTTCCGTTTGTCCGGATAAAGCGAGGCTATCTTCCCGACCACCTCCAGGTATTGCGCGTCACTGAACAAATAACGTCCGTCATACCAACGGGCATAATCTCCCCGCCGTACATGAAGGCCGATATTCATCACCTCCGCATCCTTGCAACCCGCCATTTTCGTTGCAACGGCCGTCCGGATCGCCGGCAAGAACGCAAACAAGGCCTTTATTTCCGGCAAATATTTGATAAACATTTGATAAACAAATCATAAAATCTAACAAACCACCCCTCTGCCACCGCATGACGCTTACTCAGCAAGCGGGCGGCATTCTCTTCCTGCGCCTCCAACCGATCGAAATTCACCACCGGCAAGCATCCCGCCTTTGCGGCAATCTTGGCCATAAAATAAGTGGCGAAATGATGCCACGGCGTATGACAGATATGGAAATATTGATATTTGTAAGCGAAACGCATCGAGCAGGTGCGACGGCCGTTTTCCCGCCCCCAGGCGTAGAGGTGACCGTATTGCAACAGATTGTTGCACATCTGCCCTTTATCCCTTACGAATATCATGCTCGACTTTTGTTTAGCGTTGCAAAGATAAACATTTTATGTTACCTTCGGGTATTCAGATTCAAGTTTCCAAGTGCCGTTTCCACCCACCTACGGCGGCATCATCGATGCCTATTACAAGTTGCAGACGTTGAAAACCGCCGGTTGTTGACGGAGGCGTTCGACGCGCGCCGCATTCCGGATTTACTGCCTTGATTTGCATCCCCGCCCGATTTACGCTATATTTGCAGAAACCTAAACGTATTGGTATGAACCGAATCCTCGCCTTGGCGTGCTTGGCCGGCGCGCTCTCGCTCGGCTTGGCGGCCTGCCACCCGCAGACGGATAAAAAGGCGGACGCCAAAACCGCCGTCAAACAGAGCCTGCCCGGTTCGGGCGGCAAGACCTGCGAAATCATCGTCGTCTGCCCCAAAGCGTATTACGAAAATCTGTTCCGCGACAGCCTGCAGGCGTGGTTCATGGAACCGCAACCGCTCCTGAATCAGGCCGAACCGCGTTTCACGCTAGCCAACATACAGCCCGAAGCGTTCAAGGACAACCCGATGTTCATGCACCACCGCAACATCCTCGGCATAGAGGTGGATGCCGCGCTCGAACAGCCTTCGGTGGAAATGAGCGCCAACCGGTGGGCCATCCCCCAGGTCGTATTTTGGTTCAAGGTGAAAAACAGCGGCCAGTTCGACTCGCTGTTCAGCCGCTACAAGGCCTTCATCCGGCATAATATCTACGAAAAGGAATACGAGCGTATCCAACGGGTGTTCAAAAAAGGCGAAAACATCGACCTGAGCCGCAACCTCGAAAAGCACTACGGTTTTTCGCTCATCTTCCCGGAGGGTTTCGAATTCGCTTCGATGCGGAAGGACTTTGCCTGGATACGTAAGGAAAGCAAATACGCGGGACAAGGCATCGTGTTCCAGATTTACCCCTATACCGATGCCGAGACGTTTACGTTACCGCACATTTTGAAAAAACGTAACGAAATGGTTGCCAATATCCCCGGCCCGCTCGACGGTTCGTATATGACGACCGAGACCGGCTATCCGGACGTGTATCCCGAAAGCCGTCCGATTCAAATCGACGGCCGCTACGCCGTAGAGACGAGGGGGCTTTGGAAACTGAAGGGGGACTTCATGGGCGGACCGTTCGTGAACTACGTTTTGGTGGATACGGCGCAGAACCGCGTCCTGATGATGGACGCCTACCTGTACTCGCCGCGCAAGCCGAAGCGCGACCTGCTGATACAGATGGAGGCCATCGCGCGCGGGCTTAAGTTTTTGCAAACGGATAATACGGATAATATAAAATAGTAGTATGGTCGTGATTGGCATTACCGGCACCTTGGGCGCCGGCAAGGGTACGGTGGTGGACTATATCGTATCGCATTTGCAGTTCAAACACTTTTCGGTACGCGATTTCCTGACGGCGGAGATTCAGAAAAACGGGCTGGCTGTAGACCGCGACAGCATGACGGAAACCGCCAACCGGCTGCGGGCCGAACACGGCGCGTCGTATATCGTGGACCAACTGTTCGAACAGGCCGTGGCCGGCGGACAGAACGCCATCATCGAAAGCATACGCGCCACGGCCGAGGTGGAGGCCTTGCGGAAAAAGGCCGAAGCCGACCCGAACCGCCGCTTCCTGCTCCTGTCGGTGGACGCCCCGATAGACACGCGCTACCGCCGTATCACCGAACGCGGCTCGGCCACCGACCACGTGGATTTCGATACGTTCAAGGCCAATGAGGCGCGCGAGATGAACAACGCCGACCCGACCAAGCAGAACCTCTCCGCCTGCATGGCGATGGCCGACGCCAAATTGGACAACAGCGGCAGCCTCGCCTACCTGCACGCACAAATAGAGCAGGCGCTCTCGGCCTACAAGCCGCGCCCCGACTGGGACGAATATTTTATGGGGCTGTGCCACAGCGTGGCGCAACGCGCCACCTGCAACCGCGGCAAGAGCGGCTGCGTCATCGTCAAAGACAAACAGATTCTCGTGACGGGTTACGTGGGCTCCCCCGCCCATCTGCCGCACTGCGACGAGGTGGGCCACCTGTTCAAGCGGATGGTGCATGAAGACGGCCACACATCGACGCACTGCGTACGCACCGTACACGCCGAACAGAACGCGATTTGCCAGGCGGCCAAGCGCGGCATCGCGCTGGAGGGTGCGACGCTCTACTGCACGATGACCCCCTGCCGTACCTGCGCCATGCTCATCATCAACTGCGGCATACGGGACGTGATTTGCGAATACCGCTACCATGCCGGCGAAGAGTCGGAAGAGATGTTCCGCATTGCCGGCGTTTCGATACGTTATTTCCATGACGAAGTCCTGCAATATAAAAACCAATAGCGAAGCCGACCTCCGGCGAGGGTTCTACCGCGCGCTGTGCGCCCGCCCGCAAGGGCACGGCATTCCGCTGTTCGCGCAGGCCTGGTGGCTGGATGCGGCCTGTCCGGAGGCCTGGACGGTGCTGACCGTTCCCGATGCGCCGGATTGGACGGCCATCGAGGCGGGAAACGGCCTGCCTTTGGCGGCCATGCCCATCCATACGCCCTACGGTGACACGGTGCGGAACGCGCTGTTTACCCAACATACGGCCATTTGGCTATCGCCTGACAATCAAACGAAAGAGCACAAAATTCTGACCGATTTGGCCACGGCCCTGAGCCGCTACCGCTACGTTTATCTGCAATTCCCGACCCAACAGCGGCAGGCGCAGCCGTTTTACTGGCGCGACCTGGATTTGCACGTCCGCTATTCCTACCGTTTGGAGAACCTGCGGGCCTGGCGGGAACAGGGCGATACGGCGGCCGTGGAAACGGCCTTGCGGACGGGCATGGGCCGGGACAGCCGGCGGCGCCTCCATCTGGCCGAAGCCGGCGGAATTACGGTAAAACCTTGTTCCACAGCGGATTTCTGCCGGCTGTACCGGCAGACCTTTGCCGCCCGTGGACGCCATACGTCCGAAACGGAAACCGCCTGCCTGACGCGGCTCATCGAAACCGCCCGCCAAAGGCGGCAAGGTCTGCTGTGGGGCGGCTACGCCCCCGACGGGCGGTTGCTGTCGGCGGCCTTTGTGGCCTGGCAGGGCGACACGGCCTACTACGTGGCCGGGGGCAGCCTGCGGCAGAAGCCGCCCCACGCCCATGCCCAGACGCTCGTATTGTTCAAGGCCATCGCGCATTGCACCGGCTTCTGCGACGTATTCGATTTCGAAGGCTCTATGATTGAGGGCATCGCGCAATTCTTCCAAGGATTCGGCGCGACACCCCGTCCCTATATCACGCTCAGCGGCCGCCGTCCGGGGCTGTGCAAACGGGCCTGGCGCAAGCTAAGCCGACTCATCCACGGGCAGACGACACACCGCCGGCCAAAACCGTAGTGCCATGGAAGAAACCGTACGCTATACCCTTTCGTTTCTGTTGCGGGACGACCCGTTCTACCTGAGCCGGATAGGCTATACGGCCGACGAAGCCGAGTGGCCGCGTTATACGCTCGTTATCAAGCCCTCCGCCTTTTTTCAGGCCGACTACGGCACGCCCCGCAGCCTGCCGCCGGCGCAGCCCGCCCTGCTGGACGGGCTGCCCGTGCCATTCGGTGAAAACCGTATGGCACGGTACGCGCACGCCCAAGGCGAAACGCTGGTCCTGCACGCCGATTTCGTAGCGGCCGCCTACTTTATGCTGAGCCGCTACGAGGAATGGATGCGGCCGACGGTCCGCGACGCGCACGGCCGTTTTCCCGGAAGCGAGAGCTGGGCGGCGCGCGCCGGCTTACTCCACCGCCCGATTGTGGACGAATACGGCCTGTGGCTCAAAGCCCGCGTGGACGAACTGATGGCCGAGGGAACCGCCACTGCGGACACCGCCCCGTCGCAAGCCTGGCAGCCCGGCCTTAGACGTATCTACCTGACCCACGACGTGGACGCGCCCTTCCTTTACCGTTCGGCCAAAGGCCTGTTGCGTTCCTTGCGCGACGGGCGCGGCTTACGTAGGACTTTCGCCCATTGGTTCGGCGAAAACGCCCGTGATCCATACGATACTTTCACTACGATCGGCGCCCTGGACAACAGCTTGAAAACAACTTTAAATAAAGATACTTCAAATCCTGTCGTTCAGGATATTTACTTCATAAAATCACTCGGAAAAGACCGCTACGATAAACCGCGTTACCGCCTCCGTAGCCGCGCGTTGCGCCGCCTGCGCGACCGCCTGTTGCGGCAGGGCGCGGCCCTCGGCCTGCACGTCTCCTATACGGCCGGCGGGCGGCCGGAACGTATCGGCAAAGAGAAACGGCATTTGGAGAAAGCCTGGGGCGTGGACGTGCGTTACACGCGCCACCACTATCTGCGCTTTACCCAACCGTCCCAAGTCGCTTTCTTGGCACAAAACGGCCTTACCGACGACTTTACGATGGGTTTTGCCGATACGGCGGGCTTCCGCCTTGGGACGGCGCGCCCCGTGCGCGCCATCGATCCGGCCGCCCGCCGGCTGACACCCGTGACCTACCACCCGTTGCTCTGCATGGAAAACACGCTGTTTAACCCGCGTTATATGCACTTGGACGAGACGCAGGCACGGCAGACGCTGTTTCAACTGCTCGACCGCGCCCATGCCGTGGGCGGCGAAGCCTGCCTGCTTTGGCACAATACGTCGTTCATGCACGGCGACACGGACACCGATACGCCCGCCATCCCCGGCTTGGAATCCGCCCGCATCGCCTACGATACACCGATGCGGCTCTATGCTGAAGCCTGTGCCTATATGGCTCGTTTACAGGATATCACTTACAAACCGCATCTACGTATTTTATTGGTATGCGATTTGTTTCCACCGGCTTTCGCCCCCCGCATGGGTTATCTGACCCGCTACCTGCAAGCGTTCGGCCATGAAGTGACGGTCGTGACCGAGACCAATTTCGACGACGGTGCCTTCGCCTTTTTACGGACGTCGACCGAGGTCTACGAACAGGCGTTCCCGAACTTCTTCAAAGCTCATTTCGGCCGGCACCGCAAAACGAAAGTCCTGTACCGGATGGCTGCCGACCTCTGCGCGAAGCGTCCGTTCGACCTAATCCTGAGCAGTGCCTACCGCACGTTCCCGCTTCCCGTTGCCGCCCGCATCGCCCGGCACTACGGTCTGCCATGGGTCGCCGACCACCGCGACATCATCGAACAATATCCGGACTGCAGTTTCATCGCGCGGCCGCTGCCCCGTCTGGGCGGTCTGGAACAAATCCTCGGCCGGCTCTGGGGTGTTTCACAAATTCAAAAACGTAACCGCCTGCTACGTCGGGCCACGGCCGTAACGACCGTTTCCCGCTGGCATACCGCCCTTTTGGGGCACGCCATCCACCGCCCCGAAAACGTAGCCCTGATACCCAACGGTTACGACCCCGCACTCTATCGTTTCAAACCTCAACCGACCGATACGTTCCGCATCGTCTATACGGGACGTATCTTGAGCCTATGCCAGATGGATCCGAGCCTGCTGTTCGAAACCGTAGCCAACGGCCGCCGCGAGCGAACCGAATGGGCCAAAGCGGTCCGGATGGTCTTTTATTGCGACGCCCGTTCCCAGCGTCTGCTGGGCGAACTGGCGAACCGGATGTGCCCCGACCTATTGTCCAACGGCATCCTGCAACTGCATGACTACATCCCATCCGATGAAATCCCGGCCGTCCTGAACCGGGCGTCCGTTCTATTGGTCTTAAACAACCGGGCGTCCCAACCCGGCCAATCCGTCGGTCAACCCGCCCAAAGCCACCTCTACCGCCCTTGGCGTTGGTTTTTCCAAAAGGCCGCCGACCGACGTCCGCAAGGTATCCTCACGACCAAACTGTTTGAGGCCTTGGGCGTTGAGAAACCGATTCTCTGTCTCCGCGATGCCGAAGGTCCGATAGCCGACCTGTTGCGTGAAAGCGGACAAGGATGCGACGCCTCCACTAAGGAGGACATCGAGGCTTTACTCTCAAAAGCCTATGAGCAATGGCAATCCCAAGGTTATACCCATATCGCCGGAAATCCGGAAGTCCGTACCCGCTACCGCCGCGACTATCAGGCCCGTCAATTTGAGCAACTGTTTCTCAGCCTGTTGGGTTGGCCGTTCGCCCCCACCGACAAAACGTCAAACCAAGGAACTATAAATCTCTAAAACAATAAAACCATGAACCTCACAAAGAAACTTGAGAAAGCGATCAATCAACAGATTACCGCTGAATTTTGGTCTTCCCGCCTCTACACGGCCATGTCGTTCTACTGCGAGAAAGACGGTTTGGACGGCTTTGCCCACTGGCTCCGCAAACAGGCCGAAGAAGAAAACGAACACGCCTACAAGATGGCGTCCTACCTTATGAAACGCGGCGGCACCGTTGTGCTGGGCAAGGCCGAAGACACGCCGAACACGTGGAAGGATTTGGCCGATGTGTTCAAAGCCGTTTACGCCCACGAATGCAAGGTATCGAAAATGATCGACCAACTCGTCACGCTGGCGGAAGCCGAAAAGGACAAGGCCACCGAGCTGTTCTTCTGGGACTTCGTCCGCGAACAGATCGAGGAGGAAGAAACGGCGGGCGCGATTGCCGAACGTATCGCCAAATTCGGCAAAACGCATCTGTATGAACTCAACCAGCAGATGATGAGCCGCTAACCGTAGCTTCGGCATAAAAAAAGGAGAGGCGAACCCTCTCCTTTTTTTTATCGTCCACGGACTTTAAAACAATTGGTCGCGTTTGTCGTCCTCGGCCAGATTACGCAGACGTTCCAACAGACTGCGTTTCATCTCGTCTTCCGGCATCTTGGCCAACTCGCGCGCAATCAAGGCTTCCCCCTCTTTCCGCGTCCGTTCGCCGGCATAGTCCTTCAGGTATTCGGCCAACGTCATGATGGCGTTGGGTGTACAAAAACGACCGATGAAGCCGGGTATCGCGTATTCCATAAAATGCTCGCCGGTACGACCCACCCGATAGCAGGACGTGCAGAACGACGGGATGAAGTCGCGCGACAGCAACCAGCCGATGGCCTCGTCCAACGTCCGGTTGTCGCCAATCTGAAACTGTTCTTTTTCAAGCTTCTGCGCATCCGTAATGCTGTCTTTCTCGTGGTAGGCGCCTATTTCGAGCCGCGTGCCGGCGTCGATTTGCGAAACGCCGAACTCCATGACCTCGTCGCGGATGGCCGGCGACTCGCGCGCCGTCATAATCAGCCCCGTATAAGGCACGGCCAAACGCAACACGGCCACCAACTGCTTGAACTGCGCGTCGGTGGTCTGATACGGCAGGGCCAAATCCAAACCGTTGGCCGGCTGGATGCGCGGGAAACTGATGGTATGCGGGCCTACGCCGTAACGGCCTTGCAGATGCAACGCATGGGAAACCAAGCCCATGACTTCGAAACGCCAGTCGTACAGGCCGAACAAGGCGCCGATGCCCATGTCGTCACAGCCGGCCTGGTAGGCGCGGTCCATGCCGTCAAGCCGCCACATGAAATTGCCTTTCAACGTGTTGGCGGGATGATATTGGGCGTAGGTCTCCTTATGGTAGGTTTCTTGGAAAATCTGATACGTGCCGATGCCGGCCTGCTTCACGGTCTTGAAGCCTTCGATGTCGAGGGGCGCGGCGTTGATGTTGACGCGGCGGATTTCGCCATGGCCGTTCTTCGTGGCATAGACGACCTCCACCGTATGCGCGATGAATTCGGGCGAATAGGCCGGCGACTCGCCATAGACGAGAATCAGACGCTTGTGGCCTTCCGACTCCAACGACTTGACTTCCTGTACCAATTCCTCATCGCTCAGCGTCCGTCTTACCGTAGAGGTCAAACTGCGGCGGAAACCGCAATAGAGGCAGTCGTTTACGCAATGGTTGCCGATGTAAAGCGGCGCGAACAACACGATGCGGTTGCCGTACACCTCGCGTTTGAGCTTGCGGGCCGCCTGATAGATTTCCTCCAGCAGTTCCGGGCTCTTGACCGCCAGCAAGGCCGCCGTTTCTTCCAAACTCAGCGCCTTCTTTTCCAAACTTTTAGCCAGTACTTCACGTACCCGTCCCGCGTCTTCCTTCTGTTCCAGCAGCCGGAAGATATAAGCGTCGTCTATAAAATCGATGGCGCCTTTCGACAAGGTCATATCCATGATTACAATATATTAAACAGTTGTTCTTTAATCTTTTCCAATTCGTCTTTCATCTCGACGACCAAACGCTGCATCTCCACCTCGTTCGATTTGGAACCGAGCGTGTTGATTTCGCGCCCCATCTCCTGCGCGATGAAACCGAGTTTCTTGCCGGCCCCATCCTCGTCGATGCTCTCGCGGAAATAACGGCAATGCTTGGCGAGACGAACCTTTTCCTCGGTCACGTCCCATTTTTCAAGATAATAAATCAGGCTCTCCTCAAAACGGTTACGGCTGTCCGGCTGACTCTCCCACTGCGCGTTCCACTCCTGCAAAGCCTTCGTCAGCTTTTCCTTGATACGGGCCAGACGGCCTTTCTCAAACGGCTCCACGGCCGCCAGCTTCTCTTCGATGAGCGACACCCGCAGCAACAAATCTTTCTTCAAGCCCTCGGCCTCCTGCGTGCGGAAACGATCCACAGCCTGCAACACCTCGTCGGCCAATGCCCGCAACTGTACGCCGGCCGCGGCCAATTCCTCCGGCGTGCACTCCACCTCCTCGGGCCGATGCCAGGCGTCGGACTGCATGACAAAGGCCTGTCCCAATACGGCCGGCCACCAACCCGGCATCGGCTCGGTTTGAGACGCGCTCCACTGCGCGAACTGCCGATAGGCCTTCTCCAAAAACGTCGTCCGCAATTCGGGCAACCGCCCCGCTTCGCCCGCTTCGTCCCGCACCGTCACATAAATATCCACCTTGCCGCGTTGCAAACGGTCGGTCACGAGCGCGCGCAAGTCGTTTTCCAACTCCTTATAGGGCCCGCTCCAACGCCAATTCATATCCAAAACCTTGGAATTGACGCTTTTGATTTCCATCGTCATCTTTTTGCCCTGCCAAGTACGGATACCTTTGCCGTAGCCGGTCATCGATTTAATCATAACATTCAGTGTTTTATACGCCAAGCCCATGGCCGGCCGCCCCTTCGTCCGGGCCAACCGTCCTACAAATTTACTCCGAAACATACGAATTCGCAAACTTTGATTCCGGTTTTGGAAATAAGGCGCAAGTTTGGTAAGTTTGTAATCCATTATGCTGGAGAACTACAACACGCAACTGTTCGACGACAACCTGCGTCTGTTCAGCGCGATGATAGACGACATCCGCGCGGCTAAGAAATACATTTATTTAGAGACGTATCGGTTCGGAGAGGACGCCATCGGCAAGCGTTTCCGGGAAGCCCTTTTGCAAAAGGCGCAGGAAGGCCTGGACATCCGCCTGCTGGTGGACGCTTACGGCACGCAAGCCAGCGAACTCTTTTTCGCGGACTTGTTGGCCGCCGGTGTCAAGTTACGCTACTTCAAGAAAATCAAGTTCTTCCTATCCAACACGTTTGCGCGCAACCACACGCGCAGCCACCGCAAACTGTTGCTCATAGACGACAGCATTACCTATATCGGGTCGTCCAACCTCACGTCCTATTCCATCAGCTGGCGCGACCTGAACCTACGGATTCAAAGCCCCATCACGCACAAGTTCCGCGGCGTGTTCTTCAAGAACTACGAGCAATACAAGTTCTACGAACTCGTGCCGTTCGAGAAAAAGAAAATCATCTCCTACCACGGCTACAACATCATACAGGACACGCCCTCGGCCTACTATCAGACCATACGCGACTACACGCTCAACCTGATAAAGAACGCCCGCCGGGAAATCCTCATCGAAACGCCCTATTTCCTGCCGGGGCACAAAATGCGCAAGGCCTTGGCGGAAGCGGCTTCGCGCGGCATAACGGTCAAAATCTACCTGCCCCTGCATTCCGACGTGCCGATTATCGACCTGCTGCGCAACAAATACTTGGGGCCGCTCTACAAACAAGGCGTCCAGTGGCGGCTGTTCAAGCCGGACAACCTGCACGCCAAATGCCTGCTCATCGACGGCAAGCGGTTTTTCATAGGCTCGGCCAATCTGGATTACCGCAGTTTCCGCTACCAATACGAAATCATGCTCTACGGCGAAAACGCCGACACCGTGCGGCTGTTGCAGGAACACATCGCGGAAACCGACCGGCAGTGCAGCGACCTCGACTACGAGAAATGGAAGAACGTGCCGTGGCTGTACCGCTTTGCGGAATGGCTCATCACGCCGTTCCGGCGGCTGTTCTGACCCCCAAACCGAAAACTTTAAATACCTGACGATATGAACGAAATCCTGAACCAACTGAAACCGGAAGGCGTATGGCGCTATTTCGGTGAAATCCTGCGCATTCCGCGTCCGTCCAAGAAAGAGGAAAAGATACGGGAATACCTGCTCGCGTTCGGGCGGGAACACCGTTTGGAAACCATCGCGGACGAAACCGGCAACGTGCTGATCCGCAAGCCGGCCACGCCGGGCATGGAGAACCGTCAGGGCGTCATCCTACAAGCCCACATGGATATGGTGTGCGAAAAGAACGCCGACTCCAAACACAATTTCGACACCGACCCGATAGAGGTACATATCGAAGACGGCTGGCTCAAAGCCAAAGACACGACGCTCGGCGCGGACAACGGCATCGGCTGCGCGTTCGGTTTGGCCGTCCTGGCGGATGACAGCCTCGTGCACGGCCCGGTGGAATGCCTGTTTACGGTGGATGAGGAAACGGGTTTGACGGGGGCTTTCGGGCTTAAACCCGGCTTCCTGCAAGGCAAAATCCTGCTGAACCTCGATTCGGAAGACGACGGCCAGTTCTTTATCGGCTGTGCGGGCGGCATCGACACGCTGGCCGAAGTGCCGGTTCAGACCGAAGCGCGGCCGCAGTCGCACACGCGCGCCTATACGTTGCAGGTAAGCGGCCTCAAGGGCGGTCACTCCGGCGACGACATCAACAAGGGGCTCGGCAACGCCAATAAATTCCTCGTGCGCTTCCTCTGCGCCCAAACCGCGCCGCTGTCACTGCGCGTGAGCGACCTGCACGGCGGCAACCTGCGCAACGCCATCGCGCGCGAAGCCTCCGCCACCGTCGTATTGCCCGAAGACCGCGTGCAGACGCTGTTGGAAGCCGCGGCGCACTACGAATCCGTATTGAAACGGGAGTTCAAGACCGAACCCAACCTGCGCTTTCAGGCCGTGGAGGCCGCGTTGCCCGAAAAGGTATGGGCGCTCGACCGCCATGTACGCTTCTGCGACGCGATGTTCGCCTGTCCGCACGGCGTGTTGCGCATGAGTTCCGACATTCCCAACTTCGTGGAAACCTCCACCAACTTGGCTTCGATGCACTACGAACCCGAAAACGGCCTGATCCGGCTCAGCACGAGCCAACGCTCGTCGGTAGAGTCGGCCAAGGTGGCGGCCGCCGAACGCATCGCGGCCTGCTTCCGCCTCATCGGCCCGGACGTCCGCATCAGCCACAGCGACGGCTATCCCGGCTGGACGCCCGACCCCGCCTCGCCTATTCTTAAAATCTGCACCGACACGTTCCGCGAGCTGTTTCATGAAGAACCGCTGGCCTTGGCCATCCACGCGGGCTTGGAATGCGGCCTTTTCGCGACCAAATATCCGGGCATGGACATGGTGTCTTACGGTCCCACGATGCGCGGCGTCCACTCGCCCGACGAACGTCTGCAAATCGACACCGTGGAACGCTGCTGGCGGTTGACCGTCGAAATCCTGAAACGCATCCCCCTTAAATAAGTTCCCGCTATGTACACGGTTTTTACCGAACGGCGCGCCATCGTTTTCGCGGCGGAGGCCGAACTGGCTTCCGCCCGCGAAAAGGCCGCCCTATGGACGGAGCTGTCTGACGGGCAGCTCAAAATAACGAACTTGGGAACGGACGACGCCTTTTTCGACCATCTGTTGGCGGTGGAAGAGACCGACAACATCCTCGTGCGGTGCGACGCCCCCGCCGCGGCTTTCGCGGCCTTCAAGCAACGCTTTGAAGTCATCCGTGCGGGCGGCGGCCTCGTGCGGCATAACGACCGCTACCTTTATATCTATCGGCGCGGCTTCTGGGACTTGCCCAAGGGCAAACAGGAAAAAGGCGAAGCCATACGCGACACGGCCTTGCGCGAGGTGGCCGAAGAAACCGGCCTGACGCCGCTCGTCCTGCGCGAAGACCTGCCGACGACCTACCACCTGATTCGCCGCAAACACGATATCGCGCTCAAAGAATGCGTATGGTATGCGATGGATACGCCCGAAACGGCGGCGGACAAGGCCCACGGCAACAAGCCGCCCGCGCTCAAGCCGCAGACCGAAGAAGACATCGTGGAAGCCGTTTGGCTGACCGAAACGGAAGCCTTGGCGCGTTGCGGGCTCATGTACCCGTCTATCGCCTACCTGACCCACTGCCGCTTCGGCCGTTAGGCTTCATCAGCGTGCGCCAGGCCGCCAGCCCGTCGGGAACGGGCGCGGCGAAACGCGGATAGATCCGCCCTTCGGGCGAGATGACGACGAAGGCCGGAAACGTATAGACTTCCCAGTCCTTCAGATTTTCGATTTCCCTGTTGAAATAATAGAACGACAGCCGCCGGTCGGCCTCCGCCGAGGCGTCGGCGGGCGGTTGCAAGCTTTCTTGCAATGCGCGCACATAGGTGCGCGCGGCGGCCGAATCATCGTCGCAAACCAAGACGAGGCCGCGGCCGGGCAAGTCGTCCGCCTGCCGGAGCGCCTGCCAAAGCGCGTAAATCTGAGACGAGCCGTCGGGCGAGAGCGTCGGGTCGGACTTGACGACACACACATACGTCCAAGTGCCGGCCGCGCCCAACAGCGTATCGGCCGCCACCGCCCGCCCCTGCATATCCGTCCATACGTAAGCCCCCAACCGGATGCCTTCGTGCCGACGCCGCCATTGGGTCAACAGGCCCGCTATCGTCTGCCGGTGCATCGGAAAGGCCGTCCGCTCGGACAACTGCGCCAGTTGACGCAACAAGGCTTCTTCCGGATAGTCGGCTCGCCCCAGCACCTCCGACACGGCCTGTATATATATCCATTCCCGCCACTGCCGGTTCACGAGCAACGAATCCACGCCCAACGTGTCGAGCACGGTCTGCACGTCCGCTCCCGCCAACAGCTGTTTGAGCCGTTTTTCGGGTATCGGGCACCGGGTATCGAAATAATGGTCGAAATAAGACCGCACGAACTGCATCTGCGCGGGATTGCGGTACTGCAACGGCTGCGCCTTCAGATATTGCCGGAACAATGCCTTGCCGTTCTTAAGCCGCGCGAACTCCTCCAAGCCCGCCATCTGATAGCGCACGTAGGCCGATGCGAAATCATCGACGGCAGCCGTATCCTCCGCCAGGCTGTCCACGCGCGCCCGAAGCCGTAACACGGCTTGCGGTTGCCCATAGACGGCGATAGCCTCATAGGCCTCCGCGTCTATCTCCTGCCCGTACAGCGTCAAAAAACGCCAAATCGTATGGTTCAGCCGCTCTGCCGCCGGCCGTTCGATTTCGAACGTCAGCGGCGGCACGGGCGCGCCCGGAAACAAAACGTTGAGCCGGTTGGCCAACCCGTAGTCGAACGTGTCGAAGCGCAGGCGGTAATCCGTGCCGGGGCTCACGAACAGCGTGCCTTCGTAATAGTCTATGGCCAAGGTCGTCGGCATCGTCTCGCGGAACATCCCGCGCAGGCTGAACGAGCCGTCGTCGGCGATGCGGGCGGCATCCACCTCCCAGTCCAAGCCGCTCAACGGGTCGGCATCCACACGCCAGCGGATCGTGCGCCCCGCCGCCCCCGGCGCGATGCCGTCCACGCGGACGCGCTGCGCCACACGGTCGGGATGCCGCCGCAGGCTGTCGTCGGCCGCCGAGGCCGCCCCCGACACGTCACACAGGGCCACGGGCGGCCAACCGTCGCCCGTCCCGGCCCAAGCGGCCACCATGCCGGCCATACACAGCCAGCCGGCCAGCCCCCAACGCCGGGCCCATGCCCACCTCTTTCGTCCGCGCATCCTTCCTACAGATTCTCTTTCAAAAACCGCGTCATCGTTTCATACAGATGCTCACGCGCCGACCCGCCGATCAGGCTGTGGTTACGGTTTGGATAAGCCTGAAACGAGAACAGCTTGAGATGCGCCTGCAACGCATCCACGAGCATCATGCTGTTTTGGAAATGCACGTTGTCGTCGCCCGTGCCGTGCGCCAGCAAATAAGCGCCCTGCAACTTGTCGGCCCAATAAATCGGCGAATTGGCGTCGTAGCCGCCGGGGTTCTCGGCCGGCGTGCGCATGAAGCGCTCCGTATATACATTGTCGTAATAGCGCCACGAGGTCACGGGCGCGACGGCCATCGCCGCCTTCCACAGCCCGTCGCCGCGCATCAGGCAGGACGACGACATGAAGCCGCCGTAGCTCCAGCCCCAAATCGCCACGCGCGCCGGATCCACGAAATCCCACTCGGCCGAGATATGGCGCACGACGGCCATCTGGTCTTGCGTTTCGTAGCGCCCCAACTGCAGATAGGTGCATTTCTTGAAGGCCTCGCCCCGCCCGCCGGTGCCGCGGTTATCGACGCAGAGCACGATATAGCCCTGCGAAACGAGGTAGCTGTACCACCAGTAATCCAGGCCGCCGTATTGGTTCAACACCTGCTGCGAGCCGGGGCCGCCGTAGAGGAACATCAGCACCGGATAGCGGCGGCCGGCCTCCATCCGCGCCGGCTGCATAACCCAATAATATAACGTATCGAAGCCCGCGGCCCGTTCGGCCAACCTGTCCAACAGGGCCTGCGTTTCGGCCGTGCCGTCGCCGGAGGGCTGAATCGTGTCGGGGAACGGCGTCCGATAGCGGCCCACGGCCATCTTGCCGAAACGGCGTTGCGGCTGATTGTCGGCCTGCAGGCGCGTCTGCATATCCTCGTTGCCCTCTATGACCGACAACAGCTGTTCGCTCTCGCCGTCCAGCGCGTATTCGCAATAGCGCGGCGCCGTGCCGGCGGCCGAATGCACGAGAATCACACGCCGGTAGTCGTCGGAGAACAAGGCGCGGCAAACGCCGCCCTTGGCTTGCAGTTCATAGGCCAGACGGCGCAGACCGCGGCCATCCAGCCCCGCCGACATCACCTCGATGTTGTAGGGCGCGCTGTAGTTGGCCGAGAAATAGACACGGCCATGCCGCTCGTCCACGCCATAGAGGCGGTTTACCTCATAATGGCCCTTCGTCAGCTGACGCAACAGCTTCCCGTCGAAATCATAAAGGTAGAGATGGCGGTAGCCGTCGCGTTCGGAAGCGATGAGCCAGCGGCTCTCGTCCGAAAAGCAATAGATGTCGTCCGTAATCTCGATATAGCAGTCGTTGCGTTCTTCATAGAGCGGTTTGACCAACGGGCTGACCCAGGCCGTGGCCACCGGTTCCGTCGTCACTTTTTTGGCCACCGACGTCTTGATGAAGGCGGCCTGCGCGCCCTCGCTCTCGGCCTGCCACCGCCAGATGCGAAGCAGATTCTGATGCCGGTTGAGCGTATAGAACAGCAACGTATTGGACTTGGGCGTCCAACGCAGACGCGGGATATAGGCCACCGCCTCGCTCACGCCGCCCGTGCTGTGGGCCTCCGTCCGGCAGAGCGGCTGGGTGCGGTTCAACAGCAGGTCGTGGACGATGAGCTGCACGGTGGAGTTGTCTTCGCCGGCTTTCGGGTATTTATAGACGTAAGGCCGCGGATAGAGCGCCCCCCACTGCGTGAAGCCGAATTCCGGCACACGGCTCTCGTCCGAGCGCAAGTAAGCGATATAGCGGCTGTCGGGACTCCACGCATAGGCTTTCGTAAAGCCGAACTCCTCCTCATACACCCAGTCGGTATGGCCGTTGAGGATACGGTTGAACGCGCCGTCCTCGGTCAAGGCCCATTCGGCCGCCTTGTCCTTGAAGTCGAACACATAGAGGTTGTTGTCGCGGATATACGACAGCCGGCGACCGTCGGGCGAGAACGTGGGTTCCTGTATCGCCCCCTTGATCGGCAGCACGCGCATCCCCGCGCCCGTGGCCGCGTCCGAAGCCGTCGCCCACGTCAGCAGGTAGGCCGAACAACGGTAAGACCAACGGTAGATGGCCTCCCGCCCGGAGAGCAACAGCACGGCGTCGCGCTGCGGATTCCAGATAAAGTCGAACACCGGGTTTTCGGCCGGCAACGACAAGGCCGCGGCCACGTCCGCCCAACGCACAAGCGTATCGCGTCCCACCTCCTGTTTGTTGCCGTCCTGACGCACGCGCACGAGGCCGACCGCCTCCCATACATCGTAACTGTCTCCCTGCAAACGGTATTGCAGGCCGGCCGGCGTATGAACCTTATAGGCCGGGTCGTGAAAAATAGCAGAAACCGTCATATCCGTCGTTTGAGATACCCCTCTTTGGCCACCGCCCGCCAGCAGCACGAGGCCGGCGAGTGCGGCGCAGAGGCCTTCTTTCCATGTCTTTCGCATATTTCCTTTCGATTGATCCTTGAATATCTATATCAGTTTGCGGCTCAACGCCATGAGCCACGACCACGGCAGGCACTTGGCCAACCGGCGGTGCCAGCCGTTCCAGAAACCATGGGTTACAACGGCTTTACCGCGCCGCGCCGCCCGCAACGTATGCCGCACGACGTCTTGGGCCGAGGTCATCCAAAACGCGTCGGCACGCCCCAACTGCTTGAGCGCGTAGGTCTCATTGCCGATGGCCCAGAAATCCGTGCGCACGGGCCCCGGACAGAGCACCGTAAGCCGGACGTCGCGCCCGGCCGCCTTCAGTTCCTGACGCAGGGCGCGGCCATAGAACAGCACGAACGACTTGCCCGCCGCATAGACGTTCATGCCCGGCAAGGGACAGAACGCGGCCGTGGACGCGATTTCCACGATACGGCTGTCGGCCGCCATATACGGCAAGCACATCTCCGTAACGCGCACCAACGCCTTGACGTTCAGGTCTATCATACGCCCCACCCAGTCGGGGCCCACCGCCTCCCAGTTGCCGAATTTGCCGAAGCCGGCCGCATTGACGACCCAGCCCAAGGCGGGCCTTTCGGCGGCCAACGTGGCTTCCAAGCGGGCCAAATCCTCCGCTTGGCACAAGTCCAAGGCCAGGATACGGCATTCCGGAAACGTCCGTCCCGCCCGTTCCGCCTCGCGGCGGCCGGCTTCGACGACGGCCGCCATGGCCTCCGCCCGCCGCGCCACGAGCCACAGTACGGCACAGCGGCCGTCGCGCGCCAACTGGCGCACGAATTCGGCCCCTAAGCCGGAGGAAGCCCCGGTAATCAAAGCTGTTTTCTTTCCATTTTCAGACATAGAACAAAATTAAGCATAATGCGCCAACCTACCAAGCCGCCGCAAACCTTTCCGCCGCCACTTTTTTACTATGCTTTTTTTATCTATCTTTGCACCTTACATTATAAACGCATTTATACCTAATTACCATGGCAACCACAGCAGATTTCAAAAACGGCTTGTGTTTAGAGTTCAACAACGACCTCTGGCAAATAGTGGAATTCCAGCACGTAAAGCCCGGCAAGGGCAGCGCGTTCGTCCGCACGAAACTCAAGAACCTCCGCAACGGCCGCGTATTGCAGAATACGTTCCCGGCCGGCGTCAAGGTCGATACCGCGCGCGTGGAACGTCGCCCCTACCAGTTCCTCTACAAGGAAGACACGTCCTACAACTTCATGCACGCCGAAACGTTCGAGCAAATCAGCATTGAAGAAAACCTGATTACGAACCCGCAGTTCCTCAAGGAAGGCTGCATCGTCGATATCCTGATTCACAGCGAGACCGAAACGCCGCTCACGTGCGAACTGCCCGCCTATATGGACTTCGAGGTTACCTACACCGAGCCCGGCGAAAAAGGCAATACGGCGACGAACGCCACCAAGGAAGCCATTTTGGATACGGGCGCCAAAATCCGCGTGCCGTTGTTCATCAACACCGGTGAGAAAATCAAGGTGGACACGCGTAGCGGCGAATACTCCTCGCGCGCCTAAGTTGCTGCGGCTAAGCGATAAAACTTAACCCATATGAAATTCAGCAAACCTTATACGATTGCCGAACTCACGGCGCTGATGCCGGTACAGCCGCGCCTGCTCGGACGCGACGACCTCCGGCTGACGGGCATGAACGAAATCCACATGGTGGAACCCGGCGACGTGACGTATGTGGATGCGGAGAAATACTACGACATGGTGCTGAACTCCGCGGCAGACCTTATCCTGATTAACAAGGAGACGGCCTGCCCCGAAGGCAAATGCCTGCTCGTGACCGAGGATCCGCTGGCTTGCTTCAACGCCCTGACGCGGCATTTCCGCCCGTTCGAGCCCTGCCCCACGGCCATCAGCCCCACGGCTGAAATCGGCGAAGGCACGGTCATCCAACCGAACGTGTTTGTCGGCAATCATGTCAAAATCGGCAAGAACTGCATCATTCACGCCAACGTCAGCATCTACGACCACACCGTTATCGGCGACAACGTCATCATCCAATCCAACAGCGTTATCGGCGGCGACGCCTACTATTTCAAGCACGACACCTGCGATACGCTGCGCCGCATCGACTCCTGCGGCCGCACGGTGCTGGAAGACGATGTGGAAATCGGCGCGCTCTGCGCGATTGACAAGGGCGTGACGGGCGACACGATTATCGGTCAGGGCACCAAGCTCGACAACTTCGTGCAAATCGGCCACGACACGCATATCGGCAAGCACTGCCTCATCGGCGCGCACTGCGCCGTGGCGGGCGTAACGACCTTGGGCGACCACGTGTTGCTTTGGGCCAACGTCATGGTCAACAAAGACCTCGTGCTGGAAGACGGCACCGTCGTATTGGCCACCTCGGCCGTGGATAAGTCGCTGACCAAGGGCGTCTATTTCGGCACGCCGGCCATCGATGCCCGCAAGAAGTGGAAAGAGATGGCGTCATTGCGGATGCTGCCCGACCTCCTCGACAAAATCAAGCACCTGTTGTAGTACGCGGTGCGGTTATAAACAAGAAAGGCGACTTCTTCCGAAGTCGCCTTTCTTGTTTTACCCCCTACCCGCTACCGTCTGGGCGGGCGCGGCGCAGGGCGCGGACGGGGGGCGGGCCCAGGACGAGGCCCCGGACGCGGGCCGGGCGCCGGTTCCGGCACCGGATGGATATGCGGGCCCGGAGGGGGCGGCCCAGGTTCAAAGACAGGTGGAGGCGGAGGCCCTATATGTATGAACGGGTCGGGTTCCGGCGGCAGAACGGGCAACAAGGGCACGCACGCCTGGGTCAGGGCCGCCAGCGCCAACAACAGCAAAAGTTTTTTCATCGTCGTATGCTTTTAATAAATTATCGTAAAGGCCGCGCGCCGCTAATGTCTCGGAGGCGCGGGATGTCCCGGTGCGGGCACGGGCGGCGGTGGAACCGGCCGCGAGGTCGCCATGTTATACTTCGGTGCCTTGACCTTGATGGTCTGCATCGAGAAGATGCCGGCCGTGAGGATGGACGCCACAAAGTCCACGAAACCGAAACTCGTCCGCACCTCGCAATGCCCGTCGCGCGGCACCGCCACGCTGGCGTGTCCCAACGGAATCAAGCCCCAGAACAGGTAACACTGCTTAACTTTCGCGTAGGTATAGGCATTGGAGTTGTCCGCCTTGGTGGCGATACGGTAATCCCCTATGCTGGTCCGCGTGGAGAAGCACGACTGGCACAAAACCGCCAGCATCAACAACAGCATCAGTTTTTTCATAGCCGTTTGCGTTTTTGAATGTGTAAAGATAGTAAAAAAATTAGTAACACTATCTTCGCCGGCCTACTGATGGTTTATTTAGGCCACCGAATCAGCTGTTAACGTCGGAAGTGACATCGCGCCGGGCATAGCCCCCTGCACCAAAGCCAACAGCAGGAATACGGAGAAGCGGCCGCTGTCCAAATAAAGGAAGTTGTTGAACAGGCCCTGCGTGAAATAGGCGGCCAAGCCCAGCAGGAGCGACAGAATCCAGGCGCGTTGGCGGGAATCCGCCGCGCGGTAGGCCTTGATGCCGGCCGTGAACCCGAACACGACAAGGCACAGGAACAGCAGCCCGCCCGGGATGCCAGTCTCGCAGAAGGGCGAAAGGTATTCGCTATGGGCGTTGCCGTTGTCGCCCGCAAACGTGCTCACCTCGGTCAAATCCGCCTCCCGCTGGTAGGGCCCATAGACAAACGGATAGACGTCTTTGCCGCAACCGAACCACGGATAGTCGGCCGTCAGGCGGGCGGCGCACTTCCATCGGTTGACGCGCTCCATGCTGGAGGGGTCTTGCCGGAACTGCACGAGCGACAGCATATTTTCGCCCCAGTCGGCCGACTTGCGGGCCTGTTGCATCTGCCCTTGCCGCACGAGCCATACGCCGCCCGCCGCCACGACCACAAGCGCCAAAACCGCGCTCACGACCTTACGGCGACACGGCCACCGCCGCCAGCAGAGCCACGCCACGATGACCAAGGGCACCGCCAGCGTGGCCGTCGCCGCCCGCGCATGACACACCCAAAGCCCCCAAAGGAACACCGCCACGAGGACGGCCGCCCCTACCCGCTGCCACGGTCTGGCCGCGTAGCGCACGAAATACAGGGCGGGAAACAGCCACAACGTCACCATCGCGCCCCAATGCGTGTGGTCGGACAGAAACGGTTGGGTAACACGGAAAATCTGATTGTAAGGCACCGGCTCGCCGAGATAATAACGTCCCAAGGCTATGGCCGAGAACAGCCCCAACCCCAACAGCGCCGCCCATACCGCGCGCCGCCCGAAACCGCCGTCCGGCGTTTCGCGTTCCATCTTATAGGCGGCGTAAAAGGCCGGCAGCACACAGGCCGTATAGGCGAACGTCGCCTTGAACGCCACTTGCGGACAAGGCGAAAAAAAGACGCCTATCCACATCCATAGCAGATAGGCGCCTATCCACCAACGTAACTCGCAGGGCCAAAAGCCGTTCGGGCGCATAAGCCCCAAGTCGGCCCTAAACCGCCGCTGCCCCCACAGTACGAACAGGAACAGCAGACACACCAGCCCCAACAGGAGTTCCGCCGGCAGACGTATGTTCCCGAAACCGCCCAACGGCAGTTCCACGCTCAGAAAGCTGAAAAAAGCCGTGAGGCAAAGCAAGCCGTCGATATGGAATACCGAACGGCCGTAAGCCGTGCCTATCCGCGGGTCTTTCATCGGAAACGATACGCAATCAAGCGGTTCAGCCGATTAAATCGTACCGCCGATCAGAATCACGGTCAACAGCGCGATAATGGCGTACAATTCCGGGAATACGGCCAAAATCATCGTGCTGGCGAACAGGTTGTGGCCGCCGCCGATGCCATGGATACCGTCCACGCAGATACGCGCCTGACGCAGGGCCGAGAAAAAGCCCACGATGCCCAAGGCCAAACCGCCGGCAAAGACCGCCGAAGCCGCCAGCCACGAAATCTCAGGCGTAATCTTCGTGTAAATCAAGAAGAAGCCTACGAAGCCGTACAGACCCTGCGTAGAAGGCAACGCACTCAAGGCCGTACACGAACCCAAAACCGACGGGTTCTTCTTCAACGCGCCCAACGTGGCGCTACCGCACATAGACAAACCATAGGCGCTGCCGATACCGGTCAGACCTACCATGAGGGCAATGCCCAAATAAGCTAAAACAACAGCTTCCATTTCAATTTTTATTTAAGTGTTTCTAATTTAAGGTTTTCTATTCTTCTATCTTGAACGCCTGATAGGCACGGCCGCCGCCCGCGAAGCCCGCGTTCTTGTAAAATTCCACGAACGTAAGACGCAACGGGTGCACGACCGATCCCAACGCGCAGAGCGCGATGTTGAGCCCGTGGCCGAACAACAATATCAATATCATGATCAACTGCTTGAGCACCGGGATGGAACCGCTCATCTGCAAGGCCAAGTCGTTGAACACGCCGCCGAGGATACCGCCCGTCAACCCCAAGGCGAACAAACGGATATAGGACAGCAGGTCGCCGACCAAGCCCGTGGCCGTGTTGTAACTCGCCCACAACCCCGAACCGAAGTTGAGCCAAATCGGCTTGCCGGGACTATTGTAGAAGAACGCGCCGCACGCGCCGACGCCCACCATGCCGTAGCAAAGGTAGCGCACCGCCGCCGGCAGTGTCCAATCCATCATCCGTTCGGCCAAAAGCGGTATCGCGAACACGAGGATGAGCCACCAGCCCAACGCGCCCACGGCATATTTGAAGCCTCTCTGACGTGCGATGTTGAGCACATGGACGAACATACCGAACAATATCTGGATGCCGCCCAACGCGAGCGAGAGCAGCATGAGCTGGTCCTGACCGAGAATATAGGCGTGGAACCGCTGCAAGGCCGGCACGTTGACGAGCGACACGCCGAAAAACGTGCCCGACAGCAGGCCGAACACGACGGCCGCCGCGCCCAGATAGCAGACGAGCGACAGAATGGGCCGGAAGTCCGGCTTCACCTTGGCGCGGAGCAGGAAGCCCGCCAACACGAACAGCAGGCCATAGCCGGCGTCGCCCATACAGAAGCCGAAAAACATCATGAAGAAGGGCGCGAACAAAGGCGTCAAATCCAATTCCCGATAGCCGGGCAACGAGAACAGCTTGGTTATCGGCTCGAAAAGACGCGCGTAGGCGTTGTTTTTCAACAGCACCGGCACGTCCGCCTGCGCTTCCTCGGGCAAGGTCTTGGCGGCCTGTTGGCGGAAAAAGACGCCCTCGGCCTCTAAAAAGGCTTCGAACTCGGCCTGATCCTTGGCCGGCAGATAGCCTTCCACGATGCGCAGACTCCCCTCCGCCTCGGCGGGCATATCGGTGCGCGCCACACAATAGGCCAGGCGGTTCCAGCAGTGTTTGCGCGCCAGATTGAAGTCGGCCACGCGGTCGGCCGCGTAGGCCACGCGGGCCTCCTCAGCGGCTTTCTGCCGCTGCGCCGCCTGCAATTGCGCCGCCCACTGCGCCGGCGGCTGCGTCGGCGCGGCCTCCTCCTGCATACGCCAGTCGGAGGGCAACGTATCCCAATAGACAAAATAGACGCGGCCGCCACTCTGGGCCACCGCCGCCACCGGATAGGCGTCGTCTTGCGGCCACATCTTGGCCGGCATACTGCCGAACCGCAACGTCAGCCCCGCCTGCGCCAAGCCCGCCAATACCGCCGGGTCATACGCGCCCCATACCGCCTCTTTCTCGGCGGCCTGCCACAAAGCCGCTTCCTGATCCGCCGACTTGCGCGCGCGGTCGAGGGCGTCTTCGGTCCATTCGATGCGGGCGGCCTCGTCCGCCGGAAAATCCGTGGCGGCGGCCGCCACGTCCGGATGCAGACGCCGCCAGTCGTCGAGCGCGCGCGCCAAGCGCTCCGCCCGCACGCCCAAACGGTAATCCGCTTCCTGCGTGCCCTTCACGGCCAAATCGCCCAACGACAGGTCGAGCAAGCCCTTGGCCTGCAAGGCTTTCAAAAAAGGTTCGAATTCCTGATGGAACAACAGGATTTCGTATTTCAGCATCGGTTCTATCATAACGCCTCCTCCTGTTGCATATGACGGCTCTTGACGATTTTCTGCGAGGATTTCGACAGGTTCTCCTCGTCTTCGATAAAGCGTTTTATCTTCTGTATCGCCTCCTTATAGCCGGGAATCTGCACCTTCTCGTACAGATTCACTTTTTGGGTCGTCTTCTTGCGCGCCTTTTCAAGATACTGCATCTTGTAGCGGTACACCTCGCTCTGCAGCCCCACGGACGCCAGTTCCTTGAGCGTTTCCACGCCCTGCGCCGTCCAGGCCGGTTCGGCAAACGAAAGGAAAGGCTTTTCCTTGAAGCGGATTTCCTTCAGTTCCGGCACCTTGACGCCGGCCACCTTGCCCATCCTCAGATCAATGGCCTCCACCTCCACGCTGCGGGAATCCAACTCCGGAAACAGGGCGGAAAGCCCTTCCATGCGCTGCATCGCCTCCTCCAACGCCTTATCCAGACGTTCGGCCTCGGCCTTGGCTTTCTTCACCTCCATCCGCAACGCGGACTCCTTGCTCTTGATGGTCGGCAAGGCCCGTTCCCGCATCTTCAGCCCCTTGCCCAACTCGTTGAGCGAAGTCTTGTTATATTGAAATTTAATCGGCATCGGTTTTCACACTTAGTTTTCAAAACCCGTCGGTTCGGCCTTAGACGTGCTTGGGCCAATACTTGTCCATCAGGTTCTGTTTGATGGCGACCTCGGCCGGCTTGAAATAGCGCGCGAACATCTGCCAAACGCGGTCCAGCATCTCGGTCGTGTCGATATTGACGTCGATGGCCAGAATCTGCGCCGAATAGTCCTTGGCGAACGACAGCGTCCGTTCGTCGTAGTCGCTCAAATCGAAACCGTTTTCCAGCTTGGTGCGCGCGTTGGCCGCGTCGGCGTAAAGACGCACGGCCGCATTCATGACCTGCGGATGGTCTTCGCGCGTCTGCTTGCCGATAACCAGCTGTTTCAAACGCGAGAGCGAACGGAACGGGTCGATAATGACCTTGTTCACATCGCTGTCGTTACGCAGGAACAACTGCCCCTCGGTGATATAACCCGTGTTGTCGGGGATGGCGTGCGTGATGTCGCCGCCGCTCAAGGTCGTTACCGCGATAATCGTGATGGAGCCGCCGGAGGGCAACTGCACGGCCTTTTCGTAAATCTTGGCCAAGTCGGAATAGAGCGAGCCCGGCATGCTGTCCTTGGACGGAATCTGGTCCATACGGTTGGACACGATGCTCAACGCGTCGGCATACAGCGTCATGTCGGTCAAGAGCACCAGCACCTTCTCGTTCTTGTCCACGGCGAAATACTCGGCCGCCGTCAGCGCCATGTCGGGAATCAACAAACGTTCGACGGGCGGCTGTTCGGTCGTGTTGACGAAGCAAATCATCTTGTCGAGCACGCCGGCGTTCTCAAACGACTGCTTGAAGAACAGGTAGTCGTCGTTCGTCAGCCCCATGCCGCCCAAAATGATTTTGTCCACCTTGGCCCGCAAGGCCACCATGCACATCACCTGGTTGTAAGGTTCGTTCGGGTCGGCGAAGAACGGAATCTTCTGACCCGACACAAGCGTATTGTTCAAGTCGATACCGGCCATGCCCGTCGGAATCAGCTCCGACGGCTGCTTGCGGCGGAACGGGTTGACCGACGGCCCGCCGATCTCGCGTTCCTCGCCTTCCGGTTCAGCACCCCCGTCAATGGGTTGGCCGTAGGCGTTGAAAAACCGTCCCACCAAATCGTCGCCCACCTTGAGCGAAGGCACCTTGCCCAAGAAAACGACTTCGGCGTTCGTCGGCAGGCCTTCCGTACCGGAAAACACCTGCAACGTGATGCGGTCGCCCTTGATTTTGACCACCTGCGCCAGACGGTCGCCCACCATGGCCAATTCATCGTTGGAAACCTGCGTCGCCCGCACATCGACCGTCGCCTTGGTCACGGCCTCCAATCGCGTATATACTTTCTGAAACGCTGTCTTTTCCATAATCTCGCTTATTTATCTTGTTGATAGCGGGCAACCCACGTATCTATTTCCTGTTCGTAACGTTTGAAATCCTCGCTTTGGAACTGACTGTAGTTCATCTGCTTGAAAAGGTTAATCAACTGCTTGTAGAACTGCACGCAATCGTTGAAGTCCTCAAAGCGGTACTGGCGGCCGCACAGCCCCATGACCTTCTCGAACATATAACGCTGACGTTCCATCGGCGTCAGGCTATCGATGCTGTCGAACGCATCCTGTTGCAGAATCACGAAGTCGATGAGCTCCGATTTCCAGAAGCTGTCGTGATACGAAACGGGTACGCCGTCGTCGCCGAGGATGTTGATCTGCTCGTTGGCTTCCTTGCCGCGCAACACATAGTTCTTGCCGGCGCGCACCTTATCGACCCAACCCGCACCCATACGTTCGTTCATATAGGCTTCTATCTCCGGATAGTCCAAATACTTGGAATAACTGTCAATCGGGTCGATGGCCGGATAACGCTTGCTGTCGGCACGCGACTGGGCCAGGGCGTAGAAACAACGCGCGGCCTTTTTCGTGCCCTCGGTCACGGGCTCCTTGAGGTTACCGCCCGCCGGCGACACCGTACCGATGAACGTGATGGAGCCGCTTTGGCCGTTGTTCAGGAACACGATGCCCGCCCGCGCGTAGAAGTTGGAGATGATGGCAGTCAGGTCCATCGGGAAAGCGTCCTGCCCCGGCAATTCCTCCAAACGGTTCGACATCTCGCGCAAGGCCTGCGCCCAACGCGACGTGGAGTCGGCCAACAACAGCACGCGCAAACCCATCGCGCGGTAATACTCGCCTATCGTCATGGCCGTATAGACCGAAGCCTCACGCGCGGCCACCGGCATATTGGACGTGTTGCAGATAATCGTCGTCCGCTCCATCAGGCTGCGGTTCGTCCGCGGATCGACCAATTCGGGGAATTCGGCGAAAATCTCGACCACCTCGTTGGCACGTTCGCCGCAAGCCGCCATCAGGATGACGTCCACGTCGGCCTGCTTCGAAATCGCGTGCTGCAACACCGTCTTGCCCGAACCGAACGGCCCCGGGATGAAGCCCGTACCGCCCTCGGCAATCGGGTTGAACGTATCCATGACACGCACGCCCGTTTCCAATACCTTGAACGGACGCGGTTTTTCCTTATAATGCGTGATGGCGACGCGGACCGGCCATTTCTGCACCATCGTCACGGGGCACGATTCGCCGGCTTCGTTCTTGAGCACGGCCACGGTCTCCGTAATCGTATAGGCACCGGCCGGCACGATTTTTTCCACCGTATATTCACCCTTGAAGGCAAACGGCACCATGATTTTGTGAGGCAGCCAGCCTTCCTTCACCTCGCCGAGCCAGTCGGCCGCCCGAACGCGGTCGCCCACCTTGGCCAAAGGCGTGAATTCCCATTTCTTCGTCTTGTCCAAAGGCTCGGTATATTCACCCCGGCGCAGGAAGACGCCTTCCATCGTTTCCAGATTGTTCTGCAAGCCGTCGTAATAACTCGACAACAGACCCGGCCCCAACGTCACTTCAAGCAAATGCCCCTCGAAGCTGACGGGCGCCCCCACTTGCAGGCCGCGCGTGCTTTCATAGACCTGCACGTAGGCCGTATCGCCGTCTATTTTGATGACCTCGGCCATCAGTTTGACCCCGCGCAGGTCGATGAAACAGATTTCATTCTGCGCCACGGGGCCTTCGGTCTTTACCGTCACGAGGTTGGCGGTAATGCCGCTTACGGTTCCTCTTGTTTTCTCCATAGTCACTATCGCTATGCGCCGATGCCGGCGCTGAATTCATTTTTATCCCAATCCACAGCCCGCAGGGACTGCAATTTCTCTTTGAGCAGTTTCTGACCGTCGGCCTTTTTGAGACGTTGCCAGCGTTGCTGCAACTGCAAACGGACGAAATACGACCACAGGCTGTCAGTCGAAGCTGTCGCGTCGCCGCCGCCCGCCTCCGCGAACCGCCAGCGGAAACTATCGCAAAGCCATTCGCGTTTCATCAAGTCGGGTTCGGCCGTCACCTTCTCCATGTCTTCGGCATAATCCCAAAGTTGCGCCAGCGGTTCTTTCTCCAATGCCTGAATCCACTCGGCGTCGGCGGCCGCCCGGTCGCCCTTGGCCGGATATTCCGGCAAACGGTCGTCCATCGGCAATTCGGGGTATTTCTTACGGTTGAGCCGGTTGGCCACGGTTTTCCATTCCCAGTCGAAACGGTAGTACGATTTAAGGAAGGCGGACGACAAAGCCGGCACCTGCGCGTAGAACATCGCCTGCAAACGGCGGTAGGCCTCGGTTTCAGACCAAGGCGTCAGGGCTTCGTCCGAATCGTCGGCCACGGCTTGGAGGCCCGACGGCATCCCCGCGTCGGCGGGTGTCTGTGCGGTGGCTTCCAATGCGCAACGTTGCGCGTAATCGGCCCGGAACGCCTGCATATAAGGCAGCTGTTCGATAAGGGGCACGAGACAGGCCGGTTCGAAACCGTCCGCCGTCGGCCCGTCGGGGGCGCCTTCCGCCGTCACGCCGGCTTCGGCCCGGATTTTCGCGAGCCAAATCTTATGGTAGGCGGGCGAAAAGATATAAGCGAGCACCGCCAAGTCCTTAGGGCTCAGCAATTCGATGGCCTCGGCGCAGATGGCCTCCACGGAAGGGCCGTCGCCCTCCGCGTTGAACGTCCACTGCGGCAATGAGGCTGAAAAATAAGGATATGCTGACATAACGCCTAAAACAACCAACGACGCAGGTTTTCACGCGCATACTGTTTGAACAGCGCGGCGAAATCCGCTTCGGTAAAACTGAGTTTATAGCCTTTATCCCGACTCTGTACCTGAAAGCCATGCTGTACGTCGTTCCGGTACTGCACCTGCAGACCGGCCTGCAACGCCTCTCCCAGCGTCTTCTGCAACAGGGCGTCGTACTTCGCGCGCTGCGCTTCCGGCAGCAACAGCGTCAGGTCGGCGGCGCCGGCCTCGGATTTCCCGAACGCCCGCACGGTTTCCAACAGCAGTTCCTGCATGAAGGCGTCCTTTTCGAAAGCCGCCTCTACCGCAGGGTTCACGGTCTTTTGCAACAGGTTCTCCTCCAAATCGGCTTTGGCGGCGGAGAGCATCTGACGCAGACTGCGTTTGAGTTCCCCTTCGGCGCTTTCCTTCTCCTTGGCGATGTCGGCCGCGGCCTGCGCGCGCATCGCGGCCACTTCCGCTTCCACGGCGGCTTTATAGCGGTCGGCTTCCGCCTTGGCCTCGGCCAAAAGGCGTTCGCCCTCGGCTTTTCCTTTGGACAACCCCTCTTCGTAAAGTTTTCGGGTTATTTCCTGTAATTTGCTATCCGTCTCCATATTCATAGACTTTTATATAAAGGAATGACAAATTTAATGATTTTTTGCTTATCGGCAAGTTTTTATGACCGATATAATGCCATTTTTCGTTATTTTTGCAGTGGGGATTGCCGGTAAGGCGTGTAAGCCGTCCTGCCGGATTTTTTACCGAAAGCATCACTTCTAATAACCGGACTTATGTTGCTGAATTATATTTGGATTGCGTTTTTCTTGATTGCCGTCGTAGTGGCGGTCTTCCATTTTGCCACGACGGGCGATGCGGAGATTTTCCGCGCCTTGGTGAACGCCACGTTCGACTATGCCAAATTCGCCGTCATGGACATCGCCCTGCCGCTGACCGGCATCATGACGCTGTGGCTCGGACTGATGAACATAGGCGAACGGGCGGGCGTCATCCGCTTCCTGTCGCGCATCGTGGGGCCGTTCTTCCACAAGCTGTTTCCGGAAATCCCGGCCGACCATCCGGCCACGGGCCAACTCATGCTCAACTTCTCGGCCAATATGCTTGGCCTCGACAACGCCGCCACGCCGCTCGGCTTGAAGGCGATGGAGAGCATGCAGAGCCTTAATCCGCACAAAGACACGGCCTCCAACGCCCAAATCATGTTTTTGGCCATCAATACGTCGGGCCTCACGCTCATTCCCATCGCCATCATGGCGCAACGCGCGCTGTTGGGCGCGGCCAATCCGACCGACATCTTCCTGCCGCTGCTCATGGCCACGTTCTGCTCCACGCTCGGCGGCATCATCTACGTGGCTGTCAAACAGAAAATCAACCTGTTGGACAAAACCATCCTCGGCTGGCTCGGCGGCTTGACGCTGCTCATCGCGGGTTTGGCGTGGTTCGGCACGCAGGCCGCGCCCGAAACGCTGTCGCGCTTCTCCACGGTCTTCGGCAACGGCTTGCTGCTGCTTCTCATCGCGGGTTTTATCGGCGGCGGCCTCTACAAACGCATCAACGTCTATGACGCTTTCATCGCCGGCGCCAAAGACGGCTTTACGACCACGGTCAAAATCATTCCCTATCTGGTGGGGATGCTGGTGGCCATCGGCGTTTTCCGTGCCTCCGGCGCGATGGATTATCTCGTGGACGGCCTGGCCTGGCTGTTCGCGAAAATCGGCATCGACACCGACTTCGTGGCCGCCCTGCCCACAGCCCTGATGAAACCGCTGAGCGGCAGCGGCGCCAAGGCCATGATGGTGGAGACGATGAACGCCTACGGCGCCGACAGCTTCGTCGGCCGCCTCTCCTGCCTGTTCCAAGGGTCGGCCGATACGACTTTCTATATCATCGCGCTGTATTTCGGCTCGGTGGGCATCCGTAAATACCGTTACGCGGTCCAGGCCGGCCTGATGGCCGACCTGATCGGCGTGGTCGCGGCCATCGTCATCGCTTATATCTTCTTCCATGCATAGACTTTTTCCGATACGTCCGCTGTGCGTCGGCTTAACGCTTGGCCTGACGCTCCCCGCCGCCCCGATGGCCGCGCAGACGCCGGCCACGTCGCGCCCCCTGCCGACCGAACTGCACTGGCCGGGCACGGTATTCAAAAGCGTTACGGTAACGCCCCCCGAAACGTCCACGCTCGTTTTGCCGATGCTGGAACTGGGCACCGACCAACAGCTGCGGGTGGGCTTCGACGACGTGGCCGACCGCGACCTCAACCTGCGCTACCGCCTGGTGCTCTGCAACCTCGACGCCGACTTCAGCCCGAACGACCAAAACGAAATCGAATACATCGAGGGGCAGAACGCGCTCTATGTGGAATCGTCCGAACTCTCGATGGCCACGCGCGTCAACTACGCGCACTATGCGTTCGACATCCCCGCCGCCTATCAGAAAATCAAGAAATCGGGACTTTACAAGGCCGAAATCCACGATGCCGATATGCCCGACCGGATTTCGCTGACCGTGCCGTTTCTCGTCTGCGAACCCTTGGCCAACATCTCGGCCTCGGTCTTTCCGTCCAAAAACGTAACCGAACGGATGCAACGCCAGCAGTTGGCCGTGGAAGTACGGTTGCCGGACGGCCTGCGGCTGATTTCGCCCGAACAGAGCCTTAAAGTCTATGCCGTGCAGAACCTGAACTGGCGCACGGCCCGACGGCTGCCCATGCAGTATTCGACAGGCAACACCTATTATTATCAGGATAAGCCGGAACTCGTGTTCGACGGGCTCAACGAATTCCGCAATTTCGACATCCGTTCGCTCGACTACGCCGGCCGCGGCGTGCACCGGCTGGAGTTGGACGCCACGGGCGTATGGCACGCCTTCCTCTACGACCAGAAAAGCCGTCTGGGCGACAGCTACATCCAGACCGACGACATCGACGGCCGCTTCGTCATCAAGCTGAACCACTCCAAGAATTCGGAGACGGAGGCCGACTACGCGCACGTGCATTTCTTCTTCGACTATCCGTTCCACCCCGACCAAAAGCTGTACGTGACGGGCGATTTCAACAACTGGCGTACCGACGACGGCAGCCGGCTGTATTACGACGGCGACCTGAACCTCTACACGACCGCCATGGTGCTCAAGCAGGGCTTCTACGACTATATGGTGCTGTTGGATGACGCGCAGGGCAAACGATACGTGCCCTTGGAAAACAACTTTCAGGAAACCGAAAACGATTACTATATATTGGTGTTTTACCGCGAACCCGGCGGCCGGCACGACCGGCTCATCGGCGTACAGCATCTGAACACCCGCGAATAAATCCCTTTATGACGACGCCCACGCCCCCCACTTTGGCCGCCGCACCGCAGCAAACGGTGCTGGACGCCCTGCGGCAAAGCCCGCTCCTGAAACCCGACGAACCGATGCCGGCCTGCACGCCCTTGCCCGCTTCGGGTTCGGCCCGACGCTACTTCCGCTTCCGGCGCACCGACGGCAGCACCTTTCTCGGCGTCTATCACGCCGACGCGCACGAGAACGCCGCCTATCTCGACTTCAGCCGCCAGTTCGAAGCCAAAGGCCTGCCGATACCGCACGTGCTGTATCAGACGCCGCAACAGCCGGTCTATTTCGTGACCGACGCCGGCGAACACGTGCTCTACGACTGGCTGCAACAGCTCAAAGACGGTTGCCCGCAGGCCAAAACGGCGGGGACGGCCGTTCCGACCATCTATCGCCGCGTCATCGACCACCTCATTGAATTCCAATACCGGGGCGGCCGCGACTTCGACTACCGGGCCGCCTACCCCTACGAGGCCTTTGACGAAAAGGCGATTTACGCCGACCTGAATTACTTTAAGTATTATTTCCTCAAACTCTCCGGCACGCCCTTCGACGAACGCGCGCTGGAGGCCGACTTCCAAAAATTGACGGCCTTGTTGGGCGCCGCGCCGCGCGACGTATTCATGTGCCGCGACTTTCAGAGCCGCAACATCCTGCTGGGGGCGCCGCTGCCCGAGGTGGCGGCCGCCGAGACGCCCGCCATGCGGACGTATGCCGAAACGGTGCCGCTCACGTTCATCGACTTTCAGGGCGGCCGCCGCGGGCCGGCCGCTTACGACTTGGCCACCTTGCTCTACGAAGCCAAGGCCGACCTGCCGCCCGCGCTGCGCGAAGAACTGCTGCGCTATTACAGGACGCGCACGGCCGAGCGCTATCCTTACCCCGCCGGCCGCGACTTTGAGACCGACTTCTACGGCTTTGTCTTCCTGCGCATCTTCCAGGCCATGGGGGCCTACGGCTTGCGCGGGCTGTACGAGCGCAAGGCCGTTTTCCTGCAAAGCATCCCGCACGCCATCGCCAACCTCGGACGCTTGCTTGACGGCGGCCGCCTGCCGGCCGACCTGCCCGAGATTGCACGCGTCATCCAAACGATGCGCCAAGGGCCGTGGGCCTGTCCGCCCGCCGATGCCGCCCAAGACGGCCCCCAGAACGCCACGCCGGCCGCCGACTCGCCCACGCTCACGGTGTCGGTTTGCAGTTTCTCGTTCCGCCAAGGGCCGCCCGAAGACCCGAACGGCAACGGCGGCGGCTTCGTCTTCGACTGCCGCGGCCTGCCGAACCCCGGCCGCCTGCCGGCCTACAAGACGCTGACGGGCCGCGACCTGCCCGTGCAGACCTACCTGCGCGGCTTTGACCTGCCCGAACGCTTTATCGAACAGTGCCTCGACCTGACGGCCGTCAACATAGAAACCTATCTGCAACGCGGCTTTACGCACCTCTGCGTCGCGTTCGGCTGCACGGGCGGCCAGCACCGCTCGGTTTACTGCGCCGAGGAATACGCGCGGCGCGTCCGCGAACGCTATCCCGTGGCGGTTGAGCTGCGGCATATCGCGCACCCCGCCTGACCCCGTTGCCTTTATCCGAAATTTTACCTAAATTTGCACCGCTTTGCAAAAAAGCCTTAGAAAACGCTAATCGAAAACATCATGAACAAGCAACTCAGAATTGTCCTGCAAATCGCCTTGGGCATCATCGCCGTGGTATTGGCCATTTTCATCTACCGGGGTATCATGAAACCGGTTCGTTTCAATCAGGAAAAAGACCAACGTGCCGCCGTGGTCGTACAACGTCTCAAAGACATCCGTACGGTACAGGAAGCCTATAAGAAGGCCTATGGCCATTTCATCAGCGACATCGACAGCATCGTCCTCTTCCTGCAGGACGGCGAGTTGCCCTATACGCGCATGATCGGTACGGTGCCCGACTCGTTGACCGAAGAAGAGGCCATCAAGCTCAAAATCGTTTCGCGTGAGACGTTTACCGAAAACGCCTACAACGTCTTGTTCCCGAATGAGACCGACAAGGCCGGCCACCTGGCGCGTTTGGCTTATGTACCCTATACGCAGCAGACGGAGAAAATCGACCTGCAGGCCGGTTTCATCGAAAAGAACGGCTACCACGTGCCGGTTTTCGAAGCCAAGGTGCCTTTCGAACTGTTCCTGAACGGCATGGATGACCAACTCATCCGCAACACGGTTTCCCAGGCCAACGACCTGAACCGTTATCCGGGCGTCAAGGTCGGCAGCATGGAGGAAGCCATCACCGACGGTAACTGGGAATAAACGATGGCATGGTTCTGCACCCAAAGGTGCATCAGCCCGCAATTACAGCAATACCGCGAGTCGGAACTGAGCCTGCGCCTGTTGTTGCGCAGCCGTGAGGTGCTGTTTTCCGTACAGGCCGACGACTTGCGCGTTCTTTGTACCGGTATTTACGTTTATCAAGACGATGGTCTGCATACCGCGCCGTCCGCTACCGACGATTCGCCGCAGCGGACGGCCGCTTTGTTTAAGCAGCGGCTCACAGAGTTGAGTCAGGCCGAAGTGCTGCTGAATCCCGACTGGCATTACCGCTGTGTGGAATATACGGTGGCTTCGGAAGACGCCCTGCTGATGCCGGCCGAATACGGTCTGACGCCCGACGCCGCATCCGTATTGCACACGCTTTATCCGATGCCGCCCCAAAGCGAGGAAATCAAGGTAGAGAAATTCAAGCAACGGCGGATGCACTGCCATATCGTGACGGGCTTTCCCGAATTCTATATCCCGGCGGTGACCTCCCTCTACCCCAAGGCCGAACACAAGAGCGTCTATCTGCGCTTGGCCGAACGTTTCTTTACGGCCGACGACCTGCCCAAACGCTTTCCGAACCATGTGCTGCTCTGCCTGCGGCCGCCCTATTTCGACCTTTGGCTCAAAGGGCCGGAAGGCTTGTTGCTGGCCAACCGCTATCCGTATCACAACTTCGACAACCTGCTCTATTACCTGCTTTACGCGCTCAACAAACACAAGATAGACGCGGGCAACACGTTCCTGTTGGCCTGCGGGGCGGCACGCGCCGAACAAATCGGCGAGCGGCTCGACGCCCATATCGGCAGCTGGGCCTACCCGCCCTTCGAAAGCCACACGCTCTGCCTACCGGCCATCTACAAAGCCTAATTACCGATTATGCGCATCATCAGCGGTCTTTACAAGGGAAGACGGTTCCAAGCCCCCGACCGGTTGCCGGTACGGCCTACGACCGACATGGCCAAGGAAAGCCTGTTCAATATCCTCAACAGCCTGCTCGATTTGGAAGACCTGCACGTGCTGGACTTATGCGCCGGCATCGGCAGCATCTCGTTTGAATTCTACTCGCGGGGCGCGGCCGAAGTGCTGGCCGTGGACCAATACGGGCCGTGCGTGGATTTTATCCGGCAACAGGCCGCCTCATGGCAGATGGAGAACCTGCGCGTCTTGCGGCAGGACGTCTGCGATTTTCTGCGCAAGGCCGTCGGCGGCGCGCCCCGTTTCGACCTCATTTTCGCCGACCCGCCCTACGACGCCCCCTTCCTCGAAAGCCTACCGGAACTCGTCGCGGCCTCCGGCCTGCTTAAACCCGGCGGCCGGTTCATACTGGAGCACGGCAAGGCGCACGATTTTTCGCAACGCCCCGACTTTGAACAGGAACGGCGCTACGGCAAAGTCCATTTCAGCTTTTTTCAAAAGGCGGAATAACATCTCCGCTAGAATCCCCACCACAGCCCGAAAAGGCCTATGAGAATCGCCACAAGGCTCTTGATACCCTTGAGCAATACGAATTGGCGGCGTGACTCCGACAGCAGCACAAGCGACGTATGCCCGTCCTGCACGAACGCGTTGACGAGCAGAACGCTCAACGGCACCACCGAGGCCGCATAGAGTTTGACAAACAGGAAATGCGGCCCGGAATACGGAATCCAGCCGATGCCGAGCGCAAGCAGCATCCAAAACAGCGGCCGCATCCAAAAGCCGTCCGCCTGCCCGGCCGACGGCACGAAGGTTTCCCAACACAACAGCACGTAAATCGTGCCCAACGTCCAAAGGAATATCGACAGGAAGTGTTCCCTGACGACGTGTCCCCAGATATGTTCCTTGATGAAATGCCCGTCGGCGCGGCACAATACCGCGATGGCGGCCAGCCCCAAGAGCAGGAACAGGCCGTTTTCGAACAGCCATTCGCCCCAACCTTCGCCATGCGCGTGCCCTTCGTGCGCGTGTGCCGCGCCGCAGGCGGCGTGCCAACACGGCAAATCGACGAGCAGGCCGACGGTGTACCAAAGCAAGACCGCCAGCAACAGCAGCCGTATGCCGAGCGTGACATAACGGTAGGGAGCCGGTTGCGGGTGCGCCGCCGTACCGTGGGCATGGGCATGGTTATGATGGTGCGCCGGCACGCGATCTTCCGCATGGGTCTGCAAATGGTCGTGCGAGCGGGTCTTCCATTGCCGCAGGGCCGGGATGCGGTTGGCCAACAGCCCCAAGCCGATGCCCGCGGCCGTCAGCCCGAGACTGATTTCAAACGTCAGGCCCGGCATCATGCCCCACATCCGGAACGCGTCGTCACCGAGGGCCGTGACCGAAGCCGCCAGCACCGCGCCGAAGCGCCAGAAGCCGTGCGTATAGAAGCTGACGGCCGCGAAGCCGCCCACACAGCCCGGAATCCAGCCCAACAGCGCCCCCATGCAGACCGACTGCCAGCCGCTGTGTCCCTCCGCGCGCATTTGCCAACGCGTGGCCGGCCGCTTTATCGCGACATATTCCATGAGCGTCATGATCATCAAGACGAAACACGACAACTGCATGGCCTCTCCAAACGGCTCCAAGCCCCATGTATTCCAATCCAACTGCATCCTTGTTTATGATTTTACCACGCCGGATAACGCACTTCCTGCAAGAACAGCGCGTGTCCGGGCACCGATTCCCCCGCTTGCCCGCGGTCGCGGCCATCCAAAATGGCCGGCACGTCCGACACGGCGAAACGGCCCTGCCCCACGGCCAACAGCGTGCCCACCATCGCGCGCACCATATTGCGCAGGAAACGGTCGGCCGAAAACACGAAACAGTAACGGCCGTCGCCCAAGTCCTGCAGTTCGGCCCGCCGCAGGTCGCAGATATGCGAACTGTCCGCGCCGTGCAGTTTCTCGAACGCGCTGAAATCGCGCCGCCCCACCAACAGGGCCGCGGCCGCGCGCATGGCGTCCATATCCAAAGGTTGCCGCACGAAGTGACTGCTTTCCGCGATAAACGGATTTTTGATTACATGAATATAATAGCGGTACGTCCGCTCCACGGCCGAGAAACGCGCATGGCAATCCATGGACGTCTCGAACAGCCGGTAGATGGCGATGTCCGCCCCCACCAACGCATTCAACTGATAGACCCAATGCGCATAGACGTCGGCCAAGACCTCTCCCGCCGCCTTTTGGCTGCGCGCGACCGCGGCCGCCCATACTTCCTCCGCCAAATCGAAATGCGCGTAGTACGAAACGGCATGCACGCCCGTATCGGTCCGCCCCGCGCCGGTCAGCCGCACGGGCGTTTTGAACAACACGGCCAAGGCCTGTTCCACCGCGCCCTGCACGCTCGGCACGCCGGGCTGCACCTGCCAGCCGCAGAACGAGCGGCCGTTATACGCCATATGTAGGAAAAAACGTCTCAACCCCGCAAAGGTACGGATAAAACGAAAAAAGGGAAAGCGCGCGAGGCACTTTCCCTTTTTTCTATCGATAAACACCGCACGGATACCCGCGCTTAGTCTATCGCGTTTTTACTTAACCAACAGTTTCTTGCTGGCGACACCGTTTGTAGTCGTAATCTTGGCTACATACGTACCGGGCATAAAGGACGTTACATCCAATTCAAAATGGATATCATTCATCATGTAAACCTTAACCAGCGTACCGGCCATATTGTAAATCTCCACTTTCTGAATTTCGTCCAAAGCCACAAAGTTTACCTTATCGGTAGCCGGCACCGGATAAACGGAAACCGTCTGCGCATAAGCATCCTGTTCTCTTTCAATCGAAGCACGGTTTTGAACAATCGGGTAAAGCATCGGCAAGAAGTGCTGACCATCTTTCAGGTAAAGACCTTGGCTGAACGCATAAACGAACAGACTCTGGCCATTGCCATATTGCGGGCAGGCGGGAGGCGCGAAACCCGCAAACTCATCCCCTGCACCCATCCACGGTTGAGTCACGTCAACCTCTTCAACCATCAACTGGAAGCCTTCCGGATGCGAGTAGTCAATACGAATCCACGCAGCCCAGTCATCGACAAACGTACACATGTCCACGTTGCTCTTGGCCGTTATAGCCCAATTCCACAACGAGTCGTAAGCCGCATTGTTCGTCAGTTCAACCTGTACGGAAAGCCCGAAATTCGCCCAAGCCGGGAATACCTGGTCAAACATACCACCGATACGCTGTACCGTCGGCCACGGATTATTACCGTTCTGCCCCAATTCATAGTAGCGGATATACGTTCCCGGGGTTTCAACCGCGCCCTGCATCGTCAACGGCATTTCCACATCGATGAGCGAAGGTTCGCCACCTTCCAACATATCATAATAATCGTAATAGGTCTGCTGAGGCTGAACCGTCGGATACCCTTTCAACTTACAGGGCAGAAGCGGAACCGCAACACCATTCACCTCACTCGTTTCATAGTCGCTGATGTCGACGCTATTCCAAGCCGTCGGATTACCCTTACGGTAAACATAGGCAACGGCACCCACAACCCAAGCGCTATTGAGGTCTATACGGGCATAAGTATTATACAAGTTGTTGGCCGTCGTGAACGTCGCCCCCGATTCGCCCGAACCGGACCACATGGCGCCCAACGGCGTCGGCATATAATCATAGGTAGCCAAACACGTGAGGTCCGGAACATACTCTACAAGCGTGTAGTAACGGTCGCATTCTTCCGTCACATACTCGTCATGCCAACCCAATGTATCGTTACGTCTAATGTCAGCAGGAGTGGTGACATCCATCAACTGTCCTTGGATTGGGCCAAGCACCGAATAATCGGACATATCGGCCATTTTCGCTCTACAATCGTAAACCGTTTTGCCCATGGCATTATCGGTCCGCACGATTTGCGCCTGCGCAACCGCCCCGATACCGAAAGCCGCCGCACACACAACCATCAATAGTTTTTTCATTGTGTTTGAATTATTAAGTGTTTTTAATTTATGATTTCCACTTTTATCTATGTGCAAATATAAAAAAACTTTTTAGACTTTTAACTATTTTTAACATTTGGCTGTAATTTTTCAGGCTTTGGCGCGTCCGTTCTTCTTGACGGCCTGCAACGCGCGCGGCCAGACTTCCGATACCTTATCTACGTAATAAAACTGTAAATCTTGCGTATAGCGCGCCGGTATCTCTTCTATCTGCGGCCGGTTCTCCTTGCAAAGAATCACCTCTTTGATATTGGCGCGACGGGCGGCCAAAATCTTTTCCTTGAGTCCACCCACGGGCAACACCTGCCCGCGCAGCGTGATTTCACCCGTCATCGCAACGTCGGCCCGCACCTTGCGCCCCGTAAAGGCCGACAGCATGGCCGTGAACAGCGCGATACCCGCCGAAGGCCCGTCTTTGGGAATCGCCCCCTCTGGCACGTGTACATAGACGTCCTGCCCTTCCACGGCCTTCCACGCGATGCCCAATTCCTCGGCGTGCGTCTTGATGTATTCGTAGGCCAAGGTGGCCGACTCCTTCATCACGTCGCCCAGGTTGCCGGTCAGGTGCAACCCGCCCTTGCCTTTAGAGAGCGAGGCTTCGATAAACAGGATGTCGCCCCCCGTGCGGCTCCACGAAAGCCCGGCCACAACGCCCACCGTATCCTGTTTGAGACGGCTGTCGTGCTGGGCCGACTCCGGCCCCAGCATCTCGCGCACGGCCTCTTGGGTCAAGACCGACTTGGCCTTGCCGGAGCGCGGTTTGGCGGCCGAGCGTGAAGCCGAGCCCTTGAAGGCCGGGCTTTCGACCCATTCCCGCGCCTTGGCCCGCACGATTTCGGCGATGCGCTTTTCCAACTGCCGCACGCCCGACTCGCGCGTATAACGGGTAATAAGGTATTCGAGCACCTCGTCCGGGAACTCCAACCAACGGCTGTTCAAGCCGTGTTCTTTCAATATCTTCGGAATCAGATGCTTTTTGGCGATTTCCAATTTCTCCTCCACGACATAGCCCGGCACTTCGATGAGTTCCATGCGGTCGAGCAAGGCCGGATGCATCTGGCCGAGGTCGTTGGCCGTGGCGATGAACAGCACTTTGGAGAGGTCGTAATCGACTTCCAGGAAATTATCGTGGAAATGCGTATTCTGTTCCGGGTCCAGCACTTCCAACAAGGCCGACGAGGGGTCGCCGCTGTAACTCAGGCCGGCCACCTTGTCGATTTCGTCCAGCACGAATACGGGGTTGGACGTCTCGGCCTTGCTCATGTTCTTGAGGATGCGCCCCGGCACCGCGCCGATATAGGTGCGCCGGTGGCCGCGGATTTCGGCCTCGTCGCGCAGACCGCCCAACGACATACGCACATAGCGGCGCCCCATCGCCCGCGCGATGGACTTGCCCAACGACGTCTTGCCCACACCGGGCGGGCCATACAGACAGAGTATCGGCGCCTTCATATCGCCGCGCAGTTTGACAACGGCCATATACGACAGGATGCGCTCCTTGACTTTGTCGAGGCCGAAATGGTCTTCGTCCAACACGGCCCTGACCTTGGCCAGTTCGAAGCGGTCGGGCGTATATTTGCCCCACGGCAAATCGACGAGCGTATGCAGATAATTCAGCTGAACGGCATATTCGGGCGACATCGCGTGCGTGCGCTCCAGCTTCATGAGCTCCTTTTCAAATACGGCCTGCACCTCCTGATTCCAGACCTTTTTCTCGGCCTTGGCCTGCAGTTCCTTGATATCCTGCTCCGACGGACTGCCGCCCAATTCCTCCTGAATGGTCTTGAGCTGCTGGTTGAGCACGTATTCGCGCTGCTGCTTGTCCAAATCGGAACGCACCTTGGTCTGAATCTTGTTGCGCAATTCGAGCATCTGCAACTCGCGGTTCATATAGCCCAACAGCGCGCTGGCGCGGTCCACGAGCTTGCGTTGCTCCAACAGCCGCTGCTTTTCCTGCTGCGAGAGGTTCATGAGCGAGGCCATGAAATACAACAGCACGGTGGGGCTGTCGATGTTGTTGAGCGCGAATTCGGCTTCGGACGGCAAGGAGGGCGAGAGCGAAAGCATCTGACGGAACAAATCCTTGACCGTGGCCAGCATGGCATTGAACGTCTTGCTGACTTTCTTGGGCTCGGTGTCGTCGTAGGCTTCGGTTTCGGCCATCATATAGGGCGTGTTCCGCACCACTTTCTTGAGGCGGAACCGGCGTTTGCCTTGCAAAATCAGCATATTGTTGCCGTCCGGCATCTGCAGGTTCTTGATGATGACGGCCAGCGTGCCTACCTTATATAAGTCTTTTTCCTGCGGGTCTTCGCTCTCCTTGTCTTTCTGCGCCACGACGCCTATGGGCCGGTGCTCCTTGTAGGCCTCGCGCACGAGCTGAATCGACTTGTTGCGGCCCACCGTGATGGGCAGCACGAGCCCCGGAAACAGCACGTTGTTGCGCAGCGTCAGAATGGGCAGTTCTTCCGGTATTTCCACCCGGTTGAGATGCTCCTCCTCTTCCGCGTTGAGCAAGGGGATGTATTCGGGCGACCCGTCTTCCGTTCCCTCTTGTAAGGAACGCACGTTTTCTATCTTGATTTTCATAGATTTACTTCTTGTTACGGTTGTGATGCGTCGCTTCGTACACCTCGCGGAGAATGGCCTCGTCCGCCTCGGTGAGCGTCTTGTGACGGCGGCCGTACATCTGACGCGCCGTTTCCAAGGCTTTGTCGATGGGATAAGGCTTGCCCGCCCACGTAAACGACGGGATGAACTGACGCGGGAAACCGGCGGCGGCCACATTGGCGCTTACGCCCACCACGGTACCCGTGTTGAACATCGTATTGATGGCCGTCTTGGAATGGTCGCCCATGAACAGGCCGCAGAACTGTTCGCCGGTCTGCACGAAGGCATCGGCGGCATAGCTCCATACCTTGACGGTGCTGTAATCGTTCTTGAGATTGGAATTGTTGGTATCGGCCCCCAGGTTGCACCACTCGCCCAGAACGGCGTTGCCGAGAAAGCCGTCGTGCGCCTTGTTGGAATAGCCGAAGATGACGGCGTTGTTGACCTCGCCGCCCACCTTGCAGTGCGGGCCGATCGTGGTGCCGCCGTAAATCTTGGCGCCCATCTTGATGACGGAGGCTTCGCCCACGACGATGGGGCCGCGCAGCATCGCGCCCTCCATGATTTCCGCATCCTTGCCGATGTATATCGGGCCCTCCGAAGCGTTGAGCATCGCCATCTCCACACGCGCCCCCGCCTCCACGAAGATGTTTTCCGCACCGATGACCCGGTTGGTGGCCGAAAGCGGCTGGCTTTCCCGACCGGCGGTCAAGGCCGGAACGTCCAGTTTAATCTGCTCGGCATTGAGCAGGAAGATATCCCAATTGTTTTCGATAAGACGCACCGGACGGTCGTATTCGATTTCTTCCGTCACCGCCTCACCGCCATCCATCCCGTCCTTGATATGGTGCGCGATAATCCAATCCTCGCTCGACAAGGCCTGGTTGGCCTTCAAGCCCGTGACGGCCCGAACCAGCGCTTCATCCGGCAAAACGGCCGCATTGATCAGGATATTGTCATCGGCCTGACGGAGCGGATATTTCTCAGACAGATAGGCTTCCGTCAAGATGGAGACCTCCCGGCCCAAAAAGCGTTCCCATTTCTCGCGAATCGTATCGATGCCGAGGCGGATTTCGGCTATCGGCCGCGTGAACGTGAACGGCAACAGCTGCTGCCGGATCTGCACGTCATCGAAAAGGATGTAATTCATAACCGTCTGTGTGTTTTATATGCCACTAAATGCCATTATCCAAAAGTATGCCAAAAACCGCCGGCCGCCTTAATGGCAGAAGGCTGGCAGGGCGCGCCGCCCCGATGGGAACGGTTGATAGCAAAAGAGGCGGAACCTTACGATTCCACCTCCTTATGGTATGAAAGCCTAAGACGCCCCGTCTTAGTTGGCTTTCTTGCGGTCCATGTGTTTCTGGTACTTGTTCATGAACTTATCTACGCGACCGGCCGTATCCACCAGTTTAACCTTGCCGGTGAAGAACGGGTGCGAAGCGCTGGAGATTTCCAACTTTACCAACGGGTATTCGTTGCCGTCTTCCCACTTGATCGTGTCTTTCGTTTGTATCGTAGATTTGCACAAGAACGCATAATCATTAGACATGTCTTTGAAAACCACAGGTCTATAATTCTCGGGGTGGATGTCTTTTTTCATATCTGTATCGTATTTTCTGCTGTTTAAGGGGTGCAAAAGTAAACTTTTTTTCTCAAATTGCAAAGTTTTCTTTCAAAAAGGCCGGAATCGAAACGCCGTCGGCATAATCGATCAACGTCGGATGCTGGGCCTGACCGAACGGGATGAGGCCGTCGCCCTCCCCTACGACGCACTGCCAGGCTTCGGGGCCGGCCGCCGCCACCCAATCCGCCGCCTGCGACGGGCTGTCGTAAACCGCATAGGCGACGGAGGCGATGCCGGGCGCTCCCGCCCCCGCTTCGAACAGCACCGCCCCGCCGTCGAGGTACGGCAACCCCTGCATATCGAGCAAGGCCTTGCGGCGGCGGTAGTTATGGGCATAGGCCGCGTTGTCGAGCAGGCGCATCCAGCCGCCGCGCCGCCCCACGGCCATGAAGCGTTCCCAATCGAAGGCGCGCGGCACGAACAGTTTGGATACGTTTCGGCAGCCCAAGCCGTAATAGCGGAGCATATCTTCCCAAAGGCCGGCGAGGCGCGTATCGTCCTCGCCGCCGGTCAGGATGGCGCAGGACGTGCGGTGATGCCGCAGCAAGGCGGGCTTGCCGCGGAAACGATAGTCAAAATAGCGGTAACTGTTGTCGCTGCCCGTGGCAATCACGGCGTCGAACGCCTGACCGGCCAAATCGGGCACCACGGTCACCATATCCGGATACGGCCACAGTTCCCGCGCCCAGAACGTCCAAAGCGTGCGGTCTTTGGCGGAGGGCTTCAACAGCAGACGGCAGCCGGCGAGCAGCACCGACAGCACGTCGTGCAGCCCCACCCACGGCAGGTTGCCGGCCATGACGACGGCCACCGTGCCCGGCCGCCACCGCGTTTCCGCCCCCACTTCGGCCGTCCACCACGCCCGCAGCCGGTCGGCGCGCAGGGCGGAGGCCCAAGCCGCCGTGGCATAGGCGATGTTCTCGGCTGTAAAGAACGGCTGGGCGGCCACGGCGGCTTCGCAAGCCGCCCGCCAACGCGGGTCGGCGGCGGCTTGCGCGCGCCAATACCGCCCTATGGCATCCCACGCGGCCAAACGCGCTTCCAAATCCGGTACCGGTTTCAGGCTTTCCATCGCATACGTATAAAGAAGTTACAAAAGTAGTGTTTTTTTCCTATCTTTGCCCTTTACGGGAAAAACCCGCAGTTTATGGGAAAATCCGCAGGACATAAGAAGAAACCGACGGGCACGCCGCGCCGCGTATCCTTTTTGGGCGTGCTGTTGCTCCTCGTTACGGGCATCGTGCCGCTGGGGCTCGTCGGGTCGTTCCTGTGCGTCTATATCCCGCCCGGACGCTTCGGCATCACGAGCCTGCTAGGGCTCGCCTTCCCTTGGCTCGTACTGGCTTCCGCCGCCCTCGGCATCGTCTATCTTTTCTTTTTCAAGAAACGCTGCCTGATTTTCTTCGCGGCCATCCTGCTCAACTTCCAGGACCTCGGCCTGTTGGTGCGTCTGCCCCACAACGACCGCGCGCGGAGGGACGACGACCGCACGGCTTCCGCCACGCGGCCGAGCGAATTCAAGGTGCTGTCGTACAACGTCTGCCTGTTCGGCTACTACGCGCAAGGCGACCGCAACGAGCGGAAAGACCGTATCGCGGCCTACATCGGCGTGGAGGAAGCCGACATCCTTTGCCTGCAGGAATACTACGAGAGCAAGAACCAACAGTTCCGCATACGCGAAACGTTGCGGAAGGCCGGCTACCGCCACCACACGCGCCTGCTGGAGAACGCGCGCTTTTATTTCGGCAACGCGATTTTCTCGCGCTTCCCGATTTTGCGGCAAGACACGGTGCCGGGGCTTTCGCCGCTCAACGCGCTGTATGCCGACCTGCAACTGCCGGGCGGCGACACGCTTCGCGTATATACCTTCCATTTGGCTTCGCTGCGTTTCGACGACCACGACAAGGCGCTGTATCACGAACTGCTGAACAAACCTTTGGACGAATCGGTCTCCTACAAGGCCGAAGCCGGCAAAATAGCGCGTAAGGTAAGCCGCGCCGCCCGCATACACGCCGAACAGGTACGGCAAATCAAGGCCCATGCGGCCGCCTGCCCCTATCGCGTGCTGATTTGCGGCGACATGAACGAAAACCCGGTGTCTTACGCTTACCACACGTTGGCCAAAGGTTTGAAAGACGCTTTCATGGAACGCGGCGTAGGCCTCGGCCGCACGTACAGCGGCTTCTTCCCGGCCTACCGCATCGATTATATCTTCTGCCGCGCCGCGCTCGACCCCGCCTCCGGCAAGGTCTCAGACAAAGCGGACGCCCGGCTGGGCACCCGTCATTTTGAAGTGGGCGCCGTGGATTATTCCGACCACCGCCCGATTACGGCCGTCATGAATTATTAAGGTGTGTCAGATGACACACCGTTCTGCCAGATTTCCCAGGCCGCATCGGCCTGCAGATGCAGCATTTCCAAACCGCCCTTGACGCGGGCGCCCAAGGCTTCCATACGGCGCATCATGGCCGTGGGCTCGGGATTATAGATGACATCATAGAAATAGAAAGGCGTTTGGGGCGAAACGGCCAACGTCCCGTAAGGCAACGGCAATTCGCCGTCCACGTTCGGGAACATCCCCACGGGCGTCGTCTGCACGCAGAGGCCGTAAGCCGCAAAGCCGCCGGCTTGCCGAAAGGCGTCATACGTCAGGGAGCGGCGGGCCGGCCCGCTTTCAAGCGGGCGCGGGCGGCGGGTCACCACGTCGAACGGAAGCTCCAAACGTTGCAACACGTACTGCACGGCCGCCGAAGCGCCGCCGTCGCCCAATACGACCGCCGCCCGCAGGCGATGGCGCAAGGCCTCCGCGCCATCGCCCGGCCGCCCCACCCAATTGAGCAGCGACCGTTCGAAGCCGATGACGTCGGTGTTCTCGCCCCACCACGCGCCGTTCTGACGACGCAGCACGTTCACGGCCCCCAAGGCCGTGGCGGCCTCGCCCGCGCCGGCCAGATACGGCCACAACGCGCGCTTGTAGGGTATCGTCACATTGAGCCCGCAGAGATCCGTGCGCGCCAACAGCCCCGGAATGCCGTCCGGCTGCAATGCGAACAGTTCGTAGGTATGCGTTCCGGACAAGCCCAAACGCGCGAATTTTTCCTGAAAATAAGCGGGCGAAAAAGAATGCCCCAACGGATAGCCCAATAAGCCGTAACGGCGGATGGCCGCGTTCGGTTCGCCCATAACGTCCATTATTCCAATTCTTTCAGAATGCGTTGCAGACTCGGAAGCCCCATGATGTCGGGCATCACTTCCTCGGCAACGGTCACAAGGTCTTTATCGGTCAGAAAGGCCGTCTTGAAACAGGTCTCGGCCTGATTCGGCTTGTTCATATAGTGCAAAATCACGCCTTTCATCAACTGATAGCGGGCGTTGCCGGCTTCTTCCGACAAACCGAGCTCGATATCCGCCAAGGCTTGATCCAACTTATCCAAGATGCAGAGGTTCATGAAATAGTCGAAAACCGCCACCTCGTTGGCGGACGAGATACGCCAGGCCTCGCGCAAGGCGGCCAGCCCGTCGGCTTCCTCGCCCAACAGCAACAGGCACTGCCCCATGCCGCGGTGGATATCGGAAATCAGCATCCCGTCCAAGTGCCGGTCCATCCGCCGCGACGCCTCCGCCGCCGTGCGGAAATAAGCCAAAGCCTCCCGTATGGAAGCCACGTCGTCGCGCTTGAACGTCCGGCTCGCCAGACGGTAATTCAACGCGGCCGTCTCCAAGTCGTCCAACGGCTCCTTCATCAACTCCCGTATATAGAACAGCTCCCGTTCGGGCTGCTGGTGGTCGGCATAGTAGTCGGCCATGATGCTGTAGAAATAGAAGCGTTGCGTGTCAGTCCACTTCTCGGGTTGAAAGCGGCTGAAACTGTCTTCCACCAAGGCCGCGTCGCAGGAGTCGGAATACAGGATGCGGCGGCCGTGCGCCTCGTAGTCGTCGGGGTCGATGGCCAACGTGTATTCGTTGGCTTCCTTGGCGCCCTCGTGGTCTTCCAACATCTCGCAAACCTCGTAGAGCAGTTTCCACAGATATTTGTTGTACGGCTGTTCCGCCGTCATCTTGTGCAGCACTTCGGCCGCCTCGCTCAACATCTCCCACTCTATCGTCCAAACGATAAAACGGTTGCAGACTTCGGGCGAATCGGGCTCCGACTTCAGATATTGACAGATTTTGCGGAAGCCCTCCATGCGCTGCCCGCGCACGGCCAGACACTGCGCCAAGCCGGCCGCCGCCACGCCGGCATCGCCGCCCAGGCTTTCGTACTGACGGAACAACTGTTCGGCCTCGTCGTAACGTTCCAGACTCATATACAGCCCGGCCCGCACGGCCAGCCGTTCCTCGTTGTTCGGATACCAGGCGTCGAGTTCGTCCAACAGCTTGAAGGCCTCGTCGGTCTTTTCCGTCGCGGCCAACAGCTCCACCTTGCACAGTTGCAGTTCGTCGTCGTTCGGGTAACGGCCCAAGGCCTCGTCCAACACCATCATCCCCTTGTCGTATTCCTGCTTCATCATGCAGATGTTGACCAAGGCGGTATAGTCTTCCTCCTCCAGCTCCGGCATCGAAACCGATGCGTCCGCACGCGCCTCCCAATAACGTTGATACAGATCGACATCCTCGGGCATAAACACATCGTCAACTTCCTCTTTCATACGCTCCTTTTTCTAAAAGTACGTCCGCCGCCTCCAAGGCCTCCTTGGTGGGCGCGCCATCGCTGAGCATGGTGGCAATCGCGCTGCGGTGCGCCCCGGCATCCAACGGTTCTATGTGCGACAGGCTGCGGTCGCCCGCCACCTGTTTGCTGACGCGGTAATGCGCGTTGGCCTTGGCCGCTATCTGCGGCAGGTGCGTGATGCTGACCACCTGCATATATTGCGCCATCCGCCGCATCATGACGGCCATCTTGGCCGCCGTCTCGCCGGATACGCCTGTATCTATTTCGTCCAATATCAAACAGTGTATCAAACTGTTTTCGTGAATGACCGACTTGATGGCCAACATCAGGCGCGAGAGTTCGCCGCCCGAAGCCACCTTGCCCAATTCGGCGGGCTCGCCGCCCCGGTTGGCGTTGAACAACAGCCGCACACGGTCTTTGCCGCGCGGCGTAAAATCGGCTTCTTCCTCCCACTGCAACACGAGCGTGGCATCCGGCATGGCCAAATCGGCCAAGGCCTCCTGCGTCTTTTGCATCAGCTGACGGCCGGCTTCCAGACGGGCCGCCCGCCAACGGACGGCCAAGGCCTCCAAGGCGGCTTTCAGTTCTTCGGCTTCGGTTTCCAGACGCCGCTGTTCCTCCGCCCGTCCGTCTTCGGCCTGCAACCGCCGCGCGGTATCGTCGCGCAAGGCGATGAGTTCCGCCACAGTCTGCACGCGGTGTTTGGTTTCCAAGGCATAGATGCGGCTAAGCCGTTCTTCGGTGGCGGCCTTTTCCGCGGGCGAGAATTCCAACGCGCCGCTCCAATTCCGCAGGTCGCCCTGCAAGTCGTTCAATTCTATCAGGGCCGACTCCCAACGCGGCAAGGCGGCCTGCAAGCCGCTGTGATAGGCGGCCACCTTTTTCAACTGCCGCACGATTTGGGTCAGACGGACTTCCAAGGCTTCCTCGCCCTGCGTCCAGGCCGCCTGCGCCGTCTCCATCGCGTCTTTGATCTGCTCGGCGTGCTGCTGTTGCGCCAACAGCGTTTCCCATTCGGCCTGTTCCCCCGCCTGCAACTGCATCGCTTCCAGCTCTTCGTAAAGGAACCGCCAATAGTCCTGCTCGCGCTCCCAGGCCTGACGCGCCTCCATCAGGGCCTGCAAATCGGCCTGCACGCGGACATAGCGTTTGTAGAGCGGCGCGTATTCGGCCGCCACCCGCTTGTCGGCGGGGATATAGCCGTCCACGATTTCCAACAGGAAGGACGGCCGCACCATGTCCATTGTCTTATGCTGGGAATGGATGTCCACGAGATAGGCCGACAGGGCTTTCAACACCGGCAACCCGCAAGGCGTATCGTTGACGAACGCGCGCGACTTGCCGGCGGCCGTGATTTCGCGGCGCAGCAACAGCGTGCCGTCTTCGGCCTCGTCCAAGTCGTTTTCGGCCAAAATACGGCTCACCTCCGGACGGGATATTTCAAACTCGGCCTCCACCACGCATTTCTTCTCCTTGTCGAACAGCACCTGCGTTTCCGCCCGGTTGCCCAACAGCAAGCCCAACGCGCCCAACAGAATGGACTTCCCCGCCCCCGTCTCACCCGTAATCACGGTAAATCCGGGGCCGAACGTCAGGGATACCGACTGTATCAACGCATAATTTTCTATGGAGAGGTGTTTCAGCATAACAGCGATTCGTGGACCCGCAAGGCCGAAGCCTTAGCGCGCCGACATGATTTTCTGATATTTCTGGGCATTGGACGGATCCAGGCTGTTGAGAATCGCAACCGCCTGCTGCCGTTCATCCTGCGACGCCCCCGAAAACATGGAGACCAACTCGTCGGACTTGGCTTCCATAAACAGGAGTTTGCACGGCAAACCGCTGCGCGTATCGTTCAAGGCCTTGAGGGTCGTCAAGGCTTGCAGGACGCCGGCACGGCCATCGGTCGGATTGCCGTACATCAGGTCGAGCCCCTTGCGGTGATACTGATACAGCACGTTGTGAATCGCGCCATAGTTGCCGTTCATGTAATTCTCTATCATCCAATACCGGTTGCGGTTGTTGCGCTCGCCCGACTTCCAGCCCGGCTCGCTCATGCCCTGGCACATACTCACGACGTTGTCCGCCTTGCCCAAGCAGACTTCGCCGGCATTGGGCGCGAAACTGTCTAAATAAAGCCCTATTATAAGGTAACTGTAATAGGCGATGACGGCCGTCAGATTGGAAGATACGTTGTTGTCCGAAAATTCGATGGGGTCGAACGCATTGTAACTGAAAGTGAAATCCTTGTCCACCACGTTGAGCAAGGTGGTCTGGTAAGAGGCGTTATAGACGGGACGGCGCGCCTGAACGGTGAGATATGCCTTGGTGACGCCCGTCGTAAAGTCGCGCTCCTGCACCTCCATCGTCATGCTGCACGGGATTTTCTCGCCCGCCCCCACCTGCAGGTTCGTCCATTTCTGTCCGTTGACGAACGCGGCCAAAGCGTCCTGCATTGTTTCGAACACTTTTTTGTCGCCACTCTGTATCTTGGTGCTCACGACCTGAAACGTGCAATTCAGCTCCTGCGCCTGCAAGGCCGCGCCGCCGAACAGCAAAAGGCACCAAACGGTCAGCGCGCCCATACAGCGGCCCAGCCGCCGCACGAGCCTTTCGGCCACGGAAACCTTGCTTTCCAGCTCGCCCGCTTCGGCCGTACCGTCTTTATATAGGAACGTCACTTTGTTCGTCGTCGTTTCAAAACCCGCGCCCGCATCTTCCAACGTGTTGAGCACCATGATGTCGGCATTCTTCCTGCGCCGCTTCTCCTCCGCGTTCGCCAACGCGTGGTCGGTTTCCAACGCGAACCCGACCACGCACTGCCGCCCGCTCTTGTGCGCGCCGGCATAGGCCAATAAATCGGGATTGGGCACGAGTTCGAGCACGGTATCGCCGCCCGTCTTCTTCATCTTGACGTCCGAGACGTCGCGCACGCGGTAGTCGGCCACGGCGGCCGAGAACACGCCGGCGTCCATATCGGGCCACCAGCGCAACAGACAATCGTACATTTCCTGCGCCGTCCGCACCTTTTCCCAATGCGCGACGGCCGTTTCAGGCTTCAGGGCCGACGGGCCGCTGACGAGAAAGACCTCCGCCCCCTGCCGCTGCAAGGCATCGGCGATGCAGAAGCCCATGCGGCCGGACGAACGGTTGGTGATATAACGCACGGGGTCGATTGGTTCCTGCGTGGGGCCCGCCGTTACGAGCACCTTCTTGCCCCGCAGCGGCGCGGCTTCCGCATCGGCCACGGGAGCTGTCGCACCCGCCGCCAGAACGGCCTCCGTGGCGCGGAAGAGTTCCTCCGGCTCCGGCATACGCCCTTTGGCTTCATAGCCGCAGGCCAACGGGCCATAGGCCGCATCGAGCACCTGAACGCCCCGTTGCGCCAACAGCCGCAGGTTTTCAACCGTGGCCGGATGTTCGTACATATGCACGTTCATGGCCGGCGACACGACCACCGGTTTGTGGAATGCCAAATATAAGGTAGATAACGCATCGTCGGCGATGCCGTGCGCCATTTTGGCCAAAATGTTGGCCGTGGCGGGCGCCACCAGCAGCACGTCGCCCCAGTCGGCGTAATGGACATGGCGCGTGCTCCGTTCGCCCACGCGGTGGAACATATCGGTATAGAGGCTGTTGCCCGAAACGGTTTCCAGCGTCAAGGGCGTGACGAATTCCAGCGCGTGCGCCGTACACACGACGCGCACCTCCGCCCCCGCCTGCACGAAAAGGCGCACGAGGGCCGGCGTCTTGTAAGCGGCAATGCCGCCGCTCACGCCCAACACGATATGTTTCCCCTGCAACGACACGGTGGTATCCGCTTAGTCGATGGGATCGGCGTCTTCGGACGGACGGCGGAAGCAAAGGCCGTCTTCCATGAGTTCCTGCACGGCCATCAGCGTGGGCTTGGGCAGTTGCTCGTAGTAACGCGCTATTTCGATCTGCTCCTTGTTCTCATAGACTTCTTCCGCACCCTCCTGGGCCGCCGCGGTGGGCGTATATTCCGAAATCTTATTGACCAACTCCTGACGCAGGGCCGAGGAAATCGTATTGGCCCGCTTGGACAGCACGACAACGGTTTCGTACAGATTGCCCGTCAGCGTGTCGAATTTGGAGACATCCCGCGTGATGGCTTCCTGGGAGGCTTTGATTTTCTTGTAATCCATCTTTTATTTTAATTTTGACTGTGATATTCCGTAATACTTATCCACTTCCTTGCGGTAGCGGCTGTCGGCGAACGAACGCATGAACGACTCGTAGGCTTCCTGCACGCGCGCATACCGTTCGGGTTGCTTTTCCCGTATGCTGTTCTCGGCGTAGAGGAACCGGCTGCGGAGCATCCGGTAGGCCGCTTCCTCGCGGTACATGGACTCCGGATAGTCGCGCAGGAAATTGTAATAGGCGATTGAAGCCGCGTTATACAGGTTGCGCTTGTAATACATATTGGCCAGTTCAAAGGCTTTCAACGCCAGCTTGTCGCGCAGTTCGACGATGAGGCGCGCCGCTTCGGACACCTTGGGGCTGTGCGGATAGTAGTTGATGAACAGCTGCAACTGCTTGATGGCCTCCACCGTGGCCGTCTGGTCCAACTTGTAGTAAGGCGATTCCAAAAACTTGCAATAGGCGCTCATGTACGTCGTTTCCTCGATGGACGCGCTCCCCGGGAACATACGGCCCGACATCCGGAAATAATACGAGGCCATGTAATAGTCCTTCTCGTAGAAATAGGCGTACGCCAGATTGTAGAGCAGGCTCTCGAAATCGTCCTTGCCGCGATAGACCGGCATCAACTCCTCGAACACCGTGATGGCTTTCTTATAGTCGCCCTTGTCGTAGGCTTTGACGGCGAAATTGAACTTGTCGGCCGCGCTGCCCCGCTTGCTCACCGCGTTGTACTCCTTCTGATAGGCGCAGCCCATCAGCGTCAATGCCGTGAGTAACAATAGACTATACTTGAATTTATGCCAAAACATAGCACAAAGATAAACTTTTTTTATTAAAGTAGTGAATATGGACGGAAAGCGTGTCACTTTCAAAAAAATTCCTTATATTTGCCGCGTTTTTAGAAAACCGAAAATTAAAAATTGTTTAACTATATGAGACCTGACTTCAAAAAGGTTGACTATAAGGCCAACAGCAAGAAAAACGCTGCCAAGGCCGCCGGCAACCGTACCTGGATGACCTCGGAACAGATTCCGGTCAGACCGTTTTACACGCAGGAAGACCTGAACGGCATGGAACACTTGAACTATGCGGCCGGTATCGCGCCCTTCCTGCGCGGCCCGTATTCCACGATGTACGTCATGCGTCCGTGGACGATCCGTCAGTATGCCGGTTTCTCGACCGCGGAAGAATCCAACGCTTTCTATCGCCGCAACCTGGCGGCCGGTCAGAAAGGTCTGTCCATCGCGTTTGACCTGGCGACCCACCGTGGCTACGACTCCGACCACGAACGCGTGGTAGGCGACGTCGGCAAGGCCGGTGTGGCCGTTGACTCCATTTTGGATATGGAAATCCTGTTCGACCAGATTCCGCTCGACAAGATGTCCGTTTCCATGACGATGAACGGCGCCGTATTGCCGATTCTGTCGTTCTACATCATCGCGGCCGAAGAACAGGGCGTGCCGATGGAACAGTTGAGCGGTACGATTCAGAACGACATCCTCAAGGAATTCATGGTACGTAACACGTACATCTATCCGCCGCTCCCCTCCATGCGGATTATCGCCGACATTTTCGAATTCACGTCCAAGAATATGCCGAAATTCAACTCCATCAGTATTTCGGGCTATCATATTCAGGAAGCCGGCGCCACGGCCGATATCGAACTGGCCTATACGCTGGCCGACGGTCTCGAATATCTGCGGGCCGGTATCAACGCTGGCATGAGCATCGACGATTTCGCGCCGCGCCTCTCGTTCTTCTGGGGCATCGGCATGAACCACTTTATGGAAATCGCCAAGATGCGCGCCGGCCGTATGCTTTGGGCCAAAATCGTCAAGCAGTTCAACCCCAAGAACCCGAAATCGATGGCGTTGCGTACGCACTCGCAGACGTCGGGCTGGTCGTTGACCGAACAAGACCCGTTCAACAACGTGACGCGTACGTGTATCGAAGCCATGGGCGCCGCCCTCGGCCACACGCAGTCGTTGCACACGAACGCTTTGGACGAAGCCATCGCGCTGCCGACCGACTTCTCGGCGCGTATCGCGCGTAACACGCAGATCTACATTCAGGAAGAAACCCAAGTTTGCCGCGTCGTTGACCCGTGGGCCGGTTCCTACTATGTGGAAATGCTGACGAACGAACTGGCGGACAAGGCTTGGAAACTGATTCAGGAAGTGGAGGAACTCGGCGGTATGGCCAAGGCCATCGAAACCGGTATCCCCAAAATGCGTATCGAGGAAGCGGCCGCCCGCAAGCAGGCGCGCATCGACTCCAAGACCGACACGATTGTGGGCGTCAACAAATACCGTCTGGAAAAAGAAGACCCCATCGAAACGCTGGAAGTCGATAACACGAAGGTACGCGAAGCCCAGCTGGAACGTTTGGCCAAACTGAAAGCCAACCGCAACCAGGCCGAAGTGGAGAAGGCTTTGGACGCGCTGACCGAATGCGCGCGCACCGGCAAGGGCAACCTGCTGGAACTCTCCATCGACGCGGCGCGCAAACGCGCTTCGTTGGGCGAAATCTCCTATGCATTGGAAAAAGTATTCGGCCGCTACAAGGCCGTCATCAGAACCATATCCGGCGTGTACTCATCTGAAACCAAAAACAACGAAACGTTCAAGAAAGCCTTGGCCATGACCGACGCTTTCGCGAAGAAGGAAGGCCGTCGGCCGCGTATCATGATTGCCAAAATGGGCCAGGACGGCCACGACCGCGGCGCCAAAGTGGTGGCCACGGGTTATGCCGACCTCGGCTTTGACGTGGACATGGGCCCGCTGTTCCAAACGCCGGCTGAAGCCGCCAAGGAAGCCGTGGAAAACGACGTCCACATCCTGGGTGTTTCCTCGCTGGCGGCCGGCCACAAGACGCTGGTGCCGCAGGTTATCGAGGAACTGAAGAAGTTGGGTCGTCCCGACATCCTCGTAACCGTGGGTGGCGTTATCCCGCCGCAGGACTACGACTTCCTCTACAAAGCCGGTGCCTGCGCCATTTTCGGCCCCGGTACCGTGATTGCCGACTCTGCCATCAAGATGTTGGAAATCATGGGCATCAAAGAAAGTGACATTCACTAATCACCAAGCGGAAACCGCTTCTTGCACCGTTGCGACGGGACAGGAGGCGGTTTTTCGTTTTTTTTGACTTTTTGAAACCGAAGATTATGGAAATGAACCTTTTGCTGATCAGCAACTCGACGAATGCGGGCGAAGCCTATTTGGGCTGGCCGCGGGCGCACATGAAAGCCTTTTTTGAAGAAATGCACGTGGACGAAGTGACGTTTGTGCCCTACGCCGGCGTCAGCATGGGTTATGACGTTTACGCCAAACGCGTGGCGGACGTTTTGGCCGAAATGAACGTGCGGCTCGTTTCCGTCCATACGTTCGAAAAGCCGGCCGACGCCATCGCCAAAGCGCAGTGCGTGCTGGTGGGCGGCGGCAACACGTTCCACCTCGTTTACGAAATGCACCGCCACGGCCTGATGCAAGCCATCCGCGAGCGGGTGCGGAACGGCCTGCCCTACATGGGTTGGAGCGCGGGTTCCAACGTGGCCTGTCCCGGCCTGTTCACGACCAACGATATGCCGATTATCCAACCGGCCTCCTTCGAAACGCTGAACCTCGTGCCTTTCCAAATCAACCCGCACTATCTGGACGCCCATCCGCAAGGACACGGCGGCGAGACGCGCGAAGACCGCATCAAGGAATTCATGGTGGTTCAACCGAACACCTATATCGTGGGGTTGCGTGAAGCCACGATGCTCCGCGTCAAGGGCAACACGCTCTCGCTCATCGGCGAACGCCCGATGCGCGTATTCCGCCACGGCATGGAAACCAAAGAATACAAGGCCGGTCAAGACCTTTCTTTCCTGATGGCCTAACCTACCCCTATGATACAGGAAGACGAAAAACTGCAACGCAACCGGATTCGCGGCGCGCACGTGAGCACGGTCTGCTCCATCGCGCTCGTATTGTTCCTTATCGGCATACAGACGCTGATGGTCGGTTATACGCGCAAGATTTCCGACTATGTGAAGGAGAACATCGGGTTCACCGTCATGATTAAGGACAAGACGCGCGAAGCGGATATTTTGGAATTGAAAGCCTTGATAGACCGCTCGCCCTACGTCAAATCGACGCGCTATATCAGTTCCAAGGACGCGGCGCAGGAATTGCAGGCCGACCTCGGCCACGACTTCATCGACTTTCTCGGCTACAACCCGCTGTTGCCCTCTATAGAGGTGCACCTGAAAGCCGACTATATGCAGCCCGACAGCGTGGCCTTGTTCGAGCACGAAATCACGCGCTACCACATG
>CAYTZG010000007.1:87795-112025 GCA_964442435.1 uncultured Bacteroidaceae bacterium | reverse complement strand
ACAGCGGCAGTTGGCGGCTTGTCGATGCAAACGGCAAGGCGTTGCGCCGCGGCACGTTCAGCGACGGCCGCTTTGAAGTTTCCTTGTTCGCTGTCCCCTCCGGCCTCTACTTCATCGAAATTACCGCCAACGACACGACCTGCCGCCTGAAATGCGTAAAGAAATGAGTTTGACCATGAAAAAGCCACTAATCCTACTCGTCCTTACCCTGCTGTTGGGTGGCGGCATCGGTCATTCACAGGAAGCCCCGGCATCGACCGACAACCCGACCGCGCAAACCAAGCAGGCTTCCAAGTTCCAGGGTCTATGGCAACAGCGAAAAGGGCATGGATTATACTTGGATTTCGGATATGGATTCGTAAGGGGTGATTTCCAATGGCCGTTTCGGTTTGATTTAACCTATCAATACGATATCCCGTGGCAAGCCAAACGGGTCAACCTGTTTGTGGAATCCGGCATTGGATATGAAAGATTTGCGTATCATTTCAATGACGATATCGCATATAAATTTCAACGGATTCAACAACGGGCATTATGGCGATTGGGTGGTGGCTTCAAAATTCATTGTACGAATTGGCTTTACCTGTCTTTCGCAGGCGGATTTCAAGTAGGATATGATAATGAACAGATAGAAGAGATTGATCAAAGCAATGGTACTGTAGTATATAGAAGCATAAGCGAATTGACTCTTTTAGGAGGTCAAAGCGCCATACAGATAGTCGGCCAAATTAAACGGGTTTCCATCCATCTCGGATACCGGGCCAATCATTGGACGCATGTGCGTAGAAATGAAATTGACAAGATGATGGTGCCTCTAAACTTCACCGAGTGGTTTCTGACGGCAGGCGTCGGGTATCATTTCTAGATATAAATGAAAGGAGTTTGACCATGAAAAACTACGGATCGCTCATTTTCGCAATGGTTTTATTGGCCGTCGGTTGCCAAAAGCAACCCATTGACAAACAAGAGGCGGACGCTATTGTAACCAAATACGTTAAAAAGCATTTCAAATCCGACGATCGTACCGAACGTGCCGTATGGTATTACAATCGATTGGATGATGAACGGGTTGAATTGTCGTTTTGGAATGAGGGTGACGAAGATATTATAACGGAAAATGCCTTCGTTTATTACATAGATGAAAACTGGAATATGGGAGATATATTCCCACACCCCCACCGAATAATCCTTGTACAAAAAAAGAGTGGGAAATACACTGTTTTTCAACGTTCCACACGCCCCTGTGCCCATCGTTGGGAGCCTTGGGAGAATGATTGGACTCTGCTTTATATGTTTGCCGATGGCCAATTTCAATTTCGAAATGATGTAGTGCCACCTAGATAACCAGCCTGCCTAACCGTCCCGCCCCGTCCGGCCCAGCCTTTTGCGTTGGACGGGCGGTGGGGCTTAATATGAATATGAAAGGAGTTACGCCATGAAAAAATCGATAATCTTACTCGTCCTTACCCTGCTGTCACTCATAAACCTGTCTCAAGCTCAAAACATCGACCCTATTGTGCAGGAAGGGCGGCAATGGGCAACAAGTGTATGGTGGGCCGTATCACCGCCACAATTCTATACCGAGATTTATAGAATGGAAGGTGATACGGTGCTTGACAAGAAGACGTATAAGAAGATTTATTGTTATTATACTGAAGATCTGTCGGGCGGTACGCTGTACAACTATGCGCTCCGTCAGGACGGCGGGAAAGTGTACCTCAAGTTTTATGGCGAGACAGGCGAAAACCTATTTTTCAATTTCTCGATAAAGAAAGGTTCGGCCTTTTCCGTACACGGTCACACGTTCGCCGCAGATAAGGTCTATGATACGATATTGGCGGATGGTAAAACGAGGAAGGCCATCCGACTCCATGACGATGAGATGACTGATATCTGGGTCGAAGGAGTCGGGTCGTTGATTTACGGCATCAATTGGGACGGATTAAGGCGAATGCCGGGGGCTAAAAAATACGACCTCCTTTGTTGTCATCAGAATGAAGTGCGGATATATCAAACTACCGAACACGGCGGGAGTTGTTTTGTGGGTGAGGTACCGGAAGGCCTTTCAAACAATAAGGTAAAGCCGAATCCCGCAACCTATTGGCGGCTATCCCCGCAGCCGGCTGCGGAAAGCGTACAGGCGGTCTGCGAGGCCACGGAAACGGGTTGGCACAACGGCAGTTGGCGGCTTATTGATGCGGGCGGCAGGGCGTTGCGCCGCGGCACATTCAGCGGTGGCCGCTTTGAAATATCATTGTCCGCTGTCCCCACTGGCCTCTACTTCATCGAAATTACCGCCAACGGCACGACCTGCCGCCTGAAATGCATAAAGAAATAAGTTTGACCATGAAAAACTATTTGACCTTACTGCTGTTGCCGGCCATAGCATTGCTATTGCAAGGCTGCAAAAGAGTACATTGCCCGGGCTATCCGAAAAGTGATACAGGGTATTTACCGGTGGATTTTGTCGGACAGACCATGAGCTATATTTTTAACGATGATACGGTGTTATTAAAAGTTGTACCGCCTGTGTTTTCAGAAAGTTATGATAAACCATACAATCATGATATACACTGTGAAGCCTATGCCCAGGTGGATTTGATATCGTCTGACAATAATCTGATATTGAGTTATTCAATGAATTCATGGCATTCATTGTCGGTTTGCTTACTGCAAGGTAAAAATTATGTGAGTTGTGGATGCGTTGATGACATCTATGACGAATGGGATAATGGCTCACGACGTGCAGAAGACTTGCCACAATGGACGTCGCCTACCGGTTATACGTACACAGATGTGGTAAAATCTACTGAGATGATAACCGCCATAGGAATCGACACGCTATATCTGTCCAAACGATATGGTTTATTGCATTGGCACATACACGGCGGTCATACCCTCACATTGCTGCCGTAAACATTGACCGGCCATCCCGTCCCGTCCGGCCCAGCCTTTTGCGTCGGACGGGCGGTGGGGCTTAATATGAATATGAAAGGAACAACGCCATGAAAAACTATTTGACCTTACTGCTGTTGTCGGCTATAGCATTGCTATTGCAAGGCTGCAAAGACAAAACGGAGTATTGCCCGTGCTATCCGGCAGACAACACCCAATTTTTGCCGACTGATTATACCGGGCAGACTTTACGCTATCTTGTTGACGGAGATACCGCCGTGTTGACTGTCCGTCCGCCTATACTCAGCGAAAAACATCCTTATCCGGAAATAGCTGATATGGTAGATAAATGCGATGCTTCGGCTCAAGTAACACTGATATCAAGCGACGAGTTGTATATATTAGATTGCACACGCATTCTATGTATGTTTGATTACAATGGCGAAATTGACAGATGGTTCATGAACGTATTTGCCACACGGAATGGGGATACATATCAGTTCAGCAGTATGGATAAATATACCACCAAAGGGCATTGTTACGAAATTCTATCCGGTTGGACCTCTCCAACAGGCGAATCATATGGAAATGTGTGCTTCATGACGGATTATTATCAAAAAGACTCCGCTTATTTTTCGCCGAGCCTCGGACTATTATATCTCAAAACGATGGAAACTTGCTGGACATTGCTTCCCTGATGCTGTCAGCTGTCGGCCTCCCGCACCACCTCCGGCATCCCGCTGTCGGGATGGTAAGGTGGACAAAAATACATTTCCCTGTTGGAGAAGACGGTTCCAATACCTATCTTTGCATTACCAAAAAGTGTAGAATTCTACAATTTTTAGTAATATGATGATACCGAGGCCTATCTATCTGAACCAACTCATCGCAGCGCGTGGCAACCGGATGATTAAGATAATCACCGGAATACGTCGCTGCGGAAAATCCTTTCTTCTCTTTGAAATATTCCATGCCTATCTCAACTCCATAGGGGTCGAAGAGGATCATATCATTGAGGTGGCGCTTGATGACCGCGAGAACATGGCGTTACGGCATCCCGATGAAATGCTTGCCTACGTCAAGGAGCGGATAACCGACAGTAAACCGTATTACGTGTTGCTCGACGAGGTACAGATGATAGAAGATTTCGTCGATGTCTTGAACAGCCTGCTCCATATTCGCAATGTAGATGCCTATGTTACGGGGAGCAATTCCCGTTTTCTATCCAAAGACGTAGCCACTGAATTCCGTGGCCGAGGTCAGGATATACATATGTATCCCTTGTCTTTCTCTGAATACTATGGAGCCATGGGGGGAGACCGTTCACTATGCTGGAGAGACTATTTCACTTATGGCGGTTTACCTCAGACTTTAGCATTGACAAGTATAAAGGCTAAAAGAGATTATCTGCAACATTTAGCCGACACGGTATATATTGCCGATGTAGTTGAGCGCCATAAAGTACAGAATGGCCCTGAACTTGATGACTTGTTGCGGATACTCGCTTCTTCTATCGGGACGTCATGTAATCCAACAAAACTCTCCAACACATTCAAAAGTGTCAAAAAGGTCATCATTTCCAATAAGACCATTTCCAATTATCTTGTCTATCTGTGTGACGCTTTCCTAGTCGAAAAGGCCCTGCGCTACAACATCAAGGGGAAAAAGTATATCAACACATTGTCAAAATACTATTTTACGGATGTGGGTATCCGCAATGCCCTTCTCGGTTTTCGTCAGTTGGAACAGACGCACCTGATGGAGAATATAATCTATAATGAGTTGCTTTACCGTGGTTTTTCCGTGGATATCGGCATGGTGGAGACCATTACGAAGGATAAGACCGGCAAGTCGGTCCGCAAACAGTTTGAGATAGATTTCGTAGCCAACGCTTCGGATGCCCGCTATTACATTCAGTCTGCCTATGCCATTCCCGATGACGATAAGATGAGACAGGAGACCAACTCGTTCCGGAATATTGACGATTCCTTTAAACGGGTTTTGATTACCAACGAGGATATCACCCCTTATCGAAACGAGGAAGGTATTTTTATTATCGGGCTATTTGACTTCCTGTTAAATCCGGCATTACTGGAAAAAGGATAAGCCTTTTGCATCGGACGAGGTTCATTCCCAAAAATTGTCATAAATGCCATATTTTTGGAATCAGGCTTGCATCCCCGATAAAAAAACGTTAACTCTGTTATCCCAAAAGTTACCATCGGCTTGTTTGATTTTCTGCTCCAGCCGGACTTATTGAATTGGTGAGACCGAAAAAAAATCGTAACTTCGCACTGCTACTAGCAGATTATTCATTAAAACCTTACAGATATGGTCAACTATAAGGAAATAGGCCTCGTCAACACGAGAGACCTTTTCAAAAAAGCCATGGCCGGGAAATACGCCATCCCCGCCTTCAACTTCAACAACATGGAGCAGATGCAGGCCATCGTGCAGGCTTGCGTGGAGACCCAGTCGCCCGTCATCCTCCAGATTTCGAAAGGCGCGCGCCAGTACGCCAATCAGACGCTGTTGCGCTACATGGCGCAGGGCGCGGTGGAATACGCCAAGGAACTGGGCGTCAACGTGCCCATCGTGTTGCACCTTGACCACGGCGACAGCTTTGAACTCTGCAAGAGCTGCATCGAATACGGCTTTTCGTCCGTTATGATTGACGGCTCGCACCTGCCCTATCAGGAGAACATCGCGCTGACCGCCAAGGTGGTGGAATACGCGCATAAATACGACGTGACGGTGGAAGGCGAATTGGGCGTTTTGGCCGGCGTGGAAGACGAAGTGAGCGCGGAACACCACACCTACACGCGCCCCGAAGAGGTGCAGGACTTTCTGCAGCATACGGGCGTGGATTCGCTCGCCATCTCCATCGGCACCTCGCACGGCGCCAACAAGTTCAAACCCGAACAGTGCCAGCGCAACGCCGACGGCATCCTCATTCCGCCTCCCCTGCGTTTCGACATTTTGGAAGCGATTGAGAAACTGATTCCGGGCTTCCCCATCGTGCTGCACGGCTCGTCGAGCGTGCCGCAAGACCTTGTGGCCATCATCAACAAGTACGGCGGCCAGCTCAAAGACGCCATCGGCATTCCCGAAGACCAGCTGCGTCGCGCGGCCTCGTCGGCGGTTTGCAAAATCAACATCGACAGCGATGGCCGTCTGGCCATGACCGCCGCCGTGCGGGAAGTGCTGGCCACCAAGCCGGCCGAATTCGACCCGCGCAAGTACCTCGGCCCGGCGCGCGACGGCCTCAAGCAGCTGTATATGCATAAGATCGTGAATGTATTGGGCAGCGACCACAAAATATGAGGTGTGCCTTGCGTTTGCGATACGCAAAAAGCCCTGCCGTTGAAGAACGACAGGGCTTTTTCTTTTGAGGCCGTCGCGCGCGGTGACGCCCGCGCACAAGACTTGTATATATTACATCCGCAATTTGAAGCCGGCCGCCAGCGTGTCGGGCTTGAAATGCAGCACGCTGTACATCTCGCCGGCCATGCAGAAGCCGCAGCGGTCGCACACGCCGGACACCTTGCCCGGACATTCCGACAGCAGCGTGCCGTCCACCATGATGAACTCCGACACCCAGCAGGCTTTCTTGAAATTCAGGTTCTTCATGCGTTTGAGCCCCGATACGGAATTCATAATCGGATAGCCCGCCTTCTTGAGCGCGATGATTTCGTCCAACAGGCGCAGACGCAAATCCCAGTCGTCGATATACAGGTGTTCCGTACCTTCGTAGGGCGTATGGAAATTGAACGAAATCTGTTCGATGGCCGGGTTCTGACGCGCATAGTCGGCAGCCGCCTTTATTTGCGTGTAGTTCAGCTTGTTGACCACCATATTTACGCTCAAGTGCGGATGCCCGCAGCCCGCGATGTTGCGCTCCAGTTTCTCGAACGCGCCCTCGCCCCGGATTTCGTCGTGATACGCGCCCACGCCGTCCATGCTGACCCATATCGAATGGGCGTGCGAACCGGGAAACGGCAACTGGGCGTTGGTCGTAATCGTGGTGGTGAAGAAGCCGATTTTCCGAGCCAGGTCGCAGAGGTCGTTCACGGTGCGGTCGCCGTCACGCCACAGAAAGGGCTCGCCCCCCTCGAAATCCACGAAACGGGAACCGCGCGCATAGGCGCCCCGCAACTCCCGCTCCACCTGCGCATACGTCTTGCTGACGGGCTCCTTGCGCGCATAGACCGCGCAATGTTTGCAACGCAGGTTGCAGCGGTCGGACAGGAACAGCACCGTCTGCAAGGGCCGGTGGCCGCCCAGCAGACAGGAGCGGAAATACCACCACGGCAAATAGAACCAATGTCTTATCATGTTGTATATCTTCTTTATTAAATCAATACGCCCGCCACGGCGGCCACTATCAGCATCAGCGCAAAGAACATCAACAGGTTGCGCGCCGCCAGCCAACGAATCATAAACCATTCTATGCCGGCTTCCTTAATCTGCGGCCACTGCTGCACGGGGCGCACCCACCAGCTCAGCGGCAAATCGCGCTGCGGGTCGCGCATGAACACGACCACGGCATACAGCAAACCGCAGGCACGCGGCAGGAACAGCCAAACGAGCAGATACCACGGCGAAAGGAAGCGGAAGCCCACGCCGCAGGTCACGATGACGAACGGCAGGAGCGTAAACAGGAACGAGCCCGCGAGCATGGCCTTGGGGCGCCTCAACACGTCCGCGAACGTGCGCTTGCCCATGGCCCGGTCGGCTTCGTAGTCGATGACCGAGTGCGTATATACTATATTCGTGACCAACAGGCCTATCGGCACGGACAGGAACAGCACCGAGTAAGACCAAGCGCCGCAGGCGGAAATATATACACCAGCCATGAGCACGGGGCCGAACAGCAGCCCTATGACCAATTCGCCCAAACCGTGGTAACTGAGCCGCAGCGGCGGCGCGGAATACTCCAAGCCGATGAGCGCGCCCAAGGCCGCCACATACCACACCGACAGCCCGCGGTAGCAGCTGATAACGACGCCCAAGCCCGCGGCCACAAGACAGAAGCCCAGGCACGCACGCCCCAACTCCGCCAGCGTGGCCGCGCCGCCCTCTTCCTGCAGGTAAAGGCATTTGCCTATGCGGGCGCGGATGCCCTGCGCCGCCTGTACCGTGCGCGTGCCGCTTTTCTTGTAGCGGTAGTCGAAATAGTCGTCAAACAAGTTCATGCCGAAATGCACGAGCACGGCGGCCAACACCGCCAACAAGCCCAACACGGCGTTGAAACCCGCGCCGCGATGCTCCAGCCAGGCCAGCGTAAAAGCCACGAGCCCCGGCAAGAGGCTCTGCGGGAATGAAATCCAGCGCGCGTTGTCCAACCAGTAACCGATCTTTTTCATGCCTGCAAAGTAACGTTTTTTTTGCGAGAGTTTGGTGCTTTTACACTCAATTTACACTATCTTTGTGGACTGAAGTCCACAAGTTCTTGAAAGCCGCCGTGTCATACCGCCAAGCCGAAAGGCTGATCGTAAGCTGGATGCTGACGGTCTTTTTGGCCTTTCCCTTTTGCGGACGGGCGCAGGAGGTGGAAACCGTGCCGCAGACCATCTGCGCGGGCACCACGCTGACCGTGGACGGCCAACTGTTCCGCCGCCTGTCCACAGACGTAACCGTGGTGTCGGTACAGTCCGACCAAGGCGAGAACGTCAATTTCAACGGCACCGTCAGCCCGCAGGTCACCACCCTTTACACGCTTTCCTATACGCTGAGCGGGCAAGACGGGCTTCTAACCGCCACAACCACCGTCACGGTATGGCATAAACCGTTCTTCCGCATAGTTGGCAACGTGCCGGCGGGCGAGGTCTGCCCCGGCACGGAAATCACTTACCGCGTGGACAGCATGGCCGACGTGGACGGCGATATCCGCTGGACGCTTTCCACGGGCGAGGAAACGGTAACCGGCATGACCTTTTCGTTCATCCCCACCGAATCCTGCACGCTGTTCATCCGCGCCACGAACAACTACTGCGAGCCCACCGAAGAAACCCGCGCGTTCACGCTCATTCCGCCGCCGAGTTTCAACCATCCCGACATCATCCTTGACCCGCCCGCCTACCAAACGTGCACGTCCTGTACGTTCGAGTTGCCGGACTGGCAGAGTTGGCGGCCCCAACCGTTGGAGGGCGCCATTACAAGAACCGAATTGATTTGGGACAACGGCCTGACCGGCGAGCAAGTCATAAAACCGGGGTATAACCACTTCGGTTGCGAATTGCAATTCACGCTGACCAAAACCGATGCCTGCGGCACGATAGAAACCACCGTCAACAAGGTATCGTATCTCTATGTGACCGGTTTGACCTGCGAACCCTACGCCACCACTGCCGTATGGCTCCGTCCTTGCGAATGGTCGCCCGTCTATCTCTATGCCCCCGTTGACAGCGCGCACATCCGGTACGATGCGACGGGCTTTGAGGTACAGCCGGCATGGGACGGTTTGGAAGTCGTAGATTCAATGGTCATCATACCCCGTGCGGACGACTATATACAAGCGCCGACCCGATTCCTGCGCGCCTACGACAAACCGCGCGACCTGCCGGATGAGTCGGAAACCCTGCAATATCTTTACAGTGCCGATTATACGATTGTATGTCCCTACAGCCAAGACGCGCCCACGATTCCAGGCCGGCACGCGGAACAAACGGGCACCATCAACTGGGAAAACGAATGGCTTTATTTCGGTTACCAATACTGCGACCGCACGATGGCCCTGTTGGAAATAGACGCCATTTATCCCGACCTGCAAATCGATACCGTATGGTTCGACGGCATTCCGGCCGACTCGTTCCAAATCGTGAACCGCCGGCCTGACGTCATCAATTTTCAAACCGTCAACACCGTCCGCACCAAAATAGACCCGAATATCGACCGTTACGAACGCCTGACGCTCCGCGTGGCCATCAGCCGCGATATAGACGACTGCCATTTCGCCGACACCATTACCAAAACCATAGAGTTGACGGAATCTTATATCTGCTATCCCAATTTCTTCGAAAGCGGTGAATTCAGTTCTGACGGCCGCCTTTGCGCGGGCACGGAACAACAGCTTCAGTATATCGCCTATATGCACTATCAGGCCATTGATTCGCTCAAAATCGCACGTTCGGGTTTCATCGTCGATACAACTTTTACCGCCACCGACCGACAGAATTTCTCCTGTGCGTTCCGTCCCTACTTCGCCTCGCCCGACAGGGAAGCGGACGGACGGCAATTCGACACCGTCGTCTTTTTCGGCTACTACCACGACACCGAAACGCTGGAGACTTTTCGCGATACGTTTTATTATGAAATAGACTTGCGCACGTGCCCGCCCATCGCCAACAACGAATTGAACCCCGATTGCCGGTCGGGATGCCTTTCATGCCCCGGTTCCGAACTTCAGACCCTTGTCAATTTCATCAACCCATCGACCGACCCCGACAAAATTCAGGTACACTGGCTCAACGCGCCAAAAGGCCGGCAAACCCGCGACACGATGCTGATAGCCCCCGCCGGGTACGTCGCCCAATGGAACAGCCTTTTCACACTCTACGAACCCTCGGCTTTCGCGCTTGAAATCACCTATAACGAAGGCGACAGCATCCGCACGATTCAACCCCGCCTGCCCGTTTCGGCCTTCATCGTTGACCCGGCCTGCGCCCCCCGCTTCGAGATTTACCGCGACTCGTGCTGCGTGGGCGACGACATCCATTGGTATATCTATGCGGATTTCTATAAATACGAATTGACCGGGGCCGAATGGGAAGAACCCGCGTCGGAGGTATGGCCGGTAGGCGCCGGCATTGAGGATTACCTCTACCCCTCCTATCCCAATTCGAGACGCCCCCGTCTGGTTTACGGAACGGAAGTCCAACAGCCCGCCCTTTATCCCTATACGGTTTCCTATACCGTCAACGATACGGTGCTGACTTACCGTGATACGTTGAAAATAGCCGCCATCGAAAACCCTAAAATCTTTACGCAAGACACGCTGTATGTATGTGCCGGAAGCAGCGTGGATTTGGCGCCTTATATCGACCGCAGCGTGGTGGAGGAAATCATCAGCCCCAACAACTTGCTTCTGCCGAATGTGAGCGCCAACCAAACGGTTTCGGCCATCGCCCGCATGAAGTACACGTGCGACCACGGCAATGAAATTGCGAACGCCATCCTGATTTTTGCCGAAAACGACGTGTATCTAACCTCCCCGCCGCCGTTTACGTCGGTTTGTCCGTTAGACAGCCTACAACTGGACGTAGCCACCAACGGCCGTCTGAACTGGCTCAAACGGCGGTGGCACGCGGGCAGCGGTTGGGACACGGCGGATGATACGCTTTTTGCGGGCATACATCACGACCGCACGATTTTTGACCGCGTGGACGCCGACAGCGTGCGCTATACCGTGGTGGCGTTCACGGCCTGTCCGCTTCCGCCTCAAACGGCCATGTTCAAGGCCGCGCGGCTTCCAAAACCCGAAATCGCATTTTTAGACCTCTACACCTGCTATCCGGAGGAATTGAACCCCCGGGTCGTACTTTCGGGTGAACCCGCCACAAACGGAACGGGACAGTGGTTTCTGCAGGGCGAAGCCGTAGAGCCGCCCTATGCGCCCACCTACGACACGCTGACATTGGTTTATCAGATACAAGGCGCGAACGGCTGCTGGGGGCGCGCCGATACAGGCATATACAATTACCGGCCGCCGCAACTGCAACCCGCAATGCCGTTCTGCCTGCACGCCGGCGTGGAAGGCGTCTTGGAAATGAGCGGCGCGGACGCATATGTTTGGGAGGGCAACGGACGGACCGACCCGAACGACCCGGCGCGCTATTTCCTGCTGACGGCACGCGACACAATAGTATATATAAATGGAACCGACCACGCCACCGGTTGCAGCTCGCGCGACACGTTTGACGTTTTGCTGTACGCCCCGCGTCTGACGCAGACCACCGACACGCTCTGCTGGCACACCGACGCGGTGTTGCCGTTTACGGGGGACTCGCAAACCCGTATCGCGTGGTATTTCAACGGGCCAACGGGGGAAGCCGAGGCCGTGGAAGTGGGGCGCGACAGCCTGCGGTGGACGCCGTTGCAGATGGCCGACACGGGCGTATATACGCGCGTTTCTTACCGTGCCTACTGTGTCGATACTCAAACCTACCGGCTGCGGCTCCACCCCGTGCCGAACCGCAGGCTGCAGGGCACCGACACGCTTTGCGAGCACGAGAGCCTGCAACTGTTCTACGAAAATGACGCGCAAAGCGTGTACGGCGCCCGAACCGGCTTCGTCTGGTTCGCGCCCGACGGACGGCCGCTTGCCACCTGCGAGCCGGCCGAAACGGTAACGCTCCGGCTTGACTCGCTGCGGCCCGACGACGCCGGCTACTACGCCATGCGCCTGACCTACGGCGACTGCCGCCTGCTGGACAGCCTGTATGTGACCGTGTTCCCGATTCCCTACCCCGGCCTGCCCGCCGACACGTTCCTGTGCGAGGGCCGCCAACTGATACTGGATGCGTTCAACCCCGACTATCCCGACGGCCTCTATACCTGGCAAAACGGTTTGCAGCCGTTTCCCGGCGCCGGCCAACTTGCCACCGCCGTCCGCATTGAGAAAGACGGCATATACACCGCATCGCTGGTGGCCAACGGCTGCTTGGGCACGATAGCCGTGGAGGTGGAGGAAAGGCCGCTGCCCGTTTTCAGCCTGCCCGCCGACACGCTGGTCTGCCGTGGCGAGGAATGCGTCTTTTACCTGCCCGATCACTACGATGCCTACGCTTGGTATGATACCGCACACGCTTCCGCCGTGGGCACCGCGCCCCAACAGGGCTTTACGGGCAGCGGCCCCGTTTGGGTGGAAGTGACGCGCAACGGTTGCGCCGATACGGCCTCCAGCCTTATCGACCGCGTGTTCTGCGGCAGCCTGTATTTCGCTTCGGCCTTTACGCCCAACGGCAACCGCCTCAACGACCGCTTCGGCCAAATCTCGATGGCCTTGCCCGAAGACCTCTATTATGAGTTGACGGTTTTTGACCGCAACAACCACATCGTGTTTCACAGCACCGACCTCAACGAGACGTGGGACGGCACGTTCCGGGGCCGCGAATGCCCCGCCGGCGTGTATGTCTATCAATGCCGGGCCTCCGTGCGCCGCGATGGCCGCGACGTATCCGCCACCGGCCGCATCGTGCTGATTCGATAATCCGGCTTCCTAAAATGCGAAACGGCGGCCCCGAAGAACCGCCGTCCGCTTACGCCCGTAAATTAACCCATAACTTTACAGACGCGCGACGCATCGGGCAAACGCATCGCGCATCCGTCCCCGGTCAAAGCCGGGGCGATAGCACGTTACCGCACGATAACCTTGCAACGGCGACCGTCGGTCACCACGCGCAGGACGTACACACCGGGGCGCGGCAGTGTAATCGCGCGGTCATAACCACGGTATACCCGCTGGCCTATTGCCGTAAACGCCTCCACTTCGCCAAGGCCATCGGCCAGATAAACCGTGTGACCCTGCACATAGGCGAACGGAGCCGCCTCTGCGATGCCTTCGATGGCCGGATGGTCAGGATCATCGGGATCATCAGGATCTACCGGGTCAACCGGCGGAAGGGGCTTTACCGTAATGTCGTAGAAGACCTTTACGGTATCTTCAACGTATTCGTATTCGCCGTTATACCAATAAGCGGCCGTACTCTTTACCGAATCATTCGTCAACCGGATTCGATAGGTTCCATCCCGCTTAAACTGCAGTATACCGTCCGCAAACGTGTAAGCCGAGGCCGGAATCGTATTGAAATCCACACCCGTCGCCATGCCTTTGATGCGCATCTCCGACGTCAAATCCAAGGTCTCTTCCTGTTCGAGGTCAAGTTCCACCGGAATGTATTGCGGCGTACATACTTTCTCAAGCAAAGACAGGGAATCCGTCTGGATGTCGGCAATCACCGACAACGGCATCCGGTTTTCTGCACAATATAAGGACGTCAGCCAGATATTTTTCGACACATCCAAGGACGTCAACAAGTTATGACTGCAATCCAAACCCATCAACGCCGTATCCTTCGACACATCCAAGGACGTCAACCGGTTATTCTTGCAGTACAAATACATCAACACCGTATCCTTCGACACATCCAAGGACGCCAATTGGTTATGACTGCAATTCAATTCCCACAACGCCAAATTCCCGGGCACCTCCAAGGACGTCAAATCATTATAACTGCAATCCAACCGCTCCAAATTCTCAAAATACCGCAGGCCGTCCAAACGTTTGATGCCGCGCGACCAATTTTCAACCCCTTGCACTCCGATGTACGTTACAACACCCCGTTCGTAGGTACTGAGCGAATCGTTGCCATCCTTGTCATAAACCGCCACATAGGCGCGGAAAATCTCATCCGGGAAAAACTCGGCCGTCAACGGTATTTGCTTTTCACCCGGCTTGGCGGCCAGCAAACGGAAGTATACCGTACCTAAACCGGTCTCATACTCATAGTTCACCGTATCCAACTCGAAAATCAGGTGCGTGCCCGCCTCATCCAAGTGACCGCCGAAAATGTACGTCATCTTTTGCGCATCCAAACCCGGCAGCGCCGACAATGCGATTGACCGCTGCGCGTCCAGCGTCACTTCGCGGAAATTGCCCCACGCACTGGGATAAGACAAAGATTCCAGTGCACTCAAATCCAAGGACGTCAAACGATTATTGTCGCAATACAACCTCATCAAGGCCACATTCTTCGACACATCCAAGACCGTCAACCGATTATCGGAGCAGTTCAATTCCGTCAGTTGCACATTCTTCGATACATCCAAGACCGTCAACCGGTTATCGGCGCAATACAACGCTGCCAGTTTCACGTTCTTCGACACGTCCAAAGACGACAACCTATTATTGGAGCATTGCAACCCCATCAAGGCCGTATCCTTCGACACGTCCAACGACGTCAACCGATTGTTATAGCAATACAATGTCGTCAATTTCTCATTCTTAATCGCCAAGGACGTCAACCGATTATTGGAGCAATACAACGCTTCCAGTTTTTCATTCTTAGCCACATCCAAGGCCGTCAACTCATTGCCGAAACATTCCAAAAACTTCAAGTCCGTATTCTTCGTCACGTCCAAGGACGCCAACCGATTAAGGCTGCAATACAAGTCCTGCAGTTTCCCATTCTTCGATACATCCAAGGCCGTCAATTGATTATCGGAGCAATTCAAATATTCCAGTTTTTCATTCTTCGTCACGTCCAAGGCCGTCAATTGATTATCGGAGCAATTCAAATATTCCAGTTTTTCATTCTTCGTCACGTCCAAGGCCGTCAGTTGATTTTCGGAGCAACCCAAAGCCACCAAAGACGGCGCATCGCCTAACGCCACCGACTGCACCTTTAGGTTACCCAAATACAATTGCGTTGGCAGGAAATGCGAGTTGGTGCCATAGACCTTCACTTCGTACTTACCCGCCTTGGCATAAAGATGCCCGAGTCTATCGTTTATCCCCCAATAGGACGAAGTCTCCACCACGGTATCCTTTCCGTCGCCCCAGTTTATCATAAACGGTGCCTCCAACGTGGCGACCAAACCGAAATCCATGTATTGACCGGCTTCCGCCTCCCAAACCCAACGCAGGGTATCCGATACTTCGGGCCAAACGGAAACGCCATAATTGATATAGATGGAATCCTCCCCTTGCATCACGGCCGGATTGGATAGGGTAAAGGTATAGTAGCCGGCGCGTTTGATTTGCAAACCGCCATCCGCAAACGTATAGTCCGAGGCCGGTATCTGGTTGAAATTGCATACGGTCTTTTGCCCTTTATACGTCATATAGGCGGTTAAATCCAGTTTCCCGTTGATGGGCATGGACACTTCCTTCCACTGAGGCGTTAGATAACATTGCCCGCATTCCAATTGCGAAAGCGTATCCAGGGTGGCCCATTCCAATTGGTTGTAACTACACTGCAATCCCCTCAGATTGGGATTCTTCGTCAGGTTCAAAGATGTCAACCGATTATGGTAGCAGGACAACAGTTGCAGTTTCTCATTCTTCAACACGTCCAAGGACAACAGCTGGTTCTCGTCGCAGAACAAATACAACAAAGCCGTATCCTTCGATACGTCCAAAGACGTCAAACGATTATTGGCGCAATACAAATATTGCAGTTTCTTCGACACGTTTAAGGACGTCAACCGGTTGTTGTCGCAGTACAACGTTTGCAGTTTCTCATTCTTCGACACGTCCAAGGACGACAATTGATTATCGTAGCAGAACAAATCCAACAAAGCCGTATCCTTCGACACGTCCAAGGACGTCAAACGGTTATTGTAGCAATACAAATATTGCAGTTTCTCATTCTTCGACACGTTTAGGGACGTCAACCGGTTATCGTAACAATTCAACCGTATCAAAGCCGTATCTTGCGACACGTCCAAGGTCGTCAACCGGTTGTTGTAGCAGTACAACGTTTGCAGTTTCTCATTCTTCGACACGTTTAAGGACGTCAACTGGTTATTGTTGCAGTACAATTCTTGCAGTTTCTTATTCTCCGACACTTCCAAGGACGTCAACTGATTGTTAACCAAAACCAAGGCTACAAGATTGGTCATCTTTGTCACGACCAGCGACGTCAACCGATTGCTATGGCCATTCAACACCTCCAGTTTCGCATTCTTCGACACATCCAGCGACGTCAACCGATTGCTATAGCAATACAATTCCGTCAAAGCGGGACAGCCATTCAAAGCCAAAGACGTCAAACGGTTATTGTAGCAATACAAATAAGCCAGGGAGTCCTGCCGCCCCAAGACCAATTCCGTCAACTTATTGTCGGCGCACTCCAAAAATTTCAGCTTCGCATTCTTCGACACATCCAACGCGCTCAAATTACAATTAGTACACTGCAATTGCACCAACGCCGGATTCTGCGTCACATCCAACGAATCCAAACGATTCGGTTCGCAAAGCAGACATTGCAACGACGGGTTGCGCCGCACATCTATCCGATTGACCAATGAACGATAGTCACCTGCGCCATAAGTATCCACATGAACGCCAACAATCTGTATGTCCGGCGACGAGGTGTAGATGACGATTTCGTAAGTGCCCGTCGTCTCATATGCATGCCCATAAGTCTTCCAAGTCGCTTCCCCATCCTCATCCTTAACTACCGAGCAAGGCGTTTGTTTGCCATCGCCCCATTCAATGACCCCGCTTGCGTTTTCATCGCCCGACAGCGCCAAGTAAATAGGGAATTCCACATCGTAAAGCCACCATCCAATCTCCAGGCGCACCGTATCGCATACCGCGGACTTCGCCCGCCGTGCCGTTTGACCGAATTGCGCCATCACCGGGCATTCGGGATGCGCCATAAAATCGCCCTCCGACGCCAAAGCCGGTTTCTCAAACATAATCTCGGGTTTAGCCACGCCGTCGCGCACTTGCGCCCGCACATCCTGGCCCGGCAAGCCGAGCACGCTCATAAACGACAGCCCCAACAGCCATCGCCAACGTAAATTCATTTTTTTCATACTACTTGTTTTTTATTGTTACGCTTTATTAACTGTTTACACGTATACTATATCAGCGCGTACCAAACGCGTCAAACGCCCGCGCCGTCATAAACCTTATATTTTTCCGCGTCAGCGGATTGCGCTGCGCGCAATCCGCTTCCAGACCGCAAATATAGCACTATATATATATATATGAAAAGTCAAGTATTTGACAATGTTTTTCTTAAAAAAAATTTCATTTTAGTGTTAAATCATTGAAAATCAGATAGAAAAATTTGTATCGTTTTTTTTCGTATCTTACGGTATCGTATCTTTTGTCTTTTCTAAACCGAATTATATGTAAAAAACTGAAATAGAATTATTAACAACCACACAAAATCAAAACATCATGAAAACAATCAAATTATGCGCGGTCTTGTTAATATCAAGCCTGTTTTGCAATTTACCGCTGTCGGCGCAAAATGACGCCACAACACAAGCTACCTCAACGGAACAAACCGGTGACCAAATGACCAAAAAGGAGATGCGACGCGCCCAACGCGCCAATTGGAAACCGGAAGATTTCTTGCCCAAAGCCGGAAGCTGGGCGCTTTCCATCAACGCCAACCCTTTCCTTAATCCGGCCTATATCTTTGATGATTATGACGCGGAAGGCGCTGTCGGCGGTTCCGCTTACCTGTCGCCCGTGCTTTCCGTAGCCGGCAAATACATGGTTACGGACAATTTAGGCGTTCGGCTCAACATCGGTTGGTTATATAATTTAAAAAGCGAGGGTGCCTATGTCCGCGATGACATAGCCTATCAAAATGACCGGCAATCCTTAGACAAGGTTGTGGATCGCGCAAACTTTCACAACGCAGGCGCGAGTTTCAACGTGGCGGCGGAATACCGCATCGGGAAACGCCGCGTTCAGGGCGTTGTAGGGGGCGGACTTCTGTACGCCTTCTCTTATTCCAGCACCACTTATTCTTACGGCAATGCCATCACCCCCGAAAATCCGTCGCCTTCTTTCAAAAGGTTATATTATGGAGCGTCCCCCGACCGCGAAGGTTTCAGTTCTGCCCGTTTCCTCCGTTATTTCTATAGTACCCCGACACACTATCTCGGCCTGATGGGATTTGTAGGCGTGGAATGGTTTATCAGCCCGTGGTTCTCGTTGGGCGCGGAAGTCAACGTGGCCGCCGTCTATAACTGGACTCAGAAATTATACTATGAGGCCGAAGGATTCAATAATAATACCAAACAACAGGAAACGTGGCGGGAAGAAATCGCACCGAGTTCGCACGGCTTTACGTTCGGCACCGGCAACTTCGGCGCCAACTTCAACCTGACGTTCTATTTCAACCGCGATAAGAAATAACCTTATTCGTTGTGGTAGGGCTCGCCCTTTAGAATCGTGAACGCGCGGTAGAGTTGCTCGGTAAAGAACAGGCGGATCATCTGATGCGAGAACGTCATGTCGGAGAGGGACAGCCGCGCGTTGGCCCGCTCATAGACTTCGGGCGAGAAGCCGTAGGGGCCGCCCACCACAAACAACAGGCTGCGCAGGCCGCGGTTCATCTGCTGTTGCAAAAATTCGGCAAACTGCACCGACGTGCGCCTTTGGCCGCGCTCGTCCAACAGCACCGTGTAGTCGGCCTTGGCCATGGCGGATAGGATGCGCGCGCCCTCGGCCTGCTTCTGCTGTTCGGGCGTCAGGGCCTTGGTGTTTTTCAACTCGGGCAGCACCTCGGTACGGTAGCGGACATAGTGCGCCAGCCGCTTCTCGTAGAGCGCGATGCCCTCCTTAAGGTAGGCGTCGGTCGTTTTGCCGTTGAGCAGAAACGTGATTTCCATCCGCCTAACTGTATTTCCGTTTCAGATAAGCGAAGATGGCCTCCTGCGAACGCAACGGCTTCTCGCCCGGCGCCGGCCGCTTATAGACGTGTTCGCCCGTGGGGCTCACAAGCCGCGCGTGCGTATTGTCGGACAGTTGCAGGTCAAGGATATGCGACAGGTCTTGCTGTATGGCCGGGTCGTAAATCGGACAGGCCACCTCGATGCGGTGGTCCAAATTGCGCGTCATCCAGTCGGCCGAACCGATGTAATAGAGCGGCGAGCCGCCGTTGGCGAAGATGAACACGCGCGTGTGTTCCAAAAAACGGTCCACGATGCTCACCACGTTGATGCGGTCGCTCAGCCCCGCCACGCGCGGCTTGAGCATACAAATGCCGCGCACCACCATATCGATGCGCACGCCCGCGCGCGAAGCCTCGTAGAGTTTGTCTATCATGGCCGTATCGGCCAGGTTGTTCAGGCAGATTTTCATCCAGGCCTCGCGGCCGGCCTTGGCGTTGGCTATTTCGGCGTCGATAAGGGCCGTGAAGCCCGACCGCAGGTTGAACGGCGACACGAACAGGGCCTTGTAGTCGGTAAACGGCCGCCAGTCGTGCCGCCCGATGGTGGCGAACACCTTGGCCACCTCTTGGGTAATGGCCGGATTGGCCGTCAGCAACTGCATATCGCAATACTGCTTGGCCGTGGCTTCGTTCGGGTTGCCCGTTCCCACACAGGCATACAGCCGCTTGCCGTGGCTTTCCTTGCGCTCTATGAGCAGAATCTTGGCGTGCACCTTCATGCCCGGAATAATGCGGTAAACCTCCACGTGTTCGGCTTCCAGCCGTTTGACCCAGTTGATGTTGTTCTCCTCGTCAAAGCGCGCCATGAGCTCCATAAACACGCCCACTTTCTTGCCGTTGCGGGCGGCGTTGACCAAGGCGTTCATAATGGAGGAATGCGGCGCCACGCGGTAGATGGCCATCTGAATCGAACGCACGGCCGGGTCGATGGACGCCTCGCGCAGCAGGTCTATCAGATGCTGGAACGACTGATACGGGTAATGCAACAGGAAGTCGCGCCGCCGCAACGGCTCAAACTTGCTGCCGCTTACGGGGAACGCCTTGACGTCTTGCGGCAGGAAAGGCGGATAAATGAGGTTGGGTTCGCCGAAATCCTTGGGGAAGCCCGTAAAGTCTTTCTTGTTTTGGTAGCGCCCCCGGCTGTTGAACGTGGTGTCGTCGTCGGCCGCGAAAATCTTTTGCAAGCGCTTGATGAGCGGCTTGGGCATACCGGCATCGTGCACGAGCCGCACGGTGTTGGACTTGTTGCGCTGCTGGAGCTGCAACGAGAGGAAAGCCAAAAAGTCGTGCTGCACCTCGGCATGGCGGTCAAAATCGATGTCCAACTCGGCGTCGCGCACGAACTTGAACGTATAGGCGTTGTAACGGTCGTAGTCCAAGGGCGCGAGGATGTCGGAAAGGCAATAGCGAATCACGTCGTCCAGCAGGATGATGTAGTGATGGCCGCGATGGTCGGGCAGACGCAGGAAACGCGTGAGCCGCGCCACGGGGATTTCGATAATCATGTCCTGCTTCTCGGACGGGCGGTCGGACTTCCACATCTGCACGGCCATGAAATTGGACTTGTCGTTGAAGCCGCGGTCGTCCTTGAGTTTATCCATAAAGACGGGATAAAGGTGACGGCGCACGTGCTGATGGAAATAATCCTTAATGTAACGCGCCTGCCACGCGGCGATATGCGCCTCGTCCACGAGATAGACGTTCTGCCGCCGCAGTTCCTTGACGTTGGCTTCGAAAATCTCCTCGAAGCGGCTCAACTGGTCGTTGACCACGGCCCGGATGCGCCGCAACAGCTGCGCCGGGTCGGCCTGATATTCGATACGGTGCTTTTTCTTATGCAGCAACCGTTTGAGCGAGGCCACGCGCACGCGGTAGAACTCGTCGTTGTTGTTGGAGAAGATGCCGAGAAAGATCATGCGCTCCACAATCGGATTCGTGGGGTCGGCCGCCTCGCGCAACACACGCTCGTTGAAGGCCAACCAAGCGAGCTCACGATTCAGATAGGGCGCAATTTCTTTCTTCATGGCATCTTACTTGCTGCGCAGATATTCGTCTATGGCCTTGGCCGCCTTGCGGGCCGCCCCCATGGCCAAAATCACCGTCGCGGCGCCGGAAACGGCGTCACCGCCCGCAAACACGCCTTGGCGCGTCGTCGTGCCGTGTTCGTCGGCCACAAGGCAGCCGCGCTTGTCGGTATCCAAGCCGGGCGTATTGGACGAAATCAACGGGTTGGGCGACGTACCCAACGACATGACGACTTCATCCACTTCAAGTATATATTCGGAGCCCGGCACCTCAACGGGGCTGCGGCGGCCGGAAGCGTCCGGTTCGCCCAACTCCATCTTGATGCACTTCATGCCCGTTACCCAGCCCTGTTCGTTGCCGATGATTTCGACGGGGTTCGTCAGTTCGAGGAAATGGATGCCCTCTTCGTGCGCGTGGTGTACTTCTTCCTTACGCGCCGGCATTTCGGCCTCGCTGCGGCGGTAAACTATATATACATCCGAACCGAGCCGCTTGGACGTGCGCGCGGCGTCCATGGCCACGTTGCCGCCACCCACAATGGCCACCTTCTTGCCAATGAACACCGGCGTATCGTGGTCGTCGCGATAGGCTTTCATCAGGTTGGAGCGCGTGAGCAGCTCGTTGGCCGACACCACGCCGTTAAGGTTCTCGCCCGGAATGTGCATAAACTTGGGCAAACCCGCGCCCGAGCCGATGAACACGGCGTCGAAGCCTTCCGTTTTCATCAGGTGGTCGATATCGACCGTCTTGCCGATGATGACGTCGTTTTCAAACACGACGCCGAGTTTCTTCAGGTTTTCGATTTCATGCGCCACGATGGCTTTCGGCAAACGGAATTCGGGAATACCGTAAACCAAAACGCCGCCCGACTTGTGCAGAGCTTCGAACACGCTGACCGCATAGCCCATCTTGGCCAAGTCGCCGGCGCAGGTCAAGCCCGCGGGGCCGGAACCGATAACGGCCACTTTCTGCTTTTTCTTCTCGGCCGGCTGTTCGGGCGTGTCGAGCCCGTGCTCACGCGTGTAGTCGGCCACAAAACGTTCGAGTTTGCCGATGGCGATGGGTTGTCCCTTGACGCCCAACACGCACTTGCCCTCGCATTGGGTTTCCTGCGGGCACACACGGCCGCAGACGGCGGGCAGCGCGGAGTCGCGCGCGATGACCTTGGCCGCCGCCGCAAAATCGCCCAAAGCCACCTGATGGATAAATTCGGGGATATGAATCGACACGGGGCATTGCGTCACGCAGCCCGGCTTTTTGCATTGCAAACAGCGCGAGGCTTCGGCCATGGCTTCCTCCACGGTGTAGCCCAGGCAGACTTCCTCAAAATTATGGCTGCGCACTTCCGGGTCTTGTTCACGAACCGGCACGCGCGTCTTGGGTTTCTCCACGGGCGGACGGACGGCGTCGGGGCCCGGCGTGGCCTTGGCGCGTTCGGCCAAAGAGCCTTCCACGGCCGCCGCCAAATTGCAACGGTGTTCGTCGGTATTCTTGGCTATCTCATACTGACGGTACATACCCTGACGGCGCATCGCCTCGTCGAAATCCACTTGGAACGCATCGAATTCGGGGCCGTCCACGCACGTGAACTTGGTTTTGCCGCCAATCGTCACACGGCAGGCGCCGCACATACCGGTACCGTCCACCATCAGGCTGTTGAGGCTCACAATCGTGGGGATGTTGTAGGCCTTGGTCATCATCGTCACGAACTTCATCATAATCATCGGGCCGATGCAAATCACCTCGTCGTATTTCTTGCCTTGGTTGTCAATCAGGTCTTTCATCAGGTCGGTGACGCGGCCGTTGAAGCCGAGCGTGCCGTCGTCGGTGCAGAGGTAAAGGTTACCCGCCACCTCGCGCATCTCTTTTTCAAGCACCATGAGGGAGGCCGAACGCGCGCCGATGATGACGTCGCAGGCGATGCCGTGCTCTTTCATCCAGCGTACCTGCGGATAGACGGGCGCAGCCGCCACCGAGCCGGCCACAAACAATATATTGCGCTTCTTGACTTCTTCCAAGGGTTCTTTGACGAACTCCGACGGCTGACCCAACGGGCCCACCACATCGTGGAAACATTCGCCCACGTTGAAGGCCGCCATTTTCTGCGTAGAGCCGCCGATAACCTGAAACACGATGCGGATCGTGCCTTTGGCGCGGTCGTAATCGCAAACCGTAAGCGGAATACGCTCGCCCGTCTCGCTCGGCACTACAATCAGGAACTGCCCCGGCTGAGCCGAAGCCGCCAAACGCGGCGCATACACGTCCATGCTCACGATTTGAGCCGACAACTGCGCCTTGTCTAAAATTTCAAACAATTTAGCCATATCTCGTTTTTATTTTTTCTTACCCTTGCCTTTGTGCGCCCGTGCCTTTTCCACGGCTTTCTGCGCACGGCGGGCACCGCCTTTCTTGGCGCCCCTGCCACGGTCTTCCGAACGCCACGCGCCGCTTTCCCACGGGTTCTCGCCCCAAGCGTCCTTGTTCCATGCTTTCTGCGCCTTGGCCTTGCCCCGCGGCTTGGCCTCCGCACCCGCCTCCGACTTATCCCATGCGCCGCCCTCTATGAACGCCATCCAGTCTTTTTTCGGGGCGCGTTCCTTGCGGGTCGGCCTTTCGGCCCGTTCACTGCGTTCCGACCGGTCGGCGCGTTCCTTACGGGTCGGCCTTTCGGCCCGTTCACTGCGTTCCGGCCGGTCGGCGCGTTCCTTGCGGGTCGGCCTTTCGGCACGTTCCGGCCGGTCGGCGCGTTCGCCACGCTCCTTGCCCTTCGCCACCTCCGCAAACACCTTGCGGTCGCGATAGACGGCACCGCCCAAGGCCTGTACGGCCAGTTCCGCATAGTCCGCCGGGATTTCCACAAACGAACACGTTTTGCGCAGGTCGATG
>CAYTZG010000007.1:0-87695 GCA_964442435.1 uncultured Bacteroidaceae bacterium | reverse complement strand
TTCCGCATAGTCCGCCGGGATTTCCACAAACGAACACGTTTTGCGCAGGTCGATGCGCCCCACGCGCATATCGCGGTCTTTCACGTAATCGTTCAGCAGCCCGATGATGTTCTGCGGCTTGACGCCGTCCATGTGGCCGAGGTTGATGAACAGCCGCGCGAAATCGCCGCGTGCACCCTTCTCGTCCGACCGCTTTCCGCGCGGGGTGTCCACGCTCATGTCGCGCACTTCGGGCGCGTTGCGGTAGTAGTTCAGGAAGCGGTTGAACTCCAAGGCCACGAAGCGTTGTATCAACTCCTCCTTGCTCAGCGGCTGCAGCTTCTCGTAAATGGCCGGCAGATAGGTTTCCAGTTCCTCCGCCGCCAAATCCACGCCCAGCATCCGCTCGGCCTGGTAAAGCACCTGTTTGCCGCATATTTCCTCGCCGCTCGGCAGTTGTTTCAGCTCGAACGACTTATGTATCACTTTCTCTATTTCCTTGATGCGCGACTTCTCGCGGACGGTAATCAGCGAGATGGAAATGCCCGTGGCGGACGCGCGGCCCGTGCGGCCGCTGCGGTGCGTGTATTGTTCCACATCGTCGGGCAGGTTGTAGTTGAGTACGTGCGTCAGGTTATTGACGTCCAAACCGCGCGCCGCCACATCGGTGGCCACCAGCAACTGCAGGTTCTTGAGGCGGAAGCGGCTCATGGCGTTGTCGCGCTGGGCCTGCGACAGGTCGCCGTGCAGGGCGTCGGCGTTGTAGCCGTCGCGTATGAGTTTTTCGGCCACCTCCTGCGTCTCGCGCCGGGTGCGGCAGAAAACAATCGAATAAATCTCCGGATAGTAGTCGATAATCCGCTTCAAGGCCAAATAACGTTCCTTGGCCTGCACCATGTAGTAGTGGTGCGTCACGTTGGCCGAACCTTCGTTGCGGCGGCCTATCGTCACTTCAACCGGTTCCTTCATGTAGCGGCCCGTCATGGCGCGGATTTCATCGGGCATCGTGGCCGAAAACAGCCACGTGTTCTTTTCTTCGGGCGTATAGGCTAAAATGCCGTCCAACTCGTCGCGGAAGCCCATGTGCAGCATCTCGTCGGCCTCGTCGAACACCACCGTCCTGATTTTGGAAAGGTCGAGCTTGCCGCGCCGCAGGATGTCGAGCATACGGCCGGGCGTGGCCACCACAACCTTAAGGCCGCGTTCTATCTCCGACATCTGCCGTTCGATGCTGGCCCCGCCGTACACCGCCCCTATCTTAACGCCGGGCAGATGCGCCGCCATCTTCTCCATGTCGGTGGCTATTTGCAGGCACAGTTCCCGCGTCGGGCTCAGCACCAAGGCCTCCACGTTGCGGTTCGTCGTATCGAGCCGTTGCAGAATGGGCAGGCCGAACGCCGCCGTCTTGCCCGTACCCGTCTGCGCAAGCGCAATCAGGTCGGTAGCCCCGCCCAACAGCAACGGAATGACCTGTTCCTGCACGGGCATGGCTTCGGTAAAACCCAAGTCCGATATGGCGGACAACAACTCCGCCTTTAAATTCAGTTCTTCAAATCTCATAAAAAATCCGCTTGCGACGGCTTATACCCGTAGGCCACCCTATCGCTTCACTATCCGCAGAACAAGACCGGCCAACAGCAGCAACAGGGATATGGGCAGGAACATACGTCCCAAAATATCGCCGTAGCGGCTGTAAAACGTGAGTTCGCGGTTGGTTTTCATATCGTGTTTGATGACGGCCGGCTCCCAATAGGCCGTGCGTTGCAGCACGTCGCCCCGCTGGGATATGAAGCCGGATATGCCCGTATTGGCCGAACGGGCTATTTCGCGCCGGTTCTCTATGGCCCGCAGACGCGCGTATTCGGCGTGTTGCCGGTGGCCCGGCGTGTTGCCCCACCAGCCGTCGTTGGTGGAGATAAACAGCAGTTCGGCGCCGCGGCGGCAAAAGCCCGTCACATAGTCGCCGAAAATGGATTCGTAGCAGATGACGTCGGCGTAGGTCACCGTGTCGCCCGCCACCACCGAGCGGAACACCTTGGGCTCCGCATCCGTGCCCAGCGTGCCCACGATGCCGCCCAAGTCGATGGCCCATTTTTCCAAGAAGCCGATTTTATCGACCAAGGGCATGATTTCCACGGCCGGCGTCAGCTTGGACTTGTGCCGCAGCGGGAAGCCGCCGGGCGCCGCAGAAGCCGTGCCCATGGCCGCCGCCGAAGCCGCCACGCTCGGCGAAGCCGTGTCGATGACCATAACCGTATTGTGCGCCAGATAATAGAGCGTCGTGTTTTCAAAGATGTTCGGCCGCTTGCGCACGCCGCGCGTGGCCGAATCTTCGGGCGCGAGCCGGCTGTAGGTGGAGATGCCGGCCACGACCGACAGGCGGGGATAATCCGTCAGGAACGTGCGGATGGCCGCCACGCTCGGCGAATAGGCCAGCTTGTGTTCCCAAACGTATTCCTGAATCATGCTTTCGGGCGTGACGAGGAAGCGCGTCTGCGGGCTAAGCGCATATTCGCCAAGGAATAGCATCCGCTTGACGGCCTCCACGGGCGGAATGTCGTATTGCTCCCCATAGGGGTCTATGTTGGGCTGCACGACCACCGTCTCAACGCGCCGCCCCTCGCTTTTGTAATGCGCATAGCGCCACATCGAGCCGCCCACGGGCACCAATATGGCAAGGCAGACCGCAATGGCCTTGATGTTCTTCTCGCGCTTGGTGGCGCCGGCCATGACGGCCTTGCACCATGCCAAAAACAGCATATTGACCGCCAGCACCCAAAGGCTGCCGCCCGACGTGCCCGTGTATTCGTACCACTGCACCCAGGCCGGCTGCGTGGCGAACACGTTGCCGAGCGTGAGCCACGGCCAGGCGATGTCCCAGATATGGTGTATATATTCAAACGCGAGCCAATAGACGATGAGCACGCCGCCGCGCGCGCTGTGAAGCGGCAAACGGCGCGTGGTGATATGATACAGCCAAAAGACCGTGGCCATGAGCAGGGCGTTGGCGCCCCAGGCCAAGGCCGCGGCGGGCGTGGAGTTCCAAATCCACCACGTGGTGAGGATGTTCCATACCAAGAACGCCACAAGGGCATAGAGGAAGACCGGATAACGGCCCGCCGCGCCCGCCCGACGCTGCCGGTAGGCGTAGTCCTCCGCCCACAACAGCGGCACCCATGCGAAAAACACCACGGGCGTAAAGCCACGCGCCGGCCACGCCGCGGCCAGCATCAGCCCCGTGGCGACGGCCGCCGCCCAAAACATCCACGATTTAACTCTAATCGACTGCATCATATGCCCCCAAGCCTCCCTGCGGGAATACGCCTTAGGCCGGTTGTACCGTGCCGGCGCTTACCGCCAGTTCCGGCGCTATTTTCTTGGCCAGCCCCTGCAGTACCGAGCCGGGGCCCACTTCTATCATTTCCGTGGCGCCGTCGGCCACCATGTTGCGGACGATTTCGGTCCAACGTACCGGCGAGGTCAACTGTGCCACGAGATTGGCCTTGATTTCGGCCGGGTCGGTGAACGGACGCGCGTTGACGTTTTGGTAAACCGGGCATACCGGCGCATGGAACGCCGTGCTTTCGATGGCCTGCGCCAATTCCACACGGGCCGGCTCCATGAGCGGCGAATGGAACGCGCCCCCCACCTTGAGCGGCAACGCGCGCTTGGCACCCGCCGCCTTGCAAGCCTCACAGGCCTGCTCGATGCCCTTCATGCTGCCCGAAATAACGAGCTGGCCGGGGCTGTTGTAGTTGGCCGGCACCACGACTTCGCCCTGGATGCCCGCGCAGATTTCTTCTATTTTGGCGTCGTCCAGCCCAATGATGGCCGCCATTGTGGACGGATTCATCTCGCAGGCCTTCTGCATCGCGTTGGCCCGTTTGGAAACCAGCACGAGCGCGTCTTCAAAGTTCAACGCCTTGTTGGCCACCAAGGCCGAAAATTCACCGAGGGAGTGACCGCCCACCATATCGGGCTTGAAATCGGGCAGACAGGCCGCCAGCACCACCGAATGCAGGAATACCGCCGGCTGCGTCACCTTGGTCTGCTTCAAGTCTTCGTCCGTACCGGCAAACATGAGGTCGGTAATGCGGAAGCCAAGGATATCGTTGGCTTTTTCAAACATTTCCTTGGCTTGGGGATAGGCTTCGTACAAATCCTTGCCCATGCCCACGAACTGCGCTCCCTGTCCCGGGAATACGTATGCTCTTTTCATCTGTTTTCAGATTAATGGGTTATACTTCTATATTATACAAAAGTACAAAGTTAAGGTTTATAGAGCGCAATAGCAAATACGAAATTCCCATTTCGAAGGAAGCGGAAGTGCTGTAAGCACTTCCTTTGCGAAGACATGCCCTATCGCAAACATTTTGCAGATAGGCATGGCGAAGCAAAGGGAAGTTGAAATGTTTTCAACTTCCGCTTCCGAAACAAAACAAGCCTTACAAAGGCTATGGCCGAAATTCCGCAAACTTCATGAGCCCGTCGCGTAGCGACGGGCGAATAAAGGTACAATTTATAGTGCGTATTCGCAAATATCCCCCAGCCCCCTCAAATCCGAAAAATAAAATTTGAATTTTCAAAAAAAGGTTGTATCTTTGCCGCCGTTTTCGCCCTCTTAGCTCAGTTGGTAGAGCAAATGACTCTTAATCATTGGGCCCGGAGTTCGAGTCTCCGAGAGGGCACGAAAACCTGAAGCGCCTGCACACCGCAGGCGCTTTTTTTATTTCATCCGCAACCCGCCATCCCTTTTATCGGCTCAAACGGCGGATTCGTCGGGAAAATCCGCACGTACTTCTATTTCATTTGTTATATTGTATGTTCGGCCGTTACCTTTGCTTTGCTTTTCCGGATGCCCGAACCGGTGTCCTAAACGACCGACCATGAACAGAAACCGCCTTCTCTCATTATGGCTCTGCGCCGCGTTGCCGCTGTCGGCAACCGCCGCCCTGCCCCATCAGGAATATCACGCTGTCGAAGCCGGCAATTCCACTTCAGAAGTTGCTAAACCCACGGCTTCTTTGCCGGCAGACAGCGTTTTTGAACGCCCCGAAATATGGGACTTGCAAGCGTGCATCAACTACGCCCGCCAACACAACCTGCAGGTGCGCAACGCGCAAATCGACTACGAATCGGCGGCCACCGACCTCAAGACGGCCAAAGCGGCCCGCTACCCCTCGCTCAACTTCGCCAGCAACCAGGGCTTTACGAACGGCAACACGTTCAACGAGACCAACGGCCGTTTTGTGTCCAACCCGCAATATACGGGTACCTATTCGCTCAGCACCGACATGGTGATTTACAACGGCAGCCGCCTGCTCAACACGGTCAAGCAACGCAAGATCAATTTGGAAATGAACCGCCTGTTGGTGGACAAGGCGCAGAACGACATCGAAATTGCCGTGACCAACGCTTATTTGGAGGTGCTGTACGCCACCGAAAGCATGAAAATAGACTCCGCCATTTTGGAAACCTCCAAGATGCAGTATGAGGAAGGACAGGCCCGATACGACGTGGGCGCACTCAACCTCAGCGACTTGGCGCAGCTCAAAGCCCAATACGGCAGCGACCTCTACAACCTGACCGTTTCGAAGAACCAAGTGCGGCAAGCCACGCTCACGCTCAAACAGCTGTTGGAACTTGACTTGGACGAAGAGCCCAACATCCGTTTTCCGAACATAGAAAGCGTGCAGATTACGCGCGAAGTGCCGTCGTTGCACAGCGTTTATTTTACGGCCTTGGAGACGATGCCGGAAATAAAGGCGGCCGAAGAGGGCGTCGCCTCGGCGGTCTTGAACGAGAAAGTGGCCAAGGCCGGCCGCCTGCCGTCATTGACGTTCAACGCGGCCGTGGGCACCGGCTACTACACCTCGGCCGATTTCGCGTTTTTGAACCAGTTGGGCAACAACATCAACGAGAATATCAGCGTAGGCATCCGCATCCCCATTTATCAGCGGCGTGAGGCGAAATCGGCTGTCGACAAGGCGGTGTTGCAGACGCGCCGCTCGGAACTGGATTTGCAGACCCAACAGAAAGACCTGCTGGCCACCATCGAGAACCTGCACCAGAACGCCGTGGCCGCGCAGGAGCGCTACAAGGCCGCCGAACTGCAGATGGAAGCCTCGCAAGAGAGTTACCGTCTTATGCAGGAACAATATGTGGCCGGCCTGAGTACGCTCGTGGATATGTTCAGCGAGAAAAACAACTTTATCTCGGCCACGGGCGAGATGCTGAAAGCCAAATACCAGGCCGCGCTCTCGCTGTGCCTGCTCAATTTTTATCAGAACCAACCCATTTCATTTTAACAGACCATGAGAAGCATTTCGAAAATCACCGTCCTCGGCGGCCTTTGCCTGACGTTAGGCCTGCTCTTCGCCTGTAAGAACGAGCGGCGCGGACAGGCCGTTTTGGAAACCGCGCGCATCGAACGCGGCCACATGGAGAACAGCGTCACCGCCACCGGTACCGTGGAACCCATCACGCAGGTGGAAGTCGGCACGCAGGTTTCGGGCATCATCGACAAGATTTTTGTGGATTACAACAGCCGCGTCTCCGCCAACCAAGTCATCGCCGAATTGGACAAGACGGTGTTGGAACAGGAACTGAACTCCGCGCTTTCGGACTTGAATTCCACCAAAAACGAATTCGAGTATCAGGAAAAGAACTTCAAGCGCACCCAAAGCCTGTACAAAAAGAACATGATTAGCCAAAGCAGCTACGACGAGGCCGTCTATAACTACAACCGCAGCAAGAATTCTTACGACAAGGCCAAGGCTTCGTATAAGAAGGCGCAGACCAATTTGGGCTATGCCACAATTTATTCGCCCATCGACGGCGTGGTGGTTTCGCGCTCGGTGGACGTGGGACAGACCGTGGCGGCCAGTTTCAGCACGCCGACGCTGTTTACGATTGCGAACAACCTGGTGGATATGCAGGTTATCGCCGACGTGGATGAGGCCGACATCGGTCAGGTGGCGGAGGGTATGGCGGTGCAGTTTACCGTGGACGCCTTTCCCGACGATATTTTCCGCGGCGAGGTGATTTCGGTGCGGATTGAACCGATTACGACCAACAACGTGGTGACTTACGAGGTGGTCATCAACGCGCCCAACCCGCAGGAGAAGCTAAAGCCGGGCATGACGGCCAACGTAAGTATATATTCAATGCGCAAAAACGATGTACTGTTGCTGCCGCTGAAAGCCACGCGCTTTATGCCGCCGGCCGAATTCATGGCGGACAAGCCGAAGCCGACCATGGAAAAAGACGGCGAACCCGGCATGCCGCCCCGCCTCCCTGACTCGCTCAAAATCGTGTGGGTAAAGAACACGGCCGGCGAACCGGAGATACGGCAGGTAAAGACCGGTGCCTCCGACGGCATCTATTACGAGATTTTAGACGGCTTGCAGGCCGGCGACGAGGTGTTTACGGGCATGAAAAACGGCAACGATATGCCGGATATGATGCCCAAGGGCGGCGAAAGCCCGTTTATGCCCAAGCGCCCCGGCTCCGAACGCCGTAACGCGCCGAAACGCCAATAAACCCAATCTCACGCAAAACACCATGCCTAAAACCATCATACGCGTAGAGGACTTGCGCCGGCAGTTCATCGTGGGCTCGGAAAAAGTACAGGCCTTGCGCGGCATCAATTTCAGCATCACGGAAGGCGAATTCGTGACGATTATGGGCACGAGCGGTTCCGGCAAATCCACGCTGCTGAACATTCTGGGCTGTCTGGACACGCCCACGTCCGGTCACTATTATCTGGACGAGACGGATGTACGCCGCATGGACAAGAACCAACGCGCCACGCTGCGCAACGTCAAAATCGGCTTCGTGTTCCAGTCGTACAACCTGCTGCCCAAGACCACGGCTTTGGAGAACGTGGAACTGCCCTTGCTCTACAATCCGGCCGTGAGCACGGCCGAACGCCGCCAACGCGCCATAGAGGCGTTGGAGATGGTGGGCCTGAAAGACCGCCTGAACCACAAATCGAATCAGATGTCGGGCGGGCAACAGCAACGGGTGGCCATCGCCCGCGCGCTCATCAACCGGCCGGTGTTGCTGCTGGCCGACGAGGCGACGGGTAACCTCGACAGCCGGACTTCTTACGAAATCCTGAGCCTGTTCCAGAACCTGCACCGTCAGGGCCGCACCATCGTCTTTGTGACGCACAACCCCGAAATCGCCCAATTCAGCAGCCGCAACATCGTGCTCAAAGACGGGCACGTGGTGGAAGACACACGGCAGAACGACATCCGGTCGGCCGCCGACGTGCTGGCGCGCTTGCCCAAAGAGGAGGATTGACATGAACTGGAAGAACCTGATACAAATCGCGCTCCGTGCGCTCAACAACAATAAGCTGCGCTGTTTCCTGACCATGCTCGGCATCATGATAGGCGTGGCCTCGGTCATCGCCATGCTGGCCATCGGCCAGGGGTCGAAACGCAGCATCAAGGCGCAGATTTCGGAAATGGGGTCGAACATGATTATGATACACCCCGGCATGATGCGCATGGGCGGCGTAAGACAAAGCGCGGCCGACATGGAAAGCCTCAAATTGGAGGACTACATGAAAATCAAAGACCTGCCGCATATCGACCTCTGCTCGCCCTCGGTCAATTCAAGCGGACAGGCCATCTACGGCGCCAACAACACGCCCACGACGCTCTACGGCGTCAATACCGAATACACGGGCATCCGTATGTATGAGGTGGAAGACGGCGAGATGTTTACCGAAGACGACATCCGCCATATCGCCAAGGTATGCGTTATCGGCAAGACGGTGGCGACCGAACTGTTTGGCGAGAACGGCGACCCGCTCGGCAAGACGATTCGGTTCAACAAAACGCCTTTCAAGGTAATCGGCGTGCTGAAGAAGAAAGGCTACAACTCGATGGGGCAAGACCAGGACGACTTGATCCTGGCGCCTTACACGTCGGTTCAGAAACGGATTTTAGCCATCACGCACCTCAAAGGCATTTTCGCCTCCGCCACGAGCGAGGAAGCGAGCCGCGAGGCCATAGAGGAAATCCGTGACGTGTTGCGCGAAAACCATCATATCGGCGAATTCGACGAGGAGGACTTTACGATTCGGTCGCAGGAGGAACTCAGCTCCATGATGAGTTCGACCACCAACCTGATGACGGTGCTGTTGGCCTGCATTGCCGGTATCTCGCTGTTGGTGGGCGGCATCGGTATCATGAACATCATGTATGTTTCGGTAACCGAACGCACGCGGGAAATCGGGCTCCGTATGTCTATCGGCGCCAAAGGCAAGCATATCCTGTGGCAGTTTTTGATTGAGGCCGTCATCATCAGCGTTTCGGGCGGCATCATCGGCGTGCTGCTGGGCGTGGGCGCGGCCTTGGCCATCAAGCTGATTGCCGGCTGGCCGGTTTACGTACAGCTGTATTCGGTCGTGCTCTCGTTTGCCGTCTGCACCATAACCGGCATCTTCTTCGGATGGTATCCGGCCCGCAAGGCCGCCAGCCTTGACCCAATTGAGGCCTTGCGCTATGAGTAATACCAACCGACCGTAGTAAGCGTGCCAACCGACAACCTTTTTTACTATATTTGTAACATAAATTTGCACCCATGTCTGCAAAACCCTGGCCGAAAGCCCTAGAAATCGCCGTCCACATCTGCCTGTGGGCCATGGTCGTCTGCTTTCCGCTGTTCTTTTGGGGACGCGACCACCAAATCAGCACGATAGACCTGCTGTGTTTCATGACCATGCCCGTATCGGCCGCCGCCGTCTTCTACACCAACTACTGCGCGTGGGTCAAGACATTCCTGTTGCGGAAAAAGCTCGGTATCTTCATCGGGTTGAACCTTTTGTTCATCGCGTTGATTCTGTTCGGAGACCATCTGTGGCACGAATGGCTACGCAACCTACAGTATGCGACGACCGGCACGCCCCACCGGCACGGCGGCCCTTCGATTTGGGTGTTCGTGTTACGCAACAGCGTGATGCTGATTCTGACCTGCGGCCTGAGCGTAGCCATCCGCATGACCGCCAACTGGTACCAAAGCGAGGTGCAGCGGCAGACGCTGGAAAAGGAGCATACCGAAATGGCGTTGAAAAACCTCAAGAGCCAACTGCATCCGCACTTTCTGTTCAACACGCTCAACAACATCTACGCGCTTGTGGCCATAGACCAGGAAAAGGCGCAGACCGCCCTGCTCGACCTGAGCAAACTGCTACGCTATGTTTTGAAAGAGAGCGAACACAATACGGTGCCGCTGTCGGAAGAAATCCTGTTCTTGCAACAATACATACGCCTCATGAGCCTGCGCACGGGGCCCAACGTGACGCTGACCGTCGATTTTCCCGACCCCAAGACACTGGCCGCGGGGCAAGACCCGCAGATTGCGCCGCTGCTGTTCATCAACCTGATTGAAAACGCTTTCAAATACGGCATTCCAGCTACGGCCAAGGCGTTCATCAACATCTTCATGAAATGGGACGCCCAAGACGGCGTGCTGGAATTTACCTGCAGCAATCCCCTTTTCGACGCCGCCCCGCTTTCTTCCGGCGATACGGGCATCGGCATTCCGAACCTGCGCCAGCGGTTGGAGTATCTTTATCCGCAACGGCACGTCTTTGAACTCAAACAAGAGGGTTCGGTCTTTATGGTGTATTTGGCGATCCGCATTTATGCGGAGAAACAGACGAACGAATGATGGAAACCTTGCACTGTATCATCGTGGACGACGAGCCGTTGGCTTTGGGACTGCTGGAGAGCTATGTCCGCAAGACGCCTTTTCTCCGTTTGGAGGGGGCTTTTTCGGACGGCGTTTCGGCATTGGAACGGCTGAAACAGGGCGATATAGACTTGGCGTTTTTAGATATACAGATGCCCGACCTCAACGGCTTGGAATTGGCGCGCCTCTTGCCCGAACGGACGGCCGTCGTCTTTGTGACGGCCTATGAGCAATACGCCGTGGAGGGCTTCAAGGTGGACGCGACGGATTACCTGCTCAAACCGGCCTCTTACGCCGACTTCCTGACGGCCTGCGAGCGGGCCGCGAAACGCCGCAAGGGCACGACGGCCGAAACGACCGGCTCCGGCGCGGCCGACGAAACGCTTTTCATCAAGGCCGACTACAAGACGATTCCCATCAAGTTGCGCGATATCCGCTATATAGAGGGCGTCAAGGACTACGTGTTGATTCATTTGGACCCGGCGGGCGGAAGCCGGCATCCGGGCAGCCGCACGCCCTACGACATCATGAGCCTGCAAAGCATGAAGAGTTTGGCGGAGTTCTTGCCCGCGCCGCCGTTTATCCGCATACACCGCTCCTATATCGTGAACCTGAACCAAATAGACTGCATCGAACGGCAGCGTGTGATTTTCGGCGACACCTACCTGCCCGTTTCGGACTCTTACCGCGAAGCGTTGGAACAAGCCGTGGCGGCGCGGACGCCCTAATACGTAAAGAACAGCACGGCGGGGTCCGTACAACGGAAACCGCTCTTGGACAGAACTTTCCAATAGTCGGCAATCACTTTGCCCGTAAGGCCGACGGGGTTGTTCATCAGCCGTTGGTAAACGTCTTTCACGGCTTGTTGCACCCGGCCATCCTCGCCGCAAATCGGGCTGTCGGTCAAGCCGAACACCAGCATTTCCAGATAGGCGTCGCGCCGTTGGCGTGCCTCGTCGGCATAGATTGACCCGGCGTAATCGTTGAGGAAACGCTCCCAACCGACTAGACGGTCGGCCAACTGTTGCCATGAAATCGCAAGCCGTTCGCCGGTGCCGTAGGGTTGTTCGGCCTCCATGGCCGACAAAACGAAGAACGTGCGCGTGCCGTCGCTCAGATAGCGGCCTATCCGTTCACGCACGGCGTCCAAATCGGGACGCACCAGCACTTCGTCCGGCGTGTAACGCACGATGAAATAATTGCGGCCCAAGAGTTCGATATACTTGTCCGCGGCCTGTTTTTCGCGCGCGGAGCGCGGCGATTCGGCCGCCTTGAGCAGATGTTCGTTGAACGTGGTTTGATCCAACACCGTCATCGCAAAGTCTTCCAACAGGACGAAGGCCGAATCGCAGGCGGCGGGCGCCGCCCCGGAAAATTGCCGCTCGAACTCCGCCACGGCCAACGGCAAGGCCTCCATCTGCCCCCGGTCCAAATTGACCAAGTAGGTGTAATAGGCCTGCAACGGCCCGCCGTCAAACATGAGTTGGTCGGCCACGGGCTGCGGATTCTGCGCCGCCACCGGCCCCGCGCCCAAAAGCACGAGCGTCCAAACCGCCCCGGCCGCCTTTTTAACCTTATCGCTAATATTGTGATATACCGTCATCGCTTTTATCGTAAAATCATGCAAAGGTAAGCATTATTCCGTTGCTTTCATTTTTTCCCGAAAAACGCACAAGACTTTGCCACAATTTTCGTATCTTCGCTGTTTATTTTAAGGATTAAACGACGAACTAAGATTATGGCGGAAGAACAACCGAAAATCATTTTTTCGATGGTGGGGGTCGGCAAGATATACCCTCCTTCGAAACAGGTACTCAAAGATATTTACCTCTCGTTTTTCTACGGGGCTAAAATCGGCATCATCGGTTTGAACGGCTCCGGTAAGTCTTCGCTTTTGAAGATTATCGCGGGCTTGGACAAGTCGTATCAGGGCGAGGTGGCGTTTTCGCCGGGCTACTCGGTGGGCTATCTGGCGCAGGAGCCGGAACTGGACCCGCAGAAGACCGTTAGGGAAATTGTGGAGGAAGGCGTACAGGAGACCGTTGACCTGCTGAAAGAGTACGAGGCCATCAACGCCAAATTCGCCGAAGAGATGAGCGACGACGAGATGAACAAGCTCATTGAACGGCAGGGCGAGGTGATGGAGAAACTTGAACAGCTTGACGCCTGGGATTTGGACGCCAAGCTGGAACGCGCGATGGACGCGCTCAACTGTCCGGCGCCGGAAACGCCCGTAAGCGTGCTCTCCGGCGGGGAACGCCGCCGCACGGCCCTCTGCCGCCTGCTGTTGCAGGAACCCGACATCCTGCTGCTGGACGAGCCCACCAACCACTTGGACGCCGAATCCATCCAATGGCTGGAACAACACCTGCAACAATACAAGGGCACGGTGATTGCCGTGACGCACGACCGTTACTTCCTCGACCATGTGGCCGGCTGGATTCTCGAACTCGACCGCGGCGAGGGCATCCCTTGGAAAGGCAACTACAGCTCGTGGCTTGACCAAAAGACCAAGCGTCTGGAACAGGAGGAAAAGGCCGAATCCAAACGCCGCAAGACGTTGGAACGCGAGCTGGAATGGGTGCGCATGAGCCCCAAGGCGCGGCAGGCCAAAGGCAAGGCGCGTCTGAACGCCTATGAGAAGATTTTAAACGAAGACAGCAAGCAGAAGGAAGAACGTTTGGAAATATACATCCCGAACGGGCCGCGCCTCGGCAACAACGTGATTGAGGCGACGAACGTGCGCAAGGCCTTCGGCGACAAACTGATTTTCGAAAACCTCAACTTTTCGCTGCCGCCCGCGGGCATCGTGGGCGTCATCGGGCCCAACGGCGCGGGTAAAACCACGCTGTTCCGCCTGATTATGGGGCTGGAGAAGCCCGACGCCGGGCAGTTCGCGGTGGGCGAAACCGTCAAAATCGGTTACGTGGACCAACAACACGCCGCCATCGACCCCGAAAAGAACGTGTGGGAGGTGATTTCGGAGGGCAACGAGCAGATTCAGATGGGCGGCCGTCTCATCAACTCGCGCGCCTACGTATCCCGCTTCAACTTCAACGGCACCGACCAGAACAAGAAAGCCGGCCTGCTTTCGGGCGGCGAACGCAACCGTATGCACCTGGCCCTGACGCTCAAGAGCGAAGCCAACGTGCTGCTGCTCGACGAGCCCACCAACGACATTGACATCAACACGCTGCGGGCGTTGGAAGAGGGCTTGGAGAACTTTGCGGGTTGCGTCGTGGTCATCTCGCACGACCGCTGGTTCCTCGACCGCATCGCCACGCATATCCTGGCGTTTGAAGGCGAAGGCCAGGTCTATTTCTTCGAAGGCGGCTTTACCGAATACGAGGAGAACAAGAAAAAACGCTTGGGCGATACCGAACCCAAACGCTTCAAGTATAAAAAACTCATGGAATAATGGCATCTCACGAAGAACAATTCAAAAAACTGATAGCCCATACCAAGGAGTATGGCTTTATCTTTCCGTCCAGCGAGATTTACGACGGCCTGGCCGCCGTTTACGACTACGCCCAATACGGCGTGGAACTCAAACGCAACATCCGCGACTATTGGTGGAAATCGATGGTGCAGATGCACGAGAACATCGTGGGGCTGGACTCGGCCGTTTTCATGCACCCGACGATTTGGAAGGCTTCGGGCCACGTGGACGCTTTCAACGACCCGATGATTGACAACAAGGACTCGAAGAAGCGCTACCGCGCCGACGTGCTGATTGAAGACCAAATCGCCAAGTGGGAGGAGAAAATCGAAAAAGAGGTGGCCAAGGCCGCCAAACGGTTCGGCGACGCTTTCGACCGCGAACAGTTCGTGAGCACGAACCCGCGCGTGTTGGAATACCGTCAGAAGATTGAGGCGACGAGCCACCGCATGAACCAAGACCTGACCGACAACAATTTCGACGACCTCAAGAAGCTTATAGAGGAACTGGAAATCGTATGCCCCATTTCCGGCAGCCGCAACTGGACCGACATCCGTCAATTCAACCTGATGTTCGCGACCAAAATCGGCTCGGTGGATAACGAGGCCTCGACCGTGTATCTGCGCCCCGAAACCGCGCAGGGTATTTTCGTCAACTTCCTCAACGTGCAGAAGACCGGCCGTATGAAGGTGCCGTTCGGCATCGCGCAGACCGGCAAGGCGTTCCGCAACGAAATCGTGGCGCGTCAGTTCATCTTCCGCATGCGCGAGTTCGAACAGATGGAGATGCAATTCTTTGTGGCGCCGGGTGAGGAACTCACGTGGTTTGAATATTGGAAGCAGGAACGTATGAAATGGCACCGCTCGCTGGGCATCCCGGCCGAGAAATACCGTTTCCACGACCACGAGAAATTGGCGCACTACGCCAACGCGGCCACCGACATCGAATACGAATTCCTGTTCGGCTTCAAGGAGTTGGAAGGCATCCATTCGCGTACCGACTTCGACCTGAGCCGTCATCAGGAGTTCTCCGGCAAGAAAATCCAGTATTTCGACCCCGACCGCAACGAGAGCTACACGCCCTATGTGGTGGAAACGTCCATCGGCCTCGACCGTATGTGTCTAGCCGTTTTGAGCCATGCGTTCCACGAAGAGACGCTCGAAGACGGCAGCGAACGCGTCGTGATGAAATTCCCGCCCTTCCTCGCGCCCTACAAGGCGGCCATCCTGCCGCTCGTCAAGAAGGACGGCATGCCGGAAAAGGCCAAGGAAATCTTGAACCTGTTGCGCGGCGACTTTATGTGCCAATACGAGGAGAAAGACACCATCGGCAAGCGTTACCGCCGTCAGGACGCCATCGGCACGCCCTATTGCATCACGGTGGATACGCAGACGCTCGAAGACAATACGGTGACGGTGCGCGAACGCGACAGCATGCAGCAGACGCGTATGCCCATCGCCGAACTGCCGGCCTTTATAGCCAAAGGCCTGAAACCGCAGACGGTGTAATATATACGAAAGACTGACCCTTAAAAACTTAACGACATGAGACATTTTCAGCTATACAATCCGGTGCGCGTGCTGTTCGGCGTAAACCAAATCGCCAACATCGGCCGCTACATCCCCGCCGGCGTCAAGGTGCTCGTAACCTACGGCGGTGGCAGCATCAAGAAGAACGGCGTGTACGAACAGGTCTGCGACGCGCTGAAAGGCTTTGAATTCATGGAGTTCGGCGGCATTGAGCCGAATCCCAAATACGAGACGCTGATGAAGGCCGTGGACATCGTCCGCAAGGAGAACATCGGCTTTTTGTTGGCCGTGGGCGGCGGTTCGGTCATGGACGGCACCAAGTTCATCGCGGCGGCCTCCTGCTTTGAGGGCGGCGACCCTTACACGATCTGCACCGAAGGGGCGGAAGTGAAGAAAGCCCTGCCGCTCGGTTGCGTGGCGACCTTGCCGGCCACGGGCTCCGAAATGAACGCCGGCGCCGTTATCAGCCGGCTATCGACCCAAGAGAAATTCGCGTTCCATTCGCCCTTGGTGTTTCCGCAGTTCTCGGTGCTGGACCCGACGGTGACGCTTAGCCTGCCGCCGCGTCAACGCGCCAACGGCGTGGTGGACGCCTTTATCCATGTGACCGAACAGTATCTGACCTACCCCGCCGACGCGAAGGTACAGGACCGCTTTGCGGAAGGCCTGTTGCTGACGCTGATAGAGGAAGGCCCCAACTACGTGAACCAACCCGACGACATCGACACGGCCTCCAACGTGGTATGGGCGGCGACGATGGCGCTCAACGGCCTGATTGCGGCCGGCGTGCCGGAAGACTGGGCGACGCACCAGATAGGCCATGAAATAACGGCGCTCGAAGGCTTGGATCACGCCCAGACGCTGGCGTTGGTATGGCCGGGTCTGCAAAAGACGATGCGGGCGGCGAAACGCGAGAAGCTGTTGCAGTTTGCCGAGCGGGTGTGGAACCTGCGCGAGGGCGACGAAGAGGCCCGCATAGACGAGGCCATCGCGCGCACGGAAGCGTTCTTCAGAGGTTTGGGCGTAGGCACCCGCGTGGCCGACTACCCGCAACTTTCGACGGGCTTCATAGACGTGATTGTGGAACGCTTCCGCCAACGCGGCACGCGCTTGGGCGAACGCGCCGAGATAGACAGCGACACGGTACGCCGTATTTTGGAAGACCGCCGCTAACACGGCTTGAGACAGCGCGGCATGACGGCAGACAGCAAAGACATTGCCATTGTGGGCATGGGGCGCGTGGGGACGCACTTGGCGCGGGCGCTGCGCGCGGCGGGCCACCGGGTGACGGAAATCCGCACGCACGAGGCCGTGGAGGCGGCGCGATGTGCGGCCGGCGCGGACTTGGTGTTGCTCTGCGTGCAGGACGAACGGCTGCCGGAACTGAACCGACAGCTGCGGTTGCCGGCCGGCCGCACGGCCGTGGCGCACGTTTCGGGCGCCACGCCGCTGCAAGCCATTGCAGACATCGCGCCGCACCACGGCGTGTTTTACTGCCTGCAGACGTTCAGCCCCGGCGACGACATCGACTACAGCCGTATGCCGATTTGCGTGGAAGCGGCCGACGAACCGACGGCCACCCTGCTGGAAACGGTGGCGCAATCCGTGAGCCGCAACGTGCGCCGCATTGACTCGCGCCAGCGCTTGGGCCTGCATCTGGCGGCCGTCTTCGCCTCCAACTACAGCAACCTCATGTACACGGCGGCGGAACAGGTGCTGCAAGCCTGCGGGCTGGAGCTGGAACTGCTGCAACCGATTATAGAACAGACGGCCGCCAAACTGCGGCGTCTGCCCCCCTTGCAGGCACAGACCGGCCCCGCCCTGCGTCACGACGAAGGCACGTTGGCGCTGCACCGCAACCTGCTGAAAGACCTGCCGGTGACGGACGGGCTATTGGATATATACAACGAATTGGCCGCGCTCATCGTGGCGATGCGGGCGGATGGCCTTGCGGGCGAGCCCCCTGCGGGCCGCGAAACGGGGGCAGCCTCTGCGCGGGGGCCGCGTTCAAACTAAAAAAACAGAAAACCGATGGGGAACTACAAAGAAAAACTGCATAAAATCACGACGATGATTTTCGACTACGACGGCGTGATGAGCGACGGCAAGGTGTGGGTCATCGACCCGGAGACGCAGCTCCGCAACGCCAATGTCAAGGATGGCTACGCGCTGCACCATGCCGTGAAGAAAGGCTTCCGCGTGGCGGTCATCTCGGGCGGCAAGGGCGAATGTATCCGCCAGCGTATGGCGTTTTTGGGCGTGCACGACGTGTTTCTGCAAGTGCCCTACAAACGGCAGTGCTTTGAGAACTATTTGGCCGAACACGGCCTGCAACGCGAACAGGTGCTGTATATGGGCGACGACATTCCCGACTACGAACTGATGAAGCTGGCGGGCGTATCGGCCTGCCCCGCCGACGCGGCGCACGAAATCCGCGAGGTGGCCGACTACGTGTCGCACCTCAACGGCGGCGAAGGCTGCGTGCGCGACATCGTGGAACAGGTGATGCGGTCGCAGAACGTGTGGTTTGACGAAGCGGCCCTGCATTGGTAAAAATGATATATAATATATACTGCATATAAAATTATGAAGACCAAACTTTCAAATCTGTTGTCCGGCCTGATTGTGGCCGCGATGGTGGTCATTGCCGGCACGGCCGTTATCAGCAGCGCGACCGGACGCCTGCGCGCCCAAGAGCGCATCAACTGGTTTCAATTTGAACAGGCGCTTGAAATGAACCAAATGCGGGCGGAACAGGGTCTGCCCGTCAAAAAGATTTTCGTAGACGTATATACCGACTGGTGCGGCTGGTGCAAACGGCTTGACGCCACGACGTTTGCCAATCCCGAAATCATCAAATACATGAACGAGCATTTTATTGCCGTCAAACTCAATGCCGAACGGCAGGACACGGTGGTCATCAACGGCCAGGCGTTTGTCTATGTGCCGGGCGACGGGCGGCGCGGCGTGCACCAGCTGGCGGTGGTGCTGCTACAGAACCATATGTCGTATCCGTCGTGCACGTTCCTGAACGAGAACGGCCAGCAGCTGCAGGTTATCCCCGGCTATATGGATGCCAAACGCTTTGAGACCGTGTTGCATTTCTTTGGCGAGGACGCCTACAAGACGCAGGATTGGGACACGTACAGCGCGAATTTCAAAGGCAAGGTGACGGATTGACGCACGGAGTTCGCGCGAAACGCAAAGAGCCGACCCCGAAAGGAGCCGGCTCTTTTTTTGGCCGTCGGTCGGACGGCGCGGCGACCTGCGGAAAAGGCCTACCGGTATTCTATCACACGCGTCACGACACGGGTGGGCACGTATTCGCCCGCGTAAATCGTGCAACGCGTCCAGTTTTTCTGCGCATCGTAGTCGTAGGCGATACGGATGGTGTTGACCGCACCGTCCGCCGAACTGCGGCGCACGTTCGTGATATTGCCGTTGGCATCGTAGCTGTACTCCGCCTTGGACGTCAACGTGCCCGCCTGGTTGTGGTATTCCTCGCCCGTAAGACGGCCCTGCGCGTCATAAATCATGTTCTTCTGATAAATGAAGCGGTCGTCCTTGCCTTTCTGACGCTCCATCGTACGGTTGCCCGCGTTGTCGTAGGCGTATTCGAGGGTTTGCAGTTTCTCGCCGCGCGGATTGCGACGCACGACGTTGAGGAGTTTGCCGGCCTTGTTGTAGGTATATACATCCGTATAAAACAACTCGCCCTCGGCATTATAGGCGGTTTCGGACTGCAGTTTCTTGTCTTTGTATTCGAACGTGCCGTAAGCGTCCATCCACTCCTTGTTGGAGTAGCGTTTCTGCGTACTCGGCAGGCCGTCTTTTTCCTCGGTCGTGAAATAGAAAAGCATATCGCCTTTCTGATTCAACTCCGTTACGCGCGACTGGTTGCCGTTGGCCGAGAAATCGATGATGACCGGATGTTCCAACATCTCGCCCAATTCCACATGGTCGAACTTGTCGATGGCTTCGAACGTCTTGACGACGATGCGTTTGACAGGTCCTTTGGCCTTGTAGTTTTCGTTTTCGGTGTATTGGGGCGGCACCAAAGCCTGAAGCGGCGTGGAAACGCACAAAGCGGCCACGAGAAGCAACGGCCAAGCGTTTTTGCGACTGCGGGCGGCCTGCCCTTTCGTTACATTGTGGTTGAACATAATCGTTTATCTTTTATGGTTCTTATTCTGGTTTGTTGTCTGCACCGGGGCGAACCGCTAACGCAATTCGGCGCCGGTCTGTTGAACGAGGCTGTTGAAAATCTTTTCCATCGTCTTTTCAATCTGTTTGTCGGTCAGCGTCTTGCCGGGGTCTTGCAGCATAAAGCTGACGGCATACGACTTCTTGCCGTCGGGCAGGTTCTTGCCTTCGTACACGTCGAACAGCCGGATGTCGCGCAACAGGGCCTTCTCAGCCTGATGCGCGGCGGCCTCTATCTGCTTGAACGCGACGCCCCTATCGACGAGCAAGGCCAAATCGCGCTTCACGGCGGGGAACTTGGCGATTTCCTTATATACCACGGGCTTGACAGGACGGCACTTGAGCACGGCGTCCCAATCGAAGTCGGCATAGAAAACGGGCTGCTTGAGGTCGAAGCGGCGCAAGAGTTGCGGCTGCACTTCACCGAAAGCCACGAGCACCTTGCCGTTGCATTCGTATTGCAGACCGTACTGCAAGCCGGGCAACTGCGCCTCTTCGGTCTTGACCTTCATGCCGGCGGCCTCGGTCAGACGCAGGCTTTGCAGGACTTGATCCACGGCCCGCTTGAGGCTGTAGAAATCGCTCTGCCGCGCCGGTTGGTCGCGCCAGTTTTCGGGCTGTTCCAAGCCCGTGAGCCACAAGGCCAAATGCTGGGCCTCCGCAAAACGCTCCGTTACCGGCGCGTCGGCGGCGGCTTCGGGCTGGCGGCGGTAACTGCGGCCGAATTCGTAGAATTTAAGGTTGTTCTGCTTATGGTTCAAGTTGAGGGCCACCGAAGCCAAGCCGCCGAAAAGCAAGCTCGGACGCAGCACGTTCAGCTCCTGACTCAACGGGTTGGCCAACGAAACCGCCGTTTCGGCATACCAGCCGGTGTCGGTCACGTCCGCTTGCTTGCAGAGCGAGTTGTTCATGATTTCGATGAAGCCGTTGTCGGACAGCAGGTCGGCCGTGCGCTTGCGCACCTGTTCGTCGGGGCTGCCCGGCCGCGCGTTGGGCGCATACGACAAGCGTTCGCTCATCTCGATGCGGTTGTAGCCGTATATACGCAACACTTCTTCGGTAATGTCGGCTTCGCGCGTCACGTCGGGCTTGTTGGTCGGCACCTTCACGCGCAGACGGTCTTCCGACAGCGTTTCCGTCTCCATCTCCAAGGCCTCCAATATCTGCCGCGTTTCCGCCGTCGAAATGGCCTTGCCGATGAGCGTCTGCATACGCGGAATATCCAGCTCCACGACCGGCTGCGCTATCGGCTGCGGATAGACGTCCACCACCGCGCCATCGGGTTCCGCGCCCGCCAACTCGATGAGCAGGGCCGCCGCCCGTTTGAGCGCGTAGAGGGTGATATTGGGGTCGGCGCCGCGTTCATAGCGGAACGAGGCGTCGGTATTGAGGCCGTGCGCCCGCGCCGTCTTGCGGATGCTGACCGGGTTGAAGTAAGCGCTTTCCAAGAAAATCTCCGTCGTGTCGTCGTGCACGCCGGCTTCCTCGCCGCCGAACACGCCCGCGATGCACATGGGCACCTCGGTGTTGCAAATCATGAGGTGCGTGGGTTGCAGTTCCCGCTTCACGCCGTCAAGCGTCACGAGCGTCTCGCCCGCCTTGGCCGTCCGCACGACGATTTTGTTGCCCTTGATGTGCCGGCGGTCGAACGCGTGCATCGGCTGCCCCATCTCCATGAGGATATAGTTGGTTACGTCCACGACGTTGTTGATGGGCCGGATGCCGACGCTCTGCAGGCGTTCCCGCATCCAAGCCGGCGACGGGGCTATCTTCACGTTCTTGAGGCTCAAGCCCGTATAGCGCGGGCACAGCGTCGCGTCGGCCACTTCCACCTGCACGGGCGCGGGCTTATCGCAGGCCTTGAAGCCCTCCGTGGACGGGTATTTCAGCCGCACGTCTGCCCCTTCGCGCACCTTGAGGATGGCCGCCAGGTCGCGCGCCACACCGATATGCGAGGTGGCGTCGGCGCGGTTCGGCGTCAGGCCGATTTCCAACACCGTGTCGCGGTGAATCTTGAAGTAATCGGCGGCCGGCATCCCCACCGGCGTGTCGTCAGGCAGCACCATGATGCCGTCGTGCGACGCGCCCACGCCGATTTCGTCTTCGGCGCAGATCATGCCGAACGACTCGGCGCCCCGGATTTTGGATTTCTTTATCGTAAACGACTCGTCGCCGTTGTAGAGTATCGTACCGATGGTGGCCACAATCACTTTCTGCCCGGCCGCCACGTTGGGCGCGCCGCAGACGATGTTCAACGGCTGTTCGCCGCCCACGTCCACCGTGGTCAGATGCAAGTGGTCGGAGTCGGGATGCGCCTCGCAGGTCAGCACCTTGCCTACCACCAAACCCTGCAAGCCCCCCTTCACACTCTCGTAGGCTTCCACGCCTTCCACTTCCAGACCGCCGTCGGTCAACCGCCGCGCCGTTTCCTCCGCGCTCAAATCGAAATCGACATATTCCTTGAGCCAACTGTAAGCTACTTTCATACGCTCGTTATTTTACGTGTGACCGGGGCAACAGGGTTTACCCCGCCCCATACAAACACACCTAACCGACAAAGATAGTGAAAATAGAGCGCAGAAGCAAATCGTTTCACCCAACGCAAAAATACTCGGCCTTCAGGCCATGGCCAACTTCGCGGAAACAAGCGCAAAATCCATTTTGCAGCTTGTGACAAAGAAGTGCGCCATGTGGGCGAACGCAGTGAGCGCATGTATTTTTCGCGTTGAAATCAATATTGTGCTTTTGCCTATACGCATCCTATCTTCACGAGTCGCAACGCGACGAGTAAATTTAATAAAAATCGCGCGCAGAAGCAAGCCGCCCCGCCCGATTGCTCTCCCATTGAGCAATTTTAACCGAATTTTGCTCAATCATTGAGCAATTTTTGACATTTTTTGCTCAACTTGTGAGCAATTTTTGTATCTTTGTACCCAAATTCAACCGAAGATGGACCAATTGTTGAACCGTTATCACAAACTGTTGCTGGAAACCGACACCCGTTTCCGACGCTATATGTACGACCGCATCGACTGGCACAGCCGCATGGTGGGGCTGACCGGGCCGCGCGGGGTGGGCAAAACCACGCTCGTCCTACAATATATCAAGGAACAACTGCCCATCGACACCTCGCTGTATGTCACGGCCGAAGACTTTTATTTCGCCGACCACCGCCTGCTGGACCTCGCCGACGATTTCGTCAAACGGGGCGGCAAGCATCTTTTCATCGACGAAATCCACCGCTACAAAGACTGGTCGAAAGAGCTGAAACTCATGTACGACTACCACCCCGAACTGCAAGTCGTATTTACCGGTTCCTCCGTCCTGGACATCAACAAGGGCGTGGCCGACCTAAGCCGACGGGCCGCCATGTACCATATGCAGGGCCTCTCGTTCCGCGAATACCTGCAATTTTTCCACAATGTGGAACTTTCAATATATACACTTGACGACATACTGAAACTCAAGGTAAAAATCCCGGCGAAATTCCACCCGCTCCAGTTCTTTCAGCAGTACCTCCAACAAGGTTACTACCCGTTCCCGCTGGAAAACCGGGAGATGCACCTGCAACAAATCGTGAACCTCGCCTTAGAGGTTGACATTCCCCAATATGCCGGCATGAACGTCTCCACCGGGCGGAAGCTGAAACAACTGCTGGCGATTATAGCGCAGAGCGTGCCCTTCAAGCCCAATATCAGCAGCATCGCCACGGCGCTCAACGTGAGCCGCAACAGCGTGGCCGACTATTGCCTCTATATAGAGGAGGCCGGGCTCATAGCCCAACTCCGGGACGACACCGGCGGCATCCGCGGCTTGGGCAAGGTGGATAAGATCTACCTCGACAACCCCAACCTGATATACGCCCTCGGCCACCAACAAGCCGAAATCGGGAATGTCCGCGAGACCTTCTTCCTCAATCAGATGCGCGTCAACCACGACGTCATCACCTCCACCGTTTCCGACTTCCGGATTGGCGACCATACGTTTGAAATCGGCGGCCGCAAGAAAGGCAAGAAGCAGATAGAAGGCATCCCCAACGCCTTTGTCGTCAAGGACGACATCGAGTTTGCCACCGGCAACACCATCCCCCTGTGGCAATTCGGGTTGGGGTATTGATGGAATACCGCATACAACGGGCATATCCGCACGTGACGGACGGCGCTTTTAGCATCACTGCCGCATACTCAAATGGTCATAAAGCGCCAACAAAACTAACATACTGATAATCACAATACATTTCAAAATTTTTGAAAAAATCCAAACAAATAATTCGCCGAAATTTGAAAAAATCCAAAGAAATAATCGGCCGTTTTTTGAAAAAATCCAAAGAAATAATCCACCCCATTGAAGGGCTACCAATTATCTAAATCACTCCCCGTATTACCTTCTTTCAATGACTTTTCTATCATATCCATCGTATTCATTGCACATTGAATGGAGTTATAAAAAAGCTTAGCCATCGCGTTCTTGTCTTCATCTGCTTTCACAATAGGGAAACGGGAAGATACTGGCCAATCACAAGTATTTAAAACAATCGTACCAAATAACAATTCGCTTACCACCCCGACATCTTCCACACGATAAGCGGTCATTGTCACCAATACCCTTACCCTCTCTTCCTTTACATCTACCCGAACAATATGATAGGTGCTAAATACACTCAGTAAACCAGAATACACATTCGGATACAGTCCCTTCCCTATTATCAAACCCTGACCTTTATCGTCAATTTGTATTACCGCATCGCCTTGTCGATAATTATATGTAAAATAACTCAATGCCCGATTATATAACTCATCTTTGGAAATACCGGGCATTTCTATAACCTTGGACATTGTTACATTCCCATTATTATCCAACTGCCACCTACCCTCTATTTCCGCCAACATCGCTTTTGTGGCCCTATTTTGCGCAACCAATCCACATGGCAGACACAAGCAAAACAATAGAAATATCTTTTTCAAAACTAAAATATTCAAGGTTTATAATAAAAATCCCGCCGCATTACAACTACGGCGGGATTCAATGTACTTTCCTAGTACGCTTCCTCGTCCCCGTGCAGCTCCTCTATCGTGAGGCGCTTGCGGTCGATGGCGCGCCAGGCATAGACGATGTACGCCAGCACGAACGGGATGAGCAGCGAGGCGAACGCCATGACCTTGAGCGTGAAGAAGCTGGAGCAACTGTTGGCCAACGTGAGCGAGCCCTGCAGGTCGAGCGTGGACGGATAGTAGGCCGTGTGGTTGTAGCCGGCACAGAGGAAGAGCGCGAGCACTGTCACCACGGTGCCCACACCGGCGAACCAAATGCCGCCCCGGTAGGTCTTGCAGCACACGGTCTTGCCGATGCCCCACAGCACGGACAGCACGCCGGCGAGGAACAGAATCAGCACCACCGGCATGGCGAGCAGGTTATGCAGGTATTTGTAGGGTTCCATGTAGATTAGCCCCGAGTCGGGCGCCACGGCGAAACCGTCCTTGACCAAGAGGTAAACGACAAAGGCCACGAACAGCACCACAAACAGCAGGCTCTGCACCGGCAGGGCCTTGCGGCAACGCTGTTCCAGACTCTCGTGCCTCACCTGACGGATCAGGTACAGCAGCCCCAGCACGCGCGCGAGGAAGAAGACGGCCAGGCCCAGCACCACGTTCCACGGGTTGAGCAGGGCTTCGAGGCCGTGCGCCGCGCTCCCCCAACGGCTGATGACGGGCATCATCGTGTCGGTGAGCTGGCCTTTCTCAATATAAAAGCCGGAGCCCGTAAAGAACGTGGCCACGGCGCCGCCCAACAGCAGCGGCCCCACGATGCCGTTGATGACCAAAAACCACTGGTAGGTCTTCTGCCCGAGCAGGTTGCCGGCCTTGGACTGGAACTCGTAAGAGACGGCCTGCAACACGAACGTGAACAGGATAATCATCCAGAGCCAGTACGCGCCGCCGAACGAGGTGCTGTAGAACAGCGGGAACGAGGCGAAGAACGCGCCGCCGAACGTGACGAGCGTTGTAAACGTGAACTCCCACTTGCGGCCCGTGGCGTTGACCATGAGCTTACGCTCCTCGGGCGTGGAGCCGACGCACAACAGCAAGGAGTTGGCGCCTTGCACGAATAAGAGGAATACCAGAATCCCGCCCAACAGGGAGACGAGAAACCACCAGTAATGCTGTAAAAAAACGTAGGTATCCATAGTCTTATCTATTATTAAAGTTCAACCTTGGCCGGTCCTTTCTTGACCGACTTGACCATTAACGAAATGCCGACAGCCAGCATGATGCTGAACAGGGCGAGGAACAAGAGGAACGTGGTCATGACCGCCCCTGCACCCACATCCGACACCGCCGCCGACACCGGCAGCACATCTTGGATGGCCCAAGGCTGACGGCCGCATTCGGCCACAATCCAGCCCGTCTGTCCGGCCAAGTAGCCGAGCGGTATCGTGAACAGGGCCACATACAGCAACCACGCGTAACGGGTCAGATCCTTGCGGCAGCTCAGGAAAAGGATGAGCGCAAAGAACAGGATGAAATACATCCCGAGGCCCACCATGACGCGGAACGCATAGTAGTTGAGCGGGATATTGGGGATGATGTCTTCGGGGGCGTTCAGATAGCCGTAGCCGAAGTACGCCATATTCTCGTCCAGCACCTGACGGGATTCCGCAGCCGCCGCCTCGTCACCCTCCGCCTGATATTGGCGGTAGTTTGCAAGCGCCTGCACCGCGAGCCGGCCGCGGTCTATCTTCTCTTGCGTCGATAGCGCGATGGTGCCGTCGGGCATCGGATAGCCGCCCTCGATGATGTCCTTGATACCGGCCACATAGCCGTTGACGTCGTGCGTGGCCATGAGCGAGAGCCCTTTCGGCAGGTAGAGGCCGCCGCGGAGTTCGGGTTCATCGTTGTTCCAAGTCTTGTCGCCATTGACAAGGCCGATGATGCTCAGGTCAACGCCCTCGCCGCCTTCGTAAAGCGCTTCCATGGCCGCCAGTTTCATCGGCTGCTTCTCCGAGAGTTGACGTCCGGAGAAATCGCCGCTCCACGCCGACAGCACGGCGGCGACCAAGCCGACGACGGCCGCGATGCGGATGCTCTTGAGCGCGAAGACCGTCTCGCGCTTTTTAAGCAGATACCACGCGCTGATGCCGATGACGAAAGCCGCCCCCAGAATCCAGCCGCTCAGAATGGAGTGGATAAATTTGAAGACCGCCACGGGCGAGAACGCGACGGCGAAGAAGTCCATCATCTCGTGACGCACCGTGTCGGGGTTGAACGCCACGCCCACCGGCGCCTGCATCCAAGCGTTGGCGACCAAAATCCACCAGGCCGAGATGGCCGCGCCGATGCACGTGAGCCACGTGGAGGCCAAATGGAATTTCTTGCCCACCTTGTTCCAGCCGAAGAACATGACGGCCACAAACGTGGACTCCATGAAAAAGGCCAAAATGCCCTCTATGGCCAAGGGTGCGCCGAAGATGTCGCCCACCAGCCACGAGTAGTTGCTCCAGTTGGTGCCGAACTCGAATTCAAGAATCAAGCCGGTGGCCACGCCGAGCGCGAAGTTGATGCCGAAAAGCCGCATCCAGAAACGGGCCGTCCGGGCCCAGAATTCATCGCCGGTTCTTACGTAACGGCTCTCCATGATGGCCATGATGAACGAGAGGCCGAGCGTGAGCGGCACAAACAGCCAGTGATAGAAGGCCGTGAGCGCGAACTGGGCGCGCGACCAGTCTATCAAAGCGGGAGTGATGTTTTCCATATCATTGCGTTTTTATTCGTTGTCTATTTGTTTCGGGTGACCCGACGGGGAAGGCTGCGGGTCGGCGGCATGGGCGGACGGGGAAACGGTCGCCGGGGCGGCTGACACGCGGTGCACCAAGTCGGTGGCGACATAAGCGCCCTTGGCGTTGTCGTCGGGCAAGGCTTTGAGCAGATTGGGGAAAAAGAAAATCTTGAGCACGAAAAACAGGACAAACGCCTTGCACAGGATAATGGCCCAAAGCGTTTTGCCCACCGTCATTTCCCGGAATCCATCCACATAGAAACGGTATATTTTCCGTATCGTATCCATGATTTGCAAAGATAACACTTTTTATCATTTCATGGCTTAGGGCACGGCGGTGGAAACGTAGGGGGCAAGGCGCGCGTAGGTGTCGGCGTCGATGAGGTTGACTTTCCTGAGGTCGGCGGGGGTTTGGAACGCGCCGTAACGCTCGCGGTAGCGCACGATTTCCTTGGCCTGATAGTAGTCGAGGTACGGATGTTGCTTGAGTTCCTGAACCGTGAGCCGGTTGACGTACAACTTACGGACGGAGGGCGACGTCAGTTCAAGCGAGGGGGCGATACGGGCGTACAACGCGCTGTCCACGCCCCATACTTCCAGAAGCTGGGCCTTATCGACAAAGCCGCCCAGCCGTTCGCGGTAGGCCACGATGCGGCGGGCGTAGGCCGGCCCTATGCCGCGGAGTTCCTGAAAGTCGAAGGTGTCGGCACGGTTGAGGTCCACGGTAAAGGCTTTTTTGCGATAGGGCGAGCCGTAGGGCGATGGGGAGGCGGCGCGCGGGGACGGGCGGCCGGGAGAGGTGGTGTCGGGCGTCGAAGCCCCATCGGACGGACGGCGACCGCCTTTGGCCGCCATCGCCGCCGTGCCGTTTCCGGTTGAGGAACCCTCCGCAGGGACGCCGTTTCCGCCCGCAGTACCGTAAGCCCCCGACACGTCGGAGCCGTCGGCATCCGCCGCCACAAAGCCGCCCGTCCCCGCCCCGGCGCCGCTTTGCGGCGCCGGCAGCCTGTCTTGCGACAGGCGCGCCGCCTCCCACCGCGGGTACGCCCATTTTACCCCCAACGTCAGCGCCATGAGGAGACACCAGACCGCAAAGCCCCGCGCATCGCGTTTCGTCAAATAGAAATACCGCCGCACCGGCGCCCACAAGGCCGCCAACAGCGTCAAGCACCAACGCAGACCCATGGCCCGCCCGTTTTCATCCATTTCTTCCATCCTGAGATTCCGTTTTAATAATATACGTATGAATCCCAAAACAGATGAAAAAAAGTCGGGTCAGGCCCTAAAAACGAAAAAGCGGCCGCCCCACAGGGAGCGACCGCCTTCCTTTCAAAAGCCGCCGGCCATCCGCCCGAAAGCGAATTACCGTCAGGCCTCCGGTTTATTTAACCTTGATGTTCAGTTTTACCGGCTGAATCAGATTCTTCGGCGCCAGGATTTCATCCAACTGCGCTTTGGTCAGAATCTTTTTCTTGAGAACCAAATCCACCACGCTCAAGTTCTTGTCCTTGGCTTCCTTGGCGATTTCGGTCGAGTTGTCATAGCCGATGTACGGGTTCAAGGCCGTTACGATACCGATGCTGTTCTCCATCATCTGCTTGCAGTGCGCGGCGTTGGCCGTGATGCCGTCGATGCAGAGCGTGCGCAGCGTATCGAAGCCGTTCTTCAGCAATTCGATGGATTCGAATACGGAGTAGCACATAACCGGTTCCATAACGTTCAGTTCCAACTGAGCGGCGTCGGCCGCCATCGTTACGGTGAGGTCGTTGCCGATAACGCGGAAGCAAACCTGGTTCATCACTTCGGGGATAACCGGGTTGACCTTACCGGGCATAATCGACGAACCCGGCTGACGTTCGGGCAGGTTGATCTCGTGCAAGCCGCAACGCGGGCCGGAAGCCATCAGACGCAAGTCGTTGCAGATCTTGCCGACGCGAACCGCCATACGTTTCAGGCAGGACGAATAGGTAACCACGCCGCCGTTGTCGGACGTAACGAATACCAAGTCGTCATCCAGCTTGATGTTTTCCTTCATCACGTTCTTCAAGGCTTCAACGCAGAGCTTGCTGTAACCCGGCTGCGACGTGATACCGGTACCGATGGCCGTGGCGCCCATGTTGACGGTCAGGAATTCCTGAGCCGCGGCGTTGAGGCTTTTCAGTTCGCGTTTCAAGCCGGAAGCGAAGCCGTTGAACGTCTGACCCAACGTCATGGGCACGGCGTCCTGCAGCTGGGTACGCCCCATCTTGACCACGTTCTTGAATTCCTTGGCTTTCTTGTCCATCGACTTGATGAGCAGATCCAAAGCCTTTACCAATTCCTTGTGGCTGAAGTACAGACCGAAGTGCATGGCCGTCGGATAAGCGTCGTTCGTCGATTGGGCGCAGTTGATAACGTCGTGCGAATCGCAGTATTTGTATTCGCCGCGTTTGTGGCCCATGATTTCCAACGCGCGGTTGGCGATAACCTCATTGGCGTTCATGTTCATCGTCGTACCGGCACCGCCCTGAATCATGTCGGTGATGAAGTGTTCGTGGTGTTTGCCGGCGATGATTTCCTTGCAGGCTTGAACCACGGCGTCTTTCTGCTTCGTGGTGACGAGACCCAGTTTGTGGTTGGCCAGGATGGCGCCCCATTTCGTATAAGCGAAGCCTACGATAAAGCTCGGGAAACGGTTCATCGGCACGTTGCTGATGTGGAAGTTGTTGATACCACGCAACGTCTGAACGCCATACAAAGCGCTGTTGGGAACCTGGATGTTGCCCAACAGGTCATGTTCGATACGGTAGCCCGCCTTAGCCTTGGGAGCCGCTTTGGCCTTGGGGGCCGCTTTCGTTTTAGCCGCGGCTTTCGGCGCGGTCTTCTTGGCGGCCGCCTTAGGAGCCGCTTTCTTGGCGGCCGGTTTCTTGGCAGCCGCTTTCTTGGTGGTTTTTGTAGCCATCTTTATTGTCTTTTACTGTATGATTTTGTTTTCCGTTAATTATATACACCTTAGCACGTCTTGCCCGGATATACCTTCAAGGCGGCCGCCAGACAACGCATGGCGGCGTGCAGGTCGTCGGCCTTGAGCACGTAGCTGATACGCACCTCGTTCTTGCCCGACCCCGGCGTGGCGTAGAAGCCCGTGGCCGGCGCCAGCATGACGGTCTCGCCATTGTCGTTGAAGTCTTCCAGCAACCACTGGCAGAACTTGTCGGCGTCGTCAATCGGCAAACGCGCCACCGCGTAGAAAGCACCCTTCGGATTGGGGCAGAAGCAGCCCGGCATCTTGTTGATGGCCTCCACCACGATGTTGCGGCGGTTCGTATATTCGTTCAACACTTCGGCGAAATAGGAAGCCGGCGTATCCACGGCCGCTTCCGAGAAGATCTGGCCGTAGGAGGGCGGCGACAGACGCGCCTGCGCGAACTTCATCGCGGCGGCATATACGTCCTTGTTGTGCGTGATGAACGCACCGATGCGGCAACCACAGGCTGAGTAGCGCTTGGATACCGAGTCAAGCAACACCACGTTGTCTTCGATACCCTGCAGGTGCATCACCGAGAAATACTTCTCGCCGTCGTAGCAGAATTCGCGGTAAACCTCATCGGCAAACAGGAACAGGTCGTGTTTCTTCACGATTTTGGCCAAGGTTTCCAATTCGGCTTTCGAATACAGATAACCCGTCGGGTTGTTGGGGTTGCAAATCAAAATCGCCTTGGTCTTGGGCGTGATGATTTTCTCAAACTCCTCGATGGGCGGCAACGCGAAGCCGTCTTCAATCTTGGAGATAATCGGCTTCGTCACAACGCCGGCCGTCATCGCGAAACCGTTGTAGTTCGCGTAGAACGGTTCGGTCACGATAACTTCGTCACCGGGGTTCAGACACGTCATGAACGCGAACAGGATGCCTTCCGAACCGCCGTTGGTTACGAGGATTTCGTTTTCCGTAACGTGGATGTCGTTCTTGGCATAGTATTCGACGAGTTTCTTGCGCAGCGAAAGGTTACCGGCCGAGTGGCTGTATTCCACGAGCGGCAACGTATTGTTGCGGACCGCGTCCAACGCGCACTTGGGGGAAGCGATATCGGGCTGGCCGATATTGAGGTGGTAAACCTTGACGCCTCTTTTCTTGGCCGCGTCGGCAAAGGGCACGAGCTTCCGGATAGGGGAAGCCGGCATCTTCTGTGCTTTTTCTGAAATGCTAGGCATGATTGAAATCGGTATTAGTTTTCCTTCGGACTTACGTTACCGGCTATGCGGAGCACCACCCGTTCGGGGTTGCCGTTCGTCGTTACGGTAATGGCTTTGTTGATGCCGCCCAGACGGTTGGTGTCGTAGTGCACCTTGATCGTGCCGGTTTTGCCGGGCATAATCGGCTCGCGCGTCCACGACGGCGTCGTGCAGCCGCAGCTGGCGCGAACGTCGGAGAGCAGCAACGGTTCGGTACCCACGTTCGAGAACGTGAATTCGCAGTCGCCGTTGGCGCCCTGTTCAATCTGGCCATAGTCGTAGGTCGTGTTGTCAAACTGGATGGAGGGGCCTTCCGTCTTCTCGGCTTCGAGCGACGTAGCCTGCGCCTTTACTTCCGCTACGGCGAACGTCGCCATAAGGGAAAGGCCTAACGCTAAAATTTTGATAGCTTTCATATCTTAAAAATTTTAAAGTTTCCCGTTCCAAAAAGAGCCCCAAGAAATCCTAAGGCCCTTAAAACGCGGACAAAGATAGTGAAAATTGAGCGTAGAAGCAAGTCCCTGCAACGAAGAGAGAAAACGAGCGGCGATAGCCGCGGAAATATCACGACGAAACAAACGCAAAACTCGTTTTGCAGATTGTTCTGGCGTGATATGAAACTATCGCGAACACAATGAGTGATAGTTGTTTTCGAACGAGTAAAATGGCTGCTTCTGCCGAAATGCCTCCTACCTTCACGAGCGGCAACGCCGCGAGTAAAGGTAGTGACACCTCCCACTAACGTTATCCGTTAAATAGGTTCGACTTACTCAAGATGTAATCAAAAGAGTTTGTGCGCTTCACCACGGAATGCGGAATAATCACATACCGCCATGGCTTGCCATTGTGTTGGGCATTGTAAGCCGAAACGATCTTACAATAAGCACGCGCCGCTTCCGCCTTTTCCTGCACATCGGCATCTTCAATGTCTTTGGCGGCTTTGGTTTCACACATATAAACCGCATCAGCCGTTTCCACAATAAAGTCGGGTTCGTATCGTTTGGTACCGTCATGCCAATAGATGCTGAACTGTTGCGGAACCGGCCGCAACCATTTCAAAACTTTGATGTTATCCGATTCGAGAACATACGCGAAATCCCACTCCGTTGAACTGTCAAAACGATATTCCGAATAATACGATTTAAGAAATCCTCTGACGATATATTTTTTGGCCAACGAGGCCGTTTCCGGAATATCACTCACCATACGATACCCGTATTCATTTTCAACGAGATGTTGGTCAAGCATCCGGCTGAATGGCAATACACGCTTCAATGGCACACTATCGTGTTCTAGATGGGAGTGTTCATTCATCTGACGATAAATGTTATCGGCCAAGGATTCCTTGTAGGCGTTTACTTTCTCGGCCACCTCATCGTCTTTTATACCCGGCGTATAAGAACGTATCGCGGCTACCGCCTGTTCCGCGAGTTTGTACAATAAATCCGCATAGGTATCATAATCAATATCGTCATAGGCAGCAAGACGCTCTACCAACAAATCAATGGCATTTCCCTTGAATGTACCGGACTTGCCTTCAATAACATCACGCTCTCCGGTATCAAGGCTTTGACGCAATATTTCATAACTCACATCAGCAAGATTGAATCCGTTGTCCGTATTGAGATCAAAGTCTTCGAATACCTTTTTGGCTTGGGGTTGCTCAACGACAAGTCGCGGAATCTCAATGACATTTTTTTCATAGTCAATAACGACGGCCTGAATAACCTTATCAAGTTGAGCGATTCGTTCGGTGGCTTCTTGGACCGCGAAAAGCGGATTCGAATTTTGGGTTTCCTGTTTGATGAAGTCAGCCGCGTTCTGCCGTATTTGTTTAATGATATTGGGCTTCGCCAAATCACTGTGATGTTCTACTTTCTCGGCAAAATGCGGGATAACCGCCATGACGGCGCGAACCGCATCGCTGGCACATACCGCCGCCTGCAACTCTTGCTCCGTCAGAGTCAGATTTTTGTGTTGTTTGTATTTCTGAAGGATGGTAGGTGTTGTTGCCACGACCTTGCCCGGACGATCTTTGGGGTCGGCTTCATCCAACTCCACATAGGTAAGTTTACTGAGAACGCTGTCGCCGCTTTGGGCTTTGGCAATCACCGCCGCAAAATTCTCATGGGCGATAACGGTCAAAGTATCGACATCCTTGTTTCCTGTGCGTTCACCGCCATACGGCAAACGAAGCCCGCGCCCGATGGTCTGTTCGATAAGTATGGCGGCATCGGCAGCCCGCAAAGGGATAATCGTATATAGATTGTTGACATCCCAACCCTCTTTCAGCATATTGACATGGACAACGATTTCTATTTTGTTGTCGGGTGCTTCCAGAGCGATAAACTGCTGTTCGATTTCTTCGTCTTTCTTTGTCGAACTGTCTATTTGCAGAACTTTGCCACGATACTTGCCATGAAAAATCCGGTCACTCTCAAGCAAATCCTTGACACTGCGGGCATGGGCGATGTCACGGCAGGCCACCAATATGAACGGATGTACAATATGCTTGTCATTCTGTTTAGCATATAATTCTATGGCGACTTTCGTGCGCTCATGCACGTTGATACCATCCTCCAACTTGATGATTTCGATTTCGTCGGGCATATAATTGTGTTTATCGAAGTTCTTGCGACCGGCTACCGTCGGGTCTTTGACGTATTTCTTATCGGCAAGGGCCTCGGCCAAATTATATTCGAACACGATGTTTTTGAACGGCTTGCCTTTTTCGTCAAGCGGCGTAGCCGTCATTTCGCAACCGAGTATGGGGCGGAGTTCGTTGATGGCCCGTTTTGAGGCATCGGCATGGTAACGATGTGCCTCATCCATAAGGATAACGAGGTCAGGCAGTCCGGCAAGATATTGGAAATAGGATTCGCCGAGATATTCCGACAGATGGCGCATCCGCGGTTCACCTTTGGCGCCGTTCTTCGTGTCCTTGTTGAACTTTGCGATATTGAATATATTGATTTGCAAAGGCAAACCCGTTGAAAGCTGTCTTCCATCGTAGGTTTCGCCCGTAATAATCTGAGGCCCTTGGCTTGCAAATTCGCTGATACCCTTGAAAACGTATTTCTCATAACCCGGTTCTCCGAAATCACGTTTCAATTTCTCATATAGAGTCAGGTTTGGCGCCAAAATAAAGAAATGCTTGATGTCGTATTGTAGGTATAGATAGGCAATGATGGCACCCATCAGACGGGTTTTACCGATACCGGTGGCTATTGAGAAAGCAAGCGACGGGAAGTTACGGTCAAAATCCTTAATCGTCGGTACAATGGCCTTAACCGCATCCAATTCTTTCTTGAGAAATGCAGTCAACTTATCGTCCGCTTGGGGAGGCTTGGTAAGCGACAGTTTGTCGGTAATCTTGGCCGTGACCTCAAGCGCGTCTGCAAGCGGCTTACGAAGCGAAAGCCGCTGCTTGATATTTTGGGTTATAGCGTTCATTCTAAAACACTTTGTAAAATTATTTGCTTTTGCCGCAATAAAGGCTTAACTTTGCACCATCTCAACAACCATGTGTTGGAGGAGTTACGGGGGCGGCATTGCCGCCCCTTGCTTTTATTTCCTTTTGGATGAAGTCAATTATTTCATCTGGAGTATTTATGTTTTGCCCTTCAGTAGATTTCCATTCCTTATATTCACGCATCTTTTTAATTGTTTCGTGACTCCGTTCAGCAACAAAAGCAGTCCATAACAACACATACGTACTTCTGACCTCTAATACCACAAAATAGTCCACATCATTGTCGTTTTCCAAACAGATGCATATCCTGTTATTAGAATTTTTACGAGACTGTCTCCAGAATTTCAACTGCCACTCCTCAACATGTTCAATAGTTGGCCGAGCCCATGGCATACACTCACATCGACGAAGATCTGGTTCTCGTTCAGTCTCAATCTCTCCTTTATGCGTCATGTGATAAAATGTATATGCACGCCCTTGAAAGAGAGGATTGAATTTCATGTTTAGATGATGGGAACCAAAAGTGGCTTTGTGTCTAATGAAATCTGCTTCAAATAGCGCATATACAGCGTCAATATATCTGTGATAATCCCCGCCATATTCTTCAAGATATATCTTTCGGGGCAATATTCTATCTTCCATAACCGCCTTGCCAAACAAAAATATTAAATTTGTTCTCTCGATAAAGAGTACTTGACTTCAAATTGTATCCGCTTCTTTCCTTAATACGTTCAATCAAACGCAACTTCGCATCACTGGTAGTTTTATCTCGATGCAAATACGAGATGGCTCCGATTAACAGGTCTGCCAAAGCAACGAGTTCAACCTCTTCCGAACGGACTTGTTGCACTTTTTGTATCAAATCCCTATTAAAGTCGTAGTGGTTGTTGCACAATCTTTCGTGCAAATTTTCCACTTTCCTCTGCCCTCTTGTATCTTTAATATCAATGTAGATATTATAACCGCAATCAGGTTCAAACAGAGCTTTAAGCATATTGAAATACATCTTATAATAGAATGTATCATGAGTTTGGTTATGCGCCTCGTGATTCAGTTCCTGCTTATTGGGTACGACCAAAGCCCTAAAATGTAGATCGCAGTTGTCAAAAAAGTAGTTGACGACATCCATATAAAAAGCCAACTGTCCTTTTGACACTTTATTCCATTTTATTTCCAACCGCCTACTAAGTCCGTGTTCCTCCTTGATTTCCCTAAGGCGACGGAAGATGTCATCTTTTTTATCCCGTGGACACCATACCCCCCCAATAACCATAGCCTTTTCGCCATCGTGTTCCAAATGGCAACTCTCATCGCAATATATATTAAAAATCTGTCTCATACATCTACAATCTTAAAAATGATATTTATTCTGTATCGGTTTGTGAAGCCATCTCGGTGCCTTTACCTTCAGTGTTAACGTCTTCAACTCCATCATCTTCTCCTTCGACTTCCGGCAGGGAGACGATGTTGAGCGAATAGTCGTTGTGGTCGAATTCACAACGGCCGAGAAGCATCTGCGGAATCTTTTTGAGGGTGATGTTCGCAAAGCGGTTACGGCATTCGGGTTGGAACGAGGTGCAGCATATCAACAGCGATTCACCCTCGCCCAATTGCGCGTGGAGTTGTTCCAAGGCCTCAACGGTAAGGAACTGCGTGGTGGTAAAGATGTAATCCTTTTCCGAACCCTTGCCTTGTTTCCAATACACCGCAGCATCAGGTTCATAGGTAAAACCTTGGTGCTTGGCCATGGCCGCCGCCAACATATCGGCGTTATACTCCTTGTTGATTACGAGGTTTCCATGTTTGTCACGGTTGAGCAGACTCGGCGCCAGTTCGTAAAACTTGAAACCGCCGCCGCCTTTCCAGTTGGTGACCTTGCTGATGCCGCCCTGTTCACCATCGATTACTTTCTTCATGCGAACGGCGCAATGCGTATAGGCATGGTCACCGAGCTCTACCCCAATCCACCGGCGCCCCATTTTGTGGGCCACCGCCGCCGTGGTGCCGCTACCGAGGAAACTGTCGAGAACAAGGTCGCCAGGGTTAGTTGAAACATAAATTATGCGTTGAACTAATTTCTCGGGTTTCGGAGTATCAAAATTTTTCTGAGAATCGAACAACGCCTTAATTTCTTGTTTTGCAACTCGATTACTGCCGGCTTCATTGAAGTTCCAAAGAGTTTCAGGTGGCACAATGGCGTTTTCTCCAAACAGAACTTTAAAATAAGGGGTATATCCATTTTTGCCATCAACCCACTCAATAAGGTGCGGAGAAGACTCGATTTTCTCTTTACTCCATCGCCATCTTCCATCTGAACCATCTGTTCTTATTGGAAAAATATCAGCTCCATTAGGGGCTTTAATCGGGAAATATAATGAAGGCCTATCTTCGCGTCTATCTGCTGCTCCCATAGCTCTTAGAGGCTTAAGATAATATGGGGTACCTTCATCTGTTATTCTGTTATAATGAGGCGGAATATTGTCAGGTTTAAAACCATTTAGTGTTACCGTTTCTATATTTTTTGCCCAAACCAAGGTATGGTCATATCTAGAAGAAAATAATTTTGAATCCATTTTAGGACTATCGCTTTTTTCCCATACAACATCTGCAATAAAATTATGTCTTCCGAAAATTTCATCTCCCAACACCTTAAGGTAATGAGCCTCATTATCATCTAAAGAAACCCATAGAGTTCCTTTCTCTTTATCCAAAAGCCTAAATAGTATTCTTAATCGCTCTCTCATAAGAGAAAGCCATATACTATGTTCTATATTGTCATCATACTGTCCAAACGCGCTACCCGTGTTGTACGGAGGGTCGATATAGATACACTTCACTTGTCCCGCGTAGTCTTGTTCAAGCGATTTCAGCGCAAGCAAGTTATCGCCGTGAATCAGCATATTGCCGTTCCACGGTTTGCCGTTCGGTAGCACGCCCGCTTCAACCTCGCCATAAGAATATTCGGGATGCTCTATCAAAATCCGCGGTTCAAGCGGTTGTTTATCCTCATCGTACTTACCAATCCAAGTAAGTTCGAGTTTAGTTAGTCTGTTTTGTGACATTCTACTTGAGTATAACTTTTTGGTCTTTAATTTTATCAGCGACTTTTGAAATCTCATCTACAATTGGACGGACACTATCACCATACGAAACAAACGCAAAATTCCGCGGATAAAGATTGTAGTTGCCAAAATCTATTGTAGGCATTTTCAGCTTAATTTCTATATATCCATCAGGAAGATTCTCCTCTTCAGGGTAGGGTGTTATCCAAATGGTAAAATATAGACTTTCTTTTGGTGGGATTACAAAAACTTGATTTTTCAGAAAATCTTCAAGTTTCGATAAGCCATAAGGTTTATCTTCAATCAAATGATTGGTTATTGCAATTGCAACATCCGTAGCCGCAATATCGCTAGAGTTAAATATTCGTAGCTTAAAGTGAGTGTTTTCCGCTATTAGTTGACAAGACAGATAGGGGGTATGCTCAGCTAACCATTGTTGTTTTAATTCATCCAATTGTCGCCTACTATGTTTAAGAGTTTGATAAGTAATAACAACCATTGCAAATGATGCGATGGCTGCAAGATAGGTTGCCCAAAAAGAAGTCCACGCGGAAGGGGCGTGTAATGCAGAACAATCAGACTCCAAATAATAGCATAAATTTATCAATAATGGCAAGAATAGCAATACAATAACTATTATTAAAAGCCACCAATATTTCTTAAAAAACATTTTCATATGCATTGTATCTACTTTTTTATCTCTCCCACAATTTGAGCCAAGGTTTTCTTTATGTTATCCTTTTTTAATTCTTTTTGGTGCGCCTCAAGTTTTTCATCCAAAATCATTTCTATGCTTTCTTTAAGAATTGAAAAGTATTTATTACAAACTTCTTCGCTTAACTCGTGTATACCTTTACTTAGAACACCGTATATTGTGTGGTTTTCTACCAAAAAGTCAGGTAAATAACCAGAGAGCATCTGTATCTTTTCACTCATTCGTGCCGTATTGAAAGCCACTATATCAAATTTTTCGTTCTTTGTCTTGGCAACTTCCAATGCTTCGAATACCAGATGCTCAAAAATTCTTCTTAAATAAACAAAAGAACCAATACCGACACCATTTGCTGCCAAACCAATCGCTTTTGTCAGCTCTCGCATTTTATCTTTAGGTAACACCTTGTCGTATTTGTGCACTTTCCCTATATGAAAATCAGCGACAGATGGGTATTGCCCTACTTTTGATATCGATTTAATATTATTGTGTTCATAGTCTTCTTCATCATACTCTACATGTATCAAATAATGCAAAAATGTGCCGTAGCGCTTACATTTCAATATAGCTTCAAATGTGTCAAACTTTTTATATTTATTTGCCACATAAATAACTTTCAATCCATCAGAATTATATATAGTACAATCAATGCTACAAAATAACACAAATGTTGATTCGCATTGCTCAATAGGGTTATAACCATCCACTTCTTTCCTTTGCACACTGTTCATAAGAAAACGTAGAATCTCCAAACTATCTTCTTTAGAGACTCTTTGGTACAAAGGCAAATCAAATAAGAATTCTTCTATAGTCATCATACTACCTCCATCTTATCGTAAAATGTTTTTCTTCTTGATCTGCTCTTTTTTGTTTACACGGCGTGTCTTCGTCAAGGCCCACCACAATCGTTTTGCTGACATCAGCAACGATTTCAGCAACCAAGCCTCACAAAGTTAAAGATTTTTCTTGAAATAATGACAGATTGGACCGCTTCCTTTATATATCTCCCATGCCTCCGACGCCAATATTTTTTATCGGATTCCCATTGGCATCGATGGTAACAATCGATTCGTCAGCCTTCATTTTCTGACACAGCATCTTTTCGTAGGATGCCTCCAATGCCCTATTCAGCTTTTCCCTGAGAGCTAAGCGTTCTTGTTCCGTCATAAAAGCATAGTTTCCCTTCCTAAAACACCACGCCGTTGTTGGGGGCGTGGGCGCAGAGGACGGTCAAGGCGTTGGCCACCGCATAAGACAGCAGGCGGTTCCGCGTGGCAATCGCCTGCGCGCGGTCGGCATCGTAGCTGGCGCAGATCGTGGGGTCGGGCAGCTGAATCGTAGGGCCGTGCAGCAGGTCGCCGGCAAAGAGCAGGTTGCCGAGCCGGTAGGCCGTGTGGCCCGCCGTATGCCCTTCCGCGCAAATCGGCTGAACGTCGCCGGGCAGTGGCGTGCCCGCCTCAAAGACCTTGATGCGCCCCTCGTAGGCCGCCTCGAACTGCGGGACGGACTCGCCCAACGTGGCGTAGATGAAAGCGCGTTCCGCGGCGGGCATATATACAATGGCTTGGGGATAGGCCGCACGGCCGGCCTCGTCCAACAGGCCGCCGATATGGTCGAAATGGCCATGGGTCAGATAGATGGCCTTGATGTCCGCGGGCGCTATTTTCAAAGCGTCCAGACGTTCGGGCGCCTTGCCTCCCCTTGCGGTCGGCAAGCCGGTGTCGAACATGAGGTAGCCGTCGGCCGTTTTGACCACAAAACAGTTGATGGAGGTGGGCACCTGCCCGTCCGGCGCCATGGCGTCCACCTTCGCCTTGTCGGCATCGTTCTCGCCATAGTACAAGGAGGCCGGCTGAAACGCCTTGTCGGCACACACGAGCGTAAACACCTCGTAGTCGCCGCACGTAAACCGGAACGTGCCTTCGGGCGTTTCCCCGCCCTGCCGCGCGAACACCGCGCCCACCGGATTAGCCAGCCAGTTCACTTGCGCCACCGCCAACACCGGATTAAGGGCGATGGCCAAAACCACAAACAACTTTTTCATATCTGACAAAAAATATCACTTCAACCAATCCAAATAATTGTCCGGCGTAACCACCACCGTTTCCTTGACAAGATAGGCCTTGAGGAACGATGCCGGCAAGGCCGCATGGGCCTTCTTCGGATTCCACTTCATCTCGAAAGCCGTCATGGCGCCATCGGCCTCTTCTATATAATCTATCTCTTGCTGCTGGGTCGTCCGCCAAAAATAAACATTGGCATACCGTCCGTTATAGTGATTGTATTTTATACGCTCCGAAATAAAGAAATTCTCCCACAACGCACCGGCATCCTGACGCATATCAAGCGGATTGAGATTTTGAATCAACGCATTGCGAACACCGTTGTCATAAAAATATATCTTCTTGCTCTTTTTAAGTTCGGTACGCACATTGCGGCTCAGCGCCGAAAGACGGAAAACCACATAGCATTTTTCCAACAAATCCACATATTTCTCTATCGTCTTGCTGTCGGTTCCAACGGTTTGAGCCAATTCGTTATACGATACTTCACTGCCTACCTGCAAGGCCAAAGCAACCAACAGTTTTTCCAATAAGACCGGTTTACGCACCCCCTCCATCGAAAGCAAATCCTGATACAGATAACTACCCGACAGATTCATCAATATCGTCCGCATATCTCCGGCATTATTGATTACATCGGGATACGACCCGTAAATCAGACGCGATTCCAGAGTTTGTTTTACGCGAACCAAACCGCCGTCATGGTACAATTCCTGTGTGGAAACGGGATACAGATGGTACTCGAATTTACGTCCCGTAAGCGGTTCATTGAGTTTATCCTGCAACAAAAATGAGGAAGAACCGGTAACGAGCAATTGCACATCGGGGAAATGATCGATAAGCATTTTCAACGTCAATCCGATACCCGAAACCCGCTGCGCCTCATCTATCAGCAGGATACGATTTTCCGCCACCAATTGACGGAGTTCGGCCAAATTAGCCTGCTCCAGCATCGTCCTGACACGGGGGTCGTCACAATCAAGCATGAGCATCCGTTCGACAGGAACCTGTATTTCCGGAGCGGCCAAAATCTGTTTGAACAACGTGCTTTTTCCCACCTGCCTCGCCCCTATCAGCACGATGGCTTTACCTCGGAACATACGGTCCATGATGACCGCTTGCAGTTGCCGTTTGATGAACGCCATGATTTATACCTGTTTTATCATCGCAAAGGTACAAACATTTCCGTCCTAATCCAAAAAATCATGTATAAATTTTGGATTATAATCCAAAAAATTATACTGAATTTTCGGATTAGCGTTCGAACCGCAGCCGTTCGCCGCGCGGGAAATCCCCGCCATCGTCGCCGGCAAAACGGCCATGGTCATAGACCTTATGCCCGTTTACGAACGTATAGCGGATGCGGCTCGTAAACGGCTGGTCGGCGAGCGGACTCCAGCCGCACTTGTAATGCACCGGCTCCATATGCGGCTCCACGTCGGGCTCAACGACCACGAGGTCGGCCCGATAGCCCGGCCGCAGGAAGCCGCGCTCCGACACGGCGAACAGCCGCGCGGGCCGGTGGCACATACTGTCTACGACCTCCTCCACGCTGAACACGCCCAAACGCACCATCTCCAACATGAGTTGCAGGCTGTGCTGCACGAGCGGGCCGCCCGACGGGCAGCTGAAATAAGGCCGCTGCTTTTCTTCCAACGCATGGGGCGCATGGTCGGTGGCCACGATGACGCGCCCTTGGCGCACCGCCTGACGCAAGGCGTCACGGTCGGCCTCCGTCTTGACGGCCGGATTCCATTTGATGAAGCCCTGTTTGCGGTCGTAGTCGCGGTCGGTGAACCACAGGTGGTGCACACAGACTTCGCCCGTGATGCGCGCCTCACCCAAGGGCGCGTCATCCAGCAGCGACAGCTCGCGCGCCGTGGAAAGGTGCAGGATATGCAGCCGGCCGCCGGCCCGGCGCGCGATTTCGGCGGCCCGCGCCGACGAGCGGTAGCAGGCCTCCGCGCTCCGAATCAGCGGATGCACCGAAAACGGCGGTTCTTCGCCGTACTGCGCCTTGACGGTGGCCGTGTTGGCCGCCATGATTTCCTCGTCCTCGCAATGGGCCGCCACAAGCGTCGGCGCGTGCCGCAACAGGTTCTCGATATAGTCGTCGCTGCGCACGAGCATATTGCCGGTGGACGAGCCGAGGAATATCTTGATGCCGCATACCCGCGCGGGGTCGGTCTTCAACACCTCGTCAAGGTTGTCCTCGCTGCATCCCATATAAAACGAATAGTTGGCCAACGAGCCTTCGGCCGCGCGGTCGTACTTCTCCTGCAACAAAGCCTGCGTCAGCGTCGGCGGCTTGGTGTTGGGCATCTCCATGTAAGAGGTCACGCCGCCGGCCACGGCCGCGCGGCTCTCGCTCCGGATGTCGCCCTTGTAGGTAAGCCCCGGCTCGCGGAAATGCACCTGGTCGTCGATAACGCCCGGCAGAATCCAACAGCCGCTTACATCCACGCGCTCGGCTTTCGCAGCCGCCGGCACGGGCTCGGCCTGCGCCTCGAAAACGCCGGCGATGCGGCCGTCCTTTATCCAAACCGAAGCCGCCGCACGACTGCCCTCATTGACAACCGTGCCGCCCGTCAACCAATATTCCATCCCATATTAATTTTAGAAAAACAACTTCTTGAACGTCGGCACCAAATCCAGCTTCTCCCAGCCGAAAAAGCCGACCTTTTTCTTATACGCCTTGCCGTCGGCATCGTAGCAGGTCACGGTCTTTTCGTAGGGGTCGCGGCCGAAATGCCCGTAAGTGGCCGTCGGCCTGAATATCGGGTTCTTGAGGCCGAAACGCTCCACAATCGCGTAGGGGCGCAAATCCACGGCCGCGAGAATCTTTTCGGCAATCTCGCCGTCGCTCAAACCGATATGCGACGTGCCGTAAGTATTGACGTACAGCCCCACCGGCTTGGCCACGCCGATGGCATAGGCCACCTGCACCAGCACCTCGTCGCAGACGCCCGCGCCCACCAGATTTTTGGCCACGTGGCGCATCGCATAAGCCGCCGAACGGTCCACCTTGGACGAATCCTTGCCGGAGAACGCGCCGCCGCCGTGCGCCGCCCGGCCGCCGTAGGTATCCACGATAATCTTGCGGCCGGTAAGCCCCGTATCGCCGTGCGGCCCGCCGATGACGAACTTGCCCGTCGGGTTCACATACAACTTGTATTTTTTGTCAAAGAGTTTCTGAACCCGCTTCGGCAAAGTCTTCAACACGCGCGGTATCAGAATGTTCCGGATGTCTTCGGTAATCCGCGCCAGCATCTTCTTCTCGGTGTCGAACTCGTCGTGCTGCGTGGAAATCACAATCGTGTCGATGGCGTCGGGCTTTCCCGCGTCGTTGTAGTGCACCGTAACCTGACTCTTGGCGTCGGGCCGCAGGTAGGTCATCTGCTTACCCTCCTTGCGGATGCCCTCCAACTCCTGCAACAGGATATGCGCCAACTCTATCGGCATCGGCATCAGGTTGTCCATTTCGCGGCAGGCATAGCCGAACATCAAACCTTGGTCGCCCGCGCCCTGGTCTTCGGCTTTCTTGCGTTCCACGCCGCGGTTGATGTCGGGCGACTGGCTGTGGATGGCCGACAGCAGGCCGCAGGACGCCCCGTCGAAACGGTATTCGCCTTTCGTGTAGCCGATGTCCAGAATCGTCTGCCGTGCACACTCCTGAATGTCAACGTAGGCCGTCGTCTTCACTTCGCCGGCGCAAACGACCATCCCCGTCGTGACGAGCGTCTCGCAGGCCACTTTCGCCTCCGGGTCGCGACGCAGGAATTCATCCAATAAAGCATCTGAAATCGAATCCGCCACTTTATCGGGGTGACCCGACGAGACGGATTCCGAGGTGAACAAAAATCCCATAACACAATTTTTTAACTGTTTATAAAAATGTTTTATGGGAAAGCTGACTGTTGTGAGAACCGACTGTCCGCGGCCTTTCGGCCTGACGGATAGGTGCATTTTAGCTTTTTTTAATGTGGTTGCAAGCAGCCAAATCTTTCCACGTGGGTGCAAAGATACGCCTTTCTTGAAAATTTTGCCATTTTTCACAAAAAAATTTGCGGTTTCAAAAAAAAACTCTACCTTTGCATCCTCTTTTCAGCCGACGGTCGTTCGCGTCCCCGGATGAAGAAGAGGGAAAGGTCCGGTAGTTCAGTTGGTTAGAATACATGCCTGTCACGCATGGGGTCGCGAGTTCGAGTCTCGTCCGGACCGCCAACAAAAAAGGGTTGCCCGTTTCGGCAACCCTTTTTCATTTTATCTCCCTACCGTGTCTATTTGAACTCGACCAGGGATGAGCCGCTCTCTTCTACCTTGACGACGGTCGGATGGCCTTTCACTTCTATTTCGGACGCGCCCGAAGCTTTGACCTTAAACGTTTCCGTCACATACAAGAGACCTTTGGATGCGCCTGATAAACTGCCTTCGAAATTCTTGAGCGGGAAGTCCGCCAAATCGGCTTTCGACGCCCCCGAAGCCCTCAAATCCATTTCGTTGCCGTTGCCGTCCATCCCCATCTCCGAAGCACCCGAAAGTTCGACATCCAGTCGGTTGACATTCAGCGCCTGGCCTTTGAACGAGGAAGCGCCCGAAAGATCGGCCGTCAGTTGGTTGACATTCATCACATGGCCTCCGAACGAAGACGCGCCCGAGAGATTGATTTCCAAGTTTTGACCAAGGGCATCGTAGTCGGATTTCAGCACCACGCTCGAAGCCCCCGACGCCGTTATCTCCCGCATCGTCTTAGCCGAGACATAAGCCTTCAGACAAGGATTGACCCTGAACCAACCGATATAGTTTCTTTTCAACCCGATACGAAGCGTGGATTTCTTTTTCTCCACCAACAGATATTTTTCCAAATTGGAAGAAATGACGACTTCCACCGCCTCCACGTCCGACGGCAGCACTTCCACGTCGAACGCATGGGAAACGTCCAATGCGGTAAAGTCCGCCAAGTCGTAGGTCTTGGTAATGTGGTTGCCGCTGTCGGTTGAACAGCAGGTCAACAGACCCGTTGTCAACAAAGCCATCATGAAATTCACAACTTTCATAGTTCGTTTATTTTTAAGGTTTTGTGCAATAGTGCCTCTTCCTCAGCCGACACCGCACAAAAAAAAGCGTGTGTCGGCTTAAAGCATCAGAGGTACTGCCATACCCACGCAACATATAAGCACAACCCACGCTAAGCGCAGGCGTTCGTGCCTATTGAAACTTGTTGCGTTTGAAAATTGGCAGTTTTCTGACACAAGTTCAATAGCAAAACGCTATCATTCTGTATATAAGCGCACCACCTTACGGGAGTGCGTTACAAATGTAGGGATAATTTTGCAGGTGGCAAAATATAATGCCGGTCTTCGGTTCATCTTTTCAAACTTTTCTTTATATTTGCAAACATGCAACAGAAACGCTGGGTTGAAAGAAACGACCTGCAAGGGGTCATTCCGGAAGGACTGCACGAGAACAAACACATTGCCAAGTTACTTTACCAAAGGGGCTTGACGACACCCGAAGAGGTGCGTAAGTTCTTTCAGCCCGACATGGCCGACCTGCACGACCCTTTCCTGATGAAAGACATGGATTTGGCCGTGGACCGCGTTTGGCAGGCCATCAACCATAAGGAAAAGATTTTCGTTTACGGCGACTACGATGTGGACGGCACGACGGCCGTGGCGGTCGTGTATTCGTTCTTGGCCTTTTGCGGCGCCAATGTCGATTTTTTCATTCCCGACCGCTACGAGGACGGCTACGGCCTTTGCCAGCGCGGCATCGACTACGTGCACCAGCGCGGCGCCAAACTGCTCGTCGTGTTGGACTGCGGCATCAAGGACCATGACGACGTGCGCTATGCCAAAGAAAAGGGCATCGACATCATCATAGGCGACCACCACCGCCCCGGCGAGACCCTGCCGGACGCTTACGCGGTGCTTGACCCCAAACGCATCGACTGCCGTTATCCCTACCCCGAACTGTCGGGCTGCGGCGTGGGCTTCAAACTCATCCAGGCTTGCGTGCAAAAGCAATTTCCCAACCCGCACGAACGGGAAAGCGTCATGGCCGAACGCGTCTATTCGCTACTCGACTTGGTGGCCATCAGCATCGCCTCCGACATCGTGCCCATTACGGGCGAGAACCGCATCCTGTCTTACTACGGCCTCAAGCAAATCAATACCAAACCGTCGGCGGGCGTCGAAACCCTGCTCAAATACTCGAACGTGCTGCCGCAGGGCGGAAATACGGGGCTTTACTTCAACAAGGCGTTGACGAACAGCGACCTCGTTTTCCTGATCGGCCCGCGTATCAATGCCGCCGGCCGCATCGCCAACGGCAAGGAAGCCATCAAGCTGCTATTGTGCAAAGACCCGGCGGAAGCCGAGAAAATAGGCGAGAAAATCAACTCTTTCAATACCGAACGCAAGTCGCTCGACCATCAGGCCACCGACGAGGCGTTGGCGGAAATCACTGCGGACGAGAAATTGCGCAAGGCGACGGCCACCGTGGTGTTCCAGCCGCACTGGAGCCAGGGCATCATCGGCATCGTGGCCTCCCGCCTGACCGAAACCTACTACCGGCCCACCATCGTCTTCACCAAATCGCGGACGGGCGACACGCTCGTGGGTTCGGCCCGCTCGGTCAAAGGATTCGACATCTACGACGCCATCGAAGCCTGCAAACGCTATCTCGTGCATTTCGGCGGCCACAAGTATGCGGCCGGCCTCTCCATCCGTCCCGAAGACTACGAGGCGTTCCGCGAAGCGTTCATGCGCAGCGTGTCCGAACGTTTGCAAGACACCGTGCCGATGCCTGAAATCGAAATCGACGACGAACTGAACTTTTCGGAAATCACGCCCGAATTTTTCCGTGAACTCAGCCGGTTCGCGCCTTTCGGGCCGCGCAACCCGCTGCCCGTTTTCAAGAGCACGCACGTCAAGGACAGCGGCAACGGCACGTCCAAAATCATCAAGAACGCGCACTTGAAGGCCTCGCTGTTTCAGGAATTGGGCGACCGGAACCCCGTTATCAAAGAGGGCATCGCGTTCCAGTACGGGCATCTCTACGACGCCATCGTACAACAGAAACGGAGCGTGGACATCTGCTACAGCATAGAGGAGAACAGCTGGCGCAATATGCCGCCCACGCTGCAACTCAACATCAAGGACATCCGCTTTACGGATTCGCAGTTTTAAGCCGCAGATTTTTCCGATTGGCGGACCGCCATCATGAAACTCAGCAACAGGAACAGTTCCGGAACGAACAATACCGTGGTGGATAGCGTGGCTATGGCGAACGGCAACAGGATATAAAGCCCTTCCCCGCGGCTGTCATACAGCATACGGCCAAACAGCGTCAGCATGAGCAGACAGCCGAGCAGGCCGGTTTCAACAAGGAATACCAGCACATAACTGTGCGCATAGACGCCCATCGCGATTTCCGAGCGCGTGAACCCTATGCCGAAGCATTTATCGACCCAAGAGGCCTGTTGCCAATAGTCGAGAAACGCATACCATATCTGAAACTTGGAGATGAAACTCGCATCGTACTGCACGTGCGGATAGACAAACAGCGCGAAGCCCGCGCCCGCCGCGACGAGACAGACGAGCAGGCCGCTCCATATATATTTAAGTTTTGACGTCGGCACACAGCAATACAACAGCCCGATAGCGGCCGCCATCCAACAGGCGCGCGACAGCGTGAGCCCCAGCAACACGAGCCACCAGGCGGCCATGCCGATATAACGGAGACGGGCGCGGCGGTCGGGCAACAACCCGCGCCGATAGAGCGAACGCGTCCACCAAAGCGTAAAGAACAGCCATATCAGGATGTGGATGCCCGTGGCGTTGCTCTCGCTATACATAAGCCCGCCGAACTTATAGCGGTAGATGCCTTGATAAATGGAGGAATCGGACGCGAGCCAAACCATGCCGTAACGCCACAGGGCTTCTATTGTATATACCACAAGGGCTATCCGGAACGCCCAATCGAATTTGGAACGGTGCCGCACGAAAAGCGAGGCGGCCGTTTCGGGGCCGTTTCGCCACAACAGGAGCGGCAATACCGCATAGCCGGCGGAGCAGACAACGCCCCAAGTGGAGCGCAGGGACGTTCCAAGTATATATTGCGCGACCAACATATAGGCGAGGTAGGCCGCGGCCACCCCAAGAAACGGCCGCCACGCGCGGAAATCCACCGACTCACAGGCGGTCATGCCGTTGGCCGCACCGCCATGCAGATGGACGTCCAAACCGTACCACGCCAACGGCAAGGCCGCCAGAAAGAACAGCATGACCGGCGGAAACGGCGCATAGGTGTGGCTTATCAGCCCCAAACTCGGCACCAACAGCCACAAGGCCGACGTTCGGGCGGCCGCCGCTTCCCTGCCCTGCATTACGGCAAACGGTTTACGATGTCCATACAACGCTGCGCCGACGAATTATCGCCCGCCGACTGGTAAATCTGCGCCATCAGATAATAGGCCTGCTTGAAGTCGGGCCGGTATTCGATTACCTTTTGCAAATCGTTCAGCGCCAACTGCATACTTTGACGGTTGCCGCCCTGCAGATAAGCCAGGGCCGACAGCCAGTAGCCGAGCATATCGGCGGGCGCCACGGCCTTGATCCGCTGGGCCACCGCCGCCATATCGGAAAAGTCGCGGCGGGCGTAATAGACATTGGCCAACTGTTGCAGGGCCGTTACATTGCTCGGCACCGCCTCCACCCAAAAGGCCGCCAGCACCAACGCGCTGTCGTATTGCCCTCGGTCGGCGTACAGTTGCGAGAGGTGCTCCAAGGCCTGCTCGTTGTAGGGATTGACCGCCAGCGCCTGACGGAAGCAGCCGATGGCCGAGTCGGCCTCGCCGCGCCGCATGGCCTCGTAGCCGTAGAAATCCGACTTGTCGGTGCGTTGCAATACGATACAGATTGGCTGGCCGTCCACCTCAACGGTATATACCGTGTTGACGGGCGGAAATGCGGCGCGGTTCTTGAGCCAGTCGGGATTCATGCCCGTGACCGTGAACACGGCATAATCCCAATCGCGGTCTCCCATATCGTAGATGCGCGAGAAACCCGCCTGAAAATGCGCCGTGTCGCGCAAATAATAGTTCAACGAAGCGTAATGCCACGACACCACCTGTATCTTTTCACCCGGCGAGAGACGCGAAGTGTCGGCGTGCGCCATGACCCATTCCGCCGCCTCGCGCGTGGAATGATAGTAGTAGTCGAGTTCGTAGCGGCCATAGGCCTGTTTGACGCCCCCCGCCCATTCGTTGAAATAGACGTATTCGTAGGGGTGGTTCTTGATATAATGCCGCACCGGATGCCAAAGCAGGACAAACGGCAGCGCGATGAACGCATAGCGCAGGGCCGGACGGCGGCAGCGCTCCGTCAGGTCGTGAAAGCCCAAGCCCGCCAAAACGACCAAGGTGGGATAGGCGAACATCGAATGCCGCCAGCCGCCGTAAACGTTGGCCTTGGTATAGGTAATCCAGAAAACGGGGAACACGAAGCAGAACAGCAAAAGGAACGTCCAGAAGCCCTTGCCCTGCCGCCAGCCCGTCACGAGCCGCACCGCCGCGCCTATCATCACGGCCGTGGGCACCGTCATGAGGATGAACTTGGACGTATAATACCACGGCAGTTGATTCGACCACTGCAGCTTGCCTTCAAACAGCTGACGGATGCTGATGGCGAACTGCGACATGGACGTGAACGTCTCCATCGGGTTCTTGATGGGCGCCCGCAGCGCGAACGGCCACAGCAGCACGGCCAATATATAGCCGCCCACGGCCACGAGCAGGCCGTAGCCCACCATGTTGCGCCAAAACAGCCGCCGGTTCCCGCCCGCCGCATACAGCGACTTGAAGCCGTATTGGCAGATGAAATAGACCAACGCGAAAAAGCCGAGGTAGGCGATGAGCAACAGCCCGCCGATACGGATGGCCGTTGCCAGGCCGATGCAGACGCCCAGCATGACGAGCGTCGAAACCCTTTGTTTCGGGAATTCTTGCAGGAAGACGACGATGTAATAGACGCCGATGAGCATGACCGCCGCCAGATTGGAGTCTTTGAGGTCGTTGAAGCCGTGTCCCATGAAGCGCGGCGAGAAGAAGAACAGCACGAGCGTGAAAATGGCCGGCAACCACTTGCGGCCACCGAGCCGGTAGGCCAACAGCGCCGCGTACAGCATGGCCAACCACGCGAACACGACATTGACCGTATGGCGCGTCTGCATCACGTCGTCGATGCCGAACCACTGCGTCAGCGCGTAGGCGAAATTATCGACCGCCTGTCCGTAAGACGGCAGGTTGTAGTCCGACCGCATGACGGCCGCCGTGGAATCCGCGCCCCACGTGGCATAGAAGTTATAGACGTTTTCCGCGTGCACGTTATGGATTTCCTCGTCACCGGACATCCCGGCGTCGAAGCTCGCGCACACCATCCAAACCAAGGCCGCGGCCGCCAATAAGGTAAAGATGCCGCGCGCTTTGTCGGAGAACCACTGCTTGAACATATCCCGTAGTTTTACTTGTTCGCTTTCGTTGATATCGTTGTTGATTTTCTTGAAAACCAACAATTTGTTTAACAAGAACGTCAACAGCCCGATGGGGATGACCATGATGCCGCCCGCCAAATAGTCGCTCAAGCCCACCGTATTGACCAAATAGCTGATGCCCGTGATGTTGCACAGATAGGTGAACGCATACACGCCGACGAACTTGCCGACGAGCCGGTTGTCGCCGTTGCGGAAAACGAGGTGGCCGTAAGTCCTGAAGTTGAACATGATGCCGATGACCTGCCCGATGAGCGTAGCCCATACGTAATGCAGGCCCACCGTGAGCAAGAGCGCGTACAGGCTGTAGCCGAACAACGTGTTCAGACCCGCCACCATGCCGAAACGGAGCAGGTGGATGTTCCATACCTTGCGGAACAGCGTTTGCAGTTGGGATATGAGCTTGGACATGGCTTGCGGTTTAGTCGAAATTGATCCGTTCCTTTTCTATGACGAGCGGCCGCTTGCGCACCTGCGTATGGATGGCGCCGACGTATTCGCCGATGATGCCGATAAAGAAAAGCTGAACGGCCGAGAAGAAGAACAGCCCGATGACCAAGGGTGCCTGCCCCACCGAGAAACTCTCCCAATACACGAGTTTGTATATAAAATAAGCGATGGCCACGAGCAGGCTGACGATGGCCGTGCCGAAGCCCAAGAAACTGGCCAGACGCAACGGCAGTTTGGAATGGTTGACGAAACCCAACATCGCCATGTCGTAGAGCGTGTAAAAGTTGTTGTGCGTGCGGCCGCGCTCGCGCTTGGGCTGCACGAAAGGCACCTCCGCGCGCTCGAAGCCGAGTTCGGCCACCAAGCCGCGGAAATACGGATAGGGGTCGTCTATGCCGCGCAATACATCCATGAACTGACGGTCGTAAAGGCCGAAGCCCGTAAAGTTCTTGACCTGCTCCGTTTCCGACGCCTTGGCCAACAGGTTGTAGAACAGCTTGCGCAGACCGAACATAAGCGGGTTTTCCTTGCTTTGGTTCTTGACGCCGATAACCACCTTGTAGCCCTCTTCCCAACGCGCCACGAGCGCCGGAATGGTCTCGGGCGGATCCTGCAGGTCGGACGCCATGGCGATGACCGCGTCGCCGTAGCATTGGCACATGCCGTGGAACGGCGAACGGATATGTCCGAAATTCCGCGCGTTGACGATGCAACGGATATGGGGGTCGGCCGCGATTTCCTTGCGGATGAGTTCAACCGTGCGGTCTTTGGACGCATTGTCGATAAAGATATGTTCATAGTCGTATTGCGGCAAAGTCTGCATCACCTTACGAATCCTTTCGCAAAGAATGGCCACATTCTCTTCCTCGTTATAACAGGCCGTGATGATGGAGATTTTCTTTTTCATGTTTGTGTGAACCTATGGTTAAAGCAATTCTTCATATGTATGGATGATGAAATCCGCACCGCTTTCCACCCCGAAATCCTCTCCACCGTAGCCACCCGTAAACGCCATGGTCTTCATGCCGGCATAACGGCCGGCCTCGATGTCGGGCAAAGTATCTCCCACCATAACGGCTTGCGCAGGGTCGATGTCGAACATCCGCACCATGGTTTTAAGAACCTCGGGTTTGGTAAGATGCTCTCCCTCGAAATCGGGTGTTCCGATAAAGAAAAAAAGGTCTCTGATACCCAAAGTCTGCAATACCTCAAGCGTAGGCTTCTTGGGTTTGTTCGTGGCCACATACAGTGTTTTCCCCTGCTTGCGGAGCTTCTCCAAAAAATCCATCACGCCGGGAAACAGCACGGTCCGGCGATATTTTCCGGCGGCATAGAACGCGCGGAACGTCTGCGCCACGGTCTGCCGCTGCGCCGCATCCAACTGCGGGGAAATCGTGGCGATGATGTCCGGCAACAGCGGGCCTATGCGCAGTTTGGACGCATCGTAGGCCCAACCGAGCCTCTCGTAGGCCTGCGCGATACTGCCCAGCACATCGGCCTTGGAATCGGCCAGCGTGCCGTCCAAATCGAAAAAGAAATGCTGCAACCGATACAAAGCGTCTTTCCGTTCCTGTCGCATACCGTATCCGCTTTTTATTGATATTTTCCGCCGGCGGCTTCTATCAGTTTGTCGTAACGCGATTGAAGCATGGCGATACGCTGGGAATCTTCCTCGTATATCATCTTGTAGAATTCCCGCTTGTTCTTGAGCCACATCAATTCAAAACCGACCGCCTTGAGAATACCCTTGTCGGCGCCTTCAGACACCGCCCCCGGCAATTGGAAAAGCACCTTGCGGGTTTCATAACGGTCCAACGTGCCTTTCGGCAAACGGTTGAAGAAATCGATGGAAGCCGCCGAAACACCGCCGCCTATCACACATTCCTTGCCGTGTTGCTTGGCTTTCAGGAACAAGTCCTTCGCCACATCGAAAACGGGTTCCGAATTGATGTCTTCCCGCGTCAGCCCCATCGACCCGGTCATATCCACACGGCCCAAAACGATACCCGTCAGTTGCTCCACACCGGGCACCCGCATCATTTCGTCGAAATTCTTGTAACCCGTATAGGTTTCCACATTGATGAGGAAATCCACGCCCTTCCATTCATCCTGCGGATAAACCATATGGGTGGCGGCCAAATATTTCTTGAGGGCATACGGTGTTTCTATCATCGGCGCCACGATACGGGTCACCCCGATGGAACGGGCGTCGTACATATCGCGAATGGCCTCGCAACCGCCCACCTTAATCGTCAAGTCCAAACCGGCCTTGGTCACCACTTCTTTCAAGCGCAAGGCTTCTTCCATACGCGTGCCTTCCGCCTCGAACTCCGCCTTGACCCCTACCACATAGTGGTTTTCCTTAAGGTCTTTAAGCTGGTCCACCATTCTTTGTTCCAACGTATTCATAGTGCTATTCTTTTATAGGGTCAATAATCATGTTTTGTAAAAACTCTTCACGGGGCAAGAACGGATAGAGGTCTTCGAGCGGTTTCGACACCATCTTGCCGTCCGGCTTGCGCTCCGACGAAGTTTTGGGTTGAAAGATATAATCGTGCGGCAACATGACCTCGCATATCACCGGCTTATCCATCGCGCACATCGCCCGCAATCGGTCTTCCACCTCTTCGTTGCGTTCAATCCGCATCGAAACGAAACCGAACGCTTCCGCCAGTTTCATGAAATCGGGGAACACGACACCCGAATCGGCATCGATACCGATATGCCGCCCCGAAAAGAAATTGTTTTGGGTCTGACGAATCGAGATATAGCCGCCATTGTTGAGTATCACCAATTTCAGATTGATCTTGTTGGAGATGACCGTACTCAATTCCTGTATATTCATCATCAGACTGCCTTCACCACTCAGACAGACGTGCGTTTTCTCCGGCGTCGCCAAGGCCGCGCCGATGGCCGCGGGCAAGTCATAGCCCATGGCCGCGCATCCCGAATTCCAAAACCAACGCTGCCCCCGCTTCACTTTGGCGGCTTGAAAGCCAATCACGCAGGCACTTCCGTTGGCCGTCGCCACCACGGCATCTTGCGGCAAGGCGCGGCTGAGCGCATCCACGAAATAATAGGGGTTTACCGCACCCGGCTTGGCGAATTCAGGCAATACGACCGGATATTTCGCTTTCCGCGCCAACGCCCACGAAAGCCATTCTTTATAATCCCGACAGGGCTTATAGGCCGACAAGGCATCGAAAAACGCGGCCGCATCGGCTTCTATGGCAAGATACGGTTGAACCGTAGGTTTCTGCATTTCCGCCGCATCCGCATCCACACAGACCAATTTGCCACCCCGCGCGAAAAACTCGTAATTATAGCTCGTCTGACGGATATTGTTGCGCGAGCCGACCGAGAGGACCAAATCCGCATTCTGCAAAGCGAAATTACCGCTCCGACTGCCCAACGTACCGATACGCCCCGCAAAACAAGGATGCTCCTCGTAGAGCATATCCATGCCGTTGAACGTACCCAAAGCCGGCATCGGCATCTTTTGCAGAAACGCATACATCCTGTCCTGCGCGCCGCTGATACGGATACCGTTTCCGACTATCAACACCGGGCGTTCGCAGGTATCGAGCAATTCAAAAAGCCGCCGCATACGCGAAGCGTCCGGCTGCCCGCAGGACGGTGCCTCCGGAACGGCTGACGCCGCATCCAACGCGGCCTCGTCCACCAACGCCCCCTGTATATCCATCGGCACGTCTATCCATACCGGGCCGGGGCGGCCTGACAGGGCGGTATGCACCGCCTCGTCCAATACCCTCCGCACGTCTTCCGCCCTGCGAATTTGCGCCGCGTACTTGACCAAGGGTTTTACCACCGAAATAATATCCACTTCCTGGTCGCCCAACTGACGGAGAGACAATTCCGGACAAGCGGCTATCGTGGTGGCTTGCTTGACCTGCCCTGATATATACAGCACGGGCACCGAATCCGTCCACTGCCCCATAACGCCCGTCAGCGTGTTCAGACCGCCTGGCCCCGTGGTAATGTTGACCACACCCAAGCGTTTGCCCGCCCGCACATAACCTTCGGCCGCGATGGCGCACGCCTGTTCGTGATGGCAACACGTATAGGCCAGCCCGCTCTGGCATACGGCATCGTTCAGGTGCATGGCGCCGCCGCCCGTAATCATAAACACGCGCTCCACGCCATAGACTTCTTTCAGCCGCTTGAAAATATAGTCGCTCGCTCTCATTTGTCGTGTAATAAGCAATCCCTGTTCAATGTCTCTTTTACGGAAACATACCATGCATACAGTTGTTCCATGGCTTCTTCCATGGGCGTGAACCGCAATTCAGCTCCCATTTCCGCCCGCAGGCGCGCGTTGCTGCCCGTATAGGGCATCCCCTCGCCCTTGCCGCCCACCTGTATCGGCAAGTCCTTTCCCGACATCGCCACCACTTTTTCGGCCAGGCCCAACAGCGAAGAGACCTCATCGGGTGTAATGTTGTAAGCCCTGTGCTTCGGCTTGTGTTCGATAAACCAAGCCAAAACGGGCGCCAAATCCGGAGCATATATATAACTGAACCGCCTGTCCTGCCGCAAGGTCACCGGCAAATCGAACAAGGTCTTGCACATGGCGTTTGAAATAAACCGAATCGCATAGTCCTCGTATTTGCCAAAGATGCCGAAAATGCGCAAATCCACGATATCTTCGGGGCAGTGTTCCATATACTTGCCGCAGACGTATTTGTTGTAGCCGTGGTCATCGGCCGGCACATAACGCCCGAAATAATCCTCGGTCATCATCGGTTCGTAGTGCCGCATATCGTAAATCGCGCCCGAACCTAAGTTGAGGATACGGCCGCAACGGTCGGCATGACGCACCAAATTGAAAAAAATCCGGTTGTTGGTGTAAAAAAGGTTCGTCAAGTCGGGCGCGTTGCGGTGCCCCGGCTTAACGGCCGCGTGAATGACGGCGTCGAAACGGTGACGCGCGAAATAGGCATCCGCGCTGTCGGTATCCGACAAATCCAGCTCCGCGTGCGAGGGCGCATGCAATTCATAGGCTTGGGAAAGGAAACTTTCCCGCAGGTTCCGTCCTATGAAACCGCTACCGCCGGTAAGCAGAATTTTCTTCATTTCAGATATGGATATATCGGTTTATCTGTTCCACGCAAAGCCCGTAAACGTCGGCATCGCGGTAACGCTTGTACCAATCCACGGTAAATTCTATCGTCCGCTTCATATCCAAACGGGGCTTCCAGCCCAAATAAAACCGCGCCTTGCTGATGTCGAGCATCAACAATTGGGCTTCGTGCACGGCATCGGGGTTCGACAAGTCCTGCAACCCGCCTTGCCCGTAGGCCTTCACGATGGCTTCGGCCACCTCCCATACCGTGGTGACGCCTGAAGTTTCGGGGCCGAAATTCCAACCCTCGCAATAGCGCGTGGGTTCCTCCCACATTTTCCGAGCCAACAGCAGGTAGCCGCTCAAAGGTTCCAGCACGTGCTGCCACGGACGCACCGCCTTGGGGCTACGGATGCCTATCGGTTGGCCGGCCTCCAACGCGCGGATGCAGTCGGGCACGATACGGTCGGCCGCCCAGTCGCCACCGCCGATGACGTTGCCGGCGCGGACGCTGGCAATGCTTTTGCCGTGTTTGCCGTATTGTTCGGGGTTGAAGAAACTGCGCCGCCAGCTGCTGATGGCTATTTCGGCCGCGCCCTTGCTGCTGCTGTAAGGGTCGTAGCCGCCCATCGGCTCATTCTCGCGGTAGGCCCAAATCTGCTCCTTGTTCTCGTAGCATTTGTCGGTCGTAATCATAACGGCCACCTTGACGCTCGGCGTGGCGCGCACGGCTTCCAGCACGTGCACCGTGCCCATGACGTTGGTCTCGTAGGTTTCTACCGGGCGGTCGTAGGAAAGCCGCACCAACGGCTGGGCGGCCAGGTGGAACACGATTTCGGGCTTGTATTCGGCAAAAACGGCTTTCACTTTCTCCGCATCGCGGATATCCACGCGCAAATCGGCCTTGATTTTACCGCCTATGCCCGAAAGCACGTAGTTGTCGCGCCCGGAACTAGGGTCCAACGCCATGCCGACCACCTCCGCACCCATTTCGTGCAGCCAAATGGCGAGCCAACTGCCCTTGAAGCCCGTATGCCCCGTCAGCAAAACCCGTTTGCCGTTATAGAAAGGTTTGAGTTCCTCCAGCATATTAAATATATACAACTATCAAAAACGTTTACGGACGATGAGATGTCTTTACCAAATTTTCCATGGTGCTTGGCCATGCTCCCACATCTCCTCCAACTCGCGTTTCTCGCGTTGCGTATCCATCGGGCGCCAGAAACCGTCGTGGCGGTAAGCCACGAGTTCGCCCTCGGCCGCCAGCGTCTCCAACGGCTTGCGTTCCCAAATCGTATCGTCGCCGTCAATATAGTCAAGCACCTTGGGTTCAAGCACGAAGAAGCCCCCGTTTATCCAACTGCTGTCGCCCTTGGGCTTCTCCTGAAACGAAAACACCTTGACCTCATCCTGCGCGTTGAACGTGATGGCGCCGAACCGACCCGACGGCTGCACGACCGTAACGGTGGCCAGCTTCTTCTGCGCGCGGTGGAACTTGAGCAATTCGTCGATGCGGATGTCGGCCACGCCGTCGCCGTAAGTCATCAGAAACGGCTCGTCGGGGTTGAGATAATCTTTGATGCGTTTGAGACGGCCGCCCGTCATCGTGTTAAGCCCCGTATCCACGAGCGTGATTTTCCACGGTTCGGCGTGCGAATGGTGGATTTCCATGCCGTTGTTACGCAAATCGACGGTCAAATCGGCCTGATGCAGATAATAGTCGGCGAAATACTGCTTGATCATATAGGCCTTGTAGCCGCAACATACGATGAACTCGTTGATGCCATAGGCCGAATAAATCTTCATGATATGCCACAAAATCGGCTTGCCGCCGATTTCCACCATCGGTTTGGGGCGGACGTCGGTTTCTTCCGACAGGCGCGTGCCGAAACCACCGGCCAAGAGAACTGCTTTCATAACGCTTCGGTTTGATGGACGCTATTGTTTTATAAAATCCGCTATCTGCTGCAACACATAGGTTATCTGCGCCTCCGTCAGCCCCGGATACGTGCCGAGGAAGAACGTGGCGTTCATGATATAGTCGGTATGGCGCAGGTCGCCGATTGTGCGTTTGTCTATGGACAGGTAGGCCGGCTGCCGCAGCAGGTTGCCGCCGAACAGGTTGCGCGTTTCCACGCCCTTGCCCTGCAGGTAATCGGTCAGTTCGGTCCGCGTAAAGCCCGCCCCCTCGCGCACCGTGACCGGATAGGCGAACCAGGCCGGGTCGGAACCGGGCGTGGCGCAAGGCAGGATGAACTTGTCTTCCCAAGCCTTGAAGCCCGCTTCCCAACGGCGGAAATTGGCCTTCCGCTTCTCGATGAAGGCCGGCAGCTTTTCCATCTGCGCCACGCCCACGGCCGCCTGCAGGTCGGTGACCTTGAGGTTGTAGCCGATATGCGAATAGACGTATTTGTGGTCGTAGCCCAACGGCAGTTCGCCGTATTGCTGCGTATAGCGGCGACCGCAACGGCCGTTTTCGCCGCCCTTGCAGTAGCAGTCGCGCCCCCAGTCGCGCAACGCGCGCACGGCCCGCGCCAGCACCGGCGAATCGGTGCAGACCGCGCCGCCCTCGCCCATCGTGATGTGGTGCGCCGGATAGAACGAATAGGATGCGATATGGCCGAACGTGCCGACCTTTTTGCCGTGATAGGTCGAACCCAACGCGTCGCAGCAGTCTTCCACAAGATAGAGGCCGTGCTTTTCGGCGATACGGCCGATGGCGTCCAAATCTATCGGGTTGCCGAGCGTGTGCGCCAGCATGATGGCGCGCGAACGGGGCCCTATCGCCGCCTCTATTTGTTCGGGCAGGGCGTTGTAGGTGCCCACTTCCACATCGACGAACACCGGTACGAGCCCGTTTTGCAGGATGGGATTGACCGTTGTGGGAAAACCGGCGGCCACCGTAATGACTTCATCACCGCGGCGAAGGGCCTTCTCGCCCAAAAGGGGCGAGGTGAGCGCCGTTAAGGCCAGCAGATTGGCCGACGAGCCGGAATTGACGATAAACGTGTGGGCGGAGCCCGTAAAGTCGGAGAAACGGCGCTCAAATTCGCGCGCGAAACGGCTTTCGGTCAGATAAAAGTCCAACGATGCCTCCACGGCGTATTGCAGTTCCTTTTCGTCGAACACGCGGCCCGCGTAATGCACGAGCGTCGGGTCGGACGGCGCGGACGCGAAACGCAATTCGTAGTATTGCTTCACTTTTTCGGCGATTTCCGCCCGCAATTTCTTTTCCGCTTCCTGCTCCATATCCCGTTTTGTTTATGCCATATCCGTCAGCGATTCAAAATCTTTCGGCAAGCCGATTTCCACCTTTTCGCGCCGCCCCGTCCGTGGGTTCGGAAACGCGAGCGAATAGGCCATGAGCCTAATCTGCCGCTTGACGCTGTCGTCCGCGCCGTATTTGCGGTCGCCCACAATCGGGCAGCCCATGTCGGAGAGATGCACGCGAATCTGGTTCTTGCGGCCGGTTTCCAAACGCACTTCGAGCAAGGTCGTGCCGTCGGCCTCGTGGTGCCGCAGCGTCCGGTAATGGGTCACCGCCCATTTGGCGCCGGCTTCCTCCTGCGCCACCGAATACATGACCTGCCGCGCGTTTTCTTTCAGGAACGAACTGCATACGCCCGCCGCCTTTTCCGGACGCCCTTCCACCAGCGCGTAGTATTTTTTCTCGACGTCTTTCCAATGATCCTGCAAAAATGCCTTGGTCTCCTCGTTTTTGGCGAACATGAGCAGGCCGCACACCTCGCGGTCCAGACGGTGCACCGTATAGGCCCGCTGTTGGTGCCGCGTCTTCTGCAAGACGTAACTGTTCACGATGCCGAACATCGAACGCACCTTTTCGGTCGTGCGGCCAGAGGTAAGGATGCCGGCCGGCTTGAACACGACCATCATGTCGTCGTCTTCGTACAGAATGCGGAAAGGGGCTTTCTCCCGATAAAGCTGTCGGGCCGAATATTTCTTGAACGTAACGCGCTCGCCCTTGCGCAAGGGCGTTTCCGCGTGCTTCATCAACGCGCCGGCGGCGGTGGAGACACAGCCTAAGCGTATCGCCTTTTTGAGGCGCGTGCGGTTGCTGTCCGGAAACGTTTCCAACAGCAAATCGATGAGGCTGATATCGCGGTCGGCCGTCAGTATCATAATTGGATTTGCTCGCCGTTTTTATCGTAAAACCGGTATTCCAAAAAATTCAGCGAATCGTAACTCTTAAGCCCTATCCAACGGTGGTAACGCCGCCACCAGTTGCGCTGCGCCCAACGCCAGTTGCCGCGCATATACGCATAGACATACGGGTGCACGACCACGGTGAAATGCCGCGCGTTCGTGTCTTTGATCAGGTAATCCACCTGTTTGTCGATTTCGTCGGTGAGGCAGATGCTGGGCTTGATTTCGCCCGTGCCGCCGCAGGTGGGACAGGTTTCAAGCACCTTGACCTGCGTCTGCGGACGGAACCGCTGGCGCGTGATTTGGATGAGGCCGAATTTGGTCGGCGGCAGAACCGTATGCTTGGACGGGTCTTTTTCCATGGCCTTGACCATGGCGTCGAACAGCGTCTTGCGGTTGGCCGCCTCGCGCTGGTCGATGAAATCCACGATGATGATGCCGCCCATATCGCGCAGACGCACCTGACGCGCCACCTCCAAGGCCGCATCCAAGTTTACCTGCAACGAATTGCTCTCCTGACTCTGGTCGGCGTTCATGCGGTGGCCGCTGTTCACGTCTATGACGTGCATGGCCTCGGTATGTTCCACAACGATATAGGCACCGTTGTGACGCAGGTTCACGACCTTGCCGAACGAAGACTTGATTTGCTTGGAGATGCCGTAATGGTCGAAAATGGGTTCCTTGCCCTTGTATAACTTGACGATATCTTTCTTTTCGGGCGCAATCCGCATGATGTACGCCTGAATTTCATCGAACAACTGCTGGTCGTTCGTGGCGATATGGTTGAAATCGTTGTTGAGGAAATCGCGCAGGATGCTCACGGCCTTGTCCAGCTCGCTGCACACCTTCATCGGGGCCTTGGCGTGCAACAACTGCCGCTCGATGTGCGCCCACTTCTTGGTCAGCGCCGTCATGTCGGCGTCCAAATCGGCTACGCTCCTGCCCTCGGCCACCGTGCGGATGATGACGCCGAAATTATGCGGCCTGATGCTCTGGATTAAACTCTTGAGACGGGAACGTTCTTCCGGGTTCTTGATTTTCTGTGAGATGGAAACCTTATTGGAGAACGGCACCAACACCAGATAACGTCCCGGAAACGAAATCTCCGCGCTCAGACGCGGCCCTTTCGTCGAAATCGGTTCTTTCGTAACCTGCACCAAAAGGCTTTGGTTCTGTTTGAGTACCGATGATATCTTGGCGTTTTTGGGCGTTTCTTCCCGATTCTTGTATTTTTGGATGTCGGTCTGCGCGCGGTCGCCGTTGATGGCGCATTGCGTGAACCGATTGAACGATGCGAATTGCGGACCTACGTCCAGATAATGCAAAAAGCCTTCCTTTTCGGCGCCGACTTCGATGAACGCCGCATTCAACCCGGGCATCAGCTTCTTGACCCGGCCTAAAAACACATCCCCTACCGAGTGCATCGTATTGTTCTGTTCGCGATGCAACTCCACCAACTGCTTATCCTCAACTAACGCAATTACAACCTCTTGCGCGTTAGAATCTACGATTAATTCCTTGTTCACTCAACTTCCGTTTGATAAAATACAAACAGTAGGCACGCCTAAGCATACCTACTGTTGCATATTTGGGTCATCTATAAGAGATAACTATCTCTTTTTATGGCGATTCTTACGTAAACGCTTCTTGCGTTTATGCGTCGCCATTTTATGCCGCTTACGTTTCTTTCCGCTCGGCATGGCTTAGGCCTTTACGTTCTTCTTAACGTTCGTCAGGAAGGATTTGGCCGGCTTGAACGCGGGAATGTTGTGGGCGGGAATTTCGATGGACGTGTTCTTCGAAATGTTACGGCCCGTCTTCTTCGCGCGCGTCTTGATGATGAAACTGCCAAAACCTCTGAGGTAAACGTTCTGACCGGAAATCATGTTGTCTTTGATGACATCCATAAACGTTTCTACGGTCGCCAATACAACGGTTTTTTCCAGACCCGTCTTAGCGGCGATCTCGGATACAACTTCTGCTTTTGTCATGGTATTTTGTTATTATGGGTTTATACTCTGCCTTGATGCCGGAACGCGCCCCAAGCGGACTGCCCGCCATTTTTAGCCGATGCAAATATAAGAATATTTTCAAAATAATCCTCTTTTATCGGGGCTTTTTTCTATTTTTGTTCTCATGTCACAGTTATCTGACCTATTAATAGACTGGTATTCAAAAAACAAACGCGACCTTCCGTGGCGCGAAACCCAAGACCCTTACCCGATTTGGCTGTCTGAAATCATCCTGCAACAGACCCAGGTCAAACAGGGGCTTCCCTATTTCAACCGCTTCATGGCCGCCTTCCCCACCGTACAGGCCCTGGCCGACGCCCCGGAAGAAACCGTGCTCAAACAATGGCAAGGTCTGGGCTATTACAGCCGCGCCCGCAACCTGCACGCGGCGGCCAAGTGCGTCTGCGAGCGCCACGGCGGCCAATTCCCCAACACCTACGAAGCCGTGCGCGCGTTGCCGGGCATAGGCGACTATACGGCCGCCGCCATCCTGTCTTTCGCGTTCCGCCAACCGTTTCCGGTTATAGACGGCAACGTGTTCCGCGTGGTGAGCCGCATCAACGGCATGACCGAACCCGTGGACACGCCCGCCTGCCGCGCGAAGATAAAGGCCTTTTTGGACGGGTGCATCGACCGGCGGCGGCCCGACCTGTTCAACCAGGCCATGATGGAATGGGGCGCGCTACTGTGTCTGCCCGGTAAGTCGGCCCCCTGCCTGCAAAACCCCGAATCGTGTTTTTACCACCGGCATTGCCAAGCGTTGCGCGACGGACTCGTGGACCAGCTGCCGGTAAAGAAGGCCAAAAAGGCTGTGCGCGAACGTTATCTGCACTACTATTATGTGGCGCGACCCGACGGGCTGTATCTGCGGCGGCGGCAGGGAAACGACATCTGGAAGGGGCTGTTCGACCTGCCCTGCATAGAGACCGCCTCGGACGAAGCCCCGCTGGGCGACCTGCCGCGCGTAAAGCAATACACGCATCTGCTGACGCATCAGCGGCTGCATCTGTTCTTTTATGAAGCGCCCCGCCGGCTGCCGCCGCAGCTCGACACGGACGGCTGTTTTCCCGTGGCCCCGGAACACTGGGCCGACTATGCCGTCCCCAAGGTCATCGAAAAGTTTTTGGATTTTTTAAGAAGAAAGGTTCGTTAAAAGCGGACGTTGCCCGTACATTATCCAAAACCTTTAAAATTTCAGTATTATGAATGGCGTAAACAAAGTCATCCTGATCGGAAACTTGGGCAAGAATCCCGAAGTTTTCACATTCGCCAACGGGCAGAAGAAAGTCCGCATGGTGATGGCGACCTCCGAAACGTACAAGAACAACAACGGAGACCGCATCGAACAGACCGAATGGCACTCGGTCGTCCTCTACCGCGGCTTGGCCGAGGTGGCGGAGAAATATCTCCAAAAAGGCAATGCCGTGTATGTGGAGGGCAAACTGCGCACGCGCTCTTGGGAAGACGACAAGGGCGAGAAGCACTACGTGACCGAAATCGAAGCCCAAAACCTGACGATGCTGGGCGGCGGCAACGGCAACAAGAAGCCCGAAACGCCGGCCGTGGAGAAAGGCGACCCCGTGATGCCGTCCGTGCCCTCAAGCGTGGACAAGGACGAGGCGTACTACGACCCGTCGGAGGACGCGCTGCCGTTCTGACGCGCGTTTACCGCTGCGACCGGTAGCCTGCGGCACGGCTGAGCGGCACGATGCAAGGGCATCGGGTGACGCGGACGACAACGGCCCGGTCAACGGTTTCCGCCAACAAAAAAAGGCTGTCCCTTTCGGGGCAGCCTTTTTTTCATCGCTTCAACGACCTAACGGGCGTTGAAAGCGTCCAAGCCGCTTTGCAGGTAGGCGATGAACGCCTCTACATCGCTCTTGTATCCGTAAGACGTGGCCACGATGGGTTCGCCGTTGCCATCCAACAGATGGTAGTACGGCAACGTGTTCGTCTTGAATTTCGTCACTTCGAAATCCGCATTGCGTTTGCCGAGCGTCTTCTTTACATTGCCGTCAACGGTGGAGGTTATCCATTCGTTTTCGGGCAAGGCCGTGCGGTCGTCGCAATAAAGCGCCACGATGACGTATTGTTTCAACAAGGCCTGAACGCGCGGGTCGGTCCACACTTCCATTTCCATCTTCTTGCAGTTGGCGCAGGAATGGCCCTTGAAGTCGATGAACACCGGCTTGTGCTGCTGTTGGGCGCAGGCCAAACCTTCCTCATAGTCGAAATAACCTTTGAGGCCGAACGGCAACGTCAGCTTGTCGGCATACTTGGGCGTGCCGCACAACACCTGTTCGTCGCCGGCCACCGCGCCGGGCATGGCCACGGTCGAAGCCGCCGCGCCCTTGCTCAAGTCGAACTGCTGTACCGTCATGGGCGGCACCAAAGCCGACACCATTTTCAACGGCGCGCCGAACAGACCCGGAATCAGGTAAACGACAAACGTGAACGTGATGATGACGAGCACGAGACGGAACACGCCGATATGAGGCACGTCGCTGTCGTGCGAGAATTTGATCTTGCCCAACAGGTAGAAGCCCATGAGCGTGAACAGCACAATCCAGATGGCGAGATAAACTTCGCGCGTGAACAGGTGCAGTTCATAAACCTGATCGATGTTCAACAGGAACTTCATGCCGAACGCCAGCAACACGAAGGCGAACACCACCTTGACCGAGTTGAGCCAACCGCCGCTGCGGGGCAGTTTCTCCAGCATGGACGGGAAGAGCGAAAGCAGGAAGAACGGCAAGCCCATGGCCAAACCGAAGAAGAACATACCCAACAATGGTTTGAGCACCGACGAACCCATGGCCGCTTCCACCAACAGAGCCGCTACGAACGGGCCCGTGCAGGAGAACGAAACGATGGCCAATACGGCCGCCATGAAGAACGCGGAAATATAACCGCCCTTGTCGGCCTTGGCGTCCATTTTGTTGGACAGGCCCGTGGGCAACGTGATTTCGAACAGGCCGAAGAACGAGAACGCGAAGACGACGAACAGCGCGAAGAAAATGAGGTTCGGAATCCAGTGCGTGCTCAATACGTTGGCGAAATCGGCACTCTTGGTGAGCGCGACGATGGCGCCGATGGCCGTATATAACAACGTGATCGAACCCGTGAAAATAGCGCCTTTCAGAATGCCGGTCGCACGACCGCCCTTGCCGCTGGCGTCGCTGTCGATAAAGAACGATACCGTCATCGGAATCATCGGGAACACGCAAGGCGTGAACACGGCGGCCAAACCGGCCAGAATCGCGATGAGGATGAAGCCGGCCAGGGATTCGCCGTCGGCTTTTTCAGCGGCGGGTTCTTCGGTCGCTTCCACGATGGCTTCTTCTACCGCAGCCACCACGGCTTCGGCTTCCTCCTCAACTTCCGCTACGGCTTCGGCCACCGCTTCGGCGGGCGTCGCGGCTTTCTTCAAATCGGCCGCCTTTACGCTGAACGAGAAAGGAATGTCGTTGAACGGCAGACAGGTTTCGTCATTGCAGACCTGATAGTCAATCGTGCCTTTGATTTCCATGTCTTTGGCTTCGGCCAACGTGACGGTCTGACGGAACGTGGCGTCTTTTTTGAAGAACTGCACCATAACGCCGAACGTCTCGTCTTTTTCCGAAACGGGCTTGGGGCTTTCAACGGCCTTGCCTTTGAGTTTGTAGCCGGCATTTTCCGCAAAGATGAATTCCGTGGGCAACGGTCCGAGCGGGTCCTGTTGCTGGGCATAGAGGTGATAGCCGCCGGTTACCGTAGCCGAGAACACCAATACGGCTTCTTGTTCGTTCACGGGTTCTACCGTGAATTTCCATTTTACAGGATTTTCCTGAGCATTGGCGGCGCCCATTGCCAAAAAGCAAAGGGACAGCAACCAAATCGCCATTTTTTTCATGTTATTCGATGGTTAAAATTGATGCTTGTTATTTCTTTTTCGTAGCCGTTTTCTTGGCTACGGGCTTCTTGACAGCCGGCTTTTTGGCAACGGGCTTGGCAACCGCTTTTTTTACAGCGGGTTTCTTAGCCGCCGCTTTCTTGGCGGGCGCGGCTTTCTTGGCAGCCGTCTTTTTGGCCGCCGGCTTGGCAGCCGCTTTCTTTACAGCCGGTTTCTTGGCCGCCGCTTTCTTGGCGGGCGTGGCCTTCTTGGCAGCCGTCTTTTTGGCCGCCGGCTTGGCAGCCGCCTTCTTTACAACGGGTTTCTTAGCCGCCGCTTTCTTGGCGGGCGCTTCCGTCGCTACGGCGTATTCATAGCTTTCCATAATCGGGTTGTGCAACATTTCCTTGCAGGCGCGTTCCACAATCGCTTCGGCCGCTTTCAGGTCCTTGGCTTCCACCGACAGTTCCATGTGCTTGCCGATACGCGCGTCAAGAACGGTTTTCATGCCCATCGTGCGCAGACGGGCCGTCACCGCCTTACCTTGCGGATCCAACAAGGCTTTGAGCGGCATCACATTGATGTAAAATAGAAATTTCATATCCTTGATTTTTGATTATGCTTCTTCAAATTCCGGGTCGTGCGCCACGTCACCGCCGCCCAAATGGTAATGCAGATAGGAAAATACCGGATAGAACACCACGGCGATGCAGACGCCCAAAAATCCGGACACACACACCGCGATGAACGACAACGCTACGTATATATAGAAAAACTTGCGGCCGCGCCAACTCCAATCCTTGCTTTTGAGCGAGAACATACGCCACGGGCAAACGAGCAAGACCGCGAACATGAGCGAAAGAATCAGGACGTAATAGCCGCCCAACAGCTGCCCGCTCCGCGCCTGATGCAGACAGAGCGACGCCCAAAACACGGCGTTGACCGGGGTCGGCATACCCGAAAAATGCTTTTTCTGCGCGGGGTCGATATTGAATTTGGCCAAACGATAGGCCGAACACAGGGCCATGACAAAGGCCACGAAAGCCAGCGCGCTCCAAATCAAAGCCTGCGCCCGCATCATCGTAAACGCCATGAAAGACGGCAACACGCCGAAACTGACCACATCGGCCAACGAATCGAGCTGCACGCCCAACGGCCCCGACACGCCCAACATACGCGCGGCCATGCCGTCAAACACATCGAAGAGTGCCGCCGCGAACACCAACACACCCGCCGCGCCGGGATGCCCCGCCAGCAACAGCCAAATCCCCACGCATCCGCAAAGCAGGTTGCATAAGGTCAGCAGATTGGGAACAAACGCCCGGATACGCTCTTTCGTCGTCAAAATCTTGTCCGTTATCATCCGACACACAAAACGTACAAAATTAACAAAAAAAGACAGGAATAGCAAACCGGCCGGCGGGCCGGCATACGGCCCTACCACTCCGGCGCCAGGTCGTATTGGGAACGCGGACGCAAGCCGGTTACCCAGTGAAAGCGTTTAAGGATACGCTCCCGCTGCGTCAAATCGGGCTCGGGATAAAGCGCGGTGCGCTCCGGTTCCACGAGGTTGACACCTTGAATGGCGGCGTTTTCGAAATACATCTTAATGCGCTTGCTCAACGATTTGTTGATGCCTATCAGCTCTTTCTTCTCGTCATCGACCACATAGTAGATGGCTTCGGCCTTGCCCGTCACGTCGGCCAAACGGAACGTGGAACTGTCGTCGAAATAGCCCCACATCTCCTTGCCTTGGATTTGGTTGAACCATTCGCCATCCTCCAATTCGAGCGCATGGCTCTTGGTTATCGTGTCTTCCGGCTTGAGCACGACGCGGGCGGTCATAAACACGTTTTCGTTGACCCAAACCCGGTCGGGGCGGTTTTCCTTGAACCACAGCCTAATCGTATCGCCGTCCACCTGATAGCCGCTCATCCACACCACGGGTTCGTTGAGCATGAACATCAACGAATCGCGGCGGAAATACACCAGCGAATCGCATTTGCCCTGCACGTCCTTTTTGAAGAAACGCACGTTCGGATAGGCCAGCATCTCCCTGATTTCACGCTCTTCCTCCACGCGGAACGGCGGTTTTTCGGGCGTTTCGGCGGGGGCGGGTTCCGTTTGACCCGACTTTTTGCCGTTGGCCGCTTTCTTTTTGCCCTTGCCGCTGTCTTTGGCAACCTTGCCGGAGGCGGGTTGAGCGACGGCAGCCGTTGACGTCGAATCCGGCCGGGGACGTCCTCCCTCCCACAGCGTGTCATAGACCGTGACGTATTTCAACAGCATCGTGTCGCTGACGAGAAACAGCGAGTCGGTTTTATCCTGCACCATGACCGCCCGCGGGTTCTGCGTAAAGAACGCATAGCCGGCCACCTCGTCGTTCTCGGCGTATTCGCTCTTGACATAGCAGTCTTGCGCCGTGTCTTCCAAAAAGACGTTGCGGTGCACGTTGCCGCGTTTTTTAGCCAAATCGTAATAGATGCTGTCGCCGTAGAGCGTCTGCGTTTCCTTGGTCTTGATATAGGCGTCGTATTTGAGGCTGACCTGCTCCTTTTCCTGATGGAACCAGCCCCAGCGGCTGTACATATAGTAGTCGTTGGTCTCTATGTTGGTGGGGCCGAAAAACTTGGCCAAACCGCTCCGGTGATAATGCAGCGTGTCGGTCCAAATCGTGTATTCGGGATTGACGATAACCACCTCGTCGTAGCAGTAGAACATCTGCGTCCGCCCCTCGTAGTGGCCGCGCTTAGATTTCAAGACCGTTTCGCCGGACGTCATCTCGCCGCCGGCTTCGTAGGTGGCCGTGTTTTGCCGCCCCTCGAATTCGAGTTCGGGCGTGCGCATAACCACCGAACCGTCGTCCAGCACCACGTCTTCCACCACGTTGTAGGTTTGCCGGGGGCCGTCGTAAATCAGCCGTTTGCCCGTAATCTTGACGCCGTCTTTGGTAAAGATGCGCAGATTGCCGTAGGCCACGCAGGACGTGGTTTTCTGATTGTATTCCGCATAGTCGCTATAGATACGGTTTCCCTGCGAGATGATGATGACATTGCCTTTCAATATCCACTCGCCGGGTCGCCCCGGAATATTCTGCATATCGTTGCCCGAAAACGACTGCGCGCGCACCGTCCCCAAGCCGGACAACAGCCACCACGACACGAGCAGGACGCCCGCGCGACACAGGAGGGAAACGTTATTTCGCTGACGGCTGCACATAGTTGGACTTGGATTCGAATTGGGCGTTCTGATTGAACTGATAGCGGATATACTGCCACTTTTTGGTCTTGGGGATTTTGCGCCCCATGATGACATAGTAATAGTCTTTGGGACGCTCGGAAGCGGCGAACGCCCGTTTGTATTTGGATTCGTAGGCCACGCGCCAGCCCTCCGTCATCTTCATCTTGGCGGCGGAAACCTGCAGGTAGCGGTCTATCGGCAGCGGCATTTCCTTGCGGTTGAACGCATAGGCGGTGTAGAGTTGCACGCCGTCCTGGCGGAAGGCGGCCGCCATGGCCTTGCCGAACTGCATGAACGTAACGAGGTAGAGGCTGTCTTCCATGCGCCAGCTTACCTTATCGACATTGGGAAAGCGTTTCTTGAAATTCTTGCCGACGATTTCGGGATAGAGCGGCGCGGGGGCTGTGTCAGCCATGGCGGCCGCCGTGTCGGGCAGTGCCGCAAGGAGGGCCGTATCGGAGGCCACGGGTTCGGGCGGCGTGGGTTCTTGCGCCACCTCAGCCACCAACGGCAGCGTGTCAACCGCCGGCACCGCCGTGGTATCGACGGGTTCGGGCGTTGTGGCTTCGGCCACCGCCGGCACGGTATCTACGGTTGGCGCGGATGCCGTCATGGCGGTTTCGGCCACCGGTTCGGGTTCGGGCTCAGACTTGGCCTCAGCCACCGCCAAGATTTCGGATAGGGGTTCTACAACGGCAACGGGCGGCGTATCGACCGCCACCGCCGTATCGGCTTCGGGTTGGACTTCGGCCACGGCCACGACTTCGGGCGTGGGTTCAACCACCGGTTCGGCCACCGCATCGGGGGCGGCCTCAGCCACCAACGGCAGCGTATCAACCGCCGGTGTCTCCGCCTCGGCCACCGCAGGCAACGTATCCGCAAGCCGTTCCGCTTCCGCAAGGGCTTCGGCCTCGGCTTCCGCCTGTGCGGCGCGGGCCGCGGCGGCTTTCCGTTCCGCTTCCTCCGCGTAGGCCGCTTCCTCGGCCTCCGGGTCATAGACATCGGCGTAAAGCGCCCAAAACGCCTCCCGCGACAAAGCCTCCGTTTCTTCGGTTTCCTCAGAACCGCCCACCGGTTTGCCGTCGAGCATCGTCAAATCGCCAACAAAATCAAATTCCAGATAGGTTTTGAGCGTAGGGATGCGCTTATGCTCCATTTCGACGCTGTAATGCGCCAAATCATCGCTCTGCTGCACCTGATAGGCGCGCAAGACCCTATATACCCCGAATTCCTCTTTCAGAAACAGATACGTGCGGTAAGGCAATTCCGACGGACGCACCGGCCGATAGGCGCGCAACCACTCGCCGGTGGAATCGAAATAGACCGTCTCGTAATTCGCGGATATGACGCGCACGCTGTACAACGTATCCAACTTGGCCCAATCGCGGTATATATGCCACGGGTAGGCCAAACGCACGTTGCGGCGCACTTCCTTGGGCACCTGCCGCCATTTGAGCTCCTCCCGCTCCTGTTCCGAAAGCGTTCGGGCCGTGGCGCAGCCAAGGCCGCACAGCCAGAAGAGGAAAAGAAAAACGAGGCCGCCGTTCCGCATCAGGCCATCAAGGTTTGCAAACGATTGGGGCCTACCGATATGATGCTGACCGGCGTATGGGTCTTTTCGGAAATAAAGGCCAAATAAGCGCGGAACGCTTCGGGCAGGTCGGCCACGCGCTTGATGTCGCTGATGGGCGTGCGCCAGCCTTTCATGGCCGTCAATTCCGGCTCTATGCCGTCCAAATCCATGGGCGAGAACTGCGCCAACGTCTGACCGTTTTTCTTATAGCCGCAGCAGACCTTGATTTCCTCAAAATCGTCCATAACGTCGGCTTTCGTCACAATCAGATCGGTGACGCCGCTTAGCATAATCGTATAACGCAAGGCCACGAGGTCAAGCCAACCGCAGCGCCGCGGACGGCCGGTCGTGGAACCGTATTCGCCGCCCTGCTCGCGCAGGCGTTCGCCCCATGCGTCGTGCAATTCGGTGGGGAAAGGACCGCTGCCCACGCGCGTGCAGTAAGCCTTGAACACGCCGTAAACCCGGCCCACCGATGCGGGCGAGATGCCCAAGCCCGAACATACGCCGGAAGCCGTCGTATTGGAGGAGGTGACGAACGGATACGTGCCGAACTCCACGTCCAGCAACGAACCCTGCGCGCCCTCGGCCAAAATGCGTTTGCCCGCGTTCATGGCTTCTTCCAGATAGTATTCGGTGGCCAAGATGCGGTAACCGCTCAGCTCTTCCACGCCCTCAAACCACTTGGCTTCGTATTCGGCAAGCGGCATATTGTCGATGACCCATTTCGACTCGTCGAAACCGTAGTGTTTCAACAGGCCGATATGCTGTTGCTTCAAGGCTTCGTATTTGCGCTTGAAATCGGGCCGGATAATGTCGCCCACGCGCAAGCCGCCGCGCGCCGTCTTGTCGGTATAGGCCGGGCCGATGCCCTTGACCGTGGAACCGATTTTTTTGTCGCCCTTCTGCGCTTCAAGCGCGGCGTCCAACAGACGGTGGGTGGGCAGAATCAGATGCGCCTTATCCGACAGGATGAGCCGCTGCTTGGGCTCGATGTCGAACTTGCGGATGGCCGTCAGCTCGCGGTGCAGGATATGCGGGTCTATCAACACGCCGTTCCCGATGATATTCTCCTTGCCTTCGTGGAAAATGCCCGAAGGAATCGTTTGCAGGATATGCTTGATACCGTTGAACTCCAACGTATGACCGGCATTGGGGCCGCCTTGGAAGCGCGCGATGATGTCGTATTCGGAAGCCATCACGTCCACGAACTTCCCCTTGCCTTCGTCACCCCATTGAATGCCTAAAATCAAATCGACTTTCGTCCTTGCCATATCTCGTTTCGTTTTTTTAATTACTGTTTCTGTATCTTATATATGGTGTACCGCCTTTAAACTCAAGTCCAAAGACGCCACATGATGGGTCAAACCGCCCACCGAAATGAAATCCACGCCCGAAGAGGCGTAGTCTTTCAACGTCGCTTCCGTAATGCCGCCCGACGCCTCGGTTTCGTAGCGGCCGCCTATTTTTTCCACGGCCTTTTTCAAATCGGGCACCGTAAAGTTGTCAAGCATGATGCGTTGCACGCCGCCGTGATGCAACACGGCGTCCAACTCGGCTTCGTTGCGGACCTCCACCTCCACGGGCAATTTGAGCCCGTTGGCTTTAAGATAGGCTTCGGCCGCCTGTACGGCCTCCACCACCCCGCCCGCGAAGTCGATATGGTTGTCTTTTATCAGAATCATATCGAACAGCCCGAAGCGGTGGTTGCTGCCGCCGCCTATGCGCACGGCCATTTTCTCGAAAACGCGGTTGTTGGGCGTGGTCTTGCGCGTGTCCAACAGCGTGGTGCGCGTGCCGGCGAGCATATCCACCAAACGGCGCGTCTGCGTAGCGATGCCGCTCATGCGCTGCACGTAGTTCAGGCTCAAGCGCTCGGCCGTCAGGATGGAGCGCGACGCGCCCGACACCGTCCAGACGCGGTCGCCCACCGCCAGCCGGTCGCCGTCGTGTTTGAGGGCCTTGAAGTCAATGTGCGGGTCCACGAGCCGATAGACCGTTTCCGCCACCTCCACGCCCGCCAGCACGCCGGCTTCCTTGGCCACGAGCACCGCCTCGCCGCGCGCCGCCTCCGGCACGCAGGCCAAGGACGTGTGGTCGCCGTCGCCCACGTCTTCTTTAAGCGCCAGCCGGATGTAAAATTCGGCGGCCGTCTTTTCCTGAGGCGTCATCATTATTTCTTGCCCTTCTTCTCGTATTCGGCATTGATGGCCGCCAACACCTCATCCGTGATGTCGATGTTGGCCGGCGAATACAACACGCCGCTCGTGCGGGCGTTGGAAATCACGAACGTATATTGGCCGTGTTCGGCGTTGTAGCGTTCGATGAACTCGAAAACGGCGTTCTGCACGTCCTCCATGCGTTGCAGACGCAACGTCATGAGCTGGGTTTCGTAACGCGCGCTGAGCTGTTCAAGGCTTTCGCGCTTCTTGGTCAGATACTCCTCTTTCTTGCGCTGTTCGCTCAGCGTCATCGTGGCGCCCACCTTCAGATAGTTTTCGTATTCGGTCTGAAAGTCCTGCGCCTGCTTCTGCAAATCGGCCTGCAGTTTCTTTTCGGTCTTGTCCAGTTCGTCGGTCACGTCCGTCACCATTTTATATTGGGCGAACAAGGTATCGGTATTGACCGTGGCCACCGTCATCGCGCCCGTCTGCACCGCCACCGCGTCGCCGGCCGCCACCGGGGTCTTGCCTTCCTTCTTACCGTTGCCGGCGCATCCCGCCATCAAAGCCGCACCCAAGCACAGCGCCGCCATAAAGCCGTTTCTTTTCATGTCTGTTTCGTGTATTAAGTTATCTGATTATCAATTACCTTCTTTTGATATAAACTGTATCCGCACGAGCCGCACTTCCTCTTCCGTAAACTCGTTCTCGCCCAATTCCTTCAAGGCCTCTTCCACCGAATCGTTTTCGGCTTCAAGGAAATAATCGTAAATCTCCTCGTAATGGTCGGGGTCGAGGTTCTCGCTCAAATAGTAGTCGATGTCGATTTTGGTGCCGGAAAGCACGATGCGCTCCACTTCCGTCAGCAGTTCCGTAAACGAAAGCCCCTTGGAAACCGCGATGTCGTTGAGCGATATCTTGCGGTCTATGCTTTGGATGATGAACACCTTGAGGCCCGATTTGTTGACGACCGACTTGATGACGAAATCCTGCGGACGTTCTATTTCGTTCTCCTCCACATAGCGCTTGATCAAGTCGATGAACGGCTGACCGTATTTCTGCGCCTTGCCCACGCCCACACCCGTGATGTGCGTCATTTCCTCCATCGTGACGGGATACTGTATCGTCATGTCCTCCAACGACGGCTCCTGAAAGATGACGTAAGGCGGCAGCTTTTCTTTCTGCGAGATGTCCTTGAGCAGGTTCTTGAGCATGATGAAAAGCACGTTATCGACGGTATCGCCGCCCTGGGCGCCGCCGCTTCCCTTCATGGCCTCCTCCGTGTCCGATTCGTAGTCGTGGTCTTTCGTGACCCGTACCTCGTAGGGGTGTTCCATAAACGCCCGCCCCTTGTCGGTAAGCCGCAGGATGCCGTAGTTCTCGATGTCCTTTTCCATCAGGTTCTCGATAAGGCTTTCCCGCCCAACGGCCTTCCAGTAATTCTGATCCTTGCCCTTGCCCTCGCCGAAACGCGGCAGCAGGTGATGCTGGCATTTCTTGACGTCGGGGCTCATCTTGCCCATCGCGATGCTGATGATGTGGTCCATCTTGAACTGCGACTTGGTTTCCTCCACGAGCGAAAGGAAATAGCGGACGTCTTCGGTGGCGTCCACGCGCTCGCGCGGGTGGCAACAGTTGTCGCAGTTGCCGCAGTGGTCGGACGGATATTCCTCGCCGAAATAGTGCAGGATGTTCTTGCGGCGGCACATACCCGTTTCGGCATACGACACGGTTTCGGCCATGAGTTGTTTGGCCACCTCCTGTTCCGCCACCGGCTTGTCTTTGAGGAACTTTTCCAGCTTCATGATGTCGTGCTCGGCATAGAACGCGATGCAACGGCCCTCGCCGCCGTCACGGCCGGCGCGTCCCGTTTCCTGATAGTAGCCCTCTATGCTCTTGGGCATATCGTAGTGGATGACGAAGCGCACGTCGGGCTTGTCGATGCCCATGCCGAACGCTATCGTGGCCACGATGACATCTATTTCTTCCATGAGGAACTTGTCCTGGTTCTCGGCCCGCGTCTGCGCGTCCAAACCCGCATGATACGGCAGGGCCTTGATGCCGTTGGCGCACAGTATCTGCGCGAATTCCTCCACTTTCTTGCGGCTCAGGCAATAGACGATGCCCGATTTGAGCCCCGACGTCTTGATGAACTTGACGATGTCGCGGTCGATGTCTTTCGTCTTGGGGCGCACCTCGTAATAGAGGTTGGCGCGGTTGAACGACGAAAGGAACACGCGGGCGTCCATCATGCCGAGGTTCTTTTGGATGTCTTTCTGAACCTTGGGCGTGGCCGTGGCCGTAAGCGCCAGAATCGGCACCTTTTTGGGCATGGCGTCGATGATGGGACGGATGCGGCGGTATTCGGGGCGGAAATCGTGCCCCCATTCCGAGATGCAGTGCGCCTCGTCGATGGCCACGAGCGAGACGTTGATGCTGCGGAACAGTTCCAGATTGTCTTCTTTGGTGAGGGTTTCCGGCGCCACGTAGAGCATTTTGGTCTTGCCGGCCAGCAGGTCGTCCTTGACCTGTTTCATTTCGGCGCGGGAAAGCGAGGAATTGAGGTAGTGGGCGATGTCGGACTTGGCGCCGAAACTGCGGACGGCGTCCACCTGGTTTTTCATCAAGGCGATGAGCGGCGAGACGATGATGGCCGTACCCTCCATGATGAGGGCCGGCAACTGGTAGCACATGGACTTGCCACCCCCCGTCGGCATAATGACGAAAGCATCCTGACCGGCCAGTACCTGACGAATGACCGCTTCCTGATTCCCCTTGAAATGGGAGAATCCGAAGATGCGCTGCAAGGCTTCGTGTAGAAAATCCCGCTGGTCTTCCATACCCGTCAACTTTATGAAAAAATGCTTACTTTTGTACCCGCAAAATGTCTTTCAAAGTTACAACGAATTGTTGGAAAATAAAAGCAATATTTTGGAAATCGTTCGCAAGTGCATCTTGAGCGAAGCGAAAGCGATAGGCAAACTTGTTGACTATCTTGACGATAACTTTACCGCCGTGGTCACGGAGATCCTGCACTGCAAAGGCCGGGTCATTGTGACGGGCATAGGGAAAAGCGCCAACATAGGCGTCAAAATCGTATCCACGCTCAATTCCACGGGCACGCCGGCCATCTTCATGCACGCGGCCGATGCGATACACGGCGATTTGGGCATCATACAGCCCGACGATATCGTCATCTGCATTTCCAAAAGCGGTCAGACGCCCGAAATCAAGGTGCTGGTACCGCTCATCAAGGGATTCGGCAACCGGCTCGTGGCCCTGGTGGGCAACACGCAGTCGTTTTTGGCCAAGGAGGCCGACTATGTGCTCAACTGCACGGTGGACCGCGAGGCCTGCCCGAACAACCTCGCGCCCACGACGAGCACGACGGCCCAGTTGGTGCTGGGCGACGCCCTGGCCGTGGCCCTGCTGGAATGCCGCGGGTTCACGCCCGAAGACTTTGCGCGTTACCATCCCGGCGGCACGTTGGGCAAACAGCTGTACCTGCGGGTGCGCGACCTGTCGCGGCTGAACGAACGGCCGGCCGTGGGGCTCAAAACGCCGCTCAAGGACGTGATTACGGAAATATCGTCCAAATGCCTGGGGTCGGCGGCCGTATTGGACGGCGAACGGCTGGCGGGCATCATCACCGACGGCGACCTGCGGCGGATGCTGCTCAAGAACCTGTCGCTCGACAACACGTTGGCCGAGGACGTCATGACGCGCACGCCCAAAACGATCCACGAGGACGAAATGGCCATCAAGGCCCTGAAAATCATGAAAGAAAACAATATCACGCAGGTATTGGTCACCGACGGCGAACAGCGGTATGTGGGCATCATCCACCTGCATGATTTGGTAAGAGAAGGCATTATATAACGGAAATTTAGGATATGATACTCCGCACCGAGAACATCGTCAAGACCTACCACCAGAGAACGGTGGTGAACCACGTGAACATCGAAGTCAAGCAAGGGGAAATCGTCGGGCTGCTGGGCCCCAACGGCGCCGGCAAGACGACCTCGTTCTATATTATCGTGGGCTTGATCAAACCGCTGTCCGGCCGCGTCTTCCTCGACGAGCGCGACATCACGGGCCTGCCCATGTACAAGCGGGCGCAGATGGGCATCGCCTATCTGGCGCAGGAAGCCTCGATTTTCAGACAGATGTCGGTGGAGAACAACATCATGGCCATTCTGGAATTTACCGAGAAAGACCCGGCGCGCCGCAAGGAACGCTTGGAACAGTTGCTGACCGAATTCGGCATCGAACACGTGCGCAAGACCAAGGGCATCAGCCTCTCCGGCGGGGAGCGCCGCCGCACCGAAATCGCGCGTTCGCTGGCAGCCAACCCCAACTTCATCCTGCTCGACGAACCCTTCGCCGGCATCGACCCGATTGCCATAGAGGACATCAAGAACATCGTCATGCAGCTCAAGTCGAAGAACATCGGGATTTTGATTACCGACCACAACGCGCACGAAACGCTGTCGATTACCGACCGTTCCTATCTGCTCTACGACGGCCGCATCCTTAAGGAAGGCAACTCGAAAGACCTGGCCGCCGACCCCGAAGTACGCGAAAAATACCTTGGCCGCGACTTCCAACTGAGATAGAAAACACAAACCGATACAATAAACAATTTAAATAAAACAATGGAAACCAACACAAAAGTTAAAATCTTTACGTGCCGGGCCACCCGCTACCTCGCGGAGAAGATAGCGCAGGCATACGGTTCGGAACTGGGCAAATCGAACGTCTTTACGTTTGCGGACGGCGAATTCCAGACCTGTTATGAAGACAATGTCCGGGGCGCCGATGTCTTTATCGTACAGTCCACGTTCCCGCCCGCGGACAACCTGTTTGAACTTTTGATGATGGTGGACGCGGCCAAACGGGCTTCCGCGCGTAAGATCATCGCCGTGATTCCGTATTTCGGATGCGCGCGTCAGGACCGCAAGGACAAGCCGCGCGTGCCGATTACCTCCAAGTTGGTGGCCAACCTGTTGACGGCCTCCGGCGTTTCGCGCGTCATCACGATAGACCTGCACGCCGACCAGATTCAGGGCTTCTTCGAAATGCCGGTGGACCACCTCTACGCCTCGTCCATCTTCGTGCCTTTCCTCAAGGAACTGAACATAGAGGATTTGATGTTCGCCTCGCCCGACACGGGCGGTACGCGCCGCGCCAATATGTACGCCAAGACGTTCGGCACGGGCTTCGCGATTTGCTACAAGCAGCGTTCCAAACCCAACGTGGTGGACCGCATGGAACTTATCGGCGACGTGGCGGGCAAGAACGTCATTCTGGTGGACGATATCCTCGATACCGGCAACACGCTCATCAAGGCGGCCGACCTGATTCTGGCCAACGGCGCCAAGAGCGTGCGCGGCATGATTTCCCACCCCGTGCTGTCGGGCAACGCCATCGACCGCATCGAACAGTCGAACATGGAGGAACTGATTGTAAGCGACACGATTCCGCTTTCGCGTCCGTCCAAGAAAATCAGACAGTTGTCCACGGCCACGCTGTTGGCGGAAGCCATCAAGCGCGTGGAGAACAACGAAAGCATCTCCAGCCTGTACAGCGATTATAAGTAGGAAATTTCCATTTCACTACAATATTTCTTATATTTGCGAGTTTGGACTATGCGCGGTTTCGGCCGCGCATAGTGTTTCTTTAAACATAAATAACTGATAGACAAATGAAAAAGTTCCAAGTCGCCAGTCTCATCTGCGTGTTGCTGACCGCCGGATTGGCCTTCAGTTCCTGCGAGAGCCTCAAAAAGATGGTCGCCAACCATTCGACGATGGCCAAGTACGTAGCGACACCGAATCCTCTGGAAATGCAGGGTGACAAAATCAAGGTGGAAATCAAGGGCAACTACCAGCCCAAGTACTTCGTTACGAAAGCCATGGTCGTGTTCCAGCCCGCTTTGAACTACGAGGGCGGTTCCATCCTGATGAAACCGATGGTGCTGAGAGGCGAAAAGACGAAGGGTCAAGGCACGATGATCGGCAGCGCGAACGGCGGCAGCTTTACCTATACCGATGAAATCGACTATCAGGAAGGCATGGAGCAGAGCCAGTTGGTGCTGAACCCCGTGGCCTACATGGAGAAGAAAGCCAAGAATATGCAAATCACGAACGAAGCCGAAGCCGCTCAGGTTTCCGGCAACGTCCGTTTGGGCGAGACGCCGGTGGCGCAGGGCACGATGATTACGGCCTCGCGCATCGACAAGATGGGCGCCGCCTTGGCGGTGGAAGACCACGGCTATGAGAAAGAGACCGTGATTCCGCACGACGCGACGATTTTCTTCCTCGTGGATATGGCCAACCTGAACTGGAACCTGCCGCTCAACAAGAAAGAAGAAACCAAAGCCGGCATCAAGGCCTTGGATTCGCTGTTGCAGACGGGTATGCAGATCAAGCAGGTGCAAATCAACGCCTGGGCCTCCCCCGAAGGCGAAGAGAGCCGCAACCAAAACCTGTCGGACAACCGTGTGAAGACGGCCGAAAAATATTTTACGGACACCTACAACAAGTTCCTGAACCAGCGTGCCCGCGCCATGAAGGTGAAACCCAACAGCCTCAAACAGGACATCGATATGCAGACGCAGTCGATGGGCGAAGACTGGGACGGTTTCCTCGCCGACCTGCGCGCTTCGAGCATCGCCGACAAGAACACGATTATCAACGTGATTTCCTCGCACACCGACAAGGCGACGCGCGAACAGGAAATCCGCAACATGACGGTGATTTATAAGGAAATCGAAGACGACATCCTGCCGTCCCTGCGCCGGAGCGAAATCCACGTGGACTTCCTCGAACCCAAACGTCCGGACGAACAGATTGCCGAATACGCGCTGACCGCGCCCGATTCCTTGAAACTGAACGAACTGCTCTACGGCGCGACCTTGAACGACGACCCGGCCCAGCAGCTGGCCATTTACATGGCGGCCATCCGCATCTACCCCGACGACTACCGCGCTTACGTGAACTTGGCCAATCTGCTGATGAAGGAGGAAGCCAAACTGAGCGAAGCCCAGTCGCTGTTGGAAACGGCCAACGGTATGCAGCCGCAGAACGCCCATATCCTGAACAACATGGGCGCCATCGCGTTGGCCAAGGGCGACTTCGACAACGCCAAATCGCTGTTTGAAAGCGCCGCTTGCGCCGAAGCGCAGGAGAACCTGGGCATCATCGCCATCAAGGAAGGCCGTTACAACGTGGCCGTATCCAACCTTTCGGCCAAGACCTGCCGCTACAACCTGGCGTTGGCGCAGTTGCTGAGCGGTAACATCGACCAAGCCAAGGCGACGTTGAACTGCATGGAACCGCAGACGGCCGACGGGCTTTACCTGCTGGCGGTTTGCGCCGCCCGTCAGGACAACAAGGCCGAAGCCATCGCCGCGCTGACGAAAGCCGTGGCCGAGAACGCGGCCCTGAAAGCCCAGGCGCGCAAGGACATCGAATTTGCGAAATGGGCCTACGAGACCGATTTCCAGAACGCTTTGCGCTAAACATTGAGATTAACAAAACCTATAAACAAACTATTTTATGAAAACTGTATCTATTAGCGGTGCTCTCCGTGAGCACGTAGGGAAAAAAGATGCAAGAATCCTGCGCGAAAAGGGTATGATCCCCTGCGTGGTTTACGGCGTAGGCGAGCCGCAGAATTTCTATGCTGACGAAAAGGTGTTGAGCCCGTTGTTCGCCACCCCGGAAATCTGCTTCGTGGAACTCGAACTGAACGGCAACAAATTGCTGACGATTGTACAGGAAGCCCAATTCCACAAGGTAAGCGGCGCCCTGTTGCACGTGGACTTCTTCATTCTTTCCGACCACCGTCCCATTACGATGGCCGTGCCCCTCAGCATTGAAGGCAGCGCGCCCGGCGTACTCAAAGGCGGTAAGCTGTACAAGGGTATGCGTAAACTCCGCGTCCGCACGTTGCCGAAACAGATGCCGGAAATGATCCGCGTGGATATTTCCAAACTGGACATCGCCGACGAAATCAAGGTGCGCGACCTGGCCTCCGACCAGTATGAACTGCTCGAAGCGCCGTCCACGACGGTTGTCATGGTTAAGACGACGCGTAACGTGGTTGAAGCGCCCAAAGCCGAAGCGGCTGCTGAATAAGCCTTCGGCCGGACGACTGACGTTAAAAAAGCGGTTCCGCACAGGGCCGCTTTTTTAGTTTTGATACGATATGAAAGCACACGACGAGAACAAGGTAGAAGCCGCCCGGAGAAAAATCTTCGGGTTTGCGCCGCTGATGGACGCGCTGCCGCTGCGGTCGGCCGCCGCGAGGCGGGCGATATGGACGCTGCCGTGGTACGGGCCGGCGGAAGCCGGCGCGTTGCAAGCGGAGCTTGCGCGGCAGCGGGCATACGGCGCGTTGGCACAACGCGCCGACGCGCGCGCTTTGGCGCACTTTAAACGGCATTTGGAACAGACGCCCGACCTAAGGCCCACCTTCCGTCTGCTACGGGAGGAACGCGGCGCGTTGGACGACATCCAGCTGTTTGAACTCAAGAACTGGCTGCTGCCGATGGGCGAAAGCGCGCGCTTCGCCCGCGAGAGCGGCATCGACCTGCCCACGCTGCCGGACTTGGAGGCGGCCTTGGATCTCTTGGACCCACTCAAGGAACGGCTGCCCTCTTTCTACATCTACGACTGCTACGACGCGCGGCTGCCCCAACTGCGCCGTGCGCTGAAAGCGGCGGCGGACGCGGATACCAAGGACACGTGCGACGGAGGGTCACCCATAAATATAGAAGAACAACTGTCGGAAACGGAATTGGCCGTAAGGGAGACGCTGAGCCGCCAACTGCGCGGTATGCTTGACGACTTGGAGGCGGCCTTGGACGGGCTCGTGGCCTGGGACTTTCTGATAGCCAAAACGGAATGGGCCGAGGCGCACCACTGCCACTGCCCCGACATCCTGACGGGGACGGACTTGGCGGCCTCCGCGCCCGCCCTCGCCTACACCGGCCTCTTTTACCCGCCGCTGTTTGAGCAATGCCAAGCGCAAGGACGGGCCTATCAGGCCGTGGACATAGCGCTTGACCGCGACGCCTGTCTGCTGACGGGCGCGAACATGAGCGGCAAGACGATTCTCATCAAGGCGCTCGCCCTGGCGCAGACACTGGCGCAATTCGGCTTCTTCGTGCCGGCGCAGGCCGCGCGGCTGACGCTGTTTGACGAGGTATGCCGCATTGTGGGCGACGAACAGAACGAAAGCCGCGGCCTCTCGTCGTTTGGCGCGGAAATCCTGTCGCTGAACGAGACCGTGCGCAAACTGCGGCAAGGCAAACGCATCCTGTTCCTGGCCGACGAACTGGCGCGGACGACGAACCCCACCGAGGGCAGCGCGATTGTATGCGCGTTTTTCGACCTGTGGCGGCAGATTAGGACGGCGGCCGCAGACACGGCCACGGGCTTCGGCTCGGCGGCCCTGGTCAGCACGCACTACGAGCACGTGGACAACGCGCCGCGGCGCCTGCGGGTAAAGGGGCTCGACACCGGCCGTTGGGCGGCCGCCTGCAAAGACCGGGCGGCGATACGGGCCGGCGAAGCGGAGGAACGGACGGACGATTTCCTGAGCCAACTGCAGAACTTTATGGACTATGGCGTAGAAGAAGTCCGCGCCGACTCGCCCGCCGAGATGCAGGCCTTGGACGTGGCGGCCTGTTTGGGCGTGGATGCGGAACTCATCGCCGCGGCGCGACGGTACGGCCACTAAATCGCTTTTCGGTATGCAAAACAAAATCGCCTATAAAATCCGAGGGAGTTATCCGAACTACTTTATGCTCAACCTCTTTGTGGAGAAGGGCGCACGGGAGTTTGAGAAAGACCGCGAGCCGGAAGGCAACAAGCCGGGCACGATTATCTACCGCTGGCCGAAAGACACGGCCGAGCCCGCCGAAATCGCGCCGCGCTGGTACGATGTCTATTATATGTTGCGGCACCGCGGCGCGGAAGCCGAGGAGTTTCTCAAACTGCTGATTTTGGAGTCGCGCGGCGAGGCCGAAGCCACCGCGCGCCTGCAATCCGTCCGCCGCGAATTCTACGAGCAATGCCGCGCCTATGTGTCGGGCCACCCGCTCATCGACACGGAATACGTAACCTCCGCCCTGTCGCCCAAGACGCACAACGTTTACGAAATCAGCCACAAGGGCGTGATGCTGACCGACCTTACGCGCACGGGCTACGCCGTGCCCGACTTCAGCCTGCTGTCGTCGAAGGTGTTTGAACAGGCCGCCCGCTTCGCCAACGCGGCGCCGGCGCAACTGGCCGAAGAGGAGGAACGTCAGCGCACCTATCTGAAACAAGCCGTCCGCAACCTCGAAATCATGACGGGCTGCCGGCTCGGTGCCTCAGCCGCCCCGCTGATCATGGCCCTGCGCAGCACGATGCCACAATATATACCCGGCCTCATGCCCACCCTGCTCAACGTGGGCACGAACCGCACGGCCTACAAGGGGCTGTTGCGCAACCACGGTGCACAGATGGCCACGCGCATCTATTGGAACAACCTTATCGGGCTGTACCGTATGCTTTTCAACGAGCCCAACCCCTACGAAGCGGAGGCGCAGGCCGAAGAAATAGCGCGTCACAGCCGCCCGTCGGGCAAACAGGAACGGCAGGCCGCGCTGGAACGCCGTCAGCAATGGATTGCCGAAACGGAACGGCTCATAGAACGGCATCCGAACGGCAAACGCTACTTGGACGACGCCTTCGAACAGCTTTACGCTTATCTTAAATATATACGCAACTTCTATCGGAACAACCAAGACCTGCTCATGACGTTCATGCAGGGGCGGACGGCCTACCCGTCGCTGATTCTGCAGAAGATGGTGTGGACCATCGGCAGCGAGTCGTCGTATCCGGGCGTGCTGTACAGCCGCCATTCCCGCACGGGCTTGGGCGTGCAGATAGAGAGTTATCCCGACATCTTCGGCGAGGAAATCATGACCGGCAACCTCTCGCCCCAAGACTGCGAATACTTCGACCGCGCGCAAATCAAGGAGACGTTTCCGGCCGTGTATCACTTCGACCCGCTGTTGCCCAAATTGGAGAAACGGCTGGGCTCGCCCGTCACGATTGAATTCGGCACGGAGAGCCGTCAGGGCAAGGCCGACCTGTTTGCCGTGCTGCAAATCAACGAGAGCGAGTTGACCGGCCGCTCGGCCCTGCTGTCGTCGGTGGCCCTGTACGAAGCCGGCATGATCAGCAAACGGCGCGTGGGCGAACTCGTGCGCCCGTACCACCGGCGGCAGATTTTCTCGGAGCGCATAGACGACAGTTCGTTGCAGACGCTCATCTTCTTCTCGCGCGGCGTGAACGTGCTGCCGCGCTCGGCGGTGTCGGCCAAACTCTGCTTCAATACGGCCGTGGCCTTGGAGCTGAAACGCAAGGGCGAGAAAATCTGCCTCTGCAAGGAACGTTTCCTGCCCGAAGACACGATTGTGCTGAGCGAGATGGACGCCATCGCGAGCATGACGCCCGCCGCCATCCACGTGGTGACGGCCTGCCGCGGCTACGGCATTCCGGCCTTCCTGAACCTGCAACAATACGGCGTGCGTCTGGAAGCGAAATCGCTCGTAAACGCGGACGGCCTGCGCATCAGCGAGGGCGACGAGATAACGCTCTCCAGCAAGAACGCCACGATTTACAAGGGACGCGCCCAGTTCAAGCCGGCGCGCTTCCTCGATTACCTCAACGGCGTGCAGCTTGACCTGACGCCCAAGGAGGAGGCGGTATTCATCCGCATGAAGGAGGCCTATCGGAAATATACCGACATCGTGACCTCGATAGAGGTGCCCGACATCGTGGACTTGAACAACCTCGTGCGACTTATCCGCACCGACATGAGCGAGCATCCCGAAACGGCGCGCGCGTTTGTGAACGAATGGTTTGACAGCAACGTGGAACAATACGTGAGCCAGCTGATGGAGAGCTCGATGGGCTCGCACCAAGACCAATACCGGGTGTATGAGCTGCTGTCCACCGACCGCAAAATCACGTTCTTCGAACACGCCGACGCCTTTTGTCTGGAACGCAAACGGTCGGGGCTGGACGCCGGCTCGTTCATGCTCGGCCGCTTTACGGCCACGCCGCAACCCATGGTGTTCTGGCGCCGCTTTGCGGGACGCGACCTGGCGTTCATGCTCAACGAATACGTGCTGTACGAGAAATACCTCAACGTGCTGTATGAGGTGGGCGAACAGCAAATAACAAAGGCGCGGCGGCAGATTCTTTCGGAGAATATCTCGAACATAGAGACCAAGATATATAACGTGGATCAGTTCATCAGCCTCAAATTGACGCATCCCGACTGGGCGGCGGTGGAGGAGGCGATGTGGAAGCTGCACAACGTACAGCCCGAAAGCACGCTGCTGCTCAAGAAACTGACGCAACCGTTCGGACAGCTGTTTGACTACGGCAAGCCGTGGGAACGCGCCAAACTGGAAGAGGTCTGCCAGCGGGAGGGCTGCGCGCTGCCGGCGGAGACGGAAGTTTAAAACAGCATATAAAAAACCGCATTTATTAAACAGCATAAATTATGAAACGATTTTGGATTTTAGGCCTGCTGCTGGCAGGCATCCTGCTACCGGCGGGCCTCGGAACGCCGGCGCGGGCCGACGAAGGGATGTGGATTCCCATGCTTTTGAACCGCAACGAGGCGGATATGCAGAGCAAGGGGCTGCAACTGAGCGCGGAGGACATCTACAGCATCAACCACAGTTCGCTCAAAGACGCCGTGGTGATTTTCGGGGGCGGCTGCACGGGCGAGGTGGTGTCGGACCGCGGGCTGCTCTTTACGAACCATCACTGCGGCTTCGGCCAAATCCAATACCACTCGTCGTTGGAACACGACTACCTGACGAACGGGTTTTGGGCCGCGACGGAGGCCGACGAACTGCCTTGCCCCGGCCTGAGCGTGACGTTCCTCGTGCGCATGGAGGACGTGACGGAGGCCATATTGGGCGGACTGCCGGAGGGGGTGAGCGAGAAAGAACGGGCCGACAGCGTGCGGCAGCGCATGCAGGCGCTCAAGGAGGCCACCGAAGCCGGCACGCATTACCGCGTCCGCATCGTGCCGTTTTACTACGGCAACCAATATTATATGTTCGTGAACGAGGTGTTTGAGGACGTGCGCCTGGTGGGAACGCCGCCCTCCAACATCGGCAAGTTCGGCGGTGACACCGACAACTGGATGTGGCCGCGCCATACGGGCGACTTCTCGGTGTTCCGCATCTATGCCGACAGCAACAACGAGCCTGCGCCGTACAGCGCGGACAACCGCCCCTACCGCCCGCGTCAGTTCTTCCCCATCAGCCTGCGGGGCCTGAACCCGGGCGACTTTACGTTTGTATTCGGCTACCCCGGCCGCACGCAGGAATACCTGTCGTCATACGCCGTGCATCAGG
>CAYTZG010000006.1:1707-113066 GCA_964442435.1 uncultured Bacteroidaceae bacterium | reverse complement strand
CTCGGCATCTGCGGCTGGGGCGGCATCGCCATTCAGGCCGCCATCAACGACCCGCGCATCAAGGCCACGGTGGCTTCCACGATGTACGACATGACGCGTGTGAGTGCGAACGGCTACTACGACAGCGAGAACACGGCCGCGGAACGCAATGCCAAGCGGGCCGCCTTGGCCGCGCAACGGAGCGCGGATTACCGCAATGGCGCCTATCAACGGGCCGGCGGCGTCATTGACCCGCTGCCCGACGACGCGCCGCAGTTCGTCAAAGACTACTACGCCTATTACAAGACGCCGCGCGGCTACCACAGCCGTTCGCTCAACTCTAACGAAGGCTGGAACACGACTTCCGTTCTGCCGTTCCTCAACTTCAAGTTCTTCGAATATGCCGATGAATTGGAAAACGCCGTGCTGATCGTGCATGGCGAGAAAGCCCATTCCCGTTACTTCGGCGAGGCGGCCTACCGGTTGCTCAAGGGCGACAACAAAGAGCTGTATATCGTGCCCGGTGCCAGCCATACCGACCTTTACGATGGGGGCGAGAACCAAGCGATACCTTGGGGCAAAATCGTCGATTTCTTCAATAAAAACCTGCGTTAGGATGAAAAACATCGTGGTCATCAGCACGAGCCTGCGGCAGGGTTCGAACAGCGATTTGCTCGCCGACAGCTTTATCGAGGGCGCGCGGGAGGCCGGGACTTATTCTTGCCGTATTGCGTCTTGACGAGACGGTAAGCGTTGGCCGTCAGTTCCAGAATTTTAGCATCCGGAATATCGTGCCCGAATTCTACTTGCACCCAGTGTTTCAGGCTTCGGTTCATCGGCTTGCTCGGCGCGTTGTAGCGCATCCATAGTTCTTCTATGCCGTCGGGGGTGGACTTGATGTTCGCGAACGTGAAATTGTCGATGTCGATAAAGCAGAACATATGGTCGAGGACGTAGAACGCCAAAATGGAGTCATAGCGCGCCGCGAATTTGCCGAACGGCATCTTCTCGGTCACGCCCTCGAAAGACAGACAGTATTCCCGGAATTGTTCGATATCCATGGTCAACGGTTTTAGATAGGCGCGTTATGGCGCGGATAGGATGCAAAGGTACGGAATATATTCGGGTCGGCAAGACGGGAAACGTAACGCCGGATTTTCAAAATAAAAAAAATGTTGTATCTTTGCACCCGCTTTTGGGGGATTAGCTCATCTGGTAGAGCGTTTGGTTCGCAATCAAAAGGTAGTGGGTTCGAGTCCCATATCCTCCACGGAATTAATAAGAAAAGGGGCTATTAAAGCCCCTTTTTCATTTCCACGAAAGCCCGCCTAACTAAAGGTTAACGCGCGCCTGTAGAACATTATATAGGCTAGTTAAGTCCGAAATCAAGGTTTGAACCATCTGTAATACTTGCTTCACCTGACGAGTTTACCTCTCCCGCGAGAATAGTGCCGGAAGCATATCTTTTCTCATAGTACTCCGGCAGCTTTTCCGCTGCTATGGATAATGTATGACCGTTTAGGCTGGATTTAGTACTTACAGCAATATCGTTGTTTCGGCAGATTACCGTACTGTTGGCTGTGTATCCAATCGAATAAGCGCCAGAGAATTCGTCGGACTTGATTTGAAACGCCAATCGTACGCCGGCCTTATCCGGAACGGAGTCACCTTTCAGCATCCATGTATTCTTGGCCTCGGTGATGCTTTCTTCCGTCACGCTGCCGTTAGGCGAGAGTACGTAAGCTTTCACATCCATGGTTTTCAGTAGATCTTCGGAAAACTCAACATCAAATGTGTACTCGGTGGTGAACTTGTCCTCAACCTTGGGCTCTTCAGGTGCATTAGGTTCATCCGTTTCATCATCGTGGTTACAAGCGGAGAAGGTAAAAGATGCCACCAAAGCGAGCGATGCTAAGGCCAGTTTTGAAAAGATTGTTTTTTTCATGGTTTTCTATGTATAAAGCGCACCGCCTTTCGGTCGCGCGTCACAAAAGTAAAGATAAATTCTTTAGGTCGCAAATTTATTTCCCCGCCTCGAATTCCTTGCGGTGTGCCACGATTTTCTTGATGTTGGTAGGCGGCCATTTTGCAAAAAGTAATAAATTTATTACATTTACATCATGAAACCTAAAATAGACATGAAGAAGCTCAAACATCTTCCGACGATGGAAGATATGTTTGTAGAAACGTATGGCGCGAGGGGGACGGCTAAGCGTGAAGAATTTGACGCGAAGGCCCGTGCATGGTATTATGCCGAAGTGCTTAAGAATGCCCGTAAATCGGCCGGCATGACCCAACAACAGCTTGCCGAGAAAATAGGCAAGCGGCGGGAATATGTGGCCTTGATTGAAAAGGGAGAGACGGATATGCAACTCTCCACGTTCATTATGATTTCCGAGGCCGTCGGTTTGAAGTTCGCCTTGACTTATTGAGCGGTTATCCCTTTCGGAACGGGGCCACGGCGCGGTCAAAGATGCCCTGCAGGTAGGCGAGGGTCATGCCGTAGTTGCTGACCGGCACGCCGGCTTCGATAAAGGGCGTCAGCCGCTGTTCCAGCTGTTTGCCCGTCACCATGCAGCCGCCGCATTGAATCACCATGGCGTAGTCGGTGGGTGTGTCGGGCAGCGGGTTCAGCCCCGACACGAATTCGAATTGCAGTTGTTTGCCCGTGCGTTGCCGCAGGAGGTTCGGCAGCTTGACGCGGCCGATGTCGTGGCAGTTGACTTGGTGCGTGCACGATTCCAGCAGCAACAGGCGGTCGCCGTCCCGCAGGCGTGCGATATGGGGCGTGCCTTGCAGATAGGTGTCGAACGGCCCTTTCTGCCGCGCGAGGCAGATGCTGAAACTCGTAAGCGGCTGTTCGGCCGGCAACATCGCGTGCACTTCCTTGAACGCCTGGCTGTCGGTAATGACGAGGCGGGGCGGGGCGTTGAGCCGTTGCAGCATCTGCGGCAGCTCCGCGGGCTGGCAGAGCAGGCAGCCGGCGTGCAGGTCAAGGCACTGGCGGCTGATTTGCACCTGCGGCAGGATAAGGCGGTCTTTGGGCGCTTCGGCGTCGATGGGCGTCACGAGCAAGACCAAATCGCCGGCTTGAATCAGCCCCTCCAACACGGGGCGGGGGGCGGCGTGCGCTGCGCCGAGCAGCGTTTTGAGCGCGGCGATGAGCGGCGCCGCGGGCTCATCCCCCGCTTGGGCCGGTTGCACCGTCGAGAAATCCACGATGGGGCTGTTGGGGTATCGCCGCGCCAAATCGGCTTTCAGCGCGTCGGATAGCGGCTGTTCGTCCCGTTTGTTGTGAAGCAGCACGAACGGCACCCGTTTCTGCGTCAGCGCCTCGCATATTTCTTGCTCCGCCTCGCCGAAGCCGTTGTGCGAGAACAGGACGACCGCCGCCTGCAACAGGTCGAGCGTGCGGCGGCTGCGTTCCACGCGCTGAAAGCCCACGCCGCCCTCGTCATCCCAGCCGGCCGTGTCTATCCACACGCAGCGGCCCAGGCCGAAGACCTCCATCGATTTCTTGACCGGGTCGGTCGTGGTGCCGGGCGTGTCGGAAACGATGGATACCTGTTGGCCGGTCAGCAGGTTCATGAGGGCGCTTTTGCCTTGGTTGCGGCGGCCCAGCAGACCGATAAAGATTTCGTTGTGCATAGGGGTAAGGGCTTTAACCGTTGTCCGCTTCCGCCGGGCCGACGGGGCGCGGCGGCCCAACGGGCGGGCGGTCTTTTTTGCAAAAATAGCGATTTTTGGGCTTAAATTCGTATCTTCGCAGAGGAATAACGCTAGGACGACATGGAGGATAAGCAAGCGATGATCATACCGCCGTTTTTGCAGGCGGGCGACAAGGTGGCCCTCGTCTCGCCGGCCGGCTGCATCGAGCCGGCTTGTCTGGAACGGGGGTTGCGTCAGTTGGAGGCCTGGGGCTTGAACCCGCAGACCGGCGGCCACGTTTTGGACCGGGCGGGCTTGTTCGCCGGCCGGCGGCAAGACCGTCTGCACGACCTGCAACAGGCGTTGGACAACCCGGACATCAAGGCCGTCGTCGCCACGCGCGGCGGCTACGGCACGGCCTCGCTCCTTGACGATTTGGACTTTACGGCCTTTGCGCGTCATCCCAAATGGGTGGTGGGCTTCAGCGACCTGACGGTGCTGCATTCGCACCTGCAACGGCATCTGCACGTGGCCTCGCTGCATGCCGCCATGCCGCAGACCTATCCCACGCCCGCCGACCCCGCCCATCCGGCGGTGGATACGCTCCACCGTGCGCTCTTTGGCCAAGGGCTCGGCTACACGGCCTTGCCGCCGCACCCCGCCCAGCGGGCCGGTACGGCACGGGCGCCGCTCGTGGGGGGCAACCTCTCGGTGCTTTACAGCCTGCGCGGCACGCCCACCGATATAGACCCCGCCGGCAAAATCCTGTTCATCGAAGACCTGAACGAGTTGGACTACCATATCGACCGGATGTTGCTCAACCTGTACCGTGGCGGTTGGTTCGACCGTTTGGCCGGGCTTATCGTCGGCGCGTTTACGGGCGTCCGTCCCGGCGCGCGCCCGTTGGGGCAGAGCGTCACGGAAACCGTGCAGCGCTATGTGGAAGCCGCCTATGCCAAGGGCGCGCGCTATCCCGTCTATTACGACTTCCCCGCCGGCCATATCGAAAACCATCATGCGCTCTATATGGGCGTGCCGGCCGAGTTGCGCGTCGGCGCGTCGGGTCAACCCGCGTCCCTGCAATTTGAAACCCGCTCAAACGCCTGAGGTATGGAACGGACGGAACAAAAACTTACCCCCGCCGATAAGTCCCGTTTGGAGCGGCTGTCCAGCGCGTACAGCCTCTCCGACATGGAAATCTTCATCTTTCCCGATTTGATGTACGCGCTCGTCGTCGCCAACATCCTTTCGCCCGAACTGTGGGCGTGGAAGCGCGACCCGTGGTTCGCCAACATCGAGAAAAAGTCGTTCAACTACAAGCTCAACCGCATCAAGCAATACATCATGGACCACTTCGTGTTCAATCTGGATTTGGACACGTGGGGGCTCACGACCAAAGCGGTTGAAATCGCGCGTTTCAAAGACTTCGTCGATATGGCCGCGCTGCGCGTGTCGAACGCGCTGTTCGGCTACGAGGGCGACAAGTACTATTTCGACATCGACATCCGCCGCCATTTCGGCTTGGACCGCTACAACGACGAGCAGATTCCGTATTGGAAGACCGAGACCGTCGAGGCCATGAAGGCGTTTCGCTACAAGGAGGGCTATGCGACGGGGGCGGGCGAGTGCGTTTCGCTGGCCGCGCTTTACGTGGCCGCCATGTTCGTTGTGGGGCATATCCCGTTGGAAAAGATGTTTATGATTGCCACGCCGCTCCATTCGCAGAACTTCATGGCCGAGGGCGAAGGCTTCATGACCAACAACCGCCGCATCGTCACCAAGAAGATGTGGTACAACGGCACCGAGATTTCGGCCAAGGCGCGGCGTGCGGTCGAACACGAGAACATTACGATAGTGTCGCACGTAAGCGGCTACATCCATACGTTTTACGAAAAGGCGACGATAGATCCGGCGGCCTATGCCGACTTTCGGCAGCGGTTCCGCGCCTACCTGTCCGCGCCGCTGACGTTCGAGACGTTCGCCAACTTCCTGTTCAGCCGCGAGAAATACTGGGACTGCTTCCAATACGCGCACCGTCACAACGGCAAGACGTGCTATCTGCCTATGCGGAGCGTTTTCAACGCGCAGCGTTCGAGCAAAAACCGTTTCGACAACGAGAGCCGCGCCGCCTTGTTGCAGGAGATGGAGGCGCAGGCGTTCTCGCTCTCGCGCATGGAGGACAAGATACTGATAAACGAGGTGGAAGACTACCTCTACCTGCATCCGGACTGCGGTTTCGCGCAGTACGAACGCTATTTTCTGGAAGAATTGCTGATAGGGCATTGCGACAACGTGCAGCCGCTGTTTTCGGAGTTGAAGGCCTTTCTGCACGTGGAGCCGCGTTTGCCGTCGGCCGCCGACAAGCGGTTTGAGACGGAGGCGGCTTGGACGCTCGCGCCCGGCTTGTCGCGGGAGGAATACCGCGATTATGTATATGCACAGGCGGCGGCCGGCGCGGATTGGGCGGATTTGGCCGTTTACGCCTATCGCGATATGCGGGCCGTGGATTGGACGCCCTTTTTGAAAGCGGCCGTCGAGCGCAATCCGGTGGGCGTCACGATGTGCGACGGGCTGTCGGACGAGGCGGTCTATGCGCGTTTGCAAGCCATGCCGTCGGTCTCCATCTACGAGGAGGCGTTTAGGCTCGCGCAGCCCGATGAGGTCTGGAACTATGGCCGTGGCGACGGCTTGGAAAAGGCCGTGGCCCTGCTCGCGTTGCTCAAGCACCGTCACCCCGGGGCCGTTTACCGCCTGAGGGTTGGCGAAACGACGTCGGTAGAGGCGGTTGCATCCTCCGCCGCGTCTTACCGTTTTTCCGCACAGAAAAAGGTCGGCGAACGGACTTTCGAGATTTGATAACGAATATATAGTTTGATATGGCTAAGGCGACCATGACGGAAAGGGAAAAGGGAATTTACCGTGTAACGCTGACGGGCAGTGTGTGCAACCTCCTGCTGTTGGCTTTCAAATTCACGGCGGGGATATTGGGGCATAGCGCCGCCATGGTGGCCGATGCGGTGCATTCGCTGTCGGATTTCATTACCGACATCATCGTCGTGATATTCGTGCGCCTGTCCGCCAAGCCGGCCGACGAAGACCATGACTACGGGCACGGCAAGTACGAGACGCTGGCGACGGCGGTCATCGGGTTGATATTGTGTGCCGTTGCGCTCGGCATCTTTCGGAGCGGCGCGATGGAGATATGGCATTTCCTGCACGGCGACGTCTTGGTGCAGCCGGATATGCTGGCGTTGGTGGCCGCCGGCGTTTCGGTGCTCGTCAAGGAAGCGCTTTACCGTTATACGGTTGTCAAGGGTAAGCATCTGAATTCACAGGCGGTGGTGGCCAATGGCTGGCATCACCGCAGCGATGCGCTGTCGTCCATCGGCACGGCCTTGGGGATTGCCGGCGCGATATTCTTGGGCGGCAATTGGCGCGTGCTGGACCCCTTGGCCGCGATGGTCGTAAGCGTATTCATATTCCGGGTGGCCGTCCATTTGCTCAAGCCCTGCGTGGACGAACTGTTGGAAAAGTCGTTGCCGAAAGAGGAAGAGGACAAGATACGGAACATCATCCTGTCGTTTCCGGACGTGGCTTCGCCGCACCAGCTCAAGACGCGGCGTATCGGCAACCGTTACGCCATAGAGGTGCACATCCGCATGGACGGCAACCGGCCGCTGTATGAGGCGCACGACCGCGCCACGGCCATCGAACGGCGCCTGAGGGCGGAATTCGGCGAGAACACCCATATCGGCATCCACGTGGAACCGAAAGAATAGGATTTGTTTCTGCGCTTAATTTACGTTATTTTTGCGACCCCGTTCAAAAGGGAGCGGTGGTAACTTTTTGAAAATTATATAAATCAACAACAGATATGAAACATTGGATGATTTTGCCGATGGCGTGCCTCATGCTGTTCGGTACGGGCTGCAAGCAGTCCCGTCAGTCTTTGGATCTGACGAATTTGGATACTTCGGTTGACCCGAAGCAGGATTTCTATCAGTACGCCTGCGGCGGCTGGATGGCGAAGAACCCGCTGCCGGGCGAATACTCCCGCTACGGTGCGTTCGACCAGTTGCGCGAGACGAGTCAGAACCAGCTCAAAACCTTGATTACGGACTTGGCCGCGAATGTGGACAAGGAAACGGGTACGGCCAAAAAAATCGGTATGCTGTACAATATGATGATGGATTCCGCCAAGTTGAACGAACAGGGTATGGAACCGGTACGACCTTTGCTGGAAAGCGTTCAGGCGCTCGATGACAAGGCGGCCGTGATGAACGCGCTGGCCGGTCTGCACCACCAGGGCATCATGCCGTTCTTCTTCTACTATGTCGGCCCCGACATCGAAAACAGCGAAGAGAACCTGATGCTCCTCGACCAGGGCGGCCTGGGGATGCCCGACCGTGACTACTACTTGGAACAGGACGAGAACAACAAGAAAATCCGTGCGGCCTACGTCAATATGATGGAAAAGATGTTCGTGCTGTATGGCGCCACGCCCGACGAGGCCCGCGCCAAGGCGGCCGACGTGTTGGCCTTGGAAAGCCGTATCGCGGCCAGCCATTTCTCGCGCGAGGAATGCCGTGTGCCTAAGAACAACTTCAACCGCATGACGGTGGAAGATTTGCAGAAACTGTTCCCGGCTTTGGATTGGACGGCCTATTTCGCCGAACTCTCGCCCAACTATACGGTTAAGGAACTGAGCGTTGACCAGCTGCCGATGATGCAGAAGCTGGCCACCATCGTGGATAAGGCCACGCTGGAAGAACTCAAGGCCTATTACGAGTGGAATATCATCCGTGCTTCGGCCTCTTACGTAGGCGATGAAATCTACGCGCAGTCGTTCGATTTCTATGGCCGCACGCTGTCGGGCAAGCAGGAAATGAGCGCCCGTTGGAAACGCGCCGTGGATTTTGTGGACGGCGTTGTGGGCGAAGGTTTGGGCGAACTCTATGTGGCCCGTTACTTCCCGCCCGAGGCCAAGGCCCGCATGATTGAACTGATTGACAACGTAAAGGCGGCGATGAACGATCGTTTTGACAGCAATACGTGGATGAGCGAGGAAACCAAGGCGAAGGCCAAAGACAAGCTGGCTTCCGTATTGGTGAAGGTGGGTTATCCCGACACGTTCCGCAGCTACGACGACTTGCAGGTAGAAGACGATGCGTTGTTTGCCAACGTATTGCGTTCCAATAAATTCGATTGCGACTATATGATGAGCAAATTGGGCAAGCCGGTGGACCGCAACGAATGGCAGATGTTCCCGCAGACCGTAAACGCCTACTACAACCCGACGACGAACGAAATCTGCTTCCCGGCGGGCATCCTGCAAGTGCCGTTCTTCTACATGAACGGTGACGACGCCATCAACTACGGCGCCATCGGCGTGGTTATCGCGCACGAAATGACGCACGGCTTCGACGACCAGGGCCGTCAGTTCGACAAGAACGGCAATCTCAACGACTGGTGGACGGCCGAAGACGCCGAGAAGTTCAGCGAACGCGCCCAGCGTCTTATCGACCATTTCGACCAGATTGTCGTTATCGACTCCCTGCACGCCAACGGCCGCTTCACGTTGGGCGAGAACATCGCCGACAACGGCGGTCTGAACATCTCGTTCGCCGCTTTGCAGAAAGCCTTGCAGCAGCATCCGGAAGGCGAAATCGACGGCTTTACGCCGGCGCAGCGCTTCTTCCTCTCCTATGCCAACGTATGGGCCGGCAATGTCCGTGACGAGGAAATCCGTCGTTTGACGATGATTGACCCGCACTCCTTGGGTCGTTGGCGCGTAAACGGCACGTTGCCGCACGTGGCCGAATTCCTTGAAGCGTTCGACATCCACGAGGGCGACGCGATGTGGCTTGCGCCCGAAAAACGCGCCGTGATTTGGTAAGCGGCTTCGTTTGTTGAATACCGAAAAGGCGGCGGTTCCGAGAGGGGCCGCCGTCTTTTTTTATGCTAACGTGGCATTGTTAGCAAAAAAGGCGGGGGCGGTGTGTCGGGCGGCGGAATTATCTCTATCTTGCAGGCGGTTTAGTATATCGTGACTTAAAGTGTAAGGCTATGAATATCGCAGAATTTCAATCGCGTCTTATCAATGAATTGGATAAGGTGGTGGCCGGCGCGGAAGCGTTGATGATGGATGAACACGCGCGGACGCAGGCGGATTTTACCCGGTTGAAGACAGAAATACAGGGTTTGTTGGACGTGGTGACGGATTTTGAACGGATGTGTTTCGGGGAAAAGGAAAACAGTTTGAAGTCGGTCAAGGAAACGCTGGCGGCCCTTAAACGCACGGTGGCGGAAGAAGCCCCCGTGCCGCCCGCCGAACCCGAAGCGGTGGCCGCGCCGGCGCCTGAACCTGAACCGACCCCCGAACCGGTGCCCGCACCCACGGTGACGGCTATTTTGGAGGAAGCCGACGAGGATGAACTGTCGTTTGGCTTTGAGGTGATGCCGAGCGGGGAAGCGGATGCGGAACTGCCGGAGGCCGTGGCGGCCGTGGTGGAGGAAGCCGGGGAAGCGGAGGTGATGGAAGCCGCCGTCCCGGTGGAAAAGCCCAAGGAACCGGAACTCGGTTTGTTCTTTGACGAAGAACCGGCCCCCGCGCCCGAACCCGAACCGATGCCTGAAGCGGTGGCCGCGCCTATGCCCGAACCCGAACCGGAGCCCGTTTCCATGCCTGAGCCCGAACCCGCGCCCTCTCCGGCCAACGAGCTCTACGAGGCCATCAAGCAGGAAACGATGGCGCAGTTTACGGTTAAGGAAGAAGACCAGCCGCAATCGTATATCACGCAACTTACGGCCATGGCGCAGGCGCAGGTCAAGCCGGGCGAGCAGGATATGTCGGGCGTGGCGGTTTCGTCCACGGCCCGTCCCGACACCGCGCCGGAACCCGTCGCCGCGGGCGACAGCCTTATGGAAAGCCTGCGTTCCACGCGCGCCAACCTGCACGGTGGCCAACTCCGCACGATGGTGGATAAGTTCAAGGCCCCGCAGACGATTTACGACATACAGCATACGCGCCCGGTCGATTTGAAGATGACCATCGGCGTGAATGAAAAATATCTGTTGACCCAAGAGCTGTTTAGCGGCAATATCAAGGCCTATGGCGAGGCGGTAAGCCGTTTGAACGAAGCCGAGGACGCAACGGCGGCTTCGGCGCTGTGGCAGACGCTGTGCCGGCAGCACGCTTGGGATGAAAACTCTTTGGCCTACGCCACGTTCTACGATTTGCTCAAACGCCGTTTCCCCGAATTGGGGTGATTTTATAGCGGATTTGTTTCTGTGCTCGATTTGCACTAACTTTACAATTCAAAAAGTGCAGATGATGGGAAGACAAGGCAAACTCGTTATATTTTCGGCCCCTTCGGGCTCCGGCAAGACCACGATTGTGCGTCGGGTGCTGCCGATGTTGCCGCGGCTGGCGTTTTCGGTATCGGCCACGTCCAGACAGATGCGGCCCGGCGAACAAAACGGCCGGGATTACTATTTCCTTACGGCCGACGAGTTCCGCAAGGCCGTGGCGGCCGGCGACTTTCTCGAATACGAGGAAGTGTATGCGGGCCAGTTCTACGGCACGTTGAAAAGCGAACTCTCGCGCATTTGGGCGCAGAATCAGGACGTGGTGTTTGACGTGGACGTGAAGGGCGGTCTGCGCATTAAGGAACAGTTCCCGCAACAGAGTTTGGCCATCTTCATCCAGCCGCCGAGTGTGGCCGAGTTGAAACGGCGTTTGGAAGGACGCGGCACGGAAACGCCGGAAACCCTGAAAAAGCGGCTCGACCGCGCGGAGGAGGAGTTGGGTTTCGCGCCGCGCTTTGACTTGCGCATCGTCAACGATGACTTGGAACGCGCCGTGGCCGAAGTGCAGGCGGCGGTAACGGCCTTTTTGCAGGCGGAATAACGACCAACGCGATGAACAACCGCCCGCTCATTCTCTATTTCGGTTCTTTCAATCCGGTGCATACGGGGCATATCGCCGTGGCGGAGGCGGCTTTGCGCCATTTCGACGGGCAGGCCGACCTATGGTTCATGCTTTCGGCGCGAAACCCGTTCAAGGCCGAAGCCGAGATGTGGCCGGACGAACGGCGGTGGGCCTTGCTCAACGAGGCCTTGGCCGGCCGCGCCGGGATGCGGGCCTGCGATATGGAACTGCATCTGCCGCGTCCGTCTTACACGGTGCATACGTTGGAGCGGGTGCGCGCGCAGGAGGGTACAGCGCGGCCGCTCTACCTGCTTATGGGCGAGGACAATTTGGAGAAGTTTACGGACTGGCGGTCGTTTGAGACCATCTTGGACTGGTGTCGCGTGTTGGTCTATCCGCGCGCGGCGGGCGCCGAAGCGCCCGCCCGCGCCGCCGACGGGGAAACGGCCGTGCCGCGTTTGCCAGAGGCGTTGGCACCCTATGCCCACCGCTTTATCTTGCTGCGGGGCGCGTTGCTGCCGCAGAGCTCCACATATATACGACAGCAGGCGGCACGGCCGCAGTCGGCGGCGCGGCCTCCCGCAGACAATGCTGCCACGCAAGCCCTTATCGGCCATACGCCCGCCGACTGGGCCCAATGCTTGCAATGGCGCGGTGCACAGGCGGAAGCCTTACGGGAGGCCGCGCGCGCGGTCAAGTTGGCCACGGTAGGGCCGCAGGTCTATCTGCGCGGTCTAATCGAATACAGCAATATCTGCCGCAAGAACTGCTACTATTGCGGCATCCGTTCCGGCAATCCGGCCGTGAACCGCTATGCGGTTACGGAAGACGAGGTGCTGACGGCCGTGGAAAACGCCTACCGCGCGGGCTTCGGCTCCATCGTGCTGCAAAGCGGCGAGCGGCAGGACGAGGCGTTTGTAGGCACGATAGAACGGCTGTTGAAAGAAACGGCACGGCGGACGGAGGGCCGCCTCGGCGTCACGCTCTCGTTGGGCGAACAGACGCCGGAAACCTACGAACGCTGGCGTGCGGCCGGCGCCACGCGCTATCTGTTGCGCATCGAGACCTCCAATCCCGCGCTCTACGCGCAGCTGCACCCGGCCGACCACCGCTTCGACGACCGCATCAAGGCCTTGGAAGCCCTCAAGGCCGCCGACTATCAGGTGGGCAGCGGCGTCATGATAGGCCTGCCCGGTCAGACGGAGGCCGATTTGGCCGCCGACCTCGCGTTTTTCCGTGATTTCGGCATCGACATGGTGGGCATGGGGCCCTACATCGAACATCGGGAAACGCCGCTCTACGCGCGGCGGCACGAGATTCCGAGCCTGGCCGAACGCTACGAACTTTCGCTCAATATGCTGGCCTTGCTGCGGCTCATCATCCCCACGCTCAACATGGCGGCCACCACGGCCATGGCCTCGTTGCATCCGCAGGGGCGGGAGGCGGCCTTGCGCATCGCGGCCAACGTCATCATGCCCAACATCACGCCGGGTCGTTACCGCGAAAACTATTTCCTTTACGAAAACAAACTCTGCATCTGCGGGAGCGAGCAGGACGCCAAGGCCAATATCGAAGCCCTTGTGCGGGCGGCGGGGTGCGAACTCCGCTATTTTGAAAAGGGCGACCCGCGGCATTACTACGATAGAAAACAAAACACGATATGAAAAAGATGAATCTACGAAAATCGGCCGTGCGTTTCCTCGCCGGCTTGCTGTGCCTCGGAGCGGGCGCGGCGGTTCAACCGGCTATGGCGCAGGCGTTGGACGAAGCGGAATTGCAGACGTTGCGTCAGAGTTTTGACAAAGACGCTTCCACGCGTGCCATTCAGAACGTATTGACGCAAGACGCCAACATCAAGGCCAACGCGCTCAACCGCGAACGTCAGGGCAAAATCGACCATTTCTTCAAATACCGCGTCGATGTCAAGGGCATCACCGACCAAAAGCGTTCGGGCCGTTGCTGGATGTTCACGTCCTTGAACACGTTGCGCCCGTTGGTCATGAAAAAATACAACATCGATGCGTTTGACTTTTCGCATAACTACCTTTATTTCTACGATATATTGGAGAAGTCGAACCTGTTTCTGGAAAATATGATACGCACGGCCGACCGCGACCAGGATGACCGCGAAGTGGTGACGTTCTTCAAAGACCCCGTGAACGACGGCGGCGTGTGGAACCTCTATTACAACGTAGCCTCCAAATACGGGCTTGTGCCGGCTGAGGTCATGCCCGAAACCGAACACGCCAACGCCACGTCGCAGATGGTGTCGCTCGTAAACGAACGCTTGCGCAAGGGCGGCATGGAAATCCGCAAGGCCGCCGCTCAGGCCGCCGCCGACCAGCTGGACGCCGCGCCCACCGAAACCGTGCTCCGCAACATCAAGATGGCGGCGCTCAAGGACGTTTACCGCATCCTGAGCCTCTGCCTCGGCGAGCCGCCCGTTCAGTTTACGTGGCGTTACAAGACGAAAGACGGCGACATCAAGGCCTTGGAAAACTATACGCCGATGCGCTTTTACGAAGAAGTGGTGCCGGCCGACTTTACGCCCGACCACTACGTCATGATTATGCACGACCCCACGCGGCCCTACTATCAGGTCTATGACATCGCCAACTACCGCAACACCTACGAAGGCTTAAACTGGATTTACCTGAACCTGCCGCTCGAAGACATCAAGAAAGCGGCCTTGGCTTCGATTAAGGCCAACGAGCCCTTATATACGTCCAGCGACGTGGGCAAACAGTTCCAGTCGGACGCCGGCATACTCGATACCGGGCTCTACGACTACAACAGCCTGCTGGGCGTGGATTTCGGCATGGATAAGAAAGACCGCATCCTGAGCCGTCAGAGCGGTTCGGCGCACGCCATGCTGCTGATTGGCTGCGATACCGACGGCAAGGACAACCCCGTTAAATGGGAGTTTGAGAACAGCTGGGGCGCCAACGCGGGCCACAACGGCTACCTGACGTTTACCGACGGTTGGTTCAACGAATATATGTTCCGTTTCGTCATCAATAAGAAATACTTGGACAACAAGGCGCTGAAAGCCCTGAAGACGACGCCCGTGGCGTTGCCCGTATGGGATTATATGTTTTAAAATCCGTATATTTGCTATCGGAAAATAAAAAAAACGATCATAATATGATGTACAAGGCAGTTTCCGCCGAAGAGGCGGTTAAGGTTGTGAAGAGCGGTGACCGCATTCACATCCATTCGGTGGCCTGCGCGCCGCAAGGTCTGATTAAGGCGTTGTGCGAAAGAGGCCGTCGCAAGGAAATCAAGGATATCAAAATCCAGCATTTGCATACGGAAGGCGAAGCGCCTTACAGCGCGCCCGAATTCGAGGGCATCTTCCAGCTGGAGTCGTTCTTCGTGGGCGCCAACGTGCGCAAGGACACGCAGGCCGGCTACGCCGACTATATCCCCATCTTCCTGTCCGAGACCCAGCGTCTTATCCGCGAGGGCTATTGCCGTCCGCAGGTGGCCATGGTGCAGATTACGCCGCCCGACAAGCACGGCTATGTTTCGTTGGGTACGTCGGTGGATGCCACGTTGGCGGCCGTAGAAACCGCCGACACCGTGATAGGCGTCGTCAACCCGCAGATGCCGCGTGCTTTCGGCGATGCGATGATTCCCATTTCGATGATTGACGTGTTTGTGGAAGACGATGCGCCGCTGATTACGGCTCATTTTGCCGAACCCTCCGACATAGAGGTGCAAATCGGCAAGAATGTGGCGGCCTTGATTGAAGACGGCGCCACGTTGCAGATGGGCATCGGCAGCATCCCCAACGCCGTGTTGTCGCAGCTGACGAACCACAAGAACCTGGGCGTGCATACCGAAATGTTCGCCGACGGCGTGCTGGGGCTCGTGCGCACGGGCGTCATCAACGGTGCCAACAAGCGCATCGACAAGGGCAAAATCGTGTCCACTTTCCTGATGGGCAGCAAGGACGTTTACGATTTTGTGGACGACAACCCCGGCGTGCTGATGATGGACGTGGGCTATACGAACGACCCCTGCGTCGTGGCCAGAAACCCGAAGGTAACGGCCATCAACTCGGCCTTGCAGATAGACCTTACGGGTCAGGTCTGCGCCGACTCCATCGGTACCAAGTTCTATTCGGGCGTGGGCGGTCAGATTGACTTTATGCGCGGTGCTTCGTTGAGCGAGGGCGGCAAGCCGATTGTGGCCATGCCTTCCGTCACGAACAAGGGCGTTAGCAAAATCGCCAACACGCTGACGTTGGGCGCGGGCGTCGTTACCACGCGCAGCAACATCCACTGGGTGGTAACCGAATACGGTGCCGTGAACCTCTACGGCAAGACGTTGCAGGAACGCGCGCGGCTGTTGATTTCAATAGCGCATCCCGACCACCGCGAGGAGTTGGACAAGGCGGCGTTCGAACGCTACGGTTCGCATTTCCATTTCGTGAAATAAAACCGATACGGGGCTTAGAGCCATACGCTCAACAGCCCCAAAACGACCAAAACCAAGAAGAGGCCTTCCGAAAGGAGGGTCTCTTTTTTTCTGGTGAAGTAGTCGCCCGTAAGGTAGGCCGTTGAAAACAGCAGCGGCATCGTCGTGATGGCCGGGTCGGCCGTTATCAGGCAGAAGTAAAGGAAGAAATAGACGAAAGCGGCGGCGATGGCCGACGCGCGTTTACGCTCTAAAATCTCGCCCTCTATGGGGTTCTGTTTCAAATATACCCAGCCGAAAATGGCCGTTAGCAGCAAAACGAGCGCGAAGTAAAACGACAGGCTGTCGGGCGCAAACGGCAGGCCTTCGGGCAGGAAAGCGGGGATTTGCTGATACCAGCCGGTCAGCCAGGCGCTATCCTGCAAAAAGTCGCGGATGCCCATGAGCGCGAACGGCAGCGCCATGCCGAGGATGGCCACGCCCCACACCCGACCGCGGTTGGCCGAATAAACGAGCAATATCAAAAAGATGCAGGGCAAGGTATATACAATCGTCGGGCAGACGATCGCCGCCACCGACCACAGCACCGCCCCGTTGAGCAGGGCCGGCAGCGAAAATTCGGCCTCATACATCCGCAGGAAGTAATAAGCGGCCCACAGGAACAGGAACGGCACGGCGGTAATGGCCGTAAACGTGAAGTCGGCGGGGAGGCCGTCCGCGCCCACGGCAAAGCCGAACACCGTGCGGCACAGCAGATAGACCACGGCCACGAACAAACTGTTTTTGGAGAGTTTGTGCCGGTTGAGGATATACGTGACGAAGGCCGATTCCGCAAGGACGAGCAGCCAAAGCAGATACACGCGGTAGTCGCCGAAGCCGGTGGCGAAGAAAAACTTGCTCCATAAGCAGAGCGAGAGTATGAACAGGAACAAGCCCTGTTTGGCCGAATTGTTTTTGCAGAGGCGAATCAGCATGGCGCGGCGGTTTGGTCAAAAAATGCTACCTTTGAAGTCAGTTAACACCGCGAAATTACAAAAAAAATCATGACGCAGGAAACCAAGCCGCAGGGAAACATCGACAGCGCCACCGTGCGGGCGATTCTGAAACGGTATTGGGGCTACGACAGCTTCCGTCCGTTGCAGGAAGACATCGTGCTGCACGTGTGTGCGGGCGGCGACGCGTTGGCGCTGTTGCCCACGGGCGGCGGCAAGTCGGTCTGTTTTCAGGTGCCGGGCTTGGCGCGCAAGGGCGTCTGCATCGTGGTTTCGCCACTGATTGCGTTGATGAAAGACCAGGTGGCGCACCTGCAACGGCAGGGCATCGAAGCCGCCGCCATATATACGGGTCTCTCGCCCGAAGAGCAGGAACTCTGTTTGGACAGGGCCGTGCGCGGCGACCTCAAGTTTCTGTACGTTTCGGCGGAACGTTTGCAAAACCGCCGTTTTCTGGCGGCTTTCCAGCAGATGGAAGTGGGGCTCATTGCCGTGGACGAGGCGCATTGCGTGTCGCAATGGGGCTATGATTTCCGTCCGCCCTACCTGCAGATAGCCGAATTGCGTGCCTACGCGCCGCGCACGCCGCTGTTGGCGCTCACGGCCACGGCCACGCCCGACGTCGTGACCGACATACAGGACAAGTTGCGGATTAAGCCGCGCAAGGTGTTCCGCAAGAGCTTCGTGCGGCCCAACCTGACGTATTACGCCGCCGAGGAAGAAGACAAGCTGGGGCGGCTGCACCGCGCGTTGCGCAAGGTGGGGGGCTGCGGCATCGTCTATGTCCGCAACCGGCGCAAGACCGTGGAGGTGGCCGAGTGGCTGTGCCGCAACGGCCTGCCGGCGGCGGCCTATCATGCCGGCCTGCCGGCTGAGGTGCGCAACGCGCGGCAGGAGGACTGGATGGCCGACCGCATCCGCGTCATCGTGGCCACCAATGCGTTCGGCATGGGCATCGACAAGCCGGACGTGCGTCTGGTGGTGCATCTCGACCTGCCCGATACCATAGAGGCCTATTTTCAGGAAGCGGGGCGGGGTGGGCGCGACGGCAAGCCGGCCACGGCCCTGTTGCTGTATCACGCTTCCGACCGCGCCGAAGCCGAGGCCCGCTACGCGCGCGCCTATCCGCCCGTCAAGTTCATCCGGCAGGTGTATGAGGCCCTGTGCAACTACGCCGGCTTGCCCGTCGGGTCGGGCGAGGGCGTGGAAAAACCGTTTATGCTGACGGAGTTTGCGGCCGCCTACCGCTTGCCCGTGCCCGAAACCGCCAGCGCGTTGGGCTTTTTGGAACGCGAGGGCTATGTGGCGTTCCCCGACCCGTTGAAGGCCGCCTCCCGCGTGCATATCACGGCCGAGCCCGAAACCTTGTACCGCTACGAGGTGGCCCACCCCGCCACGTCGCCGGTGCTCAGAACCCTGTTGCGGCTCTATGGCGGCCGCCTGTTCAGCGACTACGGCGCGGTGTCCGAAAAGACGATGGCCCGCAAGCTGGATTTGCCCGAGGCGGAGGTGGTGCGGCAGTTGCAGGCCTTGCAGGCCGGCGACTGTCTCAGCTACAAGCCGTTGCCCAAGACGCCCACGGTGCTGTTCTTGCGCGCCCGCGTGGAGCCGGGCCGTTATTTTCTGGCGTCGGACGTCTATAAGCGGCGCAAGGAAACGGCTTGGAAAAAGCTACAGGCCATGCTTGACTATGCGGCCGAAGGGCGGCTCTGCCGCAGCCGCTATCTCGTGGCCTATTTCGGCGAGGAGAGCGATACCGACTGCGGCCGTTGCGACGCCTGTCTGCGCCGCAAGCGCGGCGGGTTGAGCGACGCTGTATATACCAAGATGTATCAACAGGCCGCGCCGCTGTTGAGCCGCGAGGCCATGGACGCGCGCGACCTCTGCGACCGTTTTCCCGAATGGGACGAAGACGACGTCTGTCTGTTTTGGCAATACCTGCTGGAGATGGAGTTTCTGGAGCCCGACCCCGCGCAGGGCGAGGGGTATTTCCGTCTCAAGCCTCAGTCTAAGCGTTAGCCCGTTCCCTTATTTGCCCCAAGTGTTTTTGTCCAGGCAGCGGTAGTGAATCGCCTCGGCCACGTGGGCGGCCTGTATGTCGGCCACCCCGGCCAAGTCGGCGATGGTACGCGCCACCTTCAGGATGCGGTGGTAGGCGCGCGCCGACAGCTGATACGACTGCGACGCCCGTTCGAGCAGGGTTTCTCCGGCTTCGTCAAGGCGGCAGAACCGTTCTATCTGCCGGCTTTGCATCCGGGCGTTGGTATAAGACGGTAGGCCGTTGAACCGTTGTTTCTGCCGCGCCCTGGCCGCCACCACGCGGGCGCGTATCTGCGCGCTGCTCTCGGCGGGCCGTTCCGTCGCCCGTCGGGTCAAATCGGCGTAGGGCACGGGCTGAACCTGCACCTGCAGGTCGATGCGGTCGAGCAGCGGCCCCGAAATCTTGGACGAGTATTTCTGCACCTGATGCGGCTTGCACGTGCATTTGCGGTCGGGGTGGTTGTAGTAACCGCAGGGGCAGGGGTTCATGGCGCACACCAACGTAAAGCCGGCGGGGTAGGCCACGCGCAGTTTCGTGCGTGCGATGGAGATATGACCTTCTTCCAACGGCTGCCGCAGCACCTCTAACGTGGCGCGTTGAAATTCGGGCAACTCGTCGAGAAACAGCACGCCGTTGTGCGCCAGCGATATTTCGCCCGGCAGCGGATAACTGCCGCCGCCCACCATGGCCGTGTGGCTGATGGTGTGGTGCGGGGCGCGGAAAGGCCGTTGCCGCAGCAGGGCCGAGGCCGAGCCGAGTTGCCCGGCCACCGAGTGTATTTTGGTGGTTTCGATGGCTTCTTCCGGCAACAGCGGCGGCAGGATGCCCGGCATGCGGCAGGCGAGCATCGTTTTGCCGGAGCCCGGCGGCCCCACGAGCAGCACGTTGTGGCCGCCCGCCGCCGCGATTTCCAACGCCCGCTTGGCCATTTCCTGCCCCCGCACGTCGGCGAAGTCCTTGTCGTCCGCGGCGGTGGCGCGGGCATCCTCCGCCGTGTAGGGTTGCGGCTGCAAATCCAGTTCGCCGCTCAGAAAGCGGAGCACCGACTGCAGGTCGCGGCAGCCGTAAACGTTCAGCCCCTTCACCATGGCGGCTTCTTCGGCGTTCTCGGCCGGCAGGATAAAGCCGTCGAAGCCTTGTTTGCAGGCCGCCAGCGCCATCGGCAATACGCCGCGCAGGGGTTGCAGGCGGCCGTCCAGCGACAGTTCGCCCATAATCATGTACTGGGCAGGGTCTTTGCAGAAACGCACCTGCTCCGAGGCAGACAGGATGCCCACGGCCAGCGGCAGGTCGTAGGCCGAGCCCTCTTTGCGGAGGTCTGCCGGCGCCATATTGATGATGATTTTGCGCACGGGAATGCGGTAGCCGATTTGCTCCAAGGCCGATTCGATGCGGTAGTGGCTCTCCCGCACCGCCGAGTCAGGCAGCCCCACCAACATGAAGTTGACGCCGCTTTCAATGCTGATTTCCATGCGGATGATTTGTGCGTCGATGCCTTGCAGGGCCGCCCCGAAAGTTTTTGTAATCATAGAACTTATTATTTAACTTATCATTTAACCTATCATTTATCTTGTCATTTATCTCTTCATTGGTAATGTATGGACGCAGTGGTTTTGTTACATAATGTACGAACGACTTTGAAAACGTATGAAAAAAAGTTTGGAAACCCGCGTGGTAACTTTATTTTAAAATGCTTAACTTTGCTTTCGTCTAACCCTTAAACCATTGCCATATGAAACGCCTTGCCCTGCTCGTGGCTGCCATTGCCGCCGCCGTACTCTTTACCGCCTGCCCGGATAACAAGCCGACAGACGGGCCCGTGGTTATTCCGGACGGGACTTATGAAGAAACGGCGCATTACATGGTTTACAAAACGTATGACGATACGCAAGTACTTGCCAAGGATACATTCATTTCTGCGATTGTGGATATTACGGACAAATACTTTGTTTATCGCGATATGTGCCGAGATACGTATGTCTACGTATTTCCTAGCGAAACTATTGTGGCATATAAGCCGCATTTCGTATATCTTGAACATGCTTACTGTCATGAATGCCAAGCGACGCGCTATCCCGCGCAAGTAACGGAAGATGGCTATGTCTTGGTCAAAGACCCTGATTTTGCATTTGGATATGCGTTGACGGATTTTCTTTATAAAGATTCCTCTTACCAAAGGGAATTCCGTATATTTAAAAACGGTGAGGCATATCAATTCGAGCAAGAACACGATTTTTCCGCAAATTATCGGATTTCCCATACCCTAATCCCCCTCTCTAATCAATAGCATTTCCACGGTCGAGCCGTTACGCTGGTAGTTCACTTTTGTCACGATGTAGGCCTGTGCATATTGCCGTAGGTATATCGGCTTCTTGAAGTCCAGTTCAGCCACGTCCTGCGGCGAGAGTATGAACAAGGCTTTAGCCTTTCGGTATTGCGTTGGGATAGCTATGTACTTGGCCCAATTTGTCGCCTGTATGTTTCCGAACGTAGGCTGTGGCTTGGCCGTTCCTTGAAAGTGGTACAACAGTTTCAGGAACAGATGCGTCTGTGTTTAGAAATCATCGGTAGTCGGAAGTAGATAGTTACGGGAATTCCTCGTATATTTGTAGGCTGTATTTATAATGAAGTATGCGGATTTAAACGACGATAAGATGGAAAAACAAAGAAATAGACAGCGTATTTGTGCGCTTATGGTATTGTGCCTCTGTGTTTTGAGTGGGTTTGGCAGTCGGGCGGTGGCCCAAGAGGCCGGGCCTTCGGACGACGCGGTGGCGGATACCGTCCGCATCGTCTTGCAGGCGCAGCCCGAAAAAGGCGGCTCGGTGTCGGGCGGCGGGCGCTATGTGGCCGGTGATACCGCCAAGTTGACGGCGCGGCCGGCGCAGGACTGGCATTTTGTGGCTTGGATGCGGACCGAAGAGATGCCGGACGCGGAGGCGATAAGCACGGAAGCAACGTATTATCTGCCCGTTACGGAAGAGATGGCCGCCCACGATACGTTGCGCTATACGGCCTGCTTCGAGCACGACCCGTTGGCCGTTACGCTCCGCACGCATCTTACGGAGGCGGAACCCATTACGATGAACGAACTCTACGCCTACCGTTTTGAGGCCGGCGCGCGCGTCAACGATGAAAACGACCGTATTGCCGATATAGCGGTGTTTATCAACGATATGCCCGTAGAGGCACAGTTCGACGCCCTTACAGCCTCGGTGCGCGCCTGGTACACGCCCAAGGCGTTCGGCGAAACGGTGGCGGTGCGCTTTGAGGCGCGTTCCGAAAACGGACTCACGGCCACGTTGCAGCGGCAACTGAAAGTGGAGCGGGGCGATACAGCCGCGCCCAACCGCACGGTACGCACGATGGACAAGGTGTTGATCAACTTTCCGCAGCCGGGACAGACCAACGGCGGCATCTATACGTTGCCGCAATACGTGGGACATTACGAGAATATCGTGGCGCATCTTGACGTTACGTGCCCCACGTTGGCGGAGGGTGGCAAGCCCGACTGCGACGATTGGGACCGCGTGGGCTGGGTAGAGGCGCAGACGCCCGACGGGCAGTGGCGCGAAATCATCCGTTATATCACTTCTTACCGAACGCCCTGCAATCATACGATAGACGTTACCGAATTCGCCTCCTACCTGCAGGGCGAGGTGCCGATGCGCATGTACATCGAGACTTGGGGCACCGGCGGTTGGGAAATCACGCTTGACTTCGAATATGTCAGCGGGCCGTCTCAGTTCCTCTATACCGAACTTGTGCCGCTTTGGAACGGCGTATTCCCGTTTGGAGACCCGGCGCGTCTGCAACCCTTGGATACGGTGTCGGCAGCCATTCCCGATGAGGTGGCGGCCATGAGCCTGCGCATCGTTACGACGGGTCACGGTTGGGGCGACAACAATACCGACAACGCGGCCGAATTCTATAAGGCAAAACATAAAGTGCTCGTCAATGATACGGCCATTTCGCAGGAACTGTGGTTGAAGTGCAACCCCAATCCCGACGGTTGCCAGCCGCAATCCGGCACTTGGCGTTATAGCCGTGCGGGTTGGTGTCCGGGTGTCATCGCGCCGGGCTATCATTACAACCTTTCCGGCCATGTTGCGGACGGACAGGTCAAGGTGGCCTACGTGTTCGATGAAAAATACGTGGATCTCTGCCACCCCAACAACCCCGACTGCGTTTCGGGCAAAACCTGCACCGACTGCAACGATACCTACAACCCGATGTATTATATCGCGTCCTATCTCGTGTATTGGTACGACCGGATGTACGAGGGCGATTTTCCGCCGGGCGGTCGTGTTGATACGACGGGCATCGAGAAACGCCGTGAGGCACGAAACCTTACGTTGCAGACGTGGCCTAATCCCACGGCCGATGAATTTTACGTGCGTTCGGAACGCGAATTAGGGGCGGGCATTGCCCAGGTCATCGACGCGCAGGGCAAGGTGTATATGCAGCGCCGCTTTACCTCCGCCGGGGATTTGGCGCAGCGGCCGTTCTCGCTCGCGGGGCTGCCGGCCGGCACGTATGTGGTGCGGCTGTTGGCTTCCGATTGGTATATGGGCGCGGCGGTCATCGTAAAACAATAACATACCTATGATAGCAGTCATTGTGGCCATGGCGCGGAACGGCGCTATCGGAAAGGATAACGATTTGTTGTGGCATATCTCGGCCGACCTCAAACGCTTCAAGGCGTTGACGGGCGGGCATACGGTGCTGATGGGACGGCGCACCTACGATTCGTTGCCAAGGAAGCCGTTGCCCAACCGCAAGCATCTGATTCTGACTTCCGACGCGGGCTATCCGGTGCCGGAGGGCGGCTTGCGTCTGGCCGATGTGGAAGCCTGCAAGGCCTATTGGACGGCGCACCCCGATGAGGACATCTTCATCATAGGCGGCGGACAGGTCTACAAACAACTGCTACCCTATGCCCAACGGCTGTATCTGACGGAGGTGCAGGCCGATTTCGAGGCCGATACGTTCTTTCCCGAAATTGTGCCGTCGCAGTGGCGCGTGCTGGAGGAAGGCGCGTGGACGCAAGACGAAAACAGCGGCCTTACGTACCGCTTTGTGGATTACCAACGGATAGGATAGGCGTTATGGAAGAGGAAAAGCGTTTATACCCGATGAAGTTCATCCCCATTTTCAAGGAAAGGATTTGGGGCGGAAACCGCATCAAAACGGTGTTGGGGCTCAATCCGGGCGATATGCCGGCCTGCGGCGAGGCTTGGATGCTGTCGGGCTTGGAAGACGATGATTCGGTGGTGGCCAACGGCTTTTTGGAAGGCAACACGCTGTCGGAACTTACCGAAGTATATATGGGCGATTTGGTGGGCGAAGCCGTGTATCAGCGTTTCGGTTGCCAATTCCCGTTGCTGTTCAAGTGGATAGATGCCGAAGCCGACCTGTCGGTGCAGGTGCATCCGGATGATGATTTGGCGATGGAGCGCGAGGGCGGCCTTGGCAAGGCCGAAATGTGGTTTGTGCGTGAGGCGCGACCGGATTCGCGGCTGATTTGCGATTTCAAGGACGGGGTTACGCGCGAGGTGTATCTGCGCGCGTTGCAGGCGCACCGCATCGAACGGGTACTGCAACCCTACAAGGTGCAGGAGGGTGAGGCTTACTACCTGCCGGCCGGTACCGTCCATGCGCTGGGCGCAGGGCTGTTGGTGGCCGAAATCCAGCAGAGTTCCGACATCACGTACCGCATCTACGATTGGGACCGCAAGGACAGCGCGGGCAAGGAAAGGCCGCTGCACGTGGCGGAGGCCATGGAGGCCCTGACGTTTCCCGGCGAGGCGCACGACCACGACCACTGCGGTCACGACCATGACCACGACCACTGCGGCTGCGGCCACGACCACGCGCACGAGGACGGCCATGGCCAGCATGGCCATGGCGGCGAGGAGCCGCCGGCCGGCCCCATCCGCTACCGCCGGCAACTCAACCGCACGCAAACCCTCGTCGAAGGACCGCATTTCCATACGGGCTACGTGGGGCTTACGGCCGCCAACGAAAAAGACCTGTCCGACATCGACTCGTTTGTGGTCTATATGTGTACGGCCGGCCAGGCCGTCCTCAAGGCTGACGGGCAGGTGGTGGAAATCGGCATGGGCGAACTCGTGTTGCTGCCCGCCTGCACCGACCGCGTGGCGCTCTATCCCGACGTAAAGGGTTGTGAATTGTTAGAAGTATATATGCCTGTAGAGCCGGAACGTCTGTCCGCTGCGGACGACAAGCCCGCTTCCGGTTGGCTCCATTAGTAAACATTTGCGTATGAATACCGCACTGTCTATCGTTTTCTTGGGGTTGCTCGTGTTTTTGGCCCACTTTTTCGCGGCCATCTACACGCGGCGCAACATCCCCGACGTGTTGTTGCTTATGGTCATCGGCCTGCTGTTGGGCCCGGTGTTGCATTGGGTCAGCCCCGACAGTTTCGGCGTGGGCGGCTCGGTGTTCGTGGCCGTCACGTTGGTCGTCATCCTGTTTGAGAGCGGCACCTCGCTCACGCTCGACGTGTTGCAGTCGTCGTGGAAACAAACGGTTACGCTCTCCTTCGCCGGCTTCTTCGTGGCCATGGTGCTGACGGCCGGCATCGGGATGCTGTTCGGCATGGATTTGCTTACGTCCCTGTTGCTCGGCGCCATTTTGGGCGGCACCTCGTCGGCCGTGGTCATACCGTTGGTCAAGAACCTGCAACTGGGCGAGGAGTCGCGCACGGTGCTGATTTTGGAATCGGCCGCCACCGACGTGCTCTGTATCGTGTTCACGTTGGCTTTCCTCGAAGGGGTGCGCAGCGGCAACGTCAACGTGGGTGGCGTTGTGGGCAACGTGCTTTCGTCTTTCGTGCTGGCCGGTCTGTTGGGCTTTGCGGGCGCGGTGCTGTGGTCGCGCCTCATTACCAGTATGCGCAAGTTGCAGAACTCCATCTTCACCACGCCGGCTTTCGTGTTCATCATCTACGGCGTGGCCGAAATATTGGGCTACAGCGGCGCCATCGCGGCCTTGGTGTTCGGCATTAGCATGGCCAACATCGACACGATTCACAACCCGCTGTTGCTGCGGATTATGGGCGGCAAGGGGCATCAACTCAACCGCACCGAAAAGATTTTCTTCGGCGAAATCGTGTTCCTGCTCAAAACCGTGTTCTTTGTATATATCGGTATGTCGATGGAGTTCAACGACATCAAATCGCTGTTGGCGGGCTTGGCCATCACGTTCGTGCTGTTTGCGGGGCGTATCGTGCTTACGCGCTTCGTCATGCCCAAAACCGCGCCCATCTTCGACAAGACCATCACGTCCATTATGATACCCAAGGGGTTGGCGGCCGCCGTTTTGGCCGGTATTCCGTTGGCGGCGGGCGTGGCGGGCGGCGAGTTCATCCGCAACACCACCTATGCCGTTATCTTGTTCTCCATCCTGTGGGTGTCGATTATGATACTGCTTGTGGATAAGTGGCCGGCCATGCGCCGCTTCTACTTCCTGCTCTACGGCGTGCACGACGAGGAGGGCAAAGACAAGAGCATCTTCATTTCCACCAAAGACACGGGCGATGAAGACGAGGACGGCATCGGCGTGCTGAGCCGTTCGGCTTCGGCCCTGCTCGATTACTACAAACGGCGCACGGGGGGCGAAGTTTCGCATCAGGCCGCGGACAACGCGCAACCCAAGACCGTTAGCGAGGAACTGCGAAAAACGGAGGACGATGAACGTAAATGATGTAGATATCTTCGTGCCGTGCTGCGTGGATCAGCTCTATCCGCAAACGGCCTTCAACATGATCAAGGTGCTCAAGCATTTGGGCGTCAAGGTGCATTACAACGCCGAGCAGACGTGTTGCGGCAAGGGCGCGTTTACCAACGGCTATTGGGACGAGGCCAAGGAGATAGGCGAGAAGTTTATCCGCAATTTCGGCCATGGCCGCTATATCGTCTCACCCTCCGCCGACTGCGTGGGCTATATCCGCAACCACTACGCCAAGCTGTTCTACAATACGAGCTTGCATTTGGAATACCGGCAGTTGCAAAACTGCATCTTCGAATTTACCGACTATTTGGTCAATATGCTGCGCGTTACCGACTTGGGCGCGGTGTTCCCGCACAAGGTCACGTACCACGACGCCTGTTCGGCCCTGCGCGATTACGGCATACGCGAAGAACCGAGGCTGTTGCTCTCGCACGTGCGCGACCTGGAGTTGGTGGAGATGGAGAAAAGCGAACATTGCTGCGGCTTCGGCGGCACGTTCTCTTTGAAATACGAGCCCCTTTCGGTGGCGATGACCGAGCAGAAAATCAGCAACGCGCTGGCTACGGGCGCGGAATACATCGTTACGACCGAGGTAACGTGTATGGCGCAGATGGAAAGTTACATCAAGAAACAGAAGCTGAACATCAAGTGTCTGCACGTGGCCGACGTGCTGTCGTCCGGCATCGGCGCCGACCTTGTGTAAGTCTATTTGTCGGCTTCGGGCTTGTCGGTCTTTTCAACCTTTACTTCCGGCTTCATCTGCGGGAACAGCAATACGTCCTGAATCGAATGCGAGTCGGTCATAATCATGCTCAGACGGTCGATGCCGATGCCTAAACCGGCGGTGGGCGGCATACCGAATTCCAACGCACGCAGGAAGTCTTCGTCCAATACCATCGATTCTTCGTCGCCCCGCTTGCCGAGTTCCAACTGCGCTTCAAAACGTTCGCGCTGGTCAATCGGGTCGTTGAGTTCCGAATAGGCGTTGCAGATTTCCTTGCCGTTGCAGATGGCTTCAAAACGTTCGGTCAAGCCCTCCTTGCTGCGGTGTTTCTTCGTCAGCGGCGACATTTCGATGGGGTAGTCGTAAATGAAAGTCGGCTGGATGAGTTTGCCCTCGCAGGTTTCGCCGAAAATTTCGTCAATGAGTTTGCCCTTGCCCATGGAGGCATCTACGGGCACGCCCAATTTCTGCGCCGTGGCGCGCAGGGCGGCTTCGTCCATGTCCGAAATGTCGATGCCCGTAAAGTGCGCGATGGCTTCGGCCATCGTAAAGCGCTTCCAAGGCCGCTTGAAGTCGATGATCTGACCGTCCACCTCTACCTGTGTCTTGCCGTGCAGGGCCAAGGCCACGGCTTCCACCATTTCTTCCACAAGGTTCATCATCCATTCGTAGTCCTTGTAGGCTACGTAGAGTTCCATCTGCGTAAATTCGGGGTTGTGGAAACGGTCCATGCCCTCGTTGCGGAAGTCTTTCGAAAATTCAAACACGCCGTCGTAGCCGCCTACAATCAAACGTTTTAGGTAGAGCTCGTTGGCGATACGCAGATACAGCGTCGTATCGAGCGTGTTGTGGTGCGTCTTGAACGGACGCGCCGCCGCCCCGCCGTAAAGCGGTTGCAAAATGGGCGTCTCCACTTCGAGATAGCCTTTTTCTTCCAAGAAACGGCGCATCGTGTTGACGAGGCGCGTGCGTTTGACAAACACGTCGCGCACCTGCGGGTTCACGATTAAGTCCACATACCGCTGGCGGTAACGCTGTTCGGGGTTCGTGAAAGCGTCGTAGGTCTGCCCGTCCTTCTCCTTGACGATAGGCAACGGGCGCAACGACTTGCTCAGCATCGTGAACGACTTGACGTGTATGCTGATTTCGCCCATCTGCGTCACGAACACGAAGCCCTTTACGCCGATGATGTCGCCTATGTCGGTCAGTTTCTTGAAAACCTGATTGTAAAGCGTTTTGTCTTCGCCCTCGCAGATTTCGTCACGCTTGATATAGAGTTGGATGCGTCCCTTGCTGTCCTGCAGTTCGGCGAAAGAGGCCGCGCCCATGATGCGGCGGCTCATCAGACGGCCGGCAATGCTGACTTCCTGAAATTTTTCGGGCGTTTTCTCAAATTCCGCCTTGATTTGCGCGGTGTTGACGTTTACCTCGTATTCGGGGGCGGGATAGGGGTTGATACCTAATTTTTCAAGTTCCTTGAGCGATTGACGCCGGTAGATTTCCTGGTCGGTCAGTTCCATGTTTACCGTTTTTAAGCAGTTTTCAACTTATTCTCAACTTGACAAAAGTACGTAAAAAATGGTATATTTGCAATTGGATACATGAAAGAACACGTTTCACATATCAAGCGGCTGTACCGCCGTTGGTTCACCGATTGGAAAACCAAATACCGCGTGGTGGTCACCGACCAGAACTACCACGAGAAACTGTCGTGGAACCTTTCCCGCACCCAGCTGTGGACCACGGTGGGGCTTTTCGTGCTCGTCACGATGGTTGTCACGGCCTGCCTCATCCTCTTTACGCCCCTGCGGCAGTTCGTGCCCGGCTACACGCGCGAGGAACTCACGCAGCAGGTCTATACCAGCCGCGTCAAGCTCGATTCGTTGCAGAACTGTCTTGAAGGGCAGACCGTCATGCTGCGGCTCATGCAGTCGGCCATCGCGGGCGAGGTGCCGATGGCGCCGGCCACGGTCATGAAGGATTCGCTCAAAGACTATACCAACGTGGTGTATCGGCGCAGTTTGGCCGATTCGCTGCTGCGCAAGGAAATAGCGGCGGCCGACCCCTATGTGGTCAACGCGATGCGGGCGGCCGAAGACCGCAAGTCGTTGGCCGACAATTGGTTGTTCTACGCACCGGTAACGGGCAAATGCCTGCGTGCCTTCGACGCGCGTTCGTTTACGGGCGTCGAGGTGGAAACGCGGCCCAACGAGTCGGTCAAGGCCACGATGGCCGGCCATGTGATTTACGCCGACTGGTCGCCGGAGAGCGGCTACGTTTTGGTGTTGCAGCACGAAAACCACTTGATTTCGATTTACGCCCGCAACACGGCCATCCTCAAGATGCCCGGCGAATACGTCGAGGCCGGCGAGGTGGTGGCCATGACGGGCACCAGCCTTTATTTTGAACTTTGGTATAACGGATTCCCGATGAATCCGCAGAATTACGTGAATTTCTGATATGACGACGGAACCGAAAGACGGCGCGCAGCGGTTGGCGATATTGGGGTCAACGGGCTCCATCGGCACGCAGACCCTGGAGGTGGTGCGGCGGCATCCCGAAGCCTTTACGGTGGAGGTGTTGACGGCCGGCACGCAGGCCGATTTGTTGATTGAGCAGGCCTTGGCGTTCAAGCCCAACGCCGTTGTCATCGGCGAGGCGGGCTACGAAAAGGTGCGCGAGGCGTTGGCCTCCACCGACACCAAGGTATTTGCGGGCGAGGAGGCCTTGAACGAGGTCTGCGCGTTCGACACCGTGGATACGGTGGTAACGGCCGTTATGGGTAGCATGGGGCTTCGGCCCACGTTGACGGCTGTGGCGCACCGTAAGAAAATCGCGTTGGCCAACAAGGAAACGCTCGTCATGGGCGGGCCGTTGGTAAGCGAGGCCGTGGCGCGTTACGGCGCGGTCATCAATCCGATAGATTCCGAACATTCGGCCATCTTCCAGTGCCTGCAGGGCGAGTTGCCCGAGGTGGTGGAGAAATTGATTCTGACGGGGTCGGGCGGGCCGTTCCGCGGCCGCACGCGCGAGAGCTTGCGTGACGTGCGCCCCCAAGAGGCCTTGAAACACCCCACCTGGCGTATGGGGCGCAAAATCAGCATCGATTCGGCCACACTCATGAACAAGGGGCTGGAACTTATAGAGGCCGTCCATCTGTTCGGCGTGCGGCCCGAAGATATAGAGGTAGTCATTCATCCGCAGTCCATCGTGCATTCGCTCGTGCGTTTCCGCGACGGCAGCGTCAAGGCGCAGATGGGTTTGCCCGATATGAAGGGGCCCATCCTGTATGCGCTTTCCGTGCCCGACCGTTTGCCGGAGAGCGCGGCGCAGACGCCGAGGCTGTCGCTGGCGCAAATCGGCAGCCTGACGTTTGAGGAACCCGACCGCGGGAATTTTCCGTGCTTGGCTTTGGCCGAGGCGGCTGCGCGGGCCGGCGGCGGCATGCCCTGCGTGCTCAACGCGGCCAACGAAGTGGCCGTGGCGGCCTATCTGAATGAAGAAATCGGTTTTATGGATATTCCGGCCTTGATAGAGCGGCAGTTGGAAGCCGCCGCCGGCGCGGGCGCCGTGAAACGCGGCCGCGATCTCGACGATTTGCTGGCCTTGGATGACGAGGTGCGCGCCGCCACGCGTCAGGCGATAGGGGCGCGTTAAAAAAAGGGATAGAGAGTATATGAGTGCTTTAATCATGGCGGGTCAACTGCTGTTGGGGCTTTCGCTGCTGATATTCATCCACGAGCTCGGCCATTTCGTGGCGGCGCGTGTGTTCGGTATCCGCGTCGATAAGTTCTACCTGTTTTTCGACGCCTACGACCGGCGGCTGTGCCGGTTCCGCATAGGCGATACCGAATACGGCATAGGCTGGCTGCCTTTCGGCGGCTATTGCAAGATTGCCGGCATGGTGGACGAGTCGATGGATACGGAGAGCCTCAAGAAAGCGCCGCAACCCTACGAATACCGCAGCAAGCCGGCTTGGCAACGCTTTATCGTCATCGTGGCCGGGGTGTTCATGAACCTTGTGGTGGGCATCTTTATCTTCGCCATGCTGTTGTTTACGCGCGAGCGGCAATACCTGTCGGTGGACGAAGTAAACCGCCACGGCGTGCAGGTGTCGGTCTTGGCACGGGAAATGGGCTTCCAAACGGGTGACCGCATCTTGGCCGTGAACGGCCGCCGCGTACATCGCTTCGGCGATGTACAGAACCTGCGGTTGCTGTTCGGCGGGGAGGTCACGGTTGGCCGTGCTTCCGACACGCTCACGATAAAGATTCCGTCCGATACCTACAGGCGTTTGGCTTCCGCCGGCGCCGAAGGCTATCTGTTTGCGCCCACGGCCTATGCGTTGGAACTGGACACGGTGTTGCCCGACCTCCCCGCCGCGGCGGCCGGCCTCATGGCGGGCGACCGCGTATGGCGCGTGGACAGCCTCCGCGGCCTTACGTTCGGCGATTTCCGCCGCTATGTGCGCGAGCACCCGATGCAGACGGTGGAAGTGGGCTTTATCCGGCGGGGCGACAGCCTCACGGCTCAAGTGGCGTTGGATTCGAGCGGCTATGTGGGCGTGCTGTCCCGCGCGCCGTATGTATATACGACTTACTCGTTCGCGGCTTCGTTCCGCTATGGCGCCAAAGACGCCTTCAACCTCATAGCGGCCAACGCCAAGGGCTTGGGCAAGGTGGTGACGGGGCAGGAAAAGGCCTCCGAATCCATCCAAGGGCCCATCGGCATCGCCACGATTTACGGCGCGCAGTGGATATGGCCGCGCTTTTGGTATATCACGGGCATGATTTCGCTCGTGTTGGCGTTCATGAACCTGTTGCCGATTCCCGGCCTTGACGGCGGGCACCTGCTGTTTACGGTCTATGAAATGGTTACGCGCCGCAAGCCGAGCGACGCCTTTTTGGAACGGGCGCAACAGGTGGGGATGGTGTTGCTGATAGCGTTGATGATTTTCGCGTTCGGCAACGATTTATTAAGGTTGTTTAGATAAAAAAAGCCGGCGTTGTAAAACGCCAAAAACTTGTATATATGAGTGATTCTATCAAGCACGAATGCGGCATTGCGCTTATAAGGCTGCTTAAACCGCTTTCCTATTACCGGGAAAAGTACGGCAGCAGCTTTTACGGCATGGACAAGATGTATCTGATGATGGAGAAGCAGCATAACCGCGGTCAGGACGGCGCGGGCTTCGCGTGCATCAAGTTCGGCACGATGCCGGGTAAGACCTATATTGACATCGCGCGTTCGGTAACGAGTACGCCCATCAAGGACGCTTTCGCCGATGCGGCCGCCCGCGTCAAGGCGGATGTGCCCAATCTGGAGGCGTACCGAAACAAGAGCATGGACGAATTGAAGATGGACGCGCCTTTCTGCGGCGAATTGTGGCTGGGGCATGTGCGTTACGGCACGTTCGGCGGCAACACCTTGGAAAACACGCACCCGTTCATCCGCGAGAGCAACTGGAAATCACGCAACCTGATTATCGCTGGCAACTTCAATCTGACCAACGTCAAGGATTTGTTCTATCAGCTCGTGGACGTGGGGCAGCACCCGGTCAATATGAGCGACGCGCGGATCGTGCTGGAGAAACTGGCGGCCCGCCTCGACCACGACAATCAGAAGCTTTACGACGGCTATCGGGCGCAGGGCTATAACAAATTGCAGATTTCGGAGATGATTCCGAAGGCTTTGGACTTGCGCAAGATTGTATCGACCGTGGCCAAGGATTGGGACGGCGGCTATGTGTTCGCGGGCATGGTGGGCTACGGTGACGCCTTTGTGGTGCGCGACCCGAACGGCATCCGTCCGGCGTTCTACTACAAGGACGACGAGATTTTGGTGGTGGCTTCGGAACGTCCGGTTATCCAAACCACGTTCAACGTGCCGCTGACCGAAGTGCATGAACTGCCGCCCGCGGGCATGATTTGGGCGCACCGTTCTGGCGAGGTGGAGATTACCGACTATATGAAGCCGGCGGCCAACCCGCGCCCGTGCTCGTTTGAACGCATCTATTTCTCGCGCGGTACGGACGCCGACATCTATATGGAGCGCAAACGTCTGGGCGCCTTGCTCCGCGACGACCTGCTCAAGGCCATTGACTACGACTTGGAAAACACGGTGTTCTCTTCTATCCCGAATACGGCGCAGGTGGCTTTCCACGGGCTGTCGGAGGCTTTGGAACAGTATTGCGACACGCAGAAGATAGAGCGCCTGCAACGGTTGCAGGTGGAACATACGGGGCAGATGCTGACCGACGAACAAATCCGGTCGGTGCTCGATTTCCACCCGCGTACCGACCAGATTGTGGTCAAGGACGCCAAGATGCGGACGTTCATCACGCAGGACAAAGACCGCGACGACTTGGTTTCGCACGTCTATGACGTGACCTACGGCAAAATACGCGAGTACCGCGACACGCTCGTCGTGCTCGACGACTCGGTGGTGCGCGGCACCACCTTGCGCCGCAGCATCCTGCGGATTCTCGACCGTCTGGGGCCCAAACGCATCGTGGTGGCTTCGTCCGCGCCGCAGATCCGCTACCCCGACTGCTATGGCATCGACATGGCCAAGATGGGCGATTTGATTGCGTTCCAGGCAGCCATCAGTCTGCTCAAACGTACGGGCAAGGAGCGCATCATAGAGGAAGTGTATAACGACTGCCGCCTGCAACTGTCGCGGCCGCTCGAACAACAGACCAACTCCGTCAAGCGGATTTACGACCAGTTCTCTTACGAGGAAGTTTCCGACCATATCGCCGAACTGTTGACCACCAAAGGCATGAACGCCGAAGTCAAGGTCGTGTTCCAGACCGTGGAGAACCTGCACAAGGCTTGTCCGCGCCACACGGGCGACTGGTACTTTACGGGCGATTATCCTACGCCGGGCGGCAATTCGGTGGCTAACCGCGCGTTCGTCAACTATATGGAGAACAAAAACGAACGGGCGTATTAATTTGGCAAAACCGAAAATTTTGCCTACCTTTGCCATCCTCTTACGATAGGGTCTCGTGGCCGAGTGGCTAGGCACTGGTCTGCAAAACCACCTACAGCAGTTCGATTCTGCTCGAGACCTCCGAAGGCCGCTCTGCAAAGGGCGGCCTTTTTTGATTGATACACGATGAAACGGAAACTTTATATCGAAACCTACGGCTGCCAGATGAACTTTGCCGATTCGGACGTGCTGGCCGCCATCCTTGCGCCGCGCTACGAGCGCACGGACGCCTACAAGGAAGCCGATTTGATTCTCATCAATACGTGTTCCATCCGCGACCATGCCGAACAGCGCGTGCTGAACCGCCTGCGCGAGTTCGTAGCCCTGAAGAAACGGCGTGCCGGCCTGCATATCGGCATTGTGGGCTGTATGGCCGAGCGCATGAAAGACGAACTGCTGGAAAAGGCCTTGCGTGTGGATTTGGTTGTGGGGCCCGACGCCTACCGTCAAATCCCCGACTTGCTCGACCGCTTGGAGGCCGGGGGCGAAAAGGGGCTGGCCGTGGCCTTGTCGGAGGAAGAAACCTATCACGACATCATCCCGCTCCGCGCCGCGGAAAACAAGGTGTCGGCCTTTGTGTCCATTATGCGGGGCTGTCAGAATTTCTGCGCCTACTGCGTGGTGCCTTATACGCGCGGCGCGGAGCGCAGCCGCCCGATGGACAGCATCGTGGACGAGGTGCGCCGGCTGTTTGACGAGGGCTATCGCGAGGTGACGCTGTTGGGGCAAAATGTCAACTCTTACCGCTTCGAACAAATCGGCTTCCCGCGGCTCATGGCCGAAGTGGCCGCCGTCAGCCCGCAGCTGCGCGTGCGTTTCGCCACGTCGCACCCCAAAGACCTTTCCGACGAACTGCTGGAAGTGATGGCCGCCCACGCCAATATATGCAACGCCATCCACCTGCCCGTACAGGCGGGCAGCGACAGTATGCTCAAGCGCATGAACCGCAAATACACGCGCCAGCACTATCTGCAACGAGTGGCGGCCATTCGCCGTTATCTGCCCGACACCAGCCTGAGCACCGACATCATCGCGGGCTTTTGCGGTGAAACCGAGGCTGAGCATCAGGAAACGCTGTCGCTCATGCGCGAGGTGTGCTACGATTCGGCCTTCATGTTCAAGTATTCGGATCGCCCCGGTACGTTCGCGAACCGGCATTACGTCGATGACATTCCGGATGCGGAAAAGACGCGGCGGCTCAACGAAATCATCGCGTTGCAGACCGAACTGTCCCTGACCTGCAACCAAAAGTATGTGGGGCGCACGGTGGAAGTGCTCGTGGAGGGCGTTTCCGAAAAGCGCGGCCGTCAGTACATAGGGCGTAACCCGCAGAACAAGGTGGTGCTGTTCGAACCCACGGCGGCTGTCGTCAAGCCCGGCGATTACGTGCAGGTGCGCGTCACGCGCTGCACGGCCGTGACGCTGCTGGGGGAGTTGGTTGACTGAGTCTGTGCTAATTTTACGTCCGGCTGCGCCGGCCGTGAAGGTGGCTGGCATCTTGACAAAAGCAAGGGCTAATGCCCTTACCGTATCGGCTGAAGCCGTCTTACGAAAACAAGTTTTCTCCGTCGGCTTCTACCGATACGGCAAGGATGGCTTTGCCATACTTGCTTTTGTTTAGGATTTGTGCTACCTTTGCCACCCCCAAAAGGGGAAAAACCATTTATTAACCATTTTTAAGAAAGGACAGGTATTTAGTATGATCATTGTTCCTATTAAAGAGGGTGAAAACATCGAACGTGCCTTGAAGAAACTCAAACGTAAGTTTGACAAGACGGGTGTCGTTAGAGAGTTGAGAAACCGCCAGAAGTTTACGAAACCGTCGGTGGTTGCCCGGGAACGTCGTCTAAAGGCCATTTACATCCAGCATCTGCAGTCGGAAGCTGAAAAGGTTTCGATGTAAGAAGCGGGTGTAAAAAAGAAAAAAGCGATCTCGAAAGAGGTCGCTTTTTTTATTGTCTGCCGTTAGGGCGGGGCTTGCCGTGCCGGCTATTGCAGAATCCATTTGGTGTGGAGCGCGCTCTGCTCGCCCGCGCGGTTGTAAGCCACCACGCGCACGATGTATACGCCTTTCAGTAGGTTGGTGCCGCCCGTCGCCAACGTCAGTGGGCCTACCGAATAGCCGTAGGCCGAACTTTCCCGTCCTTCGAATTTAGCCACGCTGCGGCCGTAGAGGTCATATACCTGCAATTCGTAGCGGTCGATATAGCCCACGCCGTTGTGCGTGAAATAGAAACTCACTTCGCCGTCCTGACGGCTGGGGTTGGGGGTGGCGCGCACGGCCGTTACCTTGAAGCGGTTGGCGTCGCTGACGCCGAATTTCAGTTCGCCTGTACCGGATATATTGAAAATGTTCCAGGCCTTGAGTTCCACCTTGTGCGCGCCCGCCGGCAGGTCAAGCGGATAAGTCAGCGTGCCTTCCGTATAACTGCCCGTATTGTATTCGAACAGGTCGTTCACGACTATCGCGTTCTGATAGTCACCGTCAATTACCAGCGTCATGTCGTGTCCGATGCCGACGCCCGTCGTGTTCAGCCCGTAGTCGTCGCTGATTTCGGCATAGAGTACCGGCGAGGCACCGCCCACGGCATCGGGCAGGAAGTTGTCTTTGTTGAGGTAGAGTTTGACGGTGGGGCCGTTCGTGCCCGGTTCCACATCGGTATTGAAGCCGCCCACGGTAAAGTCGGTGAATGCGCCGCCGGCATCGCCGCTGGTGTCGGAATAGGCGTAATAGCTGATTTTACCGGGGCCGTAGTAATATGTAATGTCTTTGGGCACGATGAACGAGAACGTGAACCGTCCGTCTTTGACTTCGGCCGAACCACGGTAAATCAAGCTGTTCTGCAATTCGTATTCCACCACCTCGTTGAACCCGCCGCGGCTTTGGGCGTTGCCGAGCGTCTTGAGGTGGGTCGCCTTGTCAAAAATCTTGATTTGCACCAAGCCGTTGAAGTGGTCTAGGCGTTGGCCGTTGTGTTCGATCTGCCCCTCCACCGTTATGTGTGAGAAGGCTTTGAGCGTATCGATGTCTTCGTCCACGGGCTTGCCGTTGAGTGTCAACGTGCGGATCTCGTAGCGCGGCAGGGCCGTTTTAAGGCCGGGGTCACCGAGCAGGATGAAGATGCCGGCACCGGACCGGTCGTGGTTCTTGACCTTGCAAGTCAGGAAAGCGTCGCCGATGGTGGGGTGTTGGTCTTGGCTGCGGTCGATGGCGGCTATCAGGAAATCATGCTGTACGTATTCTATCGTGCCTACCGCAGCCGACCGAGTGGAGGCGATTATCGAAATGGCGCCGCCCTCGGGATGCAATACGGCCTCTTCCGCACCGGAGGTCTTGTCGGGTTGGTCATAGTAAGCGAACGTACAGGAAGAAGCGAACATCATCGGATAGGACAGAATCGGTTCCCATTGGTGGATATCATTGAGCGTCAAATATTTCTCATCGCCCCAGGCATCCCATCCGCTGTGGCCGATATAACCCACGAAAAACGCGCCTTTGTTCATGCGGCGGCGCAAGGCGGCTTGGGCTTCGGGATAGGCCGCGTTGACAGCGTCCGATTTCTTGATATACGAATCGGCGTAAATCTTTTCAATGTTGAAGTTCGGGGCCACGGCCGCCACATCGCCCGTGAAGTCAAGCGAGTTCTCGTAAACGGATTCGAAGTCATCGTCGGTCACAAACGTGATTTCCTGCCGCCAATCGCCCAAATTGCCCTGTTTTTGCTCATAGTCGGTCAACCGTTCGTAATAAGGATAGCTGTAGTCGTCGATTTTTTGGACGACGGCTTCGGCTTCGGCCACCGTTTTGACGGGCAGACGCCCCACCGCGATGTCGATGATACCGTTGTAAGAGAAGTAATCGCCGTCCGCAGGTGAGTCCAATCCATCATCCGCTTTCATGAACGCGAAGCCGTCGTCGGTGGCCGGCGATTCATCGCTGTAAGCCTTGGATACCTCAAACGTCGGAATTTTGTTTGTATTCGTACCCAAGCGGTTTTTGACATCATAAGAAGCGTCCCCCAAAAGCAACAGGTATTTCGGGCGGTCTGCCGCACCCGTGGCACGGTCGTAAAACATCTTGACGAACAGTCGGATGGCCGATGGATCAGGCATCCCTGTGCCGAATTCGTTATAGACCTGCACCGTGGTAGCCACCGTGGTGCGATAGCCGTCCCGCTCGCGGTGCAACCGTGCGATTTCTTCCGCTTGAGCCAGAAAATCGGGATGGGTCACGACCACATAGTCCGTCTGCGGCAGACCGTGCAGGTTCTGTTGGGGCGTGATGCCTTCGAACGCGGGGCTGTGGTAAGCGGAGCCGTCGAAAGCGAGAAACGTCTGCAGCGTGTTTTCGCCGCCGGCGCGCAAGCGGATGGCCGAGCCCGCGGCTTGCGGTTGCAGGCGTTTCACGGCATAGGGGTCGGTCACATCCCAAACCTGCGTATTGGCCGGGGCATTGTCGATGCGGAAGTTGGCCGCCAGCCGGTTGGCCATCGGGTGGCGGAACAGCAGTTCGCCACGGTAAAGCCGCAGTTGGCGTTGATAGAGAATCTCGATATAGTCCAGATAGGCCCTGAGTGCACTGCCCGATTTATAGTATGTGAGTTTGACCGGCAAATCGGTGGCGGTTTGGCGGAAGGCGGCGGTATAAGTGCCGGAAGCGCGGGCTGTGCTGTTCCAAGTGGCAGACAGGCTGATTTCGCCCGCTACCGTGCCCGCTTGCACCTCCAGGCGTCCGTGTCCGTCTGCCGTCAGACCGCTGGCGGTTACCTGCATCTGCACGTTGGCTCCATCGGCCTGAGACAGCGTGTAAAGCGGTTCGGTGCTGATATCCGGCAGGGAAAGCGGAATGGACAAGGTCTCGCCCGAAACGTTGAACGATTCGCCATACCAGGCCTGCCCGCCCGCAACGATGTTGTAAAGGTCTTTTTCGTAACAGAAATAGTCCGGAAAACTCGTCAGGTCTTTTTCATCGTCGGCCGGTTCCATGCGTGGCGCGTCGGCGATACGGGCGGCCGGGGTCGGGTGGTTGATGCCGATGAAATAATAGGTGCGGTCGCTGTAAGTGTTCTGACGGTGCGTAAAAGCCGGCTGCGTCTTGGCCGAGGTGTCGTAATGCCAGATTACGGGGCTTTGGCCGTAAAACAGGAAGTAATCGCCCGAGCCGAATTGGCCGTCGCCGCCGTCGTACATCGCAACGGGCAGGTCTGCCAAATCGTCGGGAATGCCCGCCACGTTGCGCGTCGGCAACATACCGGCGCGGTTGCCGTAAAGCGCGATGCGGTCGCTCGGCACGGCGGATTTCAAAAGGCCTTCGCGTTTAAGGTCTTCGTAAGTGATGCGGTAGACGCCACTGGTCTCTACGCCCACGCGCAACGTGGCGCCGTAAGACAGCACGGAAGCCGTGGCCGTTTTGGCGGCGGGCGTGGCGGCTGTGGCGGCCAAAGCCCCGGCGCTCAGCCAAAGGCCTATGCACGCGATGCGTTTGTATAAAGACAAGCGATTAGGCATATCAACAACAAATATACGCAATATTTGCGAAACCCCTTTATTGCAAAACCCGTGCCGCCCGTTTGGCCGAGGGGGCGGGGTGTTAAAACGGACGGTATTCGGAGAGCACGGTATCGGTAAGCCGCAGTACGGGCGGGGTCTGCAAGCGTTTGTAGGCGCTGTTGCGCAACAGCCGCAGCACTTTCGTCACGTCGGCTTCCGGCAGGCCTTGAGCCGTGAGTTCGGCGGCGGTCAGATGGCGTTCCAAATGGCCGCGCAGGATGCGTTCGATTAAATCGTAGTCGGGCAGCGAGTCGCTGTCTTTCTGATTCGGGCGCAATTCGGCCGAGGGCGCTTTCTCAATGCAGTTGAGCGGCACGATTTCGCGTTCGCGGTTGAAATGACGCGCCAAGGCATAGACTTGGCTTTTGTACAGGTCGCCGATGACCGAAAGGCCGCCGCAGAGGTCGCCGTAAAGCGTGCCGTAGCCGCAGGCCGATTCGCTTTTGTTGGACGTGTTGAGCACGATGCCGCCCTTTTTGTTGGAGGCCGCCATGAGCAGGTTGCCGCGTATGCGCGCCTGCAGGTTTTCTTCGGCCAAACCGAAGGGCGTGTCTTTGAACACGGGGGCCAACTGTTGCAGGAACGTGGCGTAGAGCGGTTCTATCGCGATGATTTCGTAAGCCACGCCGGTGTTCTTGGCCAATTGAACGGCGTCGTTCACCGAATGGTCGGTGGAGAAACGCGAGGGCATCATGAGGCCGAACACGTTGTTGGCGCCGAACGCCTCCACGGCCAACGGCAGCACCACCGTAGAGTCGATGCCGCCCGAAAGGCCGACGATGGCCGAGCTTATGCCGCTGCGGCGGCCATAGTCGCGTATGCCGCACACCAAGGCGTCGTGTATGAGGGCGGTGCGGTCGGCATAGTGGGGCGTGACACCCGGTTGCGGGGCCGTCAGGTCGGGCAGACAGGCCGTAAACAAGGGGCAGGTGGCGCGTTGTTGGCCGTAAGCGTCAAAGCGCGTCGAACCGCCGCTCAGGATGTGATAGTCCAGACAGCCGGCCTGATTGACGTAAACCGTCGTTTCCACCGCGGCGGCCGCCCGTTGCAGGCGTCGGTCGCGTTCGGCTTCCTTATCCTCCACCAAGGCGTGGCAGTCGCACAGAATGAGCAAGTCGGGGCGGATGGTTTCGGCATCCGTATATACATGCGCCTCGTTGGCGGCGCAGACCAAGGCTTTGCGATGGTCGCCATATTGAAACGTGAGGCGGCCGGCGGCACGTTTCGCCTTGCCGTTGCGCGCGACGATGAACAGCGGCGCATAGCCGTTGTCTTGCAGGGCGAGCGGCACTTCAAACACCAAAACGGTCTGTTGCGTGGCGGCAATCAGGGCTTCGGCCGCCTCGCAGTAGGCTTTCACAAAGGCGGGCGATTGCAGCCGCCGGCCGGGGTTAAAGCCGCAGAGGGCTTGAAGCGGCGCCGCCACCATCTCGGCGCCGGCCGCCGCCGCTTTCCCATAGGCTTCGGCTATGGCGCGCCGGTTGCCGGCTATGTCTTCGGCCGAAAAGGCCGCCTGTAGCAAGACAATGTCTTTCATATCGTTGGTCGTTGTCGGGTCACGCTAAAACGTCAGCCCTAAGAAAATCTCAAATTGTTGCGGTTTGGCCGTCGCACGCACACCATTGGGCTGCTCGTGGTTTTTGGTCAGCGCGTCGAGAAAACCGTAGCGGTAGCCCAAACCAAAGCGCAGAGATATGGTACTCAACAGCTTGTAGGAGCCGCCGACCCTGGCGCCCACCGCCACCTGCCACGGGTTGATTTTATTGCCGAGTTTGCCCGTCTGCACCAATTTGCCTTCGAGTGTCTGACTGCCGGCGGGGTTCAGGTATTTGAAGTCTTCGTAGGTGTCGCGGTAGCGGGAAAAGACGCGCACGCCGAAGTGGCCGCTCACCGACCCGAAGACACGCCAATGTTTGTGCAACAGGTTGCTCTGCACGCGGAACACAATCGGCAGTTCGAGATACGAGGCCGTGTAGGCGCGCAGCACTTCGTCGTAGGCCGAAAAGCCCAAATCCTTGTATTGTTCCACATAGTCGGACGGGTATTGCAGACGGCCGCCCGTGGTGTTGAACGAGAGCCCCGTTCCGAGGAACATATAATAGCCCAAGTCGAAATCGACGGAAACCGTGGGGTTGACGATGGCGCGTGCGCCCTTGCCGTTGTAGGGGCGGTTGACGCTTCCGTACCAGTTGAAGACCTGCGCGACATCAACGGAAATATATACGAGTTTCCCTTGACGGGCCAGTGTGTTTTTCCCTCTGTCGGCTTTGGAGCCGTCTTTCGGCTTGGCCGCCGTTTGGGTTTGGGCGTTGAGGTCGGGCGCCGTTGTAGAAGCCACCTCATAAGTGGGCGGCGTGTTCTGCGCTGCGGCGGTCTGGCTCGGTTGCGGCGCGGGCTTCGGTTGCGTTGTTGTAGCCGATGCCGGCGTGGTTTGGCTCGGTTGCGGCGTCGTTGTCTGTGCGGGCTTGGCCGGTGTGGCCATCGGCTGGGTCGCGCTGCCGCCGTTGTTGGCGTTGCCGCCGCTCAATACATAAGCCGGGCTGTCTATGAAAACGGGTTTGCCGGATTGGGCCGCCACGGAGGTCGGAAACATCGCCACGCCGTTCAGCAACAAGACGGCTACCGGAATCCATGCTGTTTTTTTCATTTTTTTGCTAACTTTGTAAAATTAGTGCAACGTGTCAGTTAATATGCAAATTTACGCCAAAAAAGCGGAAAAAAGCAAAAGCGGCGGCTTTCGGCGGATCGTTTGCCTTACGGGGCTCTTTTTCTGCGTGTTCTGTGCGCTCTCCGCACGGGCGCAATCCACGATGGTGACCACCGAACATGATGACATCCATTTCGGCATACAGGCGGGCGGTGGCGTGCATACGGCCTATCCGGCCAAGCATACGCCCTGGGCGTTTAGCAAAGCGCAATCCAAGGCGGGTTTCAGCGGCAGCGCGTTTTTCGAGTGGGATTTCGAGAAGTCCAAACGGTGGTATCTGCATTTGGAAATGGGCGTGGGCTCTGCCACGTTGCAGGCCGCGGGGTATTCGCCTGACGGTTATTTGGAAGTGAAGGCCCCTTATTTAGATTTGATGCCGGCTTTGGGGGTGGGCTACCGCTTTTGGCCGCGCACCGCCGACATGAACCTGACGCTGACGGCCAGTGTCGTGGGCAATTTTCCGTCCAACCGGGGCGGCGAGCCCTATATTACCGTCAATCGGCAGAATGTGCCCGATCAACCCTATCTCAATTCGATGGGGTTGCGCTTGGAAGGCGGCCTGCACTATGCGTTCGCCTGTTTAGCCTTGCGTTACGAATACGAACTGCTGCCCATCATGCGTGTAGGCGGCCAGTCGTTCACGATGGGGCATTTTGAATTCCTGCTGCGGTTTACGATATTTTGATGGCATGAAACATTGGAGCGATAAGATACGGGTATGGGGCGTCGTCCTCGGCCTGACGATGACGGCGGTGGCTTGCGGCCGCCGCGGGGTAACGCCGGTGCCTTTGCACCTGCACCGCTACGAACAGGCGTTGATGGCCTTGCCGCCCGACAGCATCGCGGCGGCCCTGCCGGCCTTGGCCGCCGAATACGCGCCCTATCTGGCGGGCGCCGACTTGACCGACACGCAAAACGTGTTGCAGTTGCAGACGTTCGTTTTGGATCCGTGGGTTAAGGAAACCTACGAAGCCGTGGCGGCCTGCTACGGCGACGGCGGTGGTCTGTCCGCCGAGTTGGGGCGGCTGTTCGCGCACGCACAGGCCTTGTTTCCCGACCTGCAAACCCCTTGTGTATATACTTTCATTTCGGGCTTGGATTATCCCAACCGCGTGGTTTATACCGACAGCGTGCTGTCGCTGGCCTTGGACCTCTATCTGCCCGACCATGCGGCTCAATACCGTGCGGCCGGTTTCCCGAATTATATCGCGCAACGGCTCAATCCCAACGCCTTGCCGGTGGAAGTGGCGCAAGCCATAGCCGTCAACCGGCTGCCGTCGCGGGCGGCGGGCGAATCGGACGGGCTTATGCGCATGGGTACGCTGTTGGACGAAATCGTCTATCAGGGCAAAATTCTCTGCATCGTGGATAGGTTGCTGCCCGGCGTGGACGAAAGGCAGAAGCTGTTTTACGACGAGGCGCAGTGGCGGTGGTGCAAAGACAACGAAGCCGCGCTTTGGCATTATTGGATGAAGGAACAGCTGCTTTACGAAACCGATTTGAACCGAACCAAACACTTTATCAACGACGGCCCCGCCAATTTGGCGTTTCAGGACGCGCCGCCCCGGCTCGCGCAGTATATCGGTTGGCGTATCGTGAGCCGCTACCTGCAGCGGGTGCCGGCCGACGACCCGCAACTGTGGACGCGCCCGTCGCAGGAAGTGTTGCGTATTTCGGCTTACAAACCTTGATGAAACCCCTATGAAGAAAAGACTGTTATTGGGATTGGCCCTGCTCTCCGGTAGTCTCGTGTTGCCGGCGCGGGCGGCTGTCATGGACTCCATCGCCGAGGTGGACAGCATCATCGACGCGGCGGTTGAACGCGCCGTGGACAGTGCCGTGGATAAGGCCGTGACGGAGGGCAAGGCGCATAAGTTCTTCTCCGACCTTTGGAACCAGTTTGGCTTCGGCATAGACGCCCGTATCGACCTGCAATTTTCCAAAAGCCGCGCCGACGAATACGAAACGCGCTTCAACATCCAAAGCCTCAAGCTCGTGTTCGACGGCAAGGTGCTGCCGCAGGTACGCTATTACGTCAAGGTGCGTCTTACCTCTTCGAGCGGCACCTACCGTGACAACGCGGGCAATGCGCTGAACAAGGCCTGGGTGGCCCTCGACATCAAGAATTTCAGTCTTACCGTGGGGCGGCAGGACTTGTTGTTCGCGGCTTGGGAATACGACCAAAACTATGCCGATATGTATATCGCCACGCTCGTCAACGACAAAATCGACGGTGTGGGAACGGGGGTCAACCTCGACTATAAGTTTTACGACCAGCACGTGGCCTTGCAGGTTATCAACAGCAGCCCCGTCAATTTTACCGATACGCGCAACTCGTTCGCGTGGACGATGCGCTACGTGGGCAGTTTCCTCGACGGCATCATTCAGCCCGCCGTTTCCGTCACGCTGTTCAACAACGCGGCGCGGCACGATTTGTATTTCGTCACGGGCGGCCTCAAGTTCCAGCACGGGCCTTGGAAAGCCACGCTCGACTATTATAACGGGCGCTATATCGAAACCACGACGTTCGCCTATCCCCAATACGGCGTCGATACGGTGCTGAACCACTATGTGGCCGACCAGTCGGCGGCCCTGAATGTGGAATACCGCTTCCACCCGCGTTGGAACGCCATTCTCAAAGGGACGTTCGACTATCGTTACGATACGGAATTACAGGAAGATATGTTTGCCCGCTACGGGGTTTCGGCAGCGGTGGAATACCTGCCGTTCGCGCGTTTGCCGTTGCGCGCCCACCTCGCGTTTATGTACCGCTACTACGACTACAAGCCGCAGTGGGTCGAAGTGTTTACCGGCGGCCGGCGGCATATGGATGAATTCGGGGTGTATCTCGGGATGCGCTGGTACTTCCAAATCAAATAGCGCGATTGGCCGCAGGGTATGAAAAAAGCCGTCCCTCTCACATGAGAAGGACGGCTTTGCTATGATAACCGTCGTCCATCGGCTTCCCCTATGGGTAGGGCCGCCGAAGACGGTAAGGCGTGTCTTACAGACGAATCAAGCCGTTGGCTTCGGCGTCGAGCAGGCAGTTGTAAATGCCTTTCTTGCTGATGTTCTTGATGCCGCGCGCCGATACTTTCAGCGTGATCCACGCATCCACTTCCGGTACGTAGAACTTCTTGACCTGCAGATTCGGGTAGAATTTGCGTCTGGTCTTGATATTGGAGTGCGATACGTGATTACCGCTGATGACCCGCTTTCCCGTAATTTCACAAACTTTCGACATGGCTCAATTAGGTTTTTAGTTCTTTCACAAAAAGGAGTGCAAAGGTCGGCAATATTTTTCATAAAACCAAATTTATTCACGCGCCGCTGTTGGCAAAAATCAAAAAACTGAAAATATTATCCGATATTTTTATAAAAATTTATGTTTTTCGATAATTTTTTGTAATTTTGCAGTCGGAAACGATGGTCAAAACGGCTTTCGGTTCCGCTCATACCTTAAAACTAAAATATCATGATAGCGACTTGGTGGGACTCCCTCGATCTTCTGATGAAGGTGCTGTGGGGCATAACGTTATCGGCTTCGCTGATTTTCGTTATTCAAAGTATTATGACGTTTGTGGGGCTCGGTGGCGGCGACGGCGGTTTCGACGGCGATTTCTCGACCGACTTCAACGATATGTCCACGCTGGAGGCCGATCCCGGCATGAACCTCTACACGTTCCGCAACCTCGTCAATTTCCTGCTCGGCTTCGGGTGGACGGCCATCCTGCTGCGCGACCGCATCGCCTCCCTCGTGTGGCTCATGGTGCTTGCGGTGCTGGTCGGCCTCGCGCTCGTGGCCGTGGTCATGTATCTGTTCAAATGGCTCAACGGGATGCAACAGTCGGGCAACATCGACGTGTTCAAATCGGCCGTCGGTTGTCAGGGGCGTGTGTATCTGACGATTCCGGCCGAACGCGGGGGCGAAGGGCAGGTGCAGATTACCATCAGCGGTTCGGTGCGCGAATACAACGCCGTGACCGATGGCGACGCCATCAAGACCGGCACGCCGATTAAGGTTGTGGAAGTACTGAACAGCAATACGTTGGTGGTGGAAGAACTCAGCTCACTGATCGTATAACCTCAATATCGTGTCAAACATGGCCATACATCTGATATTTGTCGTGTGGGTCGTCGTTTCGCTCACTCTATAATGGAATAAACCTATAAAATCATAAAAACCATGGCAGTTTATCTGATTCTCATCATCGTGGCCGTCGTGTTCGTCACGTTTACGGCCATTCTCAGACGTTACAAACGTTGTCCGTCCGACAAGATTCTCGTGATTTACGGTAAGACGCGGCGCAACAAGAACGGCGGCCGTTCGTCGGCACGCTGCATACACGGCGGCGCTTCCTTTATATGGCCGGTGTTCCAAGACTACGCTTTCCTTGATTTGACGCCTATTTCCATTGAATGCAACCTGACCAATGCGTTGAGCAAGCAGAACATCCGCGTGGATGTGCCCTGCCGCTTTACGGTGGGCGTTTCGACCGAACCCGACAATATGACGAACGCGGCCGAACGTCTGCTGGGGCTTTCCATCGAGAACATCCAGAGCATCACGACCGATATCCTGTTCGGGCAGCTCCGTTTGGTCATCGCCACGATGGACATCGAGGAAATCAACGCCGACCGCGACAAATTCCTGGCCAACGTCAGCGCGAACGTGGAGGCCGAATTGCGCAAAATAGGCCTTAAACTCATCAACGTCAACGTAACCGACATCCGCGACGAGTCGGGCTATATCGAGGCGTTGGGTAAGGAAGCGGCCGCCAAGGCCATCAACGACGCCAAGAAGAGCGTGGCCGAACAGAACCGTCACGGTGAAATCGGCAAGGCCGAGGCCGACCGGGACAAGGATATCCGCATTGCGGAAACCGTGCGCGATACGCGTATCAGCACGGCCGACGCCAACGCCAAGGCCATCGAAGGGGAGAACAACTCCAAAATCGCGATTGCCAATTCGGAGGCCAACCGCCGCGAGAAAGAGGCCGAAGCCGCGCGTATCGCGATAGCGGCCGAAAAGGTACAGGCGGCCAAGGCCATGGAAGAAGCCTACAAGTCTGAACGCGACGCCGAGTTGGCGCGCGCCGAGCGCGAGAAAGCCACGCAACAGGCCAACGTCGTGGTGCCGGCGCAAATCGACAAGGAAAAAGCCATTATAGAGGCCGAGGCCGAAGCCGAGAAAATCCGCCGCATGGCCAAGGGTGAGGCCGACGCCATCTACGCCAAGATGGACGCGCAGGCGCGCGGTATGCTGGAGGTGCTTTCCAAACAGGCCGAAGGTTTCAACCAAATGGTACGGGCGGCCGCCGGCGACCCGCAACAGGCCGTGCTCATGCTCATTGCCGACAAACTGCCCGAACTGGTGCGGACGCAGGTGGAAGCCGTCAAGGGCATCAAGATAGACAAGGTGACGGTATGGGACGGCAACGGCAAGGGCGGCGACGGTACGACCTCCACGGCCAATTTCATTTCCGGCATGATGAAGTCGGTGCCCCCCATGGAAGACCTTTTCAAGATGGCGGGGCTGAGCCTGCCTTCCTATCTCAAGGGCGCCACGGCCGACAAACCCGTGCCGGCGGAAGAAACGGCGGCCAAGGCGGAATAGCCGGCCGCCCGATGGTTGAACGATAAAAAACGGGTATGCCGATTATAGTGAATGTGGATGTGATGATGGCCAAGCGCAAGATTTCGTCCGGCGAACTGGCCGAACGGATAGGCGTGTCGCCCACGAACCTGTCCATCCTTAAAACGGGCAAGGCCAAGGCGGTGCGCTTTACCACACTGGAAGCCATCTGCAAGGTGCTGGACTGTCAGCCCGGCGATGTGCTGGAATACCGGCCGGAAGAAGGGGCGTAGTCCGGTGGGCGTGGCCCGTAAACGAAAAGGGGGAACTCCGTAAGGAATTCCCCCTTTTTGCGAGATTATCTCTTCTTATGACGATTCTTGCGCAGACGTTTTTTACGCTTGTGGGTCGCCATTTTATGTCTCTTTCTTTTCTTTCCGCTGGGCATGACTCTTAGCTTTTTATGGTTTATAAATCCGTTTTGCTCTAATTTTGAGGACTGCAAAGGTAGGCTTTTTTTTGAAAACAACCAAAAAAAACGTATCTTTGCTCCATGTGGGAGCGTGGAACACATAACCGCCGACGGGCGTTTTCGAACTTGCTCAAGGGCGGTTTCCTGTTGGCGGCAGGGCTTTTTTCGGTATGTTCCGTTCTGTATGCCGCCGATTCGGGCAAAAGGGAGCGGGTCATCCAGTTTTCGGGGGTCTTGGTCGATGCCAAGGACTTGTCGCCCCTGCCTTACGCCACCATCCAAATAGAGGGCACCAACCGCGGCGCCATTTCCAACATCAACGGTTTCTTTACGTTCGCGGCCATGATTGGCGACCGCATCGTCATCACGTCGGTCGGCTATCGGCCGGTCAGCCTCTACCTCTCGGACACGTTGACCGAAGACCGCTACTCCATTGTGCAGAGCATGGTGCAGGATACGATTATGCTTACGGAAACCGTCATCTACCCGTGGCCGTCCAAGGAAAAGTTCCGCGAGGCGTTCGTCAACCTCGAATTGCCGGAAACGAACGCCGACATCCTGCGCAAGAATTTCACGCTGGCCGCCATGCGCGAGCTGGCCAAGGCCGGGAAGATGGACGCCGGCATGAATTACCGCGACCTGACGCAGCATCAGGTCGATAAGTTGTATTATCAGGGGCAGATAGCCCCCAATAATCTGTTCAATCCGTTCGCCTGGGCCAAGTTCATTCAAAAATGGAAGGCGCAGCGGCAACAGGATCAGAAAGAACGTCGTAGCGGCGAGTTTGAGGAGTATGGCAGTGAAGTGGGAGAGTATTAGGCGCGCGTTTCGGATTTCGTGTTTATGCCTGTTGCTGTTTGGGGCGGGGCTCGGTTCGTTGCAGGCGGGCGCGGTTCTGCGCGGGCGCGTCGTGAATATGGACGGCCGTCCGTTGCCGTTTGTGGCCGTGGGCGTCGTCAACCTGACCACTCCCATCGGCACTTACACCGATTCCGTGGGCTTTTTCGAACTGCAGGTGCCGTCGGGCGTGTCGTTGCTCGTGCGTTTTTCCCATATCGCCTACGAAAATGTTTCCCGTTCGATGATTCTCGTCAAGGGCGAAGTCAAGAACATCCAGCAACGCTTGAAAGTTCAGGACAATCAAATCTCAGGCGTTACGGTCACGGGCAACCGCAAGGGCTATGTCACGATAGACCCGCTGGTGGTGCGCAACATGATAGGGATTACCGGGGGCGTGGAGGAAGTGTTGCGGTCTTTGCCGGGCGTCAATTCCAACAACGAACTGAGTTCCCAATATTCGGTGCGCGGCGGTAATTACGACGAGAACCTGATTTACGTCAACGATATCGAAATCTATCGTTCGTTCCTGATTCGGAGCGGCGAGCAGGAGGGCATGAGCTTCATCAACCCCGACATGGTGGGCAGCACGAATTTTTCGAGCGGCGGGTTCGAGGCCAAATACGGCGACAAGATGTCGTCGGTGCTGGATATCCGTTATCGCGAGCCCAAGGAGTTCGCCGGCTCGGTCGGGCTTAATTTCATGGGCGGCAACCTGCATCTGGAAGGCCTGTCCAAAGACAAGAAATTCACCTACCTGCTCGGTTTGCGGCACAAGGCCACGCAATACGTGCTCAAACAGTTGGACCGCAAGGGCAACTACAAGCCGTCCTTTACCGATTTCCAAACGTTTATGACCTACAAGCTTGACGAGCGCAACAAATTCTCGTTTTTGGGCAACGTGGCCTACAACGTCTATAAGTTCATCCCCACGACGCAGCAGACGCGCATCGGCGCTTACAGCGACCCGCTGATGTTCACGGTGGCGTTCGAAGGGCAGGAACGCGATGTGTTCACGTCTTATTTCGGGGCGTTCGTCTGGTCGCACCGAACGACTCAAAAGATCAAAAACAGTTTGACGTTCAGTTTTTTCAATACGATAGAACAGGAAACCTACGATATAGAGGGCGCCTATCTGCTCAGTGCCGTGGAAGAGGGAAAAGACGACAGCTTCGGCGGGCAGGGCGAACCGATAGGGGCCGGCACGTTCCTGAACCATGGCCGCGACTATCTCAACGGCATCCTTACCTCGCTCGACTACAAGGGCGATTACGTGACCAGACCGGCCATCGTGCACTGGGGGGTACGCTACCGCTACGAGGATATCATCGACCGCATCAACGAATGGAACGTGCAGGATTCGGCCGGCTATGTGCTGCCGAACGATTGGTACACGCGCCCCGGCGAAAATCCCGAACTGGAAGCGCCCAAGGTGCAGAATCGTTACGTTTCGGACCATCATATGCAGTCGCACCGGCTTACGGGCTACGCGCAAGGGCTGTTCGATTTCGGCAGCAACGAGATGTATCAGCTTACGGCCGGCGTGCGTATGTCGTACTGGTCGATGAACAATGAGTTCTGCATCAGCCCGCGTCTCAATTTCGCCTACCAGCCGGATTGGGAAACCTATACGGTGTTCCGGGCGGCCATCGGCCATTACGTGCAGGAGCCGTTGTACAAGGAATTGCGCGACGTCTATGGCAATCTGCATACCGATGTCAAGGCGCAGAAGTCCATCCATGCCATCCTGGGGGCGGAGGTCGGCTTTTCGATGTGGGACCGTCCGTTCAAATTTTCGGGGGAAGCCTATTACAAATACCTTTACGATTTGAACCCCTACGAAATGGATAACATCCGCATCCGTTACATGGGGCGCAACTGCGCTTACGGCTACGCCACGGGTGTGGATTTGCGGCTTTCGGGCGAGTTCGTGCAGGGGGCCGAGTCGTGGGTCAGCGTGGCGTTCCTCAAAACCAGCGACAACATCACGTTTGTGGATGAAGCCACGGGGGCGACGACGCAAACCGGCATGATTCCGCGCCCGACCGACCAGCTTTTCTCCATCAACGTGTTCTTTCAGGATTATTTCCTGCGGAACAAAAACATGAAGGTGTATGTCAACGGTGTGTTCGCCACGGGGATGCCGAGCGGCAACATCGAACGTCTGACCGACCCGGAGCGTATGAAGTGGCGCGGCCATGAACGTCTGCCGTCCTACAAGCGCGTCGATCTCGGCATGGCGTTCCGGCTCAAGGGACCCAACAAGGTCTATGGCTCCAAGAATCCGTTGACCTATATCAAGAGCATTTGGTTGGGGCTGGAACTGTTCAATATGTTCCAGATGAACAATACGATTTCCTATACGTGGATCAACACGTTCGACGGCCGTTCGTTCGCCATCCCGAACCGGCTCACGCCCATGCAGGTCAACATCAAGTTGGACGTGGATTTCTAAGCCGTCTTATCGTAACCGAAAATAGCCCATACGTTGAACACCACGGCAAAGCCGAGGATGCAGAAGAATTGCGGAATCAAGTCCGTAAAGCCGCTGCCTTTCATGACGATGAGCCGCACCACGTCGATGAGGTAGGCGGTGGGGTTGAACCACGTGATGACCTGCGCCCAGTAGGGCATACTGCTGATGGGCGTGAACAGACCGCCCATGAGGAAGAAAATCAGCAGGAAGAAAAAGGCGATGAACATCGATTGCTGCTGGGTCTTGGCCGCCACCGAAATCAAGAGCCCGAAGCCCGTGAACGCCACCACATAGATGGCCGCGAACGCAAACAGCGTGAGCAGGCTGCCGGCCGGCACGATGCCGTACATGAAGCGCGCGATGAGCAGGCCGATGGCGAGCGTCAGCAGGCCGATAATCCAAAACGGGATGACCTTGGCCAACAGATACGACTGTTTGGGTACGGGGCTCACGTTGATTTGCTCCAGCGTGCCCTGTTCCTTTTCCGACACGATGTTGAGCGCGGCCAAAATGCCGCCCACAAGCGTCAGCAGCATGACGAGGATGCCGGGCACCATATAGGTCTTGTAGTCAAGCTGCGTGTTGTAGCGGTATTGCGGCGCCACTTGAATCCGGGCTTGCAGGTTGGCGGCCTCCATATAGGGGATTTGCCCGCGGGCGATGAGGCCGGTGGCGAACGATTGGAGGATTTGGTTCAGATAGGAGGAACCGATGCTGCCCATCGTGCCGTCCACGGCATCCACGGCTATCATAAGCTTGGACTTGGCCGTCGTGCGCAGGTCTTTTTCAAAGTGCGGCGGAATCTCTAAAACCAAATGCGCCTTGCCGTCCTCCACCAGTTCCAGCGCGTCTTCGTAAGACGTGCCGGCCCAAACGAGGTTGAAATAACGGGAGGCGCTCAGTTTGGCCGTCAGTTCCGCCGACAGCGTGGAGTGGTCGGCATCCACGACGGCTAAGTTGATATGGCGGATTTCGTAGGTGGCGGCATGGGGCAGGATGGCCAACTGTATGGTCGGCAGCGCGATAATCATGGCCAGGATGATGCGGTTGCGCAAAATCTGCTTGAATTCCTTTTCCAACAGAAATAAAAACGTCCTCACGATAGCCGGATTTTAAAGCGTGACACACTGATGCCGATAAAAAGTACCGTCATGCTCAACAGGATGAGCCATTGTTTCCAAATGAGGCCGATGCCGAGCCCCTTGATCATGATGGCCTTGGTCATGTCGATGAACCACGTGGCCGGTACGATTTTGGAGGCCCACTGCAACGGCAGCGGCATATTCTCGATGGGGAACAGCAGGCCGGCCAACAGCACGGTCGGCAGCATCAACCCCATGAGCGAGATAATCATCGCGATTTGCTGCGTGCTGGAAATCGTAGAAATGAGCAGGCCCAAGGCTAGGGAAGCGAATATATACGTAATGCTGACGCCGAACAACAGCGCGATGCTACCCTTGATGGGCACGCCGAACACGAACATCGACAGCAGGATGATGGTCACGATGTTGATGAGCGCGATGACGAAATAGGGAATCGTCTTGGAGAAGATGATATACAGCGGCTTGGACGGCGATACGAGCAACACTTCCATCGTGCCGGTCTCTTTCTCGCGCACGATGGAAACCGAGGTCATGAGCGTGCAGATAAGCATGAGCACGAGCCCGATGACGCCGGGCACAAACGTATAGGCGCTTTTGAGCTGCGGGTTGTAGAGCATACGCGTTTCCACGTCCAGCACCGGTTCTAAATCGGCGAACTGCGCCGCGATGCCTTGCAGGTAGCCGGTCAGGATGCTGGCTTCGTTGGGGTTGGAGGCATCCACGATGAGTTGGAGCGGCGCTTCCTGTCCCGCACCGATGCGGCGGCTCCAGTCCTGCGGAATCACGATGGCGATTTTGACCTTGCCTTTCTTGAAGATGGCGTCGATGTCGCGGTCGGATTCTATATACTGTACGATGTCGAAATAGCGGCCCGATTCGATTTCCTTCAACAGCGCGCGGCTTTCGGCCGTTTGGCATTCGTCCAGCGCCACCACCGACGAGTTCTGTATGTCGGTCGTGATGGCGAAGCCAAACAGCAGCACCTGCACCACCGGCATGAGCAGCAGGATGAGAATCGTCTGCCGGTCGCGGAAGATGTGCAGGAACTCCTTGTTGACGAATGCCCAAAATTGTTTCATCAGTCGGCGCTTCTTTGGGCCTTGCGGGCCAGTTGTCTAAACACTTCGTCCATGGAGCGGGCCGCCATGCGTTTTTTCAGTTCGCGCGGGCTGTCCAAAGCCTCGATGCGGCCGTCCACCATAATCGACACGCGGTCGCAGTATTCGGCTTCGTCCATATAGTGGGTCGTGACGAAAACCGTAATGCCCTGTTCCACGGCTTCGTAAATGAGTTCCCAAAACTGCCGCCGCGTAATCGGGTCCACGCCGCCCGTGGGTTCATCCAAAAAGACGATTTGCGGTTCGTGGAAGATGGCCACGGAAAACGCCAGTTTCTGTTTCCAACCCAGCGGCAGTTTCTCCACAAACGTGTTTTTCTCCGCCATAAAGCCCAGGCGGTTCAGCAACTCGTCGGTCTTGGCGGCGATGCGTTTCGGTTTCATGCCGTAGATGCCGGCGAACAGCCGGATGTTCTCCCATACCTTGAGGTCGTTGTAAAGCGAGAACTTTTGGCTCATGTAGCCGATGTTCTTCTTTATTTGCTCCTGTTGCCGCGCGATGTCGAAGCCGGCCACGGTGCCGTGTCCCTCGGTGGGGCGGCTCAGCCCGCACAGCATCCGCATGGCCGTGGTCTTGCCCGCGCCGTTCGCGCCCAAAAAGCCGAAGATTTCGCCTTTCCGCACTTCGAACGAGATGTGGTCCACGGCCGTAAAGTCGCCGAAACGTTTGGTCAGGTTCTCCACCCGGATGACGGCGTCAGGCATCTGCGCCTCCTTTCTGCATCAACGCCATGAAACAGTCCTCTATCGTGGGCGCCAGCGGGTGGATTTCCAGTTGCGAGAAGTGCAGGCGTTGCAGGTAGCCGGCCAAGTCCTCGTCGCTGAAGCCCGGGTTAAGGCTGATATGGTGAAATTCGCCGAACGCATAGCAACTGCGGCAGTATCGGTAGTCGCGCAGGTCACGCAGCAGGCGCGACATTTCCGTGGCGCGGACGGCGCGCAACGGCGCCGTGAATTCGGCCCGCAGTTGTTCGGGCGTATTGCAGCCTATAAAGCGGCCGCTTTGAATCAGGCCGATGCGGTCGCAGAGTTCGGCTTCGTCCATATAGGGCGTGGAGGCCAAAATCGTCATGCCGTCCGCCCGCAGGCGTTTGAGCATATCCCAAAATTCCTTGCGCGACACGGGGTCAACGCCCGTGGTCGGTTCGTCCAAAAACAGGATGCGCGGCTTGTGAATCAACGCGCAGCAGAGCGCGAGTTTCTGTTTCATGCCGCCCGACAGGTTGCCGGCCTTACGCTTTTTAAACGGTTCTATGTGCGTGTAGATGTCCTTGATAAAGTCGTAATGCGCTTCCAAGGTGGTGTTGAACAGCGTGGCGAAAAACCGCAGGTTCTCTTCCACGCTCAAATCCTGATAAAGCGAGAACCGCCCCGGCATATAGCCCACCGACGCCCTTATCTTCTTCAAGTCTTTGCGGATGTCGTAACCGCCCACGGTGGCCGTGCCGCCGTCGGGCAACAGAAGCGTGGTGAGGATGCGGAACAGCGTGGTCTTGCCCGCGCCGTCCGGCCCCAGCAAGCCGAAGATTTCCCCTTCCTCTATGTCAAGCGAAAACGGATGCAAGGCCTGCACGCGGCCGGTTTTGCCCACCGCGAAATGCTTGCTGATTTGATGAATCGCGATGCTACTCGGCATGGTCGGCAAACGCTACGTCGGCATACATGCCCGCTTTGAGCAAACCGTCGGTATTGGGCACGCGGATTTTGACGGCATATACGAGGTTGGTGCGCTCGTCCTGCGTCTGAATCGTCTTGGGCGTAAATTCGGCCTGGTCGGCAATGGCCGTCACGCGGCCTTCGTAGGCCCGGTATTCCTCTCGGCTGTAAGCGTAAACGGTGGCCTTGCCGCCAATCCGTATGCGCGACAGCTGGTCGGCCGACACATAGGCTTTGAGCGTCATCGTTTCAAGGTCGGCCACTTTCATCAGCGGGCGGCCCTGCGCCGTCAGTTCGCCGGCGGCGGCGTATTTCTGCATCACGGTGCCGGCCTTGGGGCTTCGAATCAAACTCTTGCGGATAAAGTCTTCGATTTGGGCTATCTGAATGTCCTGCGCCGAACTCTGCGCGTCTATGCCCGTAATGTTGCGTTCCATCGTCGCCACCTGCGCGTCGAGTTGCGCTTTGAGCTGTTTGATTTGGGAACGGATATCGTCTATTTGCTGTTGGGTGGCGGCATCTTCCTTTTGCAGGCGTTCCAAGCGTTTGGCCTCCGAACGGGCGTGTTCGAGCGCGGCGCGCGTGGCGGCCGCCTGTTTGTTGATGTCGGGCTTTTGGCTGTTCGTCGCCTTTTGGCCAAGCGTCAGCAGGCATTTCTGCAAATAGAGTTGCGTCGTGTCGATATAGCCCACCACCGCGTCCGCGGCCACGGCATCGCCTTCCTCTATGTCAAACGCCATGATTTCGCCGTTGGCCTGTGCCGAAATGATGATTTCGTCGGCTTCCAAAACGCCCGTGGCGTCGTAATCGAATCCCCCCTGTTTGCAGGCGGGCAGCAGCAACAGGCATCCCATGGCCAAAAACGCGCCACGATGCCGGCAAATCTTGCGAAGGTTCATACCGTCTTTTCTTCTAATCATTGTTTCTAATAGCCCAGTTCGCGGTTGTATTGGTGGCTCGTCATCATCTTCTGAATTCCGTGCATGGCCTTGGCCTGACGCGCCGCGCCCTCCTCGCTCACGGCCTGCAACCATTCGGTTACCGGCACCACGCCGTTCTTATAGCGCGATTCCATCGTGCGCGTGCGGCGTGCGAGCAGGTCGATGATGCGGTCGTCGTAGGCGATAAGGTCGTCCCACTGCGTCAGCATTTCGGCTTGGCGCGCCAAGCTGATGCGTTGCCCCATCTCAAAACTCTCTTTCTCGCGGTCCACTTGGTCTTTCTCCACTTTGAGCCGTTTGCGGTCCACGCCCATCGTATAGGTGCGCCCGCCAATCGGCCAGCTGACGTTGATGCCGCCCATAAGCAGGTGGTTCCAGTCGGTGCCGCCCTGCATCTCCAGCTTGGGGATGGTCAGCAGCCCCATGCCTTGCAGGCTCACGCGCGGCAGCACTTCGCCCGCGCCGGGGTTGTAGGCGTCCAGCAGTTGTTTGCGGTGTTCGAACAAGGCCATTTCGGGGCGGTTGTCCACGTCCCGTCCGCTCTGCAACACCACGTCGGGCACCGTCAGCACCGTGGTTTCGCCCACGGGCCGTCCGATAAAGATGCCCAGCATGCGGCGGTAGGCGCGTTCCGAACTGAGCAACTGAACGCCCTGTTGTTCTATCTGCAGGAGCTTGACCTCCACGGCGTCGGCGTCGGACGTAAACGCGCTGCCCGCCTTGGCCGCCGATTGCAGCGTCTTGAGTGACTGTTGCAGCGTTTCCTGTTGCAGTTGCAACTGTTCGCGTTGCGTCTGCGCCAGCAGGATGCCGAAATAAATCTCGCTTACCTTGTCTTTGAGTTCGGCTATTTTGATGGCCACCGTGCTCTTGTTGACTTCGGCTTCCGCCCGCGCGATTTTCTTCATGTTCTCCAAGCGGCCGCCGTCCCAGATGGGTTGCTCCACCTGCAGGATGCCGGCGAAACGCCAGGGATCCACCTCCATGCCCATGCCCGACAGGTCGGGGATGCCTTCGATATAGCCGCCGAAGGCCGTGACGTTGGCGTGCAGGATGTAGCCCGTATTGATGTTCTTGAGGTTGTAGTCGCGGGAGCGGTCAATGAGTTGCAACTGCTCCACGAGCGGATAGTTGTCAACGGCCCATTGCAGACAGGAGTCCAGGCACAGGCTTTCCTGAGCCGTCAGGTGGTTCGGAAATCCTACGCCCAACGACAGGAGTGCGCCGAACAGGAGCAGCCGGAGTTTTTTCATAGGATTTCGATGGCTTTCTCCAACTGCATGGCGCGCGAACCCTTGATAAGGATGCAATGTTGCCGCAAGGGATTGGCTTTCAAATAGGTTAAAAAGGCTTTCGTCGAATCGAAATGCTTGAACGTCTTGGGCATTTGGGTCTTGGCGAAATTCGGCCCGATGAGGAACACGTTGTCGGCGTGCTGTTCTTTCAAGAGATCGACGATTTTAAGATGTTCCAATTCGGCAAACTTGCCGAGTTCCATCATGTCGCCGAGAATATAGGCCTTGGTGTGCGGCGTGTGCATCTCAAAGAAACTCTCCAGCGAGAGCTGCATGCTCGACGGGTTGGCGTTGTAGGCGTCGGCCACCAGGATGTTGTCTTTCGTCTGGATGATTTGCGAACGCATATTCTGCGGCGTATAGTTCTCGATACCCTGTTTGATTTCCTTGTCGTTGAGCCCGAAATACCGCCCCACGCAGGCGGCGGCCGCCACGTTGTCGAGGTTGAACCCGCCGATGAGGTGTGTGGCGATTTCCGTGATGTTGGGCGCCGAGGACGGCCCCGACAGTTTGGCGTGCAGGTAGATATGTTCGGTGTTCAGGTTTTCGACCTGCGTGTAGTAATTGGCTTGGCAACCGTAGAGGAAGCGTTCCGCCGCGGCGGATTGTTTGAGCAACAGCGGGTTGTTGGCGTTGACGAACAGTTTGCCGTTCGTGCGTTCCACAAAGCGGTAGAGCGCGGTTTTGGTCTCCACGATGCGGTCAAACGTCTCGAAGCCCTCCAGATGCGCCGCGCCGATATTCGTAATGAGCCCGAAGGTGGGCATACAGATGCGGCACAGGTCGGCGATTTCTCCGGGATGGTTGGCGCCCATTTCGATGATGGCGATTTCGGTATTGGCCGGAATCGAAAGGATGGAGAGCGGCACGCCGATATGGTTGTTGAGGTTGCCTTCGGTCGCGAACGTCCGGAAGCGGACCGAAAGCACCGAACGCATGAGTTCCTTGGTCGTCGTCTTGCCGTTCGTGCCCGTAACGCCGATAAACGGAATGAAAAGGTCGCGGCGGTAGAGGCGGGCCACTTCCTGCAGGCAGGCGAGCACGTTTTCCACCAACAGACATTGCGCGTGTTTGGCGTATTTTGGTTCGTCCACGATGGCGTAGGCGCAGCCTTTCTCAATCGCTTCCGCCGCCAACGTATTGGCGTTGAAATTGTCGCCTTTCAGCGCGAAAAACAGGCTGTCGGGCACGATTTGGCGCGTGTCCGTACACACTTTCCGGTGTTTGCGGAATAATCTGTAGATTTCCGCCGCGGAGCTGAAAGCTTTCATCCTCAGTTATTTATTAAAAATATTAGCCCTAAATTAAAACTATGCTAATATACACAAAATTAGTATATGAAGCTACTGCCACCCAAAAATTCCCGCAGAATGGAGGTCGGCGGTATCTCTTTTTCAGAGATATAGCAGAAGAACGACAGGAATTTGAGCAGCGATTTCGCCGCGGCGTATTCGGGGCAGGCTTCGGGCACGTCGCGCAACAGCGGCTCGGCATGGGCCTTGAGCACGCAGAGTTCAAACAGCAGGGCCGAGTTGAACATGATGTCGGCGTTTTCCTGATAGGGGAAGATGTTTTTGTTCTCGCCCTGAATCACGCTGTTCCAGCGGCGGAGCGTGTTCAGCGCCGAACTGCCGCGGAAGTTGTGGTCGCGCACGATGCGGCGGATAAGGCGGTTGTCGGTGCTGCGAATCGGGTTCTGCGTGTCAATCGCGATGTGGGTCAGCGCCGAAACGAAAATCTTGAAGAGGTATTTTGGGTCGATGCCGGCCGACAGCTGCGGGTTCAGCCCGTGGATGCCCTCCACAATCAAAATCGTCTGCGGGCTCATGCGGATTTGTTTCTGCCCCCATTTGCGGCTGCCGCTGATAAAGTCGAACACCGGCATTTCAACGGTCTGTTCCGTCTCGATGGCCAGCAGTTCGTTGAGCTGTTGCGTAAAGAACGGCACGTCCACCGCCTCGATGCACTCAAAGTCGTATTCGCCGTTCTTGTCGCGCGGCGTGTGTTCGCGGTCAAGGAAATAGTCGTCCATCGAAATTTCGGCCGTCCGGTAGCCCAATACCTGCAGCTGCACGGAGAGTCGCTTGGAAAACGTCGTCTTGCCGGATGACGACGGGCCGCTGATGAGCACGAGCCGGCAGTCGGGCCGTTTGGCGATTTCGTCGGCGATATGCGCGATTTTCTTTTCCTGCAAGGCTTCCGATATCTTGATGAGGCGGCCGGGCCCCTGTTCCTGCACTTCCTTGTTGAGGTAGCCGACGTAGGGCACGCCCAAAATCTCCAGCCAGTCCTTGTGTTCCTGAAAAATGCGGAACAGTTTGGTGCCGCCCTCGCTCTGTTCCCGGATATAGTTCTTGACCACGCGCTTGCGGTCTTCGGCCAGTTTCTCGATATGGTCGGGCCAAACGATGACCAACCCTTGAAAATAGCGGTCTATGTCAAACGTCTTCAAATAGCCGGTCGAAGGCACGAGCCCGCCGTAAAAATAGTTGGGCTCGCCGTCCAAATAATAGACGGACGAATAGGCCTGTTGCCGCGTCTCAAACAGCATGGCCTTGGCCGGATAATGGCGTTCGCGGAACAGCGTCACGGCTTCCTGCGACGGGATTTCCTCGTGCTCGAACGGCAGGTTGGCTTCGATGATGGCCTGCATCCGTTGCTTGAGCGTGGTCACGAGGCTGAGCGGCAACGCGCGGTGCCCGTTCGAATCGGTCTCCACCTGCGCCTTTTCGCCGAGTTTTTCCAAACCGTCCAGCTCGCAGTAAAAGCCGATGGGCAGCGAGTGCTCCACGCGCAACGACAGTTGCGGGTAGCAGTCTTTGACGGCCTTTCCCAATACGAAAATCAGCGAACGCATATACATACGGTAGCCTTCCACCGCATGGATGTCGAAGAAACGGACGGTTTTTGGGTTGTAGAGGTCGTAGTCCAGTTCCCGCACGCGGTTGTTGACCGTGGCGCCCAAAATGTCGTCCTGCAGTTTGATGTGTTGGTCTTCGGCGATTTCTTTCAGCGTAATCCCGCGCGGATATTCCTTGCTGAGACCGGTGTTTTCGCAGCGGATGCGGATTTTCGTGTTCATGGCTTATTTCAATAAGGGCGCCAAATAGCGTCCGGTGTAACTCTTTTTGATTTTGGCGATGGCCTCCGGGGTGCCTTCGGCCGTGATGCAGCCGCCGTCACGTCCGCCCTCGGGGCCGATGTCGATGATGTAGTCGGCGCATTTGATAACGTCTAAGTTGTGTTCCACCACCAAAACGGTGTTTCCTTGGTCTACAAGCCGTTGCAACACTTGGAGCAACGCGCGTATGTCCTCGAAATGCAGACCCGTCGTCGGTTCGTCAAGTATATATAATGTCTTGCCCGTGCTTTTCCGCGACAGTTCGGCCGCCAGTTTGATGCGTTGCGCTTCGCCGCCCGATAGCGTCGTGGCGGGTTGCCCCAGCGCGACATAGCCCAAGCCCACCTCGTTCAAGGCCTTTATTTTGGCTAAAATCTGCGGGATGTTCTCAAAAAATTCCACGGCTTGCGCGATGCTCATGTTCAGCACGTCGTTGATGGACTTGCCCTTGTAGCGGATTTCCAGCGTCTCGCGGTTGTAGCGTTTGCCGTGGCATTCCTCGCAGGTTACGTAAACGTCCGGCAGAAAGTTCATCTCTATGGTCTCCACGCCCGCGCCGCCGCAACGCTCGCAGCGTCCGCCGCGGATGTTGAACGAGAAGCGGCCGGCCTTGTAGCCGCGTATTTTGGCTTCGGGCAGGCTGGCGTACAGCTTGCGGATATCCTCAAACACGCCCACATAGGTGGCGGGGTTGGAGCGCGGCGTGCGCCCGATGGGCGACTGGTCCACCTCTATCACCTTGTCGATGTGTTTCAAACCGTGTATTTCGCCGTAGGGGAGCGGCTGCACCGACGAACGGTAGAAATGGCGGCTCAGCACGGGCAGCAGGGTCTGGCTCACGAGCGAGGATTTGCCGCTGCCCGAAACGCCCGTGATGCACGTAAACGTCTGCAACGGCAGGCGGAAGTCCACGTGTTTGAGGTTGTGCCCCGAAGCGTCGGTCAGTTCAAGGAACGTGCCGTTGCCCGGCCGGCGTTTGGCGGGGATTTCGATGCGGCGTTTGCCGTTGAGGTAGTCGGCCGTCAGCGAATCCTGCTTGAGGAACTGCGCCAACGTGCCCTGCGCCATGATTTTGCCGCCCTTGGCGCCCGCGCCGGGGCCGATGTCCACGATATAGTCGGCCGCCCGCATCATCTCCTCGTCGTGCTCCACCACCAGCACCGTATTGCCCATGTCGCGCAGTTTCTGCAACGACTGGATGAGCTTGAGGTTGTCGCGTTGGTGCAGGCCGATGCTCGGCTCGTCCAATATATACAATACGTTGACTAAATGCGAGCCGATTTGCGTTGCCAGGCGGATGCGCTGGCTCTCGCCGCCGCTCAGGCCCGTCGATTCGCGGTTGAGGCTCAGGTAGCCGATGCCCACGTCCAGCAGAAAACGGATGCGGTGGTTGATTTCGCGCAGGATTTCATGGCCGATTTGTTGTTGCCAGGGTTCGAGCCGCGCTTCAATGCCGCCCGTCCATTCCGCCAACTCCTCCAAACTCATGGCGGCGAGTTCGGCAATGTTCCGGCCATCGATGCGGTAGTGCAGCGCCATGGGTTGCAGGCGCGTGCCGCCGCAATGCCGGCACGTCTTTTTGGCCATGAACTGCTCCGCCCAGCGTTGCAGCGTCGGCACGTTGCCGTTCTGCGCCAATTGCGAGAGATACCAAAACAGGCCTTTGATTTCGGGCTCGCCCTTTTGGGTCTTGGCGGTGGCGGCGGGGCGTTCGGTCGATGCCTCGGCATCCCCGTCCGTTTCCGCCATCTGCGCGCGCCAGGCGGGGCTGCCGTAAACCAGCATCTCCACGGCCTCTTTCGGCCAGCTGTTGAGCGGTTGGTCTTCGGTCAGTTTGAATTGCTTTACAATCAGCCTCAGTTCGGAGTTAATCCAGTCCAAACCAAGGTGCTCGCCTTTCCAAGAGGCTTCCTCGTTGTCGCTGATAAGACGCACGGCCCCTTGCTTGAGGCTTTTCGTCGGGTCGGGAATCAGCCGGTCCACGTCGGGCTGCCATTCGATGCCGAGCCCCTTGCAGTGCGGGCACGCGCCGTAGGGTGAGTTGAAGGAAAACGTGTTCGGCTCCGGGGCGGGGTAGGAGATGCCCGAAGTCGGACACATGAGGTTCTTGCTGAAATGCACCGCGCTGCGGTCTTTGGGGGCATACACCATCAGCGAGCCCTTGCCCTGTTTGAGCGCGGTCTGCACGCTCACTTTCAGGCGTTTTTCGGTCTTGTCGGAGGGCGTGATGCGGTCCACGACCAGTTCGATGTCGTGTATTTTGTAGCGGTCCACGTGCATCCCGAACGTCAGGTCGGTGAGTTCGCCGTCCACGCGCACCTTCAGAAAGCCTTGCTTGCGTACCGATTCAAACAGTTCGCGGTAATGCCCCTTGCGGCCGTTGACCAAGGGCGAAAGAATCAGGATGTCGTGCCCCGCATAGCGTTCCGTAAGCAGTTGCAGAATCTGGTCTTCGGTATATTTGACCATCTTTTCGCCCGTCACGTAAGAATAGGCCTCGCCTATACGCGCGTACAGCAGACGGAGGAAGTCGTATATTTCGGTAATCGTGCCCACCGTGGAGCGCGGGTTCTTGTTCGTCGTTTTCTGTTCGATGGCGATAACGGGGCTGAGGCCGTCGATTTTATCCACGTTGGGTCGCTCCAAATGGCCGATGAATTGACGCGCATAGGCCGAAAACGTTTCCATATAGCGCCTTTGCCCCTCGGCGTAAATCGTGTCGAAGGCCAACGACGACTTGCCGCTGCCGCTCAGCCCGGTCAGCACAATCAGCGATTCGTGCGGCAGGTGCAGGTCTATGTCGCGGAGGTTGTGTTCCCGCGCGCCCCATATATCCAAGGTCTTGTTATCCATAATCAACTGATTCGGGCCCAAAAGTTCTCCCGTTTCCGGTGGTGTACTTCCAATGCCAAAGGTAAGTTTTTTTCCGATGCCAGCGTCGGGTCGTCCGCCAGAATATCCATCGCGGCCTGTCGGGCCGCCTGCACGATGGGCGCGTCTTCCACCAGGTCGGCCACGCGCAGTTCCAGCACGCCGCTCTGTTGCGTGCCCTGCAAGTCGCCGGGGCCGCGCAGCTGCAGGTCGGCTTCGGCAATCTTGAAGCCATCCTGTGTGGCCACCATCGTGTCGATGCGTTTCTTGGCGTCGGCGCTCAGCTTGTCGGCCGTCATGAGCAGGCAGTACGACTGTTCCGCGCCGCGCCCCACGCGTCCGCGGAGCTGGTGCAGCTGCGCCAGGCCGAAGCGTTCGCTGTTCTCAATCACCATGACGCTCGCGTTGGGCACGTCCACGCCCACCTCTATCACGGTCGTCGATACCATGATTTGCGTCTCGCCCTTGATAAAGCGTTGCATCTCGTAGGCTTTCACGTCGGGTTTCATCTGACCGTGCACGATGCTCACGCCGTAGTCGGGCAACGGGAACGCGCGCGAAATGGCCTCGAAGCCGTCCATCAGGTCTTTCAAATCCAAATTCTCGGACTCCTTGATAAGCGGATAAACAACGTAAATCTGCCGCCCCTTCTTGATTTCCTCACGCATGAACGCAAACACGCGCAACCGCGCGCTGTCGGTAAAATGGAGCGTCTGTATCGGCTTGCGGTTGGGCGGCAACTCGTCGATGACGGACGTATCCAAATCGCCATAGAGCGTCATGCCCAACGTGCGCGGAATCGGCGTGGCCGTCATGACCAGCACGTGCGGCGGCTTGGCGTTCTTGGCCCAAAGCTTGGCGCGTTGCGCCACGCCGAAACGGTGCTGCTCGTCTATCACCGCCAGGCCGAGGTTCTTGAAAACGACCTCTTCTTCCAGCAGCGCGTGCGTGCCAATCAGAATCTGAATGTCGCCCTGCGCCAAGGCCATCAACAGCGGCTTGCGTTCGGCTTTCGGCGTGGCGCCGCAGAGCAGGGCCGTCCGCACGGGCATCCCTTTCAGGTTTTTCAGAAAACTCTGGTGGTGTTGGCGCGCCAAAATTTCGGTCGGCGCCATCAGGCAAGTCTGAAAACCGTTGTCAATGGCCAGCAGCATGACCATGAGCGCGACCATCGTTTTGCCGCTGCCCACGTCGCCTTGCAGCAGACGGTTCATCTGCAGGCCGGTTTTCGTGTCCTGCCGTATCTCGCGGATAACGCGCTTCTGCGCGCCCGTCAGTTCAAACGGCAGGTTGTGGTTGAAGAAATGCAGGAAGTTTTCGCCCACGTCCGTGAAGACGAAGCCGGGCTGTTGCTTTTTGGCGAGTTTGTTTTGCAGGATGTTGATCTGCAACAGGAACAGTTCTTCAAACTTGCAGCGTATCCGCGCTTTTTGCCATTGCTCGGACGAGGTGGGGAAGTGCATTTCCCGCAAGGCCTCTTCCCGCGGCAACAGGCCGTATTTGGCCAAAACCGACTGCGGCAGCACCTCCGGAATGGCCCCCGCGCCCGAAACGAACAGCTGGCGCGTTATCTGCGCCAGGCTCTTGACCGTGACGCCCTTTTTCTTCATCGTCTCGGTGGTCGAATACACCGGTTCCAAACCGGCGGTGCGGTCGGCCGGCGCGTTGAAGCCGGCGTTTGGCGACAGCATCTCGATGTCGGGGTGCGCCAACGAAAACTGATGTTGATAGAAATTGGGCTTGCCGAAAGCCGAAACCCATTGCCCCACCTTGATTTTATCCTTCACCCATTTGATGCCTGAAAACCAAATGAGTTCGATATGGCCGGTATCGTCGTGCAGGTTCGCCACCAGGCGTTTCTGCCGGCCGCCGCCTTTCTCGCTTACGCCCACGATGCGGCCGCGTACCGTGATATAGGTTTGGTCGTCTTGAATCTGCGCGATTTTGACGATGTTGTTCTTGTTGATATAGCGGAAAGGGAAGTAGTACAGCAAATCCTCGAACGTATGGATATGCGCCTCCTGCCGTAAAATCTGCGCCCGCGCGGGGCCTACGCCTTTGAGGTATTCGATGTTCGTGGATAGGAAATCGTACATATCGCAAATGTACGAAAAAAACAGGAGCTATGGACTATAAAAAAAGCCGCCCGGATTCCGGACGGCTTTTCTTTTTCGCGGTTTGGCCGCAAGACTTAGTAAGACCACAGGTCTTGTTCTATTTCAAACAGCATATTCTCGATGCGTTTGGCTTCCAACATCACGTGGATGCCTTGCGCGTATTGCGAGATGCTACGGTCTTGCTGGTTGTCTATCTTCGTGATATAGCTTTCGAAGTAGCGGGTCCAAGCGAAAACGTCGTCATAAGACGGACGCATCGCGCTGTTGTGGCGGTTAAACGATTCCGTCTTGGCGAACAACGGACGCAGATAGTCGTAATACAGCCAGAACAACGTCTGCGTACCTTTGAATTCGCCCGTGTTTTCGTCAAACTGTTGGATAACGGGCGCCATCCCCAAAATACGGATATCGCGGATGGAGCGCTGTTTGTCGATGAACCAGTCTTCTTTCAAACGGATCATCTTCACGTTTTCCACGCGGAAAGACGAGGTATCGTAAGTCGTGTAGTACGTGCCGGGATTATCCAAGTCTTCTTTCTCCAACTCGGTGACGGACGTGTTCTGACGGATGAATTCCTCATACGTCAACTGTTTCGTGAAGTCGTCCGTAATCGGGTCGAACGCTACAATCGTGCCTTCTTCCATCCCTTGGATAATCAAGCTCATCAGACTGATACGGTCTTGAACCGGATAGATGGGATAGTAGAAATACTGGTTCATCTTGAGGCGGAAGTCAATCATGCGCCATACGCGGTTCTTGATATAGACGTCGGCTTCCCGAACATAGACGTAGGGACGCGGAAGACGGTCCTTCGTGTTTTCCTTTTCAAAGAAGTTGTCGCGCGGCGGGGTGTCTTCCAAAACCTGGGCTTTGGCAAAATCGTGCGCGGCCATCGTAAGAACGAATGCCGCCAACAGGCCGACCACTGAAATCCTTTTCATATCGCGTGTATATTTTTATTTACTTAATCGTTAAAATCATATCGCCCAGCGACCGGTTACCGTCCGGCATCTGTGCCACAATATCCTGAATGAACACCTTGTCGCCGCGTTTGCAACGCTTGATGTTCTGAATCATATCGTCCGTAAAGCGGTTGCTGCTCGAACGCATCACGTTCGTCAATTCCTGCCCTTTGGAAATCTGCAAGCTGAAAGAACCGATCTTAATCGAGAGTTGGAACTCAAAGTCCTTCATGCTCACGAGCAGACCACCGGCGTTGGCCAACGTGTTCTTGTCAATGTTTCTCGCGCCTTCGTCCTGACCGTTGATACGGGCCACGGGGTCGGGCACGCGTTTAACACGGTAGGTTTGGCTGCCCATCAACTGCTCCTTGCCGTTCTCCACGGCATAGACGCTGATGACGGCCTGTACGCCCGGCTGCGTCACGCGGGCCGTATATTTGCCGGCCTTCTCCTTTTTCAGCGTCCCGTTCGTCATCGTCACACGCGTATTGGCGTCGGCGACGCCGGCGGCGAGCGCCGAAATCGGGTTGTCCACGCCCACATACAATACGTTCATGGCATCGGCCGATACCGTGGCCGTGGGTTCGGCAACGATATACGACATCGAGAACGGATATTCCTTGATACCGTAGGCGGCCGGTACGGCAATCGTACCGTTTAGCTTCTGTTCGCCCAACGTCGTGGCGGCCCGTTTGTACTTGACGATACCGTTTTCACCTTTGTAGGTCGTACCGCCAATCGTGGCCGACAATTCCGATTTGGAGTCGAAGGCCGCTACGAAAATCTCGGCCTCGAACTGTTGTCCCGTAAAGACGTAATTGGATTTGGCGATGACGCGCGCCTCAATCTGGTCAAATTTGAAGTCGTTGTCGCTGATGCCGGAATAGAGTTGCGATACCACGTTGTAGGTGCCGTTCAACACTTCCGAGTAGAAACGGTTGAGCATGGCCAAGTCCGCCACCACAATCATATGGTAGAAGTGTTCCACTTCCCAGCTCACGGCGTACTCCTTATCGGTGCGCAGGGCGCTCAAAGGCACTTTCGTAGAGTCTTCGCCCAAAATCTCGTGCATATCGTTGCGGAACGCCGTCAGTTTCTCTTTCAGCACGTGCGCTTCGCCGGCCGAACCGTCTTCGCTCTCCCCGATGAAATAATGCGTCGGGTCATCGAAGTTGTCCTGGCGCTGGATGTCGTTGGCGGTCAAACCTACGGCTTCTTCCGTCGGGATATGTTCGCACACGGCGATCAGCTCGGTCTTGACCCGGTCAAGGTAGTTGAGCAAGTCTTCGCTTTTCTCCTTGACGATTTGCGTCTTGTCCCACGCTTCCTGGGTCTTGGCCTTGTTGAGCGCATAGGCTTGGTCCATCATGTCGTAAGCGGCGGACACCTGCTGGTTGATGCTGGTAATCGTCTCTTCCATCGCACTGTTGACGACGAGGAACGATTTCAATACATCCGTCGAAACGTTAAGGGCCAACAACGCCGTGTAGACCAAGTACATCATCCCGATCATCTTCTGACGCGGGGTCTCATTCTGTCCACTCATAGTCGCGTATTCCCTATTTGTTGTTCACCGTCGATAACGCGCCCAGCATTTTGCCGTACATATCGTTAAGCGCGGCCACTTTTTGCGATAATTCGTTGATTTCCGTTCTGTATTTTTTAGCGTCATCCAACGCTTCGTTCAGGTTTTCCATGATTTGGTTCATGTTGTCCTGCAACTTGCGCGTGTCTTCCATCTGCTTGGTCGAAACCTGCATTTGGTTGGCATAGAAATCGTTGAGCTTCACCAATTGGTCGGTCATCTTCTGCAGTTCGCCGGCGTATTGGTCGTTGGCGCTCACCACGTTCGTCACGTTGTTGATGGCCGTGGTGGTCTGCGTCAGTTTGGTAAGGCCTTCACGCAGGTTGTCGAAAATCTCCGGCGTGATGTTGGCCTGTTCGAACATTTCGTCTATTTTGGCCGCAAGCGGATTGGCCGCGCCACCGCCGCCACCTCTTTTCGCCGCGCTTTCCGCTACGGGTTCGGCGTCTTCTTTCAGTTCGGGATAAACCTTCGTCCAGTCCAGTTCCTTGTGTGGCGGTTCGAATACCGAGAAGAAGAAGATGATGGCTTCGATACTCATACCAACAATCAGCATCAGGTTGGCGCCGGGGTAGTGGTTGATTTTGAACAAAGCGCCGACAATTACGATGGACGCGCCCCAACCATAGAGGTACGCCATGAATTTCTTATACCCTTTGCTTTCGACGATTTTTGCTATTCCCATGATTCTACGTTAACAGGTTTTGAAGTGAAATTAATCGGTTTGTATTCGGTTGTCGGTTTAGTATACGTTCGAGCCCGAGGAGTTGCCGGCGTTCTTGCCGCGGCCCAGATACGACTGGACGCAACGGAAACCGACATACGACTTGCAGGAGTCCTGGTATTCGAAAGCGCGGTACTGGATTTTGGTCAGCTCGGCGAAATCCTTGAAAGAACCGCCCTTGATAACCTTGCGTTTCAGACCCACGCCGTCTTCTTCGCTCGCTTCATAGGTGTATACCGGGTTGAAGTCGTGTACGTTGGCGATGGACTCGTCAAAGGCGTCGATGCACCATTCGGAAACGTTGCCCATCATGTCGTACAGACCGTAGTCGTTGGGCGAGTAGTGGCCCACGATGCAGGGGTAGAGCGAACCGTCGAGCGTGTAGTTGCCGCGGCCGGGCTTGAAGTTACCCAACAAGCAACCGTTGATGTTGCGGGCGTACGGGCCGCCCCACGGATACGGGTTCTCGCTCAGACCGCCACGCGCCGCGTATTCCCATTCGGCTTCGGTGGGCAGACGGAACGCCTGGGCGTTGGGATAGCCCTTGGCGTTCAGACCGGCGTTGTACATCTTGCTCCGCCAGGCGCAGAACGCGTTGGCCTGTTTCCAGTTGACACCGACTACGGGATAGTGGTCGTACATCGGGCTGCTGAAATAGTTGGCCACCATCGGTTCGTTGTACGAATACGACCAATCGAAAATCCAGCAGAGTGTATCGGGATAAACGTTCACGATATGCTTGCGGACGAAACGCTGACGTGACAGCATATTGTGCGGACGGCTGGCGAAAGAACCGTAGTGGATTTCCGCATCCGGCGTCACCTCGGAGAAGTCGTCGCTTTTCCGAGCCGCTTGCTCGTAATCGTACGTATAATAGATGTAGTTCAGTTTACGAACATCCAATTCCTTGCGGTTTTCAAAGCGCTCCTCCGCCGGCAGGTACAAGTCGGCCAAGGCCTCGTCGTTTTCCATGCCGGGTTTGAGCTTGGTGCGCCAATTGATGGCCGGTTCGGCATCGTTATCCTCTTCGCCCGATTCAATCAGGAATTCGGGGTAGGTTTCCCCCAGCATCCGTCTCATAATCGAGTCGGTCACATACTGTACGAACTGCCGGTATTCGTTGTTCGTGATTTCGGTCTCGTCCATGTAGAAAGCCGAAATACTGATTCTTCTGGTGTTGAGCAACTGGTAGGACGGGTCGTTGCTACCCGTGCCGCGCATATAGCTGCCGCCGGGGATATACACCATACCGAAAGGCGTAGGCTGTTCAAAACTCGTCCGTCCGGGCAGGCCGACCAATTCACCGTTGGAACCGCCGCCGCAGCCGAACATCAGGAACAGACCGATCAACAACAACGTCATGTTCCGGACGTCTAACAAACTCTTCAGGTTTTTCATAGGTATATGAACGTATTTAAAATTACACATTAAAGGTATCGGGCGTTTTTATATTCGGTATTGACCTTATCCACGTCCAGATTGAAACAGTATTTGACGAATACTTCCAGGCTGCCGCCCATGGCGGAGGCCTTGATCAGTCTGGTCGTGGCTATGTCGTATGCCACGCCGATACGGATTTTCATTATGTTGATGCCGGCCAGCACCGAAACGGCGTCCATGCGGAACGAAAGTCCCGTCCAGAACAGCCGGTTGAAGGTGGCCAACGCACTCAAACTCCAATCCACGGCCTTGAAGTCGGTCTGCAGGAATCCCGTGGCCGTGAACTGCACCTTGGGCAGAGACGGGAATCCGAAATTGTAGCCGCCGTTTACGCTCATGAGCGGCCCTTGTACGCGGTAGCCCATATCCTCGTTGCGCTGCGGGATGATGTTGCTGACCGACACGCCGACGAAATAGTCGCGCGAGCCCTGTAGGTAAGCGCCCACCGAAACGTCGCCGAAGAAAGCGCTCTCGTCGCTTTTGCCCGACAGCACGGGGTCGGCGGCGTTTTCAGGCTTGAATTCGCTGTACTTGGCTTTCTTGTTCAGCAGTACGCCCTGCACGCCCAAGCCGATTTTGCCGAACGAGGTCTGCAGGTGGTAGGCGTAACCGAACTTGACCGTGACATCGCTGAAATAGCCGATGTTGTCCGACAGGATTTCCATGCTCAGCGCGCCTTTCAAAACCTTGACGGGCGCATCCACCAAGACGAGCACGTCCCAAGGCGATACGCGGGTCTTGCTCTCGCCGCTGCCGTCGTAGATATTGCCCCATTGCTGCCGATACAATGCGGACGCGCACAGCCCGTTGGACAGGCCGGCGAAACCGGGGTTATATGACAGCGTATTGAGCATATATTGCGTAAACTGTGCGTTTTGTTGCGCTTGTAATCCGACTGGGATACCGGCCGCCAAAACGAGGCAACCACCCAAAACGAATTTCAAGGCGTGTTTTCTCATAATACAAAATATTGAATCACTGTGTATTTGCTGTTGCAAGGCACAGAGATTCAAGGGGGGATAATCCCCGTTAAACGCACAAAGTTAGGAAATTTTAAGAATAATTTCAAGTTTTTAACAGAAAAGGCGCTCCATATGGGGGCGCCTTTTTCATAATAGACCTTGAAGTAAAGGTAGAAACCCTTCGGCCGTTATTTCTTTTCTTCGTTCAGACAGAGGCCTATGAGCGTCGTCATCTGTTCGGCATCGGCCAAATCCACCTTGTTGAGCTCGAAATAGCGTTCGATGAAAGCGCCGCTTTTGGGAAAGGTTTTCAACAGATTCTTCTTCGTGAGCGGGATGATTTTCATGTCTTTCATGAGGAAGAGCCGCGTGCTTACGGTCAGGATGGAGTTGGGGCCGAACGCGCTCCGGTCGAGGCCCGCGCCGGCGCCGGAAGTGGCGTGCGTCGTCGTGCCGCCGTCGGCGGTGCCGGTTTGCGAAACGGCCGTGCCGCCGTCAAAGCTCGTCAGGTTGCTGATGGCCGCCGTATTGCCGCCCGTGCCGTAGCCGCCGGTTTTCTTTTCCGTACTGGATACCTTGCGCGCGGAGAGCAACGAAACGCGGTCGTCCACCAATATTTCCGCCAGCGAGTTGCCCACGGGCATAAACGTCATGTCGGCGATGGAAACCATCAGGATGTCGGGCATATTGGAAACGCTGAGGATATCAATCTCGCCCTTGGCGTTCTGCTGTTTGAACAGCAACTGTTGGCTGTAGCAGTTGTAGTTCATTTCGGCTTGACTGCGTTGGCCGTTGCGGAACAAAACGGTGCCGTTCGTAAACGTGGGGGTGACGAACACGATGCTGTCCTGCTCTTCTTGCGTCAGTTTCTTGAGGCTGCCGTCCCGCAACGTGATGGAAGCCTGGCCGAACAGGCCGGCCGAGAGGCCGCAGAGGGCCAAGACGGAAAAAAGGATTCTTTTCATGGTATAATAGGTTTTGATGTTCAGTTAATTATAGACCAACAGGCATTGTTCCGCGGGGTGCCAATCGGTCGAGTAAATGTGGAGCGGATTGGGCAGGTGGCCTTCTTCGGGAAAGCCCGTCAGTATGCTGTACACCGTGCCGCAGCCGTTTTTGCAGTCCTTGCAGGTAGGACAACCCTCGCAGAGCAGCTGCAACCGTTCGGGATGATACGTCACCTTGCAACCGTATTCGTAATCGTTCGGGCAGGCCAGGTCGTAGGCCATGTATTCGGTTTCGGTGAAGTGATAGACGATGATGCCGGCGTAGCCGTAGTTGGGAAACAGCTTGTAGTTGCCGACGGGACCCAGTTCGTTGTCCATGCCGTAGGGGTAGATGCGGAGTTGCACGGGCGGCACCGGTACCTTGCGGAACTCGTCCGGGCCGGGACAGCCGCAGAACAGGGCCGCGGCGATGGCCACCCAAGCGATGAGCGCGCCGCGACGGACGGCAGGACAGAGAAACAACCCCTTCATGATGCTTCAAAATTAGATAAAAACCGAGAGATTCGCAAATTCAAAAAAAAAGCGTACCTTTGTGGCGTTATTTTAGTGTTGTACGCCTCTGCGATGGATTCGCGGGGGTTTTTTGTTTTTCATTTATAACGTATAGCGCGATGGCACAGATTAAGTATTATAGTAAGGAAGGCTTGCAGAAGCTGCGGGATGAACTGGATCATCTCATCAAGGTGGAGCGTCCCAGTATCTCCAAGCAAATTGCGGAGGCGCGCGACAAGGGTGACTTGTCGGAAAACGCCGAGTACGACGCCGCCAAGGAGGCGCAGGGGCTGTGCGAGCTCAAGATTTCCAAGTTGCAGCAGGAGCTGGCCAATGCGCGGCTTTTGGACGAATCCAAACTGGATATGTCCAAAGTGTTGCTGCTGTCGGTCGTCAAAATCAAGAACCTGAAGAACGGCGCGCAGATGACTTATACCATCGTGCCCGAAAACGAGGCGGATTTGAAGACGGGCAAGATTTCCGTCAGTTCGCCCATCGCCCAAGGGCTGTTGGGCAAGAGTGTCGGCGACAAGGTGGACATCACGGTGCCCGCCGGCACGATTCCGTTCGAAATCACGGAGATTTCACGCTAAGGTTGAACGTTAAAACAATACGGATATGGCCACCATCTTTTCTAAAATCATCGCGGGCGAGATTCCCTGTTATAAGATAGGCGAGAACGAACACGCGTTCGCGTTTTTGGATATTTCGCCGATAGCCAAGGGGCATACGCTCGTCGTGCCCAAACGGGAGGTCGATTATATCTTCGATTTGAGCGATGAGGAACTGGGACATCTGATGGCGTTCGCCAAGAAAGTGTCGAAGGCCTTGATTCAGGTTTGCCCGGCGCCTAAAATCGGTATGAGCGTCATCGGGCTGGAAGTGCCGCACGCGCATATCCACTTGGTGCCGATTCACGGCGTCAACGACATCGATTTCCGTAAGGAAAAACTGCAACTGTCGGAAGCGGAGTTCAAGGCATTGGCGGCCGCGATAGCTTCGAAGCTCTAACCGCAAAGGTTGCCCCGCCGCCTATTTGACGCGGTCGGGATGTTGATTGAGAAAGCTCTCCCACGAGGAGGGCTTTTTTTTATGCCCGGCGCCGGCCTTGTGACCGACACCGGTGGCGCGCAAGGCCTTGAGGCCGGCGGGCAGGGTGGCGGCCGGCGCCAAGTCTTCGAAGCGGTTTTGGAGCGCGTGGCATACGGCCGCGCCCAAGGCATCGGTCGCATCCAAGTGTTTGGGACGGTCGCCGCTCAGGTTCAGGATGCGGAACAGCATCTGGCAGACCTGTTCTTTGGAGGCGTTGCCGTTGCCGGTAATGGACTGCTTGATGCGGAGCGGCGCGTATTCGAACACACGTAGCCCGCGGGCCATGGCGGCGGCGATGGCGACGCCTTGGGCGCGGCCGAGCTTGATGAGCGACTGCGGGTTTTTGCCGTAGAACGGGGCTTCGATGGACAGGGCGTCCGGGTGGTAGCGGTCGATGAGGCGGTTCACTTCGTCGTGGATGCGGTTGAGTTTGACGAGCGGGTCTTCCTCGCGGCGCAAATCCAAGACGCCCATGTCGATATGGGTGATGCGGGAGCCGCAGGCTTCCACAAGCCCGAAGCCCATCAGCATCGTGCCGGGGTCTATGCCCAAAATGGTTTTGGCGGTAGCGGGCTTGTCCGTGCGGTTGCCCTTGTCGCCGGCCCGGGTGCCCGTCAGCACGGTCTCCGCCCATGTCAGGTCGGCCGGCCGCGTGATTTTGATATTGAAGGCCGAGCCTTCGCAAAGGTGGATGCGGTCGCCCGCGAATTCCAGCACCGTGGCTTCGTCGGTAAAGCGGTCGGCGCGTTCGGCCTCGGGACGGTCGGCGGCGCGACGCCAGGCCGCGCCAAGCCGCGCCAGTCCGGCGCATTGCGGTGTCTGCAAACTGCGCAGGCTGTGGCGGTCTATCGGACGGTTGGAAGCGGAAAGGTCGGTCGGCGCGGCTTCGACGTATCGGAACGTCTCCACGGGCGGGAGCGCCGGAACGGCATTGCCGTGGCGGAAAGCCGCGTCCAAACAGGTTTTAAGGAAATCCGTATCCACAAGCGGCCGCACGCCATCGTGCACGGCCACCCAAATGTCGTTGCCGCAGGTTTGGCCGTCGCCATAGGCCTGCAACAGGGCCTGCAGGCCGGCGCCCACCGAGTCGAAGCGCGTCGCGCCGCCGGCCACGGCTTCGAAAAAGCCGCGGTTCAGTCCGTATCGCGTGCAGAGTTCCGGCCACGCGGCCACATCGGCGGCGGGCAATACGACCACGGCGTGGTCAAACAGATGGCTGTCGTAAAAGCGTTCGAGCGTATGCACCAAAACCGGTTTGCCAGCCAACGGCAGGTATTGCTTGGGATGTTTGGGATCCAACCGCAAACCCTTGCCGCCGGCTACGATGACGGCCAAACACGTCGGTGCTTTCATGGCGCGCACGAATCGGCTACAGAATCAACATGGCGTCGCCGAACGTCAGGAATTTGTATTTCTTATCCACGGCTTCCTGATAGGCTTTCATAATCAGGTCGTAACCGCCAAAGGCGCACACCATCATCATCAAAGCCGAGAACGGTTGGTGGAAGTTCGTGATCATCGCGTTGGCCACGTGGAAGTCATAGGGCGGGAAGATGAATTTGTTCGTCCAGCCGTCATAGGCCTTGAGGAAGCCGTCGATGTTGACCGAGGTCTCCATGCCTTTCATCACGGTCGTGCCCACGGCCACGACTTTTTTCTTCTGCTCCTTGGCTTGGTTGACGATTTGCACCGTCTTGTCCGGGATAATCAGCCGTTCCGAGTCCACCTTGTGCTTGCTCAGGTCTTCCACGTCGATGTTGCGCGTGTTGCCCAGGCTGCAGTGCAGGGTCATGAAAGCCGTGTCGATGCCTTTGATTTCAAGGCGTTTCATCAGGCTTTTGCTGAAGTGCAGGCCGGCCGTCGGGGCCATGACCGCGCCCTCTTCCGTGGCATAGACCGTTTGGTAACGTTCCGCGTCTTCGGGCTCTATGGAGCGCACTTTGAGGATGTGTTCGGGCAACGGCGTTTCACCGAGTTTGTAAATCAGACTCTTGAAATTCTCGTATGAGCCGTCGTACAGAAAGCGCAGCGTTCTGCCGCGCGAAGTCGTATTGTCGATGACTTCGGCCACGAGTTCGTCGTTCTCGCCGAAATACAGCTTGTTGCCGATACGGATTTTGCGGGCGGGATCGACGAAAACGTCCCACAGCAACGATTCGCGGTTGAGTTCGTGCAACAGGAACACCGTGATTTGCGCGCCGGTCTTTTCCTTTTCGCCGCAAAGACGGGCGGGGAAGACGCGCGTATTGTTCATGACGAAGACGTCGCCCTCGTTGAAATATTTGAGGATGTCCTTGAAGGTCTTGTGTTCAATTTTCTGCTTTTTCCGATCTACGACCATGAGCTTGCATTCGTCGCGGTCGGTACACGGCTTGTCGGCGATCAGTTCCTTGGGGAGGGTATAGTTGAACTGTGAAAGTTTCATAATCAGTAAGTTTATGGATTTTGAACACGCTTGTTAAAAAGGCGGCAAATATAAGAAAATTAAGTGAAAAAGTCAAAGCGGTAAATCCAGCGGGGAAATGGCGTCGCGCACGTCGAACGTCCCGATGCGCGTGCGGCGGAGCGCCGTCAGATGGGCGCCGCAACCCAACAGCTCGCCGAAATCCCGCGCCAAAGCGCGGATATACGTGCCCTTGCTGCACACGATGCGGAAATCCACTTCGGGCAACGCGATGCGCGTCAACTCAAACGTATAAACCGTAATCGGCTTGGGTTGCAATACGACTTCCTTGTCCTTGCGGGCGTATTCGTAGGCTTTTTTGCCGCCGACCTTGATGGCCGAGAAAACGGGCGGCACCTGTTGCTGCAGGCCGCTCAGCCGTTCGGCCGCGGCTTGCAGGTCTTGCGGCTGCAGGTGTCCGTAAGGGCCGCCGGGCACGGGTTCCGTTTCCAAATCGAAACTCGGCGTCGTGCTGCCCAGCATGAACGTGCCCGTGTATTCTTTTTCCTGCGCCTGAAATTCCTCGATGCGTTTCGTGAACTTGCCCGTGCAAACAATCAACAGGCCCGTGGCCAAGGGGTCCAACGTGCCCGCGTGGCCGACCTTGATTTTCTTGCCGCACCGGCGTTTGGCCCAAACCCGCACCTTGCCCACGACGTCGAACGAAGTCCAGGTGTAGGGCTTGTCGATAAGCAGCGCGCGGCCGGCTTCCAGTTCGTTATCGGGCGTCTCCAAGTTTCTTTTCCAGCTCGTCTAAGCGTTTGACAATCTTGTCGAGGTTCTTGAAGTGAACCGAGGAACGGCGGAAAATCTCCACGTCGATGGGGGGCGCGCCGAGCAATACCGCGCCTTCCTTGCGGATGGAGCCGGGGGCGCCGCTCTGGGCGCCGAGCATGACGCCGTTGGCGATTTGCACGTGGCCGGCCACGCCGACCTGCCCGCCGAACATACAGTTCTCACCCACTTTCGTAGAGCCGGCCACGCCGACCTGCGAAGCCATGACGGTGTTTTTGCCCACCACGACGTTGTGGCCGATTTGAATCAGGTTGTCCAGTTTGACGCCCTCATGGATAATCGTGGCGCCGATCGTGGCCTTGTCCACACAGGTGTTCGCGCCTATTTCCACATTGTCTTCCAACACGACGTGTCCCGTCTGCGGAATCTTTTCGTAGCTGCCGTTGTTGGGTGCGAAGCCGAAGCCGTCCGCGCCGATGACCGCGCCGGCGTGGATGACGCAGTTTTTGCCGATTTGGTTGCCGGCATAGACCTTGACGCCGGCGTTCAGCACCGTGCCTGCGCCGATATGGTTGTGCGCGCCGATGTAGCAGTGCGGGAATATCTTGACGCCGTCGCCGATTTCGCAGCCCGCCGCGATGACGGCGAATTCGCCGATATACACGTGCTCGCCGATTTTGGCGGTCGGGTCAATGAAGGCCAAAGAGGAAACGCCCTCGGCCGGCATCGTATGTTCGTTATAGAACGCCAACAGTTTGGCGAAAGCCTGATAGGCGTTTTCCACACGGATTAGGGCGGCGGGCACCGGTTGTTCCGGCACGAAGTCGGCGTTGACCAACACGGCCGTCGCTTTGGTCTCGTAGATATAATGCGTGTATTTGGGGTTGGCCAGGAAGCTGAGGCCGCCCGGGCAGCCCTCTTCGATTTTGCAAACGGTAAAGATTTCGGCAGCGGCATCACCCTCTACGGTACCACCTACCGCTTGTGCGATTTGGGATAGCGTGAATTTCAGCATAAGGCTTTTTGTTTTAGATGGTTCAGCAAAGATAGTGCAATATGAGCGCAAAACAAAAAATTTTTCGTTATCTTTGTCATAATTTATGAACAAAAACAAAATCGTCAACGATCCGGTCTGGGGTTTCATCCAACTGCCTTCCGATCTGGCTTACGATATCGTGAGCCATCCGTATTTCCAACGTTTGCGACGGATTGTACAGATGGGGCTTTCGTTCCTCGTCTATCCGGGGGCCGTACATACGCGGTTCAACCATTCGTTGGGCTGTCTGCACCTGATGAAAGAGGCCTTGGATGTATTGCAGGCCAAAGGCGTAGCGATTACGCCCGAAGAAAAGGACGCGGCCTGCGCGGCCATCCTGCTGCACGACATCGGGCACGGCCCCTTGTCCCATGTGTTGGAACACACGCTGTTGCCGTCCGTCTCGCACGAGGAGGTCAGCCAACTCATCATGCAACGGCTCAACCGCGAATGGAACGGGCGCTTGGACATGGCGATGGCCATTTTCAACGGCCGTTACGACAAGCCGTTCCTGCACCAACTCGTTTCGGGGCAGCTGGACGTGGATCGCCTCGATTATCTGAACCGCGACAGTTTCTATACGGGCGTACAGGAAGGCGTCGTCGGCACGGAGCGCATCATCAAGATGATGAACGTGCATGAAGGGCAGTTGGTCGTTGAGGAAAAAAGCATCTATTCGTTAGAAAAATTCATCCTGTCGCGCCGCATGATGTTTTGGCAGGTCTATCTGCACAAGACTTCGGTTTGCGCCGAACTCATGCTGGGACATACGTTGGAGCGGGCGCGCTTCCTGCTCGATGCCGGCGAAACCCTGGGGGGCAGTCCGGCGCTGTTGCAGCTGCTGCGCCGTCCGTCGGGGCAAGCCGCGGACGAAGACTTGCTGGCGCCGTTCTCGGCCATAGACGACAGCGACATCTGGGTAAGCCTCAAAGCCTGGACGCAGAGTCGGGACGCGGTATTGCGGACGCTCTCGCAACGTTTGTTGGACCGCCGGTTGTTCAAGTCGGAGTTGCGCAACGCGCCTTTCGAACCGGCCTACATCGAACGGGTCAAGGCGGAGACCTTGGCCAAAATCGACGAGGCGGATTGGTTGCCTTATTTCTTCTACGAGAAGGGGTTGAGCACGAAGACCTACAAATACGATACGAAAGAGGACGACGGCATCCGCGTATGGCTCAAGGATGGCCGGGTGGTCGATTTGACAACGGTTTCCGAACTGTTGGATCGGCATTTCGTGATGAAAGCGGACGAAAAACATCTGCTGTGTCACGTTTAAAAAATGGTTTTACACTAAGAAACGAAGGGAAAAATTTATGGATAAAGTAAGGGTGTTGTGGATAGACGACGAAATCGATTTGCTCAAACCCCACGTCATGTTCTTGGAAAAGAAAGGTTACGAGGTGTTGACGATGAACAACGGGCGGGACGCGATAGACGCGTTGCGGTCGGAAGCCGTCGATATCGTGTTTTTGGATGAGCAGATGCCGGGGATGTCGGGTTTGGAGACGTTGACCGAAATCAAGACGATGCTGCCCTCCCTGCCGGTGGTCATGGTGACCAAAAGCGAGGAAGAACAGATTATGGAAGAGGCCTTGGGCTCCAAAATATCCGATTACCTGATCAAGCCGGTCAACCCGGGGCAAATCGTGTTGGCCATCAAGAAGCAGTTGGAGGCCCCGCGTCTGGAGGGCGAGAAGTCAAGCATGGCCTATCAGCAGGAATTCCGCAACATCAGCATGGAACTGTCTTCCAATCTGACGTATCAGGAATGGGAACGGGTTTACAAAAAGCTGACTTATTGGGATTTGGAACTGCCGAAAGCCGGCGACGACGGCCTGTTGGAAATATTGGGCACGCAGAAAAGGGAAGCCAACCTCTTGTTCTCAAAGTATATAGAAAAGAACTATATCGACTTCATCAACGGCCGTAAGGGCGACAACGATTTCGAGATGTCGCACACGGTGTTGAAGCAGAAACTGTTTCCGCTTCTGAACAACGACGTGCCCGTGTTTCTGCTCGTTATCGACAACTTGCGTTACGACCACTGGAAAATCATGCAGGACGTGCTGGAACGCTACGTCAAGGTCATCAGCGATTCGACCTATATGAGCATCCTGCCCTCGGTGACGCATTACGCGCGCAACAGTATGTTCGCGGGGCTGTTGCCGACCGAAATAGAGAAAAAATATCCGCAGTACTGGATTTCGGAAGATTCCAACGAACGCAAGAACCAGTATGAGAAGGAATTGTTGGAGGAATATCTGAAACGCTACGGCAAGGAACCGCGCGTGACGTTCAACAAGGTGCTCAACCACGCCTACGGCATGAAGCTGTTGGATCATCTGCCCCGTATGTTGCAGACGCCGCTCAACGTCATCATCTACAACTTCGTGGATATGCTCTCCCATGCCAGTACGGAAGTGGAGTTGTTGCGCGAGATGTCGAGCGAGGAAACCTCTTACCGTTCGCTCGTGCTGTCGTGGGTCAAGCATTCGCCGCTCGTCGAGTTGCTCAAGAGCCTCATGGGGCAGCGGGCCATCGTGGTGTTGACAACCGACCACGGTTCGGTCCGCATCACAAATCCGGTGCGTGTCAAGGGCGACCGCGAGGCCAGCGTCAACCTGCGCTACAAGGTGGGGCGCAATATGGAGTTCGACCCGCAGCAGGTGTTTTACGTGCGCTATCCGGGCGATATCTTCCTGCCCAAGGTCAGCATGACGGCCTCGTTCATCTTCTGCCGGGAAAACGATTTCTTCGTGTATCCCAACAACTACAACCAGTACGTCGGTTATTACAAGGATACGATACAGCACGGCGGCATTTCGATGGAAGAGATGATGGTGCCCTTTGCCGTGATGCGACCCAAATAAGCGAGAGATGGAGGCACGGACATTCAGCGGGGTGGGGCTGTCGGATTTGACGGACTTGGCCGGCCGGTTGCGGGCGTTGTATCCCGATGTGCCGGTGTGGACGTTTTACGGAGAGATGGGCGCGGGCAAGACGACGTTCATACAGGCGTTCTGCCGTATGTTGGGCGTGACGGAGCCCGTGTTGAGCCCCACGTTCTCCATTGTGAACGAATATGCGTGCGCCGACGGGGGCGCCGTCTATCATTTCGATTTCTATCGGATCAACCGCTTGGAAGAAGCCTACGATATCGGTTACGAAACCTATTTCTTCAGTGGCCACCCCTGTTTGGTCGAGTGGCCGGAACGCATCGCGCCGCTGCTGGATTTTCCGCACGTGCGCGTGGAGATAGGCGTGGCGGCCGACGGTAGCCGTACATTCACGATACGAAAAACGGGAGGGGAGTCATGACGCCTGAACATTTCAAGGACGGAGAGGCCGACATCTGGATAGGCGACGTATTGCCGCTGTTGGCGCAGACGGTCGCGACGGCGCGGCGGGAAGGCCGCAAGGTCTTGTTCTGCTCCGACAGCCGCATCTGGCCGCAGGTGCTGCCGCTGTTGCAGGCGCAGGACGTATGCCGCGCCGCGGACGAGCCCTCGGTTTGTTTCGAGCCGGGCGAGGTGCATAAGCAAATCGCGCAGGTGACGCGCGGGTGGGAAGCCTTGGCGCGGGCCGGTGCCGACCGCCGGGCCGTTGTGGTCAATGTGGGCGGCGGCGTGGTGGGCGATATGGGCGGCTTTATGGCGGCCACGTATAAGCGCGGCATCCCGTTCATCCAAGTGCCGACCTCGCTGTTGGCGATGGTCGATGCTTCGGTGGGCGGCAAAACCGGCGTCGATGTCGGCGAGGTCAAGAATATGGCCGGCGTTTTCGCGCGGCCGCAGGCCGTCTTCATCGACCCGCGTTTCCTGCGGACGTTGCCGGCGGAAGAATATGCGTCGGGCGTTGCGGAAATCCTGAAGATGCAGTTGCTGTTCCATCCGGATTTCAGGCCGGAGGCCGCCGGGGACTTGTTTGATCCCGCGCGTTTGCCGCTGGCGGACATCGTGACGGCCGTGCGCGACAAAAAAGACGTGGTGGCGCGCGATTTCGCCGAGGCGGGGCCGCGCCGTCTGCTCAACTTCGGGCATACGTTCGGCCATGCGTTCGAGTCGCTGTGCATGGCCAAGGGCCAGCCGGTGCCGCATGGCCGCGCCGTGGCCTGGGGCATGGTCTATGAACTCTACGTGTCGGTGCGGGCGTGCGGCTTTGACGCGGCCCTGTTCCGCCGTATCCGCACATTGCTCACTGCGCGTTACGGGCGACCCGCTTACGGCGCGGCCGACCTACAGGCTTTGGAAGCCTATCTGCGGCAGGACAAGAAGAATGCGGCCGGCGTCATCCGTCCGGTCGTGCTGTCGGCGCCCGGCAAGGGCGATTACGACTTCGGTATGCCGCTCGCCGCGGCGATGGAAATTCTGGAACATGGAGACGCTGTCTATTCGTTTTAAGTCGCCCTCGCTGACGGGCAAGGTCGCGATTCCCGGCTCCAAGAGCATCAGCAACCGCCTGTTGGTATTGGCCTATCTCGGTGGTCGGCTCCATGACTATCATCCCGACAATATGGCTACGGCCGACGATACGGTGCGGATGCGCCGTCTGTTGGGCGAGGTGGCGGCGCAGCGTGTTGTCCGCGCCGGTGGCGCGGACAACACCGGCGCAGTCCGGCTGGACTGCGCCAACGCGGGCACCGTCCTGCGGTTTTTGACCGCGCTGTTGGCGTTTGAGCCCGGCGAGTGGCTGCTGGACGGCAGCCCGCGTATGCGCCGCCGCCCGATCGCCCCGCTGGTGGCGGCCCTGCAAGCCGTGGGTGCCGATATCCGCTATGCGGGGGAAGCCGGTTATCCGCCGTTGTATATACGTGGCGTCGGGGCCGCTTCCGTCCAAACCGGGAATTGGGCCATCGACGCCTCGCTGAGCAGTCAGTACGTCTCGGCCCTGATGCTGGCGGCCTGTCGCGTGCCGGGCGGGGTGCGGCTGCATCTGACGGGTGAAAGGACGGTGTCGCAACCCTATATCCGCATGACGGCCGCGTTGCTGCGCGCCGCCGGCGTGGCGGTGGGCGACGTGGAGGCTTCGGCGTTTCAGGTTTGCGGGCTGCCGACGGCTACGCTGCCCGCCTGTGTGGAGCCCGACTGGAGTTCGGCCTCGTATTTCTACGGCCTGTTGGCGTTGAGCGCCGGCGGCGCGTTGTATCTGCCGGGCTTGCGGCAAGACAGCTGCCAGGGCGACCGCATCGCCGCCGAATGGTTTGAAGCATGGGGCATAGAGAGCCGTTTTGAAGCGGACGGCCTGCGTATCGAACGCCGCGCCCCGCGTTGTCCGAAGCGTATGGAATTGGACTTTACGCACCATCCCGACCTGTTGCAGACCATGGCCGTGGTCTGTGCCGCCACGGGCGTCGAAGCCCGCTTTACGGGCATACGCAACCTGCGGTATAAGGAAACCGACCGCGTGGCCGCCGTCGTGGCGGAGCTGAACCGCCTGCAGGTAAAGGCGGCCACCCAAGGTGACGACACCTTGGTCATCCCGTCGGGTCAGCCCGAAATAAAACCGGAAACCGTTATCGGAACTTACGGCGACCACCGCATGGCCTTGGCCTTTTCGATGTGGTCGGTCTTGCACCCCATTGCGATAGAGCAGCCCGCCGTAGTCGGAAAATCGTTCGAGGGCTATTGGGCGTCTTTGGAAGCCTTGGGCGCGGAAACGGCCTTGCGATGAGGTAACTTGCCGCTGAGCGACAGCCATAGCAACACAAGCCCGGTTGCGATGAACGGCAGGCTCAGCATCTGTCCCATATTCAGCACGTAGTCATCTTCCCACAACTCCTGATTCTCCTTCACGAATTCGATCAGGAAGCGCATCCCGAAGCAGACGATGAGGAAGCAGGAGAACAGGACGCCCTCTTTGGGCTTGCCGTCTTTCTTGATATAATAGGCCAACAGCCCGAGGAACAGCAGGAAATACGACAGCGCTTCGTAAATCTGCGTCGGGTGCTTGGGCAGAACCTCGCCGTTGCGCAGGAACAGGAAGCCCCACGGCAGCGTGGTCGCGTGGCCGTAAATCTCGGAATTCATCAGGTTGCCCGTGCGGATGAACAGGCCGCCCAAGGCCACGACAATCACCAGTCTGTCGAGCAGATACCAATAGGCGAGTTTGTATTTCCGCGCCACGAGATAAACGGCGATGAGAATCGCGATGGCCGCGCCGTGGCTCGCCAGGCCGCCGTCCCGTATATAGAGGATTTCAATCCAATGGTCGGCCGTCAGGTAGTAGGCGGGTTCGTAAAACAGGCAGTGCCCCAACCGCGCCCCGACGACCACGGCCAATACGACATACCACAGCATCGTGTCTATCAGGGTTTCGGGCTGGTTCTCCTTGCGGAACATCTTGGAGAGAATCAGATAGCCGATGGCTATCGTCAAGGCGAACAAAACGCCGTACCAACGGATTTCTAAACCGAAAACCGTAAAGGCCGTCGGGTTGACGGCCCACGTGATATAAGCGAGCTGCGACATGTGGATATATGTTTGAGCCGCAAAGTTAGTCAATTTATTTTAAATCCGGCCACCGCGCTCAGACCAGTCCGGCCGACTGAAGCCAAGCGATGGCATCGTGCAGCGTCTCGCGGTAGGGCCTTGTCTTAAACCCGAGTTCCGCTCTGGCTTTTGAACTGTCAAACCGGTTGTTGCGGGCCAGATTATAGACGGAAAAGGTGGTCAAGAGCGGTTTGCCGCCGTTTTTCTTGGCTTTCTTCTCTAAAATCCGTGCCATGATGCGGGCCAGTCCTATCGGCAGAAACACTTTCACTTTGGGGCAATGGGCTTCGTCGTGCAGGATTTTGGCAAAGTCCTTGAACGACACTTCGTCGTTGCCGAGGATATAGCTTTGGCCGGCGCGTCCTTTGTCGGCGGCGGCGATGATGCCGGCGGCCAGGTCGCGGACGTCCACCATATTGAACGAACCGGCGATGCCAGCCGGCAGTTCCCCTTTGATAATCCGGATAATGGAGCGGGTTACCTCACCGATGGCGAAGTCCACCGGCCCCATGATGCCGGTGGGGTGTACGATGCAGGCGTCAAGGCCGTTTTGAGCCACGGCGTTCATTACGCATTGCGCGGCTTCGGCCTTCGTCTGGCTGTAACAGCCAAGCACTTTGCCCGGCTCGTAACGGTCTATTTCCCGTATGGGTTGGCCTTTCGGTAATTCGGGGATGCTGCCCGTTGAACCGCAATAAACGAGTTTGACCCGGTCTTTGTGTTTCAGGCATTCCTTTATGATATTGCAGGTGCCCTGCACATTGACATCCCATACCTTTTGGCTGAATTCCGGATTGACCGATACGATGCTCGCGATATGGAGCACGACGATGGGGCGGTTGTCCGGCACGTCGAACAAACGCTGCAACGCCGCCGGGTCACATACGTCGCCCTCGACGATTTCCGCCTGCGTTGGTATATATTCTTTGGACTTGTCGCCGGGCAGGACGAAGGCCCTGACCGTAGCCCCTTGTTCCACCAATTGACGGCATACGCTTCCGCCTAAGAAACCGGCGGCGCCTGTTACGAGATAAACTGCGTTCTGATTCATTTCAAATGAGGTTTTAAGTTTACGGGGGCAAAAGTAGGCAAAGTGTATGCAATAAAGCGGTGAATTATGTATAATAATCGGGTAATTTGTCGCATTTTATTGTTAAATACGAAAAATTGCCTATTTTTGTCGTAAAATTGCATAATGATGAACCGAGACGATAAAGCCGACCTGTCCGCCACGACCTTGTCGGCCGAGTATATCGATAGGCTTGGCCGGGAGTTGATGATTCTGGAAAATCCGAAAGCGGGTGTCCGTTATACGTATCCGTTCCGCGACGATACCATGGTCTCGCTCATTGTCCTTTCAGGGGAAATGACCTGCGTGGTGGATGCGGAAACTCATCTTATCGATAGGCAGGGCCTGCTGATAGTCCTGCCTTCGCAGATTGTCGAGGAGATAAGCTTCGGGGCGGATTTCAAGGGCTATTGTCTCGTCATGTCCGCTTCGTTTCTGGCCAATATGCCGATGGGCAACCAGATACCGCTGATGACGCATATCCGGCAGCATGTCTTTTATCCGATGACGGATCAGATGGTGGGGCCGGTCGTCAACTTCATAGCCATGATACAGGGCACGTGCCGGACGTCCAACCGCTACCAGCAGGAAATCGTCACCCACCTGACCATCGCTTATTATTACGGGCTCGGGACCTATCTGCATGATATAGACCAACTGGGCGACGTCTCGTCGCGGTATGACCGCATTGCGAACGAGTTTTTGGTGCTGGTGCGGGAAAACTGCCGGGCTCGCCGCGATATGGGGTTTTATGCCGACGCGCTGCATCTGTCCGCCAAGCATATCGCGCTTGTCGTCAAGGCCACGACCGGGGTCACCGCCATGAAATGGATAGAGCGCCAAACCGTTCTCAATGCCAAAAGCCTGCTGCTGACGACCGATTTGACGGTCGGAGAGATTTCCGACAAACTTTCGTTCCCGTCGCCGTCCGATTTCGGTAAATATTTCAAGAAGTTCACGGGGCTGTCCCCGCGGGAATTCCGTAAAATCGGCCGGTGATGTGCGTTTGAGCGGCAAACGGGTCTCGCCCGTCGCACGCAGTGTTTGTTCGAATGACCGTTTCGATAAAATGATTATTGCAATAATCGTTTTGTGAAAATGATTATTGTAAAGATTATTATTTTGTACCTTTGTTCAATAAAACATAAACTTATGGGGAAACTTAAAAGCAAATTGGAGAATTTTCATCCTGAATCAGAAGGAGAGCTTGACGGGCTGTTTGAAGATTTGGCTAAATCATTTCTGTATGGTGGCTATATTTCGGTAAAAGACAATAAGGACAAGGAAAGGTATCGGATTTATCTGCGTACCGTTGAATTTTATTGTCATTGCGAAGACGAAAATTCCTCTCTGCCTAAAGACCCCATTGTATACCATAGAGATGGGCGGTATGTAGAAGGCGAAGTGCCTTACTTTCCGCTTATGGCCTTTCACGCGCACGCATCAGGTTACGATATAACCTTTGAAAAAGAAGAACTTAAATTGCGGTCTTCCGCTTTAATCCGCGCCTATGAAGTGTATGATGTACAGCGTAAGGCGTTTCTCGTGTACGACAGAGCGGGCAAAATATTTAAAGCGTGTGACAAAGGAAAGAATCCGGTGAATACCCAATCCACGTATTTGTATAACTTTCTCAATGGGTTTATGGGTAATTCCGTAAGTTGGGTAGATGATGTTCGAAAAGAGGAAAAATTCGACATCAAACTCAAAGAGCGCCGAAATGTTTTCAAATATAACGGAGAGGTTAAAACCCAGGATCCGCGTCAGTGGAGTTTTACGCGTCAAGAAGAAATTAGCGTAGAAAATCTCAAGAAATAAGTTTGCCGTTTTGAATACGGTGTGCTGCTGAGAACTTCTCTAGTTTTGCAGTGTTGAACTTAAACATTGCAAGCTATATGAGAACAGTACACTACTTTTCGCCTTGGCTCACGCGCCTCGCCCAATACCAAAAAGTGTGGGCGCAGATTGAATCCGCGCTGATTGCCGAGAACGAGTCCTACGATTTCGTCCCCAATGCGGCCGATATTTGGGTGCGCGACTTTATGCCGTTCCAACGGCATGACGGCGATTTCATCATCTACCGTTATAACCCGAATTATCTTCAGGGGAAAGATGCAAAGTATATTACCAATTGCAGGGAAGCGTTCCTGGCAATCGGCGGAGGCGACACGGCTTCCGTTTGTCATCAAACCGACCTTGTTATCGATGGCGGCAATCTGATTCGTTGCACGGATAAAAACGGAACGGATTGCGTTATCATGACCACGAAAGTGCTTTATGAGAACGCTTGTCTGTCGCATCACGCCATCCTGCAACAACTTGAGAATCTATTTCATGCGGAAGTCGTCCTGATACCTTGGGACCTTGGGGAACCTTACGGACATGCCGATGGTATGGTGAGGAGCCTTGGAAAAGGCCGGCTTCTGATGAACTGCTATACCGATATGGGGACTAAGGAATCTGCGGCTCTGAAACTTGGAGAAACCATCAAAAGGGCTTTGGAGCATAGATTTGAACTCATAGAACTGCAATATGGCGGCAAATATCGCGAGAAGAGCTGGTGCCATCTTAATTATCTAGAACTTCATAATGCCATTTTGGTGCCTGTCGTCAGCATCGCTTCCGACCGTGTGGCATTGGCGCAGATAGGGAAAATCACCGGCAAAAAATGCATCCCCATCTCTATGGCTCCTGTCGTTAGACAAGGGGGCGCCATGCATTGCATTTCCTGGACTATGAATACGTGTCACTAACCCGATAAAACATAACATTATGGACAAAATCACAGAATCCCTCAGGACGTATCTTGAAGCGGCGGACATTCCCCATCAGACCTTTTTTAATGAGAAAGGGTTTGGGTATCCTTGTACCTCCACGTGTTTTCACAAGGTCAATGAGGGTTTGCCTCACCAACGTCTTCCGTTTAACGTGAATATTTATTCAGGGGAAGCGAAGTTTTATATCGTTTCAGCACCGATGTGGGTGTGTCATGACAAAGCCTTGGAATCGCTGAAGCCTCTCGAATCCAAATGGAATCGTTGCGGTATGATGACAACCCTTGTTTTTGAAGAAGAACGAGGCGTATCCGTTCCGAACATTTATGGTTTTCATTTGGAATTACCCGGTATTTGTGAAAGCGATGGACTGGGAAAAGATATGTGGAAAAGATATTTTGAAATAGTAGAACGCGATGCTTGTGAGGTGTTTGAAAATATCCGAGATTTACTTGGATTAAGCGATGAACCGGACGGGACAGACGATGCCGATGATTTACCGTTTTGACTGCCACAGAAAGAAAATAATGGAAAACGTGTCCGAGAGCTTAGGAAAAGGATAGACGACATTTTTATTAAAAACGGTTTAACACCTCCGGTTTATAAGTATGAGAAAGGGTATTTCTGTTTCCTAAGAGTAAAGCTTTCAGAAAATGCTTTCAAGGCGTAGAAAATGTTAATATTTACAAAACTCAGATCATGGACAAAATCACAAAATCACTCAGGAAGTATCTTGATTCGGCGGGCATTCCCCACCAAACCCTATTTAACTCGAAAGGTGGACTCGGTGAGAATTCTACATCAACGTGTTTTCACCGGATAAGCGTAAACAATCTCCGACAGATGGCGATAACAGTGAATATTTTCCCAAAAGACAATGAATTTTACATCATTGCGCGGCCACTGGCTGTATTAGATGATGGCAATATGGATGAGTTATTGCAGTGCGAAGCCAAATGGAATCGTTGCGCCATGATGACAAGCCTTGTTTTTGAAGAAGAACGAGGCGTAACTATGCCCAACAGGTATTGTTTTCAATTGTTTTTGTCGGCTTACTGCGATAGTGATGGTCTCGGAAAAACGCTGTGGAAAAAATATCTTGAAAGAATAGAAGACGATACTTGGCACGCGTGGAAAAATGTCGATGATATACTACTCGATATTGATGAGGAAACAAACGAATCGGGCGCTTGTGATGTAGTGCCGTTCTAACCCCTCAGCGGAACCCATAGCTCCGTAATCAATTCCTCCTCCGTCGTGTCGGAGGGGGAATTGAGATATTTTTCCATGAACGGAATTGAAATATCGACTTTCGGTGCTTCGGTTTGGTGTAGGGTAGAAAGAATGTTGTTATAGAAGTCATCAAGACCTTCGTATGCGCCTTGATAGGTAAATACGGCATATTTCCTTGATGAGATGGCGCGCCATCCGATTTCTCCAATCATATCCGGTTTCAAGTCGCGTGGCAAAATATCGCTGTATAATATGCCGGATAGAAATACGCCGGATTCCGTGTCGTTGGCGAGGTAGCGGTCTATGGCAAACCCGACATACCCCATCAATCGCGCTTGGGGAAATTTCGTTGTAACGTAATTTTCCACGGCCACCCAGTTAGCCGCTTCAAATTCTATTTGGGAACACGTTTGGTAAAGAACCTCCTCTTGCCGATAAAACATAATGCAGTTTTGCAACCACTCTGTCCGATAAGGCAATATCTCGGTTTTGTGCGGCACCATATTGCGAAGTGTGTCGATGTCTTTAACCCCGTTTTTCCGCATCAGGCCATAGATGCCATTGGGGTAGGGAAATCCGAGGGTGGTGGAGGCTTCAGCCTTGGAAGTTGCAGGGAAAAGCCGAAACAAGCGGGCGGCGTATTCTGCCCTGCGGGCGGAGGCGTAATCTACTAAGTTTTGGCCGGTATAGGCCTTGAAATAATTTCTCAGGCTACGCTCCGACATACCCGAAATCCGACAGAGCGTGGCCACGGAGGTGGCGGCATTGAACGTGTCGTCCCCGATTTCGTTAAAGGCGGCCGCCACTTCGATTCGGCGAACCACGGCCTTTAATTTCCGCAGTATGTCTTCCGGGATTTGCATCATATGGCTTTCGGTTACAATAATCCAGTCATATATACGGGGAGACATATGAGGTCGTCTTCTTTCCGAATGTCTTTCGTATATAAAAGATAGCGTTGCTGGATGCGGGATGAAAATTTCCGTTGGAATTCATCCAGTGATTTGTGGGACTTATAACCTGAAGACTTGACTTCAATCGGGCATATCTTGTCTTTCCTGCTTATCAAGAAGTCTATTTCATAAGAACGCGGGACGGCTATGTCCGATGCCTTTTCTTTGAATGTATAGTAATACAGCGAATGCCCTGAGGCTCTCAGTTGTTGTGCGACCACGTTCTCGTAAATGTAGCCTAAATCTGCCGGAAGTTTGTCCGTGAGCAGTTTTCGGTAGATGATATTTTCTGTAAAATCCTTATCCATAAATGCCAACGAGACAAAGAGTCCCGTGTCGGCGAGAAACATCTTGAAGAAGTCATAAGAGGCATGAAGTGCAAACCCGACGTTGGGGTCATTGGCATGGTACGCAAAATTCACGGTCTTGGACTTGTCGATATCATTAAAGATTTCTGCCAGACGGGAAAGCCTTGCATTTTCAATAACGCTCCCAACGCGATATCTCATCATATTGCGGGCCAGTTCCGCCGGAATGGACTTGAAGATGGCGGACGCCCTTCCTTTATCGTCTATCTTCTCAAAATCATCAAGATATAGTTTTATGATATCTCGTTTTATATCATCTACGGTTTCAAAATTGGAACTTTGGAGATAGGCTGCAACCGCTTGGGGCATCCCGCCTACGAGCATATAAAGCCGGAACAACTTCATCAGGTCGCGGTTGACGGCCTCTCCCATGGGTTTTAGCCTTTGATAGGCGTATTGTATCAATTCAAAGGTTGGCTCTTTTCCGATTGCCCATAGGAATTCTTCAAAATCCAGGGGGTGCATTTCAATCCGCCTTTCTTCGCTTGGAATCAGGATGTCTTTTGTGTTTTTCTTTATAGATATAAGTGACCCTGTCTCTATATAGTGGAAACGCCCGTCTTTGACAAGATGCTTGATTGCCTGCCGTGCCTTGGGGCAGAACTGCACTTCATCAAAGATGATGCAGGACTTACCCGGCGTGAGTTTGGTGCCGGTCAAAGACTGTAGGCTTATGAAAAAATAGTGTAAGTCTGATAGATCGTCAAATAAATCAATGACATCCTGTTTGACGTTTGTAAAATCAAGAAGAAGATAGCTGTCATACGAATTCCGGGCAAATTCTTCCGCAATGGTGGATTTGCCGACCCGTCTCGCCCCCTCAATCAGCAAAGCCGTTTTCCCTGCTGATTTGGCTTTCCACTCTTCCATTTTGGCGTAGATTTTACGCTTAAACAGCGGATATTTCATAAAATGCTAATTTTTAGCGCAAATATAGTTATTGTGGCAGAAAAAGCAAAATGTTTTACCGCTAAAATGTACAGGAAAAGCAAAATGTTTTACCCATAAAATGTACAGAAAAAGCAAAATGTTCCGTTCCGACAGACGATAAAACACAAAAGCCCCGCCGTATTGGCGAGGCTTTTATTTTCAGCGCTTTGCGTTGAGCGGCAAACGGGTCTCGAACCCGCGACCTCCAGCTTGGGAAGCTAGCGCTCTACCAACTGAGCTACTGCCGCTTTAAGATGGGCTCGGTCTGAAACCGAAGACGGGGGCAAAAGTACGAAAAAAATTCTATTTTTGCATATCGGTTAGAGGAATATGATAACGGACGAAGTCAAACAGCAGATTTTGGATGCCGTGCGCATCGAAGAGGTCGTCGGGGATTTCGTGACGCTGAAGCGGCGTGGCACGAACCTCATCGGCCTGTGTCCGTTTCATAACGAGAAAACGCCCTCGTTCATCGTTTCGCCGGCCAAGGGGATTTACAAATGCTTCGGTTGCGGCAAGGGCGGCGACGCCGTTTCGTTCCTCATGGAACACGACCAGCTGACGTATCCGGAGGCTTTGAGGGCTTTGGCGCGCAAATACGGCATCACGATTGCCGAGGCGCCCCGTTCGGTGGAGCAGATTCAGCAGATGAACCATCGGGAGAGCTTGATGCAGTTGTCTGCCTTTGCCGAGGGTTTCTTCAAGGAACAGCTTTGGAAAACGGAGGAAGGGCAACGCATCGGTCTGCCTTATTTTCGGGAACGCGGCTTTTCGGACGCCACGATAGAGGCGTTTTCGTTGGGCTACAGCCCGCAGGGTTGGGACGTGTTGACGCAGGCCGCCATCAAGCAGGCCTATTCCAAGGATTTGCTCGTTGAGGTCGGTCTGACGTTGGAAAACGACCAAAAGAAGCTGTACGACCGTTTCCGCGGGCGCGTCATGTTTCCGATACATAACCTTTCCGGGCGCGTCATCGCGTTCGGCGGCCGCGTGCTCTTGACCGAAAAGACGAAAGCCAAATATGTCAATTCGCCGGAATCGGTCATTTACAACAAAAGCCAGGTACTTTACGGCATCTTTCAGGCCAAGCGCGAAATCATCGCCAAGGATATGGCCTATCTCGTGGAGGGCTATACCGATGTCATTTCACTGCATCAGGCCGGCATCACAAACGTCGTGGCTTCGTCCGGCACGTCCCTGACGCAAGACCAGATCAAGCTCGTTTCGCGCTTCACGCGCAACATCACGATTCTGTACGACGGCGACGCGGCCGGCATCAAGGCATCGTTCCGCGGCATCAATATGTTGCTGGAGCATAACCTCAACGTGCGCGTCGTGCTGTTCCCCGACGGGCATGACCCCGATTCGTTCAGCCGCACCCACAGCATAGACGAGATTACAGCCTATCTCAACGAACAGGCCGTCGATTTCATCCGTTTCAAGACCCAGCTGCTGCTCAAGGAAATAGGCGACGACCCCATCAAACGGGCGGCGCTCATCGAGGATATCGTCGAGAGCATCGCGCTTATCCCCGACGAGATTTACCGCGCCGTTTACATACAGGAGTGCAGCCGCATCCTGCATATCGAGGAAGCGGATTTGGTGAGCCGGCTCAACAAGGTGCTGCGGCAACGCTACAAACAGAAGCTGCGCGAGGACGAACGGCGCGCCGGGGCATCGGAGGCCGTGGCCGAGGGGAGCGCGGCGGCCGCCGCCGAGGCGGACAAACTGACCGACCGGCTTTCGGCGGCCCAGCAACAGGTGGACGCGGTGGCGCTGGAGCAACAGCGTGACGACACGTTGGAGCGCAGCATCCTGCGTTTGCTCATCAGCCACGGGCGCGAAACCACGACGCAGTGCTTCCTCGACGAGGAGGGCAACGAGCTGGAGGAGGCGATGATGGTGGGGCTGTATGTGTTGCGGGAATTGGAGGAGGACGAGATGCAGTTCTCCGACCCGGTCAACCAGCGGATTCTGTCGGTTTTCCAAAAGTCGGTGGCCGAAAACAACCAATACGTGCCTACGTTGGAGGATTTGATGGCGATGGAAGACGAGACCGTCAAGAACCGCATCGTCGATATAACTTACAACCCGCACGAAATCAGTCCGGTTTGGGAAAAGAAACTCATTCGGGTGCCGACGGCGGCCGATGCGCGGATTTTGAACCGGATGGTGCTGGAGACGCTGGCCAATTTCAAATTGCGGCAAATCGAAAAGACCGAGCGGGCGTTGGCCGAGCGGCTCAAGGCCGCCGACCTGAGCGAGGAAGACTGCCTGCAGTGTCTGCAATATAAAAAGGAGTGCGAGGCGGTTCGGCGCGTGCTGTCGGAAAAAATAAGACGGATTCTGGTATGAAACTCGTCGTGGATATCGGCAACACCAAGGTCAAGGCGGGGGTTTTCGACGGCAAGCGGTTGGTAGAGGCGCGGTCGTATGCGTCCTGGCGGCCCGCCGACTTGGAAAGCCTGCGGCAGACCTATCCCCTTGACGGCGGCCTCTTGGCCACGGTATCGGGCACGCCCGACTGGGTGGCGGCGGCCATGGCCGATGTGCCGTTTCTGATATGGGACCGTTTCCGGTCGGATTGGCGTTTTCCGGTTCACAGCACTTACGATATGGCCGCGTTGGGGCGGGACAGGCTTGCCATCGGCGTGGCGCTCCGTTGTTTATATCCCAATCAAACGGTTTTGGGCATCGGCATGGGCTCGTGCATCACCTACAATCTGGTGCGGGCGGACGGCCGCTTGGAGCCGGGCGCGATTGCCCCCGGGGTCTATATGCGGGCGCAGGCCATGCACGCGTTCACGCACGCGCTGCCGCAGGTGGATTTGGACTGGCGGGCCGCCGCCTGGCCGGTGCCGATGGCGGTGCACGACACGGAAACGGCCCTGCGGTGCGGGGCGGTCGAGGGCGTCCGTCATGAGCTGGAAGGCTTTATCCGCCGCTATCGGGAAGCTTGCGGTTCCATCCCCGTCGTGCTGACGGGTGGCGACGCCGGCTATTTTGAATTTTCGCCAAAAAAGAGGATATTTGCGAAGCCTAATTTGGTGCTCGTCGGATTGAATGAGATATTGGACTATAACAAATAAGACAGGTGGCGTTCTGGCGGTATGCGTATGCCTTTTCCTGCTGGGGAACCTGCGGGAGGCCCGTGCGCAAATCGGCGTCCTTTCGCCGTACTCCGCTTTGGGCGTCGGTCGGGAAGTGCCTTATCTCAACGCGCGTACCATGGGGATGGGCGGTATCGTCATGGGGCTTGCGGGCCATCGGGAAGCCAGCCCGTGGAATCCGGCCTCGTACTATCGCGGCGTCGATACGCTAAGCGTCATGTTCGACATCGGTTTCTATCTGAATATGAACGGGCTGCGGCAGGACGTGGACGGTCAGACGCTGCGCAACCAAAGTACGGGCGGCGGTTTGGGCAATATGGAGTTCTATTTTCCGGTGTTCAAATGGTGGAAGATGGGCTTCTACCTGTTGCCTTATACGGAAGTCGCTTACTCCACCGCCGATATCCGGAGCCGCGATGACGCGCATATCGGCTTTACGAAGATGGTGCACGAAGGGACGGGCGGCCTTAACCGGTTCGGTTGGGGCAACGCGTTCGGCTGGGGGCCGGTTTCGGTCGGCATCAACCTGAACTACCAGTTCGGCAGCATAGAAGAGGCCTATACGCTGACGTTCCAAAACGACAGCCTCACATCGGGCGCCGCGGGCTCCCATGTGCTGACCCATACGCGTTTGAACGGCTTGGCCATCGACGTGGGCTTGCAGTACGCCCAGCCGTTGAAGCACGGCCATCTGAGCTTCGGCGCTTCGTACAGTTTGGCCACGACGATGTACGCCAAGCGGAGCACGTTGGGCTCGTCGTACTACACGTATGCGGCCCGCGATACGGCCTTTTTCAGACCGCAGCGCAAGGGCGAGGTCGTCATACCCGGCAAACTGCGCGTGGGCGTGTCCTACGACGACCACAGCGACTGGCTCGTGGGCGTTGACTTTACGTATGCGTGGTGGTCGCAATACCGGGAATACGGAGAAACCTACGACTATTTCCGCAATACGTTCCGGGTGGCGGCCGGCATGGAGCTGAAGCCCAATTACCAGAGTGCTTCCGCCATGCGGCGCGTCGCTTACCGCATAGGCGGCCGCTACGAGACCTATTACGCCGATTACGGCGGGCGGAATTTAGACGGTTATGCCGTGAACCTCGGCGTGGGCATTCCGGTGCGCCGTAGCCGCTCGATGATTAACGTCGGTTTGGAGTACGGCCATGTCGGCCGCCTGCAGGCCGGGCAGATTACGGAGAACTATTTCAAGATCGGCGTCGGTTTCTCGTCGGTGGAGACGTGGTTCGTGAAACGGAAATACGATTAGTTGAAAATATATAAAATACAAACATATCATGAAAAAACTGGTTTTCTTAGCGGTGGCCGTCCTGATGGCGGCGCCCCTGTCGGCCCAGAAATACGGGGCGACGCCGGAAGATAGTATTGAATGTATCAAGAACCTCTCCATCTATCAGGAGTTCTATAAGCAAAAAGCCTATGTGGATGCCTATCCGGCATGGAAAGAGGTGCTGCAATACTGCCCCAATACGTCCAAGAACACGTATATCCGCGGTAACGTCATCCTCAAGCAGATGATTGCCAAGACGTCGGATCCGGAAGCCAAAAAGCAGTACATCGACGAGCTGATGCAGCTGTGGGATTTGCGTATTCAATACTATGGCGAACCGGCCTACTGCCAGGGGCAGAAGGCGAGCGATATGCGGACTTATATGCCGAATGACATCGCGGAAGCCCGCGCCTTGTTCCTCGAAGCGATGAAAGACGAAAAGGAAGTGCGCAACTATGCGATACCGTTCCTCTATCTGCGTACCGTCATCGATGCCTATAAGGCTTCGCAGGCCGAAAAGGACGACATCATCGAAGCCTACGAACAGGGTAGCGCGCTCTTGGATATCTTCCAGGCCGCCAAGCCCGATGACGATAAAATCGGCGAAGCCATGGTCGGCTTGGATGCCTTGCTCGAACCCTATGCCACGTGCGTGGAACTCGTGCCGCTGTACGAAAAGAAATTCGACGACAACAAAGACAACGCCGATTTCCTCAGAAAAGCCACGGGTATGTTGGATAAGCGCGGTTGCACGGATGCCGACATCTTCTTCAAGATGACCGAAGCCCTGCACGCGATTGCGCCGACGCCGCAGTCCGCCTACCTCATGGCCAAGATGTGCTATGCGAAGAAAGACTATCAGACGGCCATCAACTACATTCAGGGTCAGGAAGAAGCTTTGGAAAAAGACAACGAGAAAGTCAACGCCTATCTGCTGTTGGCCGACTCCTATCAGAATACGAACCAGTATGCGAACGGCCGTGCGGCCTGTCTGAAGGCGATTGAAATCAATCCGGAAAGCGGCCGCGCCTATTTGGTGCTCGGCAATATATATGCGGCCGGCGCCAAGTCCTGCGGTACGGAGTCGCAGGTATCCCAGCGGGCGGCCTATTGGGTGGCGGTCGATACCTATATCAAGGCCAAGCAGGTGGATCCGTCCATCGCCGAAACGGCCGACAAGTTGATTTCGACCTACCGGGCTTATTTCCCCTCCGGCGACGACCTGTTCACGTTCGGTTACAAAGAGGGCGAAAGCTATACGATAGACTGCTGGTTCCGCGCCACGACGACGATTCGTTCGCGGTAGTTCAATGAAGATGAAAACGATACGTTTATCGGTGGGAACGGCCGTCGTGGGATTGGCGGCCGTTTTCGCTTTCGCTTGCCGTTCCGCCCACAAGGGGCTGCCGTATGCCGACCCGGAAACCGCGCCGGTGCAGGCGGTCTATAATTCCGTGTCCGCCTTTACCGATTCGGGCCGTGTGCAGATGACGATGGAATCGCCGTTGATGTACAACTATTCGGACGAAAAGGGCACGCAAATCTTTCCCACGGGCGTCCATTCGATTTTCCTGAACGAGTTCGGGGAAACGAACGTCGATCTCGTTTCCGATTCCGCCATCAACATTCAGGACGACCGGATGATGAAGTTCTACGGCAATGTCGTCGTCAAGGACTACCGCAACGGCGATACGCTTTATACGGAAGCCCTGTATTGGAATCAGCAGACGCGCAAGATTTATTCCGACGTGCATGTGCGCAAGGTAAGCGCCGGCCTGATTCTGGAGGGCGACGGTTTCGATTCGGACGAGGAAATGAACGACGTGCGCTTGCGCCGTCCGCGCGGGGTTATCTTATAGCGCATAGCGACCGACGGTCATGGAAACCTGCGGCATCGACTGGATGATAGGCGCGTTGGCGGCCGCTGTCTTGATAAACGGCAGTGTGGCGGCCTACAAGGCGCTCAACAACCTGCAGCTGGAAATCGAGCGGGGCTCGGCGTCCTGGCTTTCGCGCTGCTTCGTATGGGTGGTGGGGCAGCCGGCGGCTTTCCCCGTTTTCCTGCGCTTGGGGCAGGTGCTGTGTACGGCGGTCTATATCGGCGCGCTCATGCGGGCCTTTCCCGATTTTTGGTATATATTGGGCGGCCTGGCCGTTTTCGTGGCGGTGGCATGGGGGCTGTCGGGCGTTCTTTTCAGGCTCTACCCGTTGGCGACGCTCAAGGTCGTCGGGCTCATACTCCTTATTCCCTACACTTTACTTTATCCGCTGACCTATGGCGTGGGCCGTCTGATAGGGGCGGCGCATCCGTCCGTCGGGGCGGCCGCCGACTATGCCGACGAGGTGGTGGAGGAGTCGCTGAACGATTTGCGGGAAAATTACGACGCTTCGCCCGAATACAGCGAGGAGGGGCGTATGGTGCAGAACGTGATGGGCCTGCGCAAGTCCAAGGTAAGGGACTGCATGGTGCCGGCTTCGGAAATCGTGCGGACTTCTTTCGAAACGCCCTTGGACGAACTGGTCAAGTTGTTTACGCAGACCGGTTTTTCCAAAATCTTGATTTATAAGGAAAGTCCGGAAAAGATAGCCGGTTACGTCCACGCCTACGATTTGTTCCGCGAACCCGCGCCGACCTCCGTGGCGGAGCTCATCCGCCCGATTCACGCGGTGCCCGAAACCACCGCGGCCGGTATGCTGTTGAAGGAAATGATAGAGAAGCACCTGAGCATCGCCGCCGTCTTCGATGGCAACGGCGCCGTTTCGGGGATGCTGACGCTGGAGGATTTGATGGAGGAAATTTTCGGCGAGATAGAGGACGAATTCGATGTGGAGGATGCGGCGGTCGTTCCGTCGGGCCGTCGGCGCGGCTAAGTTGTAAATCTGAATAAAAAAGTTTAACTTTGCAAGCTTAATTCCGAAAAGCGTGAAGGCATTGGGGGATTATATGTTGTCGTTTGCGGGCTTGTCCATGGGCAGGCACACGTTCCGGTACCGGTTGGACGACGCTTTCTTTGCCTGCTTTCCGGAAGGCGATATCCGTCAGGCGGATGTGACGGTCGATTTGACGTTGGAACGCACGGAGCGTTTGATGCGTCTGGATTTCGACTTCGCGGGCCGGTTCAAAACCGTCTGCGACCGTTGCCTGAACGAATTGGATTGTCCGGTAGCCTTTCAGGATGAGGTCATTGTCCGTTTTACGGCCGATACCGAAGGCAAGGAAGACGAAGACAATCTGTGGTGGGTGGAAGAACATCGGGATAAGTTGGACTTGAGCCAGTATCTCTACGAAACGGTGGCCTTGCAGCGGCCGATTCAGATGTTCTGTCCGGAAGACGAAGCCGGGCGTTCCACTTGCAACGCCGCGGTGGTCGAGCGCATGGGCGTGTCGCAACCGACGGAGCCGACGGGCGCGTTGTCGGAAGACAATTTGGCCGTGTTGCGCAAGTTGAAGAATGTTTAATGATTAAAATATAAAGTGTTATGCCTAATCCTAAATGGAGATTCTCCAAGACGAGAACGCGCAAGAGAAGAACGCACGATAAGTTGACGGCTCCCCAGTTGTCCACCTGCAGCAATTGCGGTGCGGCCGTTCTGTACCACCACGTATGCCCCGAATGCGGCTACTATCGTGGCAAACAGGCTATCGAAATGACGCCTAACGCATAGGCGGTTCGTCTTATTTGTCGCTGTTTCAAATGAGAATAGGGCTGGATATTATGGGCGGCGATTTCGCGCCCGACCACACGCTCGACGGTGCCATTGCGGCCTTGCCGCATATCGGTAACGATGTGCTCGTGCTGCTCGGGGACGAAACCGTTATCCGGGCGGGCTTGCAGAAACGCGGGGTCGCGCCGGAGCGTTTCGAGATTGTGCATACGCCGTCGCAAATCACGATGGAGGAAAAGGCCTTGCGGGCGCTTCAAGCCAAGCCGGACTCCAGCATTGCCGTTGGTTTCAAAATGTTGGTCGCAAAGCAACTCGATGCTTTCTCCAGCGCCGGCAATTCGGGGGCCATGGTGGCCGGAGCCGCCAGTATCGTCCGTACCATTGACCGCGTGATTCGCCCCTGTACGGCTACGACGATTCCGCAAGAGGAGGGGCCTGACAGCGTGGTGCTGGATATCGGCACGACGCCGGATGCCAAGCCGGATGTCATGTTGCAGTTCGGTATGCTGGGCAGCATCTATGCCCAAACGGTTTTGGGCATCGCCGAACCGCGGGTTTGCCTGCTGAATGTGGGGACGGAAGACGGCAAAGGCAATCTCCAGTGTCAGGCGGCTTTCAAACTTATGAAAGAAACGCCTTATTTTCATTTCGTGGGCAACATGGAGCCGCGCGATTTGTTCAAGAACAAGGCGGACGTATTCGTGACCGACGGTTTCGTCGGCAATATCCTGATCAAGCAGATAGAGACGTTTTACCGCTTGTTCCAGAAACGTCATTTCTCGGATCCGTTGATAGACCGGCTCAATTACGAACTGTACGGCGGGTCGCCCATTCTGGGCGTCAATGCGCCCGTCGTGCTGGGGCACGGCATCTCCAGCCCGACCGCCATCAAGAACATGGTGTTGCAGTCGAGAAGTATGTTCGAAAACAAGACGACAGAGAAGATCAACTTCATGTTTGAGCAATACGTGAGCAACTAAGTATGGAAAAGATACACGCCGTCATCAAGGGTGTCGGGGGGTATGTTCCCGATTATATACTGACCAACGACGAGTTGAGCCGTATGGTGGATACGACCGATGAGTGGATTATGACCCGCATCGGGATTAAGGAACGTCGTCTGTTGCGCGAAGAGGGCAAGGCGACGTCCGATTTGGGGGTGGAAGCGGTCAAGAATCTGTTTGCCAAAACGGGTACGAAACCCGAGGAAGTGGATTTGGTGATTTGCGCGACGGTAACGCCCGATATGCGTTTCCCGGCCACGTCCTGCATCATCTGCGACAAGTTGGGCATCAAGAACGCCTTTGCTTTCGATTTGACTTCCGGCTGCTCCGGCTTCGTTTACGCGCTTTCTACGGCCGCCCGTTTCGTGGAGTCCGGCCGCTACAAGAAGGTCGTGCTCGTGGGGGCGGAAGTCATGTCGTCCATCATCGACTATACCGACCGGGCCACCTGTCCCATTTTCGGCGACGGGGCGGGCGCGGTGCTGTTGGAACCCTCTACCGAGGGCTATGGCGTTTTGGATGAGGAAATGGGCACGGACGGCTGCGGCCGCGTGCATCTGCATATGAAAGCCGGCGGTTCGTTGATGCCGCCCACGCACGAAACCATTGACAAACGTCTGCATTATGTCTATCAGGAAGGGCAGGCCGTTTTCAAATGGGCGGTCGTCAAGATGGCCGATGTGGCGGAAGCCGTTATGAAACGCAACGGGTTGGATCCGAACAAGACGTGGCTCGTGCCGCATCAGGCCAACCTGCGGATTATCGACGCCGTGGCGCGCCGCATGGAGCTTTCGTCGGAACGGGTCATGATCAACATCCAAAAGTACGGCAATACGACGGCGGCGACGATACCGTTGTTGCTGTGGGAATGGGAAGATAAGCTCAAGAAAGGCGACGACCTCGTGATTTGCGCCTTCGGCTCCGGTTTCTCATGGGGCGCGATTTGGCTCAAGTGGGCTTATTAGAATCCGTGTGAAATATGAGGAAAAGCGTTGTCGGGCAACCGGCGACGCTTTTTTTATGCCCGAATGCGGGCGCAAAGGATGCCGGCGGCCACGGCGGCGTTGAGCGACTCGGCCGCGTGCGGGCGGTCGGGGGCGGAAGCGGGGGAAAAGGTCGGGATATGGATTTTCCGGTTGATGAGCGCACGGGTGGACGGTCGGATGCCGTGGCTCTCGTTGCCGATGCAATACCAGGCGTCGGTGGCCGTCAGCGGTTGGGCGAACAGGCTCTCACCCTCCAAAAACGTGCCGTAGAACGGAAACCCGTCGGGGGCTTCGGCGGCCGTGCGCGGTAAATCGACATAATGAACCGGCAGATGCGCCACCGCGCCCATGGAGGCTTGCACGCATTTGGGCTGGAACGCGTCGGCCGTGTCTTCGGAGCAAATCAGGCGGTCGATGCCGAACCAGTCGGCGATGCGGATAATCGTGCCGAGGTTGCCGGGGTCTTGCAAACCGTCCAAGACGAGGCTCAGGCCCTGAAACGCTTCTCCCGGTGCCAGCCGGCGGTGCGGTTGTTCCCAAACGCCCAAGACGTGCTGCGGGCTGATGAGGCCGGAAATACGCGAGAGTTCCTTCTCCGTGATGACCTGCAACTGCGGCACGCAAGCAGGAAACCGCTTGGCCGCCATTTCCGCATAGTCGGGCAGCGCATACAAGGCGCGCAGGCGCTGCGGGGAGTCCAGCAGCATCTCGACGACTTTGGGCGTTTCCGCCACAAAGACGTCGTCCTCCCGCCGGAATTTCTTCTGCCGGTAGGCTTGCAACGTTTTGAGCTGTTGGTTGGAGAGGGACATAAGGCGTCGTTTAACAAAAAACGCTCTGCATTTTGCAATGCAAAGCGTTTTTCTTTCGTGTGCGTCGAAGATTATTCGGCGTAAACGTCCAACGTGATTTCCGCTTTGACTTCGCGGTGCAGGTTGACGTTGGCCGTGTGCGTGCCGATTTCCTTGATGGCATCGCCTACAATCATGATTTTCTTGCGGTCGATGTCAATCTGGTGCTGTTCTTTCAGCGCGTCGGCAATCTGGATGGCGTTGACCGAACCGAAAATCTTGCCGGAAGCGCCGGCCTTGGCCGCGATGCGCACCGTCAGGCCGTTCAGTTTGGCCGCAACGGCTTCGGCTTCCTGTTTGATCTTTTCGGCCTTGAAAGCGCGTTGCTTCAAGGTTTCAGCCAGCATTTTCTTGGCACCGGCCGTCGCCATAACCGCCATGCCTTGCGGAATCAGATAGTTGTTGGCGTAGCCGTTCTTAACGGTTACGATATCGTCCTTGTAGCCCAAGTGAGCCACGTCTTGCGTTAAAATGATTTCCATCTGTACTTCCTCCTTATTTTAATAAGTCCGCAACATAGGGCATCAAAGCCAGGTGACGGGCACGCTTGATGGCTTGAGCGACTTTCTTCTGATACTTTTGCGAAGTACCGGTAAGACGGCGGGGGTAAATTTTACCTTGTTCGTTGACGAATTTGAGCAGAAAATCCGCATCCTTGTAGTCGATGTAACGGATACCGCTCTTTTTGAACCGGCAGTATTTCTTTCTCTTGGTCTCTACTGCAATCGGCGTTAAGTACTTTATGTCGTTATCGTTAGCAGCCATTTCCTATTCGTTTTAAGCGTTAATGTTTTCTTCTTTCTTCTTGTTGTGCTTCTTCTCGTTGTAAGCGATGGCGAATTTGTCCAACTTAACGGTCAGGAAGCGCAACATCTTTTCGTCGCGACGGAAAGCCGTTTCCAATACGTCTACGACTTTGCCTTCGGCCTTGAATTCTATCAGGTAATAGAATCCGGTGCCTTTCTTCTGAATGGGATAGGCCAATTTACGCAATCCCCAATTGTCCTCATAGACAATCTCAGCCCCTTGCTCCTTGAGCAACGACTGATACTTCTTTACCGTTTCCTTCATCTGTTCATCAGACAAAACGGGAGTCATAATGAAAACGGTTTCATACTGGTTCATCGTTTTACTTTTTAAAGTGTTAATAATTAAATTTCAGCTTAATAACCCCTTGAAACGATGAAGCTACAAGGGGCAAAAGCCTGCAAATATAGCCATAAATTATAGAAAAACAAATTCGTTGACAGAGCCAACGCCTTACTCCTGCTCCTCGGGGGCGGGTTTCAACACGCCGCGGACATAGACTTCCGGATTCAGGTACTTTTTCAACGTTTTCTGTATCGTCTTGGCTTTCAGGTTGTCGATGCGTTGAAACTGCACGTCTTTGGCAAGTCCGTCCAAATCCGTGCCGATATAATCGGCCTGCATCATCATCGAAAGCCAGAATTCGTTGTTTTCGAGGTTCTTCTCAAACGACCGCTTTTGGGTCTCCTTTACTTTGTTCAAGTCGGCTTCGTTGGGGCCTTCCTTTATCAGCAAACGGATTTGTTCGAGCACGGCCGCCGTGATTTCGTCCGTGCGTTGCGGTTCGCAGCCGAACAGGATGATGAACGAGGCTTCCGTTTTGGGGTAGCGTTCCAGTTCAATCCTTACGGCCGGCGAATAAACGCCGCCCATTTCCTCGCGGATTTTTTCCAGCAGTTTGATTTCCATCAGTTCGCTGAAGAAAGAGAGGCTTTGGCGCGTGGGCAAATCCCAGTTGTAGGGCATCGTGAAAACGAGGCCCACCATGCTCTGTTCGTCTTCGCCCATCTCCAGTTCGAATTCGGTCCTGGCCGTCGGCATCGGGGTGGAGATGTCGCGCCAATGCCGTTCTTCCGCCTGTGCGGGCAGGGAACCCAAATACGTTTCCAGCAGCGAAAGCAGGCTGTCGTCGATTTGGAAACTGCCCACCAGATAGAAACGGAAACTGCCGGCATTGCCGAACTGTTCGCGGAAAATATCGTAAACGCGGTCGGCGTCGATTTGCTCCAATTGGTTCTCGCTCAACAGGAAGTTGACCCGCGGGTCGTGGTTGGAGGCCACGCGGAGCAGGCTGTCGGAGAACACATAGTTGGGGCTGGATTTGAGCAGTTTGTAGCGCGTTTTGAGTTTGGAGACGAGGCTGCGGCAGGCCCGCAGGTCTTTGCGGGGCGCCGTAAACGTAAGGTAGTTGATTTGCAACAGCAGTTCCAAGTCCTTGACGGAGGACGAGCCGTTGATGATGGCGCGCAAATCGTCGAGGCCGGCTTGATAGGCCACGGTATGCCCCTGCAGTTTTTTGTTCAGCTCGGTGTTGTCGAAAGCCCCCAATCCGCTTTGGGACAGAACGGCGCCGGCCATCGTCGCCGACATCAGGTCGGGCAATTCCACAAGCGACGTGCCGCCGAGGTTGTAGGCGCCCAGCAAGATTTCGTCGTTCTTGAACGTCGTGGGTTTAAGGTGGACGATCAGGCCGTTGGAAAGCTTGACCCGCGTGATGCCGTGCGAATCTTCGCCCAAGATTTCCGCGCCGCTCGCCGCCCGCGCGGGCAGGGTTACGAGCGGTTCATCGCTGAAACGGTCTTCGTAGGGGGCCAAGGTCGTGTCGTTTCGGGCGGCCGTGTAAATGGCCAGCAGGTCGGCTTCGGTCGGCACGGGCACGTCCGCTTTGTCGGGTGCGGTCAGCGCGATGACCATGTTGTGGTCCGTAATGCCCGCGCGGGCGGCCGCCGTCACCTCTTCCACCGAGATGCCGGGCAACAGCCGCTTGGCCAGTTTATAGCAGTCGGCCGAGGAAATGACGGGCATCTGATAGAGGAAGTTGGAGACATAGCGTGTGGCGAGCCGGTTGGACGGCGTTTTGTCCGCTTCGGAGGCTTCGATTTCGTAGTTGGTCAGCAGACTCTGTCTGGCGCGTTCTAGTTCGCTTTCCAAAAAGCCGTGCCGTGTCACACGGTAGCATTCCGTCAGCAAAACGGTCAGGGCTTCGGCCGTGCGACCTTCCTTGGCCAGCGCATAGAGTTGGTTGACATAGACCTGACGCACCAGCGGCCCGTAGCCTTGTCCGGCGTGGATGAAAGGCGCGTCGGCTTCCTGTATGATTTCGTTGAGCCGCGTGTTGAACATTTCGGTCACCAAATCCCGTATCAGGTCGTTGCGGAAGTCCCCCACGGTCACAATCGGCCGATAGGGCTGTTTGAAGAATACCACAAGCGTGTTGTTCGTGGCTTCCTTGTCGGTGGCCACCACCACGAGCGGTTTCGCGTTGTCGGGCACGGTCGCGTAGGGGCGGGCGGGGGCGTCCGCCGGGTTCTGCAACGCGCCGAACCGCTGTTTGATTTGGGCTTCGGCCGCGTCGAGGTCGATGTCGCCCACCACGATGACGGCCTGCAGGTCGGGCCGGTAGAAATCCCGGTAAAAGCGGCGCAGGCTTTCGGGTTTAAAGGTTCTCAGGTTGTCGATTTTGCCGATGGGCATCCGTTCGGCATAACGCGAGTTGTTGAGCAATACGGGCAGCGTCTTTTGGCGCATACGGTCGTCGGCGCCCAGGCCCATGCGCCATTCTTCGATGATAACGCCGCGTTCCTCGTCTATGGCCTGGCTGTCCAAGGTGGCTTGGTGCGCCCAGTCTTCCAGCACCTGATAGCCCTTTTCGAGCAAACCCTCCCTGTCGGTGGGTATTTCGAGCATATACACCGTTTCGTCAAACGTCGTGTAGGCGTTGATGTCGCCGCCGAAGCGGACGCCCGTGCTTTGCAGAAAGTCAATCAGTTCGTTTTTCGGAAAATGCTTCGTGCCGTTGAACATCATGTGTTCGCAGAAGTGGGCGAGCCCCGTTTGGTCTTCGCTTTCGCAGATGGAGCCGGCGTTGACGACCAGTTGCATCATGACCCGGTTTTCGGGTTTGGCGTTTTGGCGGAGATAATACACCAAGCCGTTCTCCAAACGGCCGATGCGCACCTGCGGGTCTATCGGCAGGTTGCGGTTCAAATCCTGGGCGTGAACCGCCGGAACAATGGCGCAGAGGAGGCCGGCCAACCATAATGCAATCTTTCTCATGTCGTTCAATTCCCTATAATTCGATGTCCAACTGCAGCGTGTCTTTGAAGTTGCGCAGTTCGGCGTTCTGTTCGAGCATACTTTTGTATTTCTCGTGTGCTGTATATACTTTTACATCCTGTTTGATTTGCTCGTCGATGCGGATGTTCAGCGAGAGCGCGTCCGCGTGCAACGCCTGCCGCAAGGCGGCGCAGATGTCCGCCTTGTCCTCTTCCAGCATATTGGCCTGTACCGCATTGCCCACCGTAAGTTCAACCGTGTGGTCTTCGGCCTTGATTTGCGCGTGTTTGAGGATGTCGTATTTGCCCGGCGACTTGGTTTGGAAACCGTCGGCGTAGGCGTTCCATATGGCCGGCAATTCGGAAAAGTCAATCGGGCGGGCGGTGTCGGCCACCGTGGCGGTAGGGGCGGCCGCTTGCAGCGACGCGAGGTTCTTTTGGATGTGCTTGATGGAAAGCGGCGCGCGGCGCACGGTGGCTGGCGCAGGTTGTGGCGTCGCGGCCGGGGCCGGTTTCGGGGCGGCCGCTTGCGGGGCAGGGGCGGGTGCCGTCTGCGGCGCGGCGGGCTTGGGGGCCGACGGAGCTTCGGCCGTTGTCTCCTTCGAAGGCTTACCTTCTACTTCCGTCGGGTTGGAGACAACGGAGGGAAAAACCGATTGCCCGAACAGCGCGCAGATTTGCAATAGCAGCATCTCCACGAGCAGGCGTTTGTTGTTGCTGGCGCGGTAGTCCAAATCGCAACGCGTGCAGAGCGTCATGCCGTCGAGCAATGTTTGCGGCGGGCATTGCGCGCTCTGTTGGCCGTAGCGTTCCTGCAGGGCCGGCGACATTTCCAGCAGCGGCCGGGTCGGCGCGTCCTGCGCGAGCAACAGGTTGCGGAAGTGTTGGTTCAGGCCGTTGACGAAATGCTGGGCGTCGAAGCCTTGGTCAAGCACTTGGTTGAACAGTAACAGCATCTGCGTGTGCTCCCCCTTCAAAAACAGATCCGTAAAGCGGAAATAATAGTCGTAATCCAGAATGTTGAGCAGGGAAATAACTTGGTTGTACGTGACTTGCCCGTTCGAGAAACTGACGAGCTGGTCGAACATCGAAAGCGCGTCACGCAAACCGCCGTCGGCTTTTTGGGCGATGATGCGCAGGGCTTCCTCCTCGGCCGTAAGGCCTTCCGCCGCGGCGATTTTCTGCAGGTGCTTGACGATGTCTTCCGTGTTGATGCGCTTGAAGTCCGAAATCTGGCAACGCGACAGAATCGTGGGCAGAATCTTGTGCCGTTCGGTCGTGGCCAAAATGAATTTGGCATACGCGGGCGGTTCCTCCAACGTTTTCAGAAACGCGTTGAAGGCCTCGGTTGTCAGCATATGGACTTCGTCGATGATATATACTTTGTAGCGCCCCACTTGCGGCGGTATGCGCACCTGTTCGATAAGGCTGCGCATGGCTTCGACCGAGCGGTTGGAGGCCGCGTCGAGTTCGTAAATGTTTTGGGAGGCGTTCTCCTGAAAGCCGCGGCAAGACTCGCATTCCCCGCAGGCCTCCATATCGGGCGTCGGGTTCATGCAGTTGATGGTCTTGGCCAGGATGCGGGCGCAGGTCGTCTTGCCTACGCCGCGCGGGCCGCAGAACAGGAAGGACTGGGCGATATGCCCGCTGCGAATCGCGTTTTTGAGCGTGGTCGTGATGGCCTCCTGCCCAACGACGGATTCGAACGTGTCCGGCCTGTATTTGCGGGCGGAAACTACGAATTGATCCATAAAAATCTCCTTATACTGAAAAAACAGGCCGACATAGGTTGCCGGCCCCCGATGCCGAGTCGTCCGAAGTGTCGAATCGGCACATGGTTCTTGCTTGCAAAGGTAGGAAAAAAAGCCTATCTTTGCAAAGTATAATATTATATAGCAAAAGGATGTTCGCTTATATCGAGGGGCGGGTGGCCGAGCTCAATCCCGTATGCGCCGTATTGGATTGCGGCGGCGTAGGGTATGAAATCCGCATATCGCTCCACACCTATTCCCAAATCAAGGACCTGTCGCAGGCCAAGCTGCTCGTTCAGCCCATTTACCGCGAGGACGCGCAGCAGCTGTTCGGCTTTTTTACGGCTGTGGAAAAGCAGTTGTTCCAACTGTTGGTTTCCGTTTCGGGCGTAGGCGCGAATACGGCCTGTATGATACTGTCGGCCATGTCGCCGGCCGAAACCATCCGCGCCATCCAGCAGGAGGACACACGCAAGATACAGGCCATAAAGGGCATAGGCGCCAAAACGGCCCAGCGGATTATCGTGGACCTCAAGGATAAGGTCGGCAAGGTGGAGGCCGGGGAGGCGATGGAAGGCGGCAGCGTTTCGGCGCAGGCCTATCCGCAGCGCGAGACGGCTTTGAGCGCGCTCGTCATGTTGGGCTATGCGAAAAGCGCGTCGGAAAAGGTTTTGGACAAGGTTTTGTCCGCCAATCCATCGGCGGATGTCGAAAGTATAATCAAGCAGGCATTGCAGATGTTGTAGAAAGATACGCTTGTCTTCATCAAGGGTATAATGGAAATTCATCGCCGCCGGATGCGGCAAGTCATCGTGGGAACGGCATTCTGCTTTGGAATGGCCATGGGGGAGGTATGTGCCGCCCCTTCGTCGTTTCAGGAGGCGGCTTGGCCCTCGGCTGCGGCCGACAGCGCGTTGCATTTTCCGGTGCCCGAACCCGATTACGGCGGTGAACTGCCGCCTTCCAAGGATATTTATTTCAAGGCGCCGGCCAAGGAGGAAGTGCGTTTCAACGCGCAGGACAACACCTACACGGTAACGACGAGCATGGGCGGTATGGTGCTCAGCTCGCGCGACATGGACCGCGCGGAGTTCATGCAATACGACATGGAACGTTCCATGCGCGAATACTGGAAGACCAAGGCCGCCTACACGCCCTCGGCCTCTTCGGGTTTGGGCGGGCTGATTCCGGGCTTGAACATCGACATGGGTTTCCTCGACAATGTGTTCGGCAAGGATTTCATCAAATTCGACCTGAACGGTTCCGTGGAGCTGATTTTCGCGTTCGTGGGCACGCGCCGCGACGACCCGGCTTTGGACGTGCGGCACCGCAAGAATTTCAATTTCGACTTCGACGCCAAAATCGACATCAACCTCAATGCCAAAATCGGCGACCGGATCAATTTCGATATCAATTACAACACCGAGGCCCTGTTCAATTTCGACAACAAACTCAAATTGCAGTACGAGGGCAAGGAAGACGATATCATCAAGTCGATAGAGGCCGGTAACATCAGCTTCCCGCTCAATACGACGCTGATTTCCGGCGTGCAGGAACTGTTCGGCGTCAAGGCACGTCTGCAATTCGGCAACACCTATGTGACGGGCGTCTTTTCCGAGCAACGTTCCGAAAGCAAGTCCATACAGGTGGAGGACGGCGCGCAGACCTCCAAGTTCGAGTTCAAGGCCGATGAATACGATGAAAACAAGCACTATTTCATCGGGCATTATTTTCGCGACCACTACCATGAGGCCCTGGCCGAATTGCCGTTGGTCAACAGCCGCATCAAAATCACGAAACTGGAGGTTTGGGTCACGAACATCGGTTCGCCCGTCGAAAACAACCGCAACATCGTCGCGTTTACCGATTTGGGCGAAACGGAGCCGATGGCGCCCAACGTCTTCGTTACCTCGCCCTCGCCTTATCCCGCCAACAATACGAATAATTTGTTGACCTCGGTCGTCAGCCCCGCCAATCTGCGCAACATCAACACGGTGAGCCAGTAT
>CAYTZG010000006.1:0-1607 GCA_964442435.1 uncultured Bacteroidaceae bacterium | reverse complement strand
GGGCAGAGCGTGCCGGCCGGCTATTTTACGGAAGGCCCGTTGAGCGGCATCCCGTTGATACAGGTGTTCGGCATGGATAATCTGGATTACCAGATGAACCGGAATCCGGACGGGGTCTTCGACTTCCTCGACAATGCGGCTACGGGCGCCGGTTATATCCAGTCGAACAAAGGCTTGATTTATTTCCCTTACGTGGAACCCTTCGGCGCCGACCTGCCGGCCATTTTCGGCGGCGACAGCGCGATGGCCCAAAAGTATGCGTTCAACGAACTGTACCGTTATACGAAGACCGAAGCCCAACAGTATCCCGACAAGAACAAGTATTATATGGGCGGTACGTATAAGTCGGCGCAGGGCAGTGAGATTTCGCTCGGCGTCTATAACCTGCCGCAAGGCTCCGTCAAGGTGACGGCCGGCAATACGGTCTTGCAGGAAGGTTCCGACTATACGGTCAATTATACGGCCGGTATCGTGCAGATTATCAACGAGGGCGTTCTCAATTCGGGTGTGCCCATCAATATCTCTACCGAGAGCAATACGGCCGGCGGTATGCTGACCAAACGGATGTTGGGCTTGCGGTTGGAGCATTTCTTTAGCAAGGATTTCTATGTGGGGGCCACGCTGTTGAACCTGCACCAGTCGCCGTTGACCTATAAGGTCAATTACGGAGAGGAGCCTATTTCCAATACGTTGTACGGTTTCGACTTCTCTTATTCGAATGAGTCGCGCTGGCTGACCAAGGCGGTGGACGCGCTTTTGCCGTTCCAGTCGTCCAAGATGCCGGCTTCGTTGAATCTGTACGGCGAATTCGCCCATTTCATTCCGGGGCACTCCAAGGCCATTACGAAAGAGGGTATCACGTATATCGACGATTTCGAAGGGGCCAAGAGCACGATTAACCTCAAGGAAGCCTATTCGTGGCAGTTGGCCAGTACGCCGCAGAAGCAGTTGGATATGTTCCCGGAATCGGCCGACTACTTTGCGGAAAGCCTGGCGAGCGGCTTCAACCGCGCAAAACTGGCTTGGTACACGGTTGACCCCATTTTCTATGGCAACAATCGGCCGCGCAACATCACCAAGGACGATATCTCGTTGCCCTACGTGCGCCGCGTCCGCGTCACCGAGGTGTTCCCGAACCGCGAGCAGGCCACGAACCAGGCCGATTACCTTTCGGTATTGAACCTGGCGTTCTATCCGTCCGAAAAAGGGCCGTACAACTTCGATGTGGAGCCCGTACCCGGCATATCTTCCGGTATGACGACGGAAGGCTTGTTGCGTGATCCGGCCAGCCGTTGGGGCGGTATCATGCGCAAAATCGACAATACGAACTTCGAGGCTTCGAATGTGGAGTATATCGAGTTTTGGGTCATGGACCCGTTCATCGGTATGGACGGTCTGGACGGTCATCCGAAACATACGGGCGGTACGCTGTATTTCAACCTCGGCGACATTTCGGAAGACATCCTGCGCGATGGCCGTAAGAGTTTCGAGAACGGGATGCCGATTTCGGCCACGGTCGTGGATGTGGATACGACGCAATGGGGCCGTGTGCCCAAGATACAGTCTTTGGTGCAGACGTTCGACAATGACCCGGCCACGCGTCCGTT
>CAYTZG010000005.1:111874-114132 GCA_964442435.1 uncultured Bacteroidaceae bacterium | reverse complement strand
GGAGAAAGCCTATGATAGCCGGAAACCCTGATTTCTTGTTCACGAGCCTGTCGTTTTGGTGGTTCATGGCCGTGGTATTGGCCGGTTTCAGCCTGCTGTACCGCTACCGCACGGCCCGCAACCGCTTTCTGTTGCTGTGCAGCCTGTTTTTCTATTTCGAGACGGCCGGCGCGGCGGTGTTCATGCTGCTGGCCTCCATTTTCCTGAACTACGGCTGCGGCTGGCTCATCGACAAGAGCCGGCGGGAACAGGAGCCCGTCATCGCCAAATTCTTCCTCATTATCGGCATTATCCTCAACCTGTCGCTGCTCTCCTATTTCAAGTATGCCGACTTTCTGAACCACCTCGTTTACGAATGGATACCGGCCTGGCCGGGTACGGATGAAGCCCTGTTCGGCGACCTGCCGTTCCTCAATACGATTGTGTTGCCCGTCGGTATCTCGTTCTTTACGTTCCAGGCCTTGAGTTATCTCGTGGACTTGTATCGGCGGCAGATTCCCTATTGCCGCAACCTGTTCGACTTTGCGCTATACCTGAGTTTTTTCCCGCAATTGGTGGCGGGGCCCATCGTGCGCGCCAACGCGTTCCTGCCGCAGTTGCAACGGCACTACCAACTCTCGACCAAGGAGTTCTCTTTCGCGCTGTTTATGGTACTTTGCGGTTTGGTCAAGAAAATCGCCATCGCCGACTGGATTGCCCAATGGGTGAACCCGGTGTTTGAAAACGCCACGCTCTATACGGGCTTTGAACACTGGATGGCCACCTACGGCTACGCGCTTCAGATTTACTGCGACTTTTCCGGCTATACCGACATCGCCATCGGCCTGGCCGCCTGCTTGGGCTTCACGTTGCCGGTCAACTTCCGCTCGCCCTACAAGGCCGACTCGTTTACCGACTTTTGGCACCGTTGGCATATCACGCTCTCCACGTGGTTTCGCGATTACGTATATATACCAATCGGCGGCAGCCGGCACGGTGTATGGCGCATGATAGCGGCCCTTCTCGTAAGCATGACGCTCTGCGGTATCTGGCACGGCGCCGCGCTCAATTTCCTGTTTTGGGGATTCCTGCACGGCCTGTTCCTCTGTTTCGAGAAACTGACGGGCTTGAAAGACCATCCGCAGAAACGCTGGGTGCGCGTATTGAAAACCCTTGTCTATTTCCACCTCATCTGCCTGAGTTGGGTCGTTTTCCGCACCGACTCACTGCAAGCGGCGGCCGATTGGTATCTCGGCCTGTGCCAGACCACACCGATTGAAACCATAGGCGCCATTGTCAGCCATTACAAGACGGTATTCGCCATCATGGCGCTGGGCTTTATCCTGCACTTCCTGCCGGCCTCGGCTCAGGAAACCGTAAAGATGACGTTCGCCCGCGCGCCCTGGGTCATCAAAGGGTTGGTATGCCTGCTTATAGGCGTGCTGTTGATTGCAAGCCACAGCGCGGTACCCCAGCCCTTCATTTATTTCAGCTTCTGATTTAGAAGAATACCCGCGTGATGCACGCTACCGCAGAATCGTGACGGAACCGCTCTGGTAGATTTTATCGTTCAGTCCCTCGGCTTCCACCGTAAATTCGACGACGTAGAAATAAACGCCGTCCGGGCATTCCTTGCCGCTCCCGTCCATGCGGCCGTTCCACTCAAACTTGGGGTCATCTGACGAAAAGACCGGGTTGCCCCAACGGTTGAAGATATCGATACGGAATCCCTCCACATATTGGTTGGGCAGGGCGCGGAACGTGTCGTTATAGCCGTCGCCGTTGGGCGTGAAGACATTGGGCAGACGGTAGCTGAAACACGAACGGTTGTCGGCATAGACGATATTGCTCGCCTCGCTTTCCATATCGGACTCGTTGACAGCCGTGACATAATAGCAAGCCCAATAGCCCTCCGGCTCGTGTTCGTAGAAGTTTTCTTCCGTAACGGCCACTTCCTCATAGACCGGTTCGCCGTATCGTCTGTAGTAGAGTTTATAATAGGCCACATCGGTGTAGCAGTCGGCCCAGGCGGACGAATCGGCCGCCCCGCCCGTATCCCCGACCTCGAACCGCCAGGCGAGCGTGTTCATGAGCGGGTCGCAACTGCTGTCGCGCAGATATAACGTAGGCCGGCAGGGCGTGCCCAAAACCGGCACCGCCGCCACGACGTTGGAGCGGTTGAGCAAAGGCGAAGGCAGGCTGTCGTTGTAATAGGAGCCGTACCCCTCCACGTAATAACGGTAGGTGCGGTCGTTCTCCAAACCGACATCCACATAGCG
>CAYTZG010000005.1:107600-111774 GCA_964442435.1 uncultured Bacteroidaceae bacterium | reverse complement strand
CCTCCACGTAATAACGGTAGGTGCGGTCGTTCTCCAAACCGACATCCACATAGCGACGGGCCGTCACGCGCGCCACCGGCGCGAAAGCCGCCGAGTCGGGATGCCGGCGATAGACCGTAAAGTATTCGTTGTGCCACGGGTGGTCGAAATTCCAACTGAGTTCCACGCGGCGGCTGTGCGGCACGGCCATAAGGTAGGTGGAGGCGTAGACCGACGTGGCGTATTCAAGTGGGTCGTCCGCCCCTTCGGACAACAGGCCCAAGCGGTAGTAATAAGGATGACCGACCGTATTGAGGCCGGTATCGGTCCAACGCACGACGCTATCCAACGGAAAGTGCCCCAAGAACTGCATATTGTCGGGCGTATAGCCGCCAAACAAACCGTAATCATAGCCGTCCAACACGCTGTCGCGGGCGCGCAGATGCCGCCATTCGAGCGCCATACGGCCGTTCTGCACGTCGGTCTCGGCCACGCTGATGTGCGTAAAGACGGGCGTATAGGACGCGATTTCCACGCAGGCGGGCGCAGAGGCGTAACTCTCGCTGCCGTCAACGAAATAAGCGCATACCCGGTAGCAATAGTGCATACCCGAAGCCAAACCGGCGCTATCCACACAGGCGGTGTCGGACAACTTATCGCACGTGCCTATCAACGTATAATCCGCGCCCACCCCGCCGTGGCATTCATCAAACGCCTCGTCGTCCGCATAGCCGGCCCGGCGGTAGATGCGATAGCCCTTGGCATGGGGGCTGACGGACGTTTCCCACCGCAGCCGCACTTGCGCCTGCCGCAAGTCGTAGTCGGCCTGCAAGCCACGCACGGCCGGCGCCAAGACCTGCACCGAAACCGTTTTGAGGTCGGACAGCGGGGGCTGGCCGCCATCGGTGGCCTTTAAGTATATACCGTAAGGTTGGGCGCGCGAATCGCCCAATTCGGTCTGCCAGACGAATTCGTAACGCACGCTGTCGGGTGTGCCCCCCAACGGCTGCAAGTCGGCCGCGCGCCGCGTGGCAAAGATTTCGCCCGAAGCTTGCATACCGATGCCGTCGCCGTCAAGATCCAGCGCATAGGCTTCGAACTGCAGGCGCTGCCCCGCCTCCACGCAATAGGCGTCATCGCAAATAAGGTCGGGCGGATAGTTGTCGCACATCTGCACGACAATCTGCATATCGCGCGTTACCTCGCCTATCAGGCGGCCGTTCCGCCATTCCCGCACGAGTATCGCCACATTGTATTCGCCCTGCGTCACCGGGTTTTCCCAAACCAGGTCGCCCGTGCGTTCGTTGACGTAAATCGTATCGGAAGCGGACGGAAACGAATAGCCCGCGATGTCTTCCCCGTTCGAAGTCCGGCACCGTATCAGATGGTAGGAAAGGCTGTCGCCATCGGGGTCGTAGGCCGCCGGATTGTGGATGAACCGCCGCCCCACGCAACCGCGGTCATCGACGGGACACGCCGTCAGCACGGGACTGTTGTTGCCGGCCGACATATAAGGGCTGATGACCAACAGCGTTTCGACATACATCGGCGTATTGATGCTGTTGGGCATATTGACGACGCCCCCGTTGCGGTTGGCGTCTTCCATGCTGACATAATAGGAACCCGGCCCCGCATAGGTATGCGTACCGATATATACATTGATTTGGGTCTGCTGACCGGGAACGAGGGTCGCGCTTTCGCGGCTGAGGACGTCACCGCTGCCGTCGCCCCAATTGATTTCCAACTCGGGGCGGTCGGCCTCCGATTCGGTGAACGTATAGGTGACCAAACGGAAGCGGTACGTATAGCCGGATACGTAGGTAAACGTGATTTCGGCCGCCTTCTGATGGGTGGCCCGCAGGGGCGCGCCCCATCCGAGCGCCAAAAGCCACAGACAGGCTACGGCCAACGGCCTGAGCCGCCGGCCCGCACGCGTACCCGATGCCGCATCCGCCCCCATCGCGCCGCCTTAATCCAAAAGCCCGCGGTTGCGCAACAGCGGCTTCACGTCGGCTTCACGCCCACGGAAGTTCTTGTACATCTGCATGGCGTCGTACATCCCGCCGTTCTCCAAAATAGACTTGCGGAAGGCCGTGGCCACGGCCGGATTGAAGATATCGCCCGTTTCAAAGAAGGCGTCGTAGGCGTCCGCATCCAGCACTTCCGCCCACAGGTAGCCGTAATAGCCCACGGCATACATGCCCGTCATGATATGGCTGAAATACGTGGAGCGGTAACGCGGCGGAATCTGGTCGATGAGCCCGCGTTTCTTGGTCAGGTACTGCTGTTCGAACTTTTCGACCTGAATCGGTTTCTTGCCATATTTGGTCTGCGTATGGTAGTCCATATCCAACAGCGCGGCCGCGACGAATTCGGTGGTGGCGAAGCCCTGTCCGTATTTGGAAGCCGCGTCTATCTTCTTGATCAAACTGTCGGGCATCGGTTCGCCCGTTTCGTAATGCTTGGCATAGAGTTGCAACATTTCGGGGGCCACGGCCCAGTGTTCCATGATTTGCGACGGCAGTTCGACGAAATCCAGCGGCACGTCGGCCAAGCCACGGTAAGGCACGTTGGCCAGCAACCCATGCAACGCATGGCCGAACTCGTGGAAGAACGTCTCGGTTTCGTCAAGCGTCAACAGCGACGGCTTGCCACCCACCGGCGCGGCATAGTTCGTGACGATGGACGTGACGGGCGTAAACCGCTGGCCGTTCTCCATACGTTGGTTCACGTAGTTCGTGTTCCAAGCGCCGCTGCCCTTGTAGCCCGGACGCGCCACCATGTCGAGGTAAAGCAGGCCGAGCAAGGCGCTGTCGGCATCGTAGCAGGCGTAGGCCGTCGTATTGGGCGTCGGCATGGAAACCTGCGAGGACACGTCTTCAAAACGCAGGCCATAGAGCCGATGGCAGAGTTCGAAAATGCCGTTACGCACGGCATCCACCGAGAAATACGGGCGCAACTCGTTTTCATCCAAATCGTAGCGCTCGCGGCGGATGCGGTCGGCGTAAAAGCGCCAGTCGGCGGCGGTAAAGGCCGTCTTGTCGGCTTCATCAGCCGCCAACAGCGGTTCCATCATCGCGAGTTCTTCCTTAGCCTTGGCCAAGCCCGGCTCATAGACGCGCGTGAGCAGGTCGTACACCCGGGCGGGCGTGCCGGCCATACGGTCGGCCAACACATAGTCGGCATAGGTCGCATAGCCCATGAGGTTGGCTTTCTCCAAACGGAGCCGCAACAGTTCGTCTATGACCTTTTCGTTGTCGTTGGCCTCGTCCGAAGCCTGACAGCGTTGCAGATAAGCCTGCAACAGCATCTCGCGCAACGGGCGGTTGGCCACATATCGCAAGGCCGGCATAACGCTGGCGTTGTCCAAGCCGAACTGCCACCCCTTGTTGCCGGCTTCCATCGCGCGGTCTTTGGCCGCCTGCCTGTAATCGTCGGGCAGACCTTCTATTTCGCCCTCATCGTTGACCACCAGCTTATAGGCTTCGGTGGCCGCCAGCACGTGATTGCCGAATACGTGTTCCAACTCGGCGATACGGCCGTTGATTTCCTTGAGCCGGTTGCGGTCGGCCTCGTTCAGCTCGGCGCCGCAGCGCACGAACTGCTTGTAGGTCTCGTCCAACAGCCGCTTTTCCACGGGCGACAGGTTCAGTTTGTCGGCATTGTTCTTGAGCCGTTTGATGCGGCGGAACAGGAACGGGTTCATATAAACCTCATCCGAATGCGCCGTTTCCAATCGCAGGGCCTCCGGCATGATGGCGCGGAGTTCGGGCGTGGAATGCGCCGACTCGATGTTCGTCAGCACGAGCATGACCCGTTCAAGGTCCAACCCGCTGCGGTCGAACGCGAGCAACGTGTTCTCGAACGTGGGCTCTTCGCGGTTATTGACGATGGCCTCGATTTCGGCCTCATGCGCGGCGATGGCTTTTTCCAAAGCCGGCAGGTAGTGTTCCGGCTTGATATAGTCGAAAGGCGGCGCGTTGAACGGCTGCTCCGCCCAAGAGAGGTCGAAAGGATTTTCCACGGTGGCGAATTTTGAGATGGCCGGCGTCGTTTCTGACGCGGCTTCGATTTGATTGTCTTCAATGGGTTGCGCTTCCTGCGCCAGGGCCGCGCTGCCGAGCGCCGCCGACAGCAAAACCGGAAGACCGAATCTTACAATGAGTTGTTTCATATCGGTTTAAATATTATGCGG
>CAYTZG010000005.1:0-107500 GCA_964442435.1 uncultured Bacteroidaceae bacterium | reverse complement strand
CCGGAAGACCGAATCTTACAATGAGTTGTTTCATATCGGTTTAAATATTATGCGGATGAAAGGATAAAGATACGTTTTTTTTGACTTTCGGCCAAAAAACGCGGGCGAAGCCATGCCTACCGGATGGCTAAATACTTATGGGTCTGCAACGAAAGCCGCCAGACGGGATGTTGTTGGATATAGGCGATGACAGACTGCCGTATCGCATCGGACTGACTCCATTCGCATTGCAGGAAGGCGTGGAGGGCCTCGTTTTGAAAGAAACGCCGGCTGGTTTCGGCAAAAGCGAAATCGGCTTCGGAGGCCACCACCACTTTCAGCTCGTTGGCCGCGCGGCTGAAAGCCGCTTGCAGCGGGGCGCCCGGCTTGGGCGAAACGCAAATCCACTCCCAACGGCCCGAAAGCGGCTGCGAGCCGGAGGTTTCGAGCCAGCAGGCCAAACCGGCCGCGTGCAGGGCCTCGCACAAAGGCGCCAGGTCGTGTATCAGCGGCTCGCCGCCCGTTACCACAACCGCCGGCGCCCCGCTGCGCGCCGCCCGGTCCGCCAACGCCTGGGCCGACAGCCGGGGGTAGCCCTCCGTCGTCCAAGTTTGCTTGCTGTCGCAGAAAGCACAGCGGACCGGGCAGCCGGCCAACCGGATAAAATAGGCCGGCATACCGCTATGGAAGCCCTCGCCCTGCAAGGAATAGAAATCCTCCACCAACGGGTACATGGCCTATTCCGCGTTTTCCAACGGTTCCGCCGCCTCGTCGGTAGTTTCAACCGGTTCCGTAAGGCCTGCGGCCTCGGTCGCTTCCACAGGTTCACCCATCTCGGCCGCCTCAACGGGTTCCGCCGTCGAAACCGCAGCGGGCTCACCGCCAAGCGTGGGTTCGGCGTCTTGGTCCGTTACCCCAGTCGGTTCGTCCGGTGCCACGCGCCAAATCCCGTCGTCCGTATCTTTTTTGTCCTCAACCCAAACGCCGTCCCATTCGGCGGAAGAGTCCACCGGCGCACTTTGTATATACACAGTATCGTGAACGGCCTTGCGGTCGCGACGACGCTGCTTGGGTTCCTGCAACTGACGGACTTCGTCGGTATAAAGACCGTTTTCGATAAGCCAGGCTTCGTAGGTACCGCCCCGTTCCGGCACCATCACGTTCCGTCCCATCGGGAAACTGATACCGAACATAAACTGCACATTGTTCTGCGAAGGCACCTTGTAACTACCGCCATCCGTCTTGATACGGTTGAATGCCAAAGGCGTATAATCGCTCGCGAAAAAGAAATTCATGCCGTATTTGGGCGTGATGTTCAACGCCCAGCCGATGGTCTGTCGTGTTTTCAGGAACGAATAGCTGACCGAAAGCGAAAGCCATTTCAGCAACTTCATGTTGATGGAGGCCGTGAGTTCCGTCGTTACGTGATGCCAATTCAGGTAGGTGCTCGACAAGAGGCCGACGCTGAACATATCGAGATAGAAATCGTATTCCACACCCGCGTTCATACGTGCAAACAAAGCACGGGTATAGGCTCTTTCGGGTACCGTGGCCTCCACGCCGAGATCCATGTCGAAATTCATTTCGCCATTACCGTCGGTGCTGATTTCCATGCCATCGTACACCAATTCGCCGTTCAAGTCGAGGTTTACGCCCGACTCCCGCCGGTAGGTCACAAAGCCCAAGTCCGTCAACGCGAACGAGAAACGCAATCCGCTCACATAGTTGGGACGGTATTCGAAACCGAGGTCAAACGCGATGCCGTAGCCCGCATCCCGTCCGGCATAGCCACCTTCAAAGCCACTGATGCTGTCGCCGACCACCACCGGTTGCACGATGCCGTGCATCTGCCCGCTGCCGTTCGTGTTGATTCGCCAGACATCCCCGCTCAACATCAAGTCGGTATTGGGAAAATTGCCCGAAACGTCGAAGGGCGAATACAGGAATTTGAACTTACCGCCCACATGCCATTCGGGCGTAATGGCCCGCGCGTGCCCCAACGCCAACGACATCCAGGCCTGGGCATTGAAGCCCACGTTCTTCATATGGTATTCGGTCGGGTCGCCCGTCATACCGAGCTTGAGGAATTCAAACGCCTCGTAGGGCAGGTTCATATCGGCATGCACGTGCGCCGAAAGATCGACCGACCAAAAGGAGGTGCCCTCGTACCAGCCCCACGAAAGCAGGCTGATGTCGGTATTCACGTTCACATAGTTGTTTTTGCGGAATCCCGACAAGGCCTCGTCAACCGGTACGTCGGGATGCAGGAAGGTACCCACCTTGCCGTTGTCCAACGGATACAACAAGGAATTCAACCCCAAGTTGCTTTGTACACCGACGTTGACCATACCCAAAGCCGGAAAATTGAAATAGCCGAACTGCGGCAACAGCGCCGGATTGAGCCAATGCCGCTGATTGTAACCCGGCAGAAAATACTCGGTCAGAGCCGGTCCCTGCGCCTTGACGGGCGCGCAACAGCACAAAAGGCCGAAGATAACGGCCAAACCGCTTTTGAATGTCCTTTTCATTACCTTCATTTCCTTGCCTCCTTATTCGTTTTCACCCAAATCACGCAAATCTACCGTAATGCCACCGGGTATCCGGGCTTTCAACGCGGCCCGTACCCAAGACGTCGTTTTGAGCGGCACGCCTTCATTGCCCGTGCCCGTCGTCAACGTGAAGCGCAAAACCAAAGCCTTGACCGGCTGTTTGTCCGCCGCCCCCGTGCGGTCACCCAATACCAAATCCAAATGCGTCATCACCGGTGCACCATCCTGCGTACCGGCCAAAATGCGTTGCGGCTCCGTTTCCATCGGCACTTCCCGCCCGTCGGCATCCAAGGCCGTCAGCAGCAATTCCAAATCCACCGGCATCGTATTCAGGGCCGTTCCGCCTATATGCAACTCATTCTTGGAAAGGATTTCATTGACCAAGTCGGGCAAACCGTCGATGGTATCGCCAAGACTCAGGTGCAGGTCTTGGCCGAAGGCCATCGGCACGATGAAGTCGTAATCGACGGCGGCGGTATAAGACACGCTGAAATCATACACCATCTCCGATCTCTGATCGGCCACGGTCTTCAATTCTATCTGCAAGCCCTCGGGAATGCGGCGCAACAGACTGGCCAAATCGCACTCGACAAACGTGTAGTCTGCCGCCAACGAAGCCGGCTGCCGATTGGCCAAATAATATTTCGTCGTATCCATCTTAGCCTCCGAACGTGCCGGCAACAGCAACTGCGCCTTGACCGCCTTGTCGGTCTGAGGCGTTCCCTGTTCGACGGGCGTTATCGTCAGTTCGTTCTGCAACGCGATGCCGATGTTCGTGGGCACGGACAGCAACAGATAGGGTGCGTAAAAATCGAAAATCATGTCCTCGCCGGTCAACATTTCGGGAATATCGCCGAAAGCCACGGTTTCCTGCACCGGCTCGATGTTCGGCTCAAACAGACCTTCAAAATGCACCGGCGTCAAATGCGTCACTTCATAATTCGTATGCATTTCTACCGTTTTGCCTTGCCAATCCGCAAGCTGTGACGCATCATTCAACACCAAATGCAAACTGCCGGTATAGTTCATCTGCCCCCTCAACTCAAGACGGTTGTCTATTATTTCCTGATTTGAAAAATTGAAGCCGAGCAACGGCATCTCATACACCAGCTTACCGTTTTCGAGCCTTTGACGGATGCGCAGTTGCCCGTTGTCCAACGTCACGGATGCGGCTGGCCGTAAATAATCCGGCAAGGCCACGTGCACGTCCATTTCCATGTCAATACCCGAATACTGCTGCAATTCCGTCACCTCGAACGTAAAGCGCAAAACCGCCCCGTCTTCCAACGCGATATCATCAATCCGCTTGACTTCCGGCGCTATATCGTCCAAACCGGTTTCCACGGGCAAATCATCCGTCACCGGCGCCGACAACAGGATGGCTTTGGCCATGGCCGCAGCGCCCGAAGCCTCCCCGAAGGTCGTACTGCAATTGGATTCTCCTTTAAAATCCGCCATCGTCAAACCGGAAACTTCCACTTCCGGCACCTCCATGTTCATGCCGCCATCCTGTGTGATGGCCAGCGTACCGTCCGCCAAGGTTTTCAAAAAATCCTGCGCGTCACCGGCGTTATCCAACAGCGTTTGCGCATAAATCGTATCGGTGACGCCCAGCGGCAAAGCCAAGCTATCGCCACCCACGTTGACGGTCAAATCGATATCGTCCACCGCGTATTCCTGTTCCACGCAGGACACCGACAAGAAGCCCCACAACAGGCACAGGCTCCATCCCAACAAGGCTGATCGTTTCATATTCAATCGTATAAATAAATTTCCAAACCATAAAAAAAAAGACTCTGCCGATTCCACACGGAAACCGACAGAGCCTTTACCGCATATCCCGACGTTTTTAGAAACGACGTTCTTTGATGCGGGCACGTTTGCCGGTCAAAGCACGCAGGTAGAAGATGCGGGCGCGACGAACCACACCGCGTTTGTTCACTTCCACCTTTTCGATGAACGGGGAGTTGACGGGGAAAATCCTTTCCACACCGATATTGCCCGACATCTTGCGCACGGTGAACGTGGCCGTGGTGCCGCTGCCTACACGTTGCAGGACAACCCCCTGGAACTGCTGGATACGTTCCTTGTTACCTTCCTTTATCTTGTAACTTACCGTAATGGTATCGCCGGCTTTAAAAGCGGGCAGCTCGTTGCGTTGTGTCAAAGTATCCACAAACTGCATCAATTCCGGTTTGCTCATAACTTCTTATCTTCCTTTTATAAAATTAACAATAGTTTGAATTTCAACCGCGCCGTCAACTATTTAACGCTGTCAACCACCGCCTTGAAAGCTTCGGGATGGTTCATGGCCAAGTCGGCCAGCACCTTGCGGTTCAAATCTATATTTTTGGCGTGCAACTTGCCCATGAAAGCGGAATACGACATACCATAGGGACGCACACCGGCGTTGATACGTACAATCCACAGATTGCGGAAGCTTCTCTTTTTGGCCTTGCGGTCGCGGTAAGCGTACTGCAAACCTTTTTCCAAAGAGTTCTTTGCGACGGTCCAGACATTCTTTCTCCGTCCGAATTGGCCCTTCGTCAATTTCAGGGCCTTTTTTCTGCGGGCCCGAGCGGCCACTACATTTACTGATCTAGGCATTTTTGAATGTTTTTTGTTTGAGCGCCCCGTTTCAAGGAGGACTTAATGCTTCAAACAAGGTTCATAAATAATGTTTTACCCTTTCGGGATTTGGTTTTGAGGTTCGGGTTCCTAAAGAGCGAGCATATCCTTTACAGCCTTCACATTGGCGCCGTCAACGATGGCGGAATACGTCAGGTTTCTTTTCCGCTTCTTCGACTTCTTCGTCAGAATGTGACTTTTGTAAGCGTGCTGTCTCTTGAGCTTTCCCGTGCCGGTGAAAGAAAAACGTTTCTTCGCACTGGCCTTGCTTTTCATTTTTGGCATTGCTTATGATTTATTATTAGTTAATTGTTTCCTTATTTCTTGACCGGCGCGATGATGATGATCATGCGCTTGCCTTCCATCTTGGGCATGGCTTCGGGCTTGCCGTATTCCAACAAGGCCTCCGCGAATTTGAGCAACATCACCTCACCCTGTTCCTTATACACAATCGTGCGTCCCTTGAACAAAACGTCCACCTTAACCTTGGAGCCGTCCTGCAAGAAGCGTTTGGCATGATTGAGCTTGAAATTGAAATCGTGCTCGTCGGTTTGCGGCCCGAGGCGGATTTCCTTGACCACGACCTTGGCCGACTTGGCTTTCAATTCCTTCTGCTTCCGTTTCTTTTCGTAAAGAAACTTCTGGTAGTCGATAATACGGCATACCGGCGGGTTGGCGTTCGGCGTAATCTCCACCAAATCCAACTCCCGCGCTTCCGCCATCTGCAAGGCTTCCTTGATGGGGCGGATACCGGGTTCGACGTTTTCGCCAACTACCCGTACCACCGGGGCCGTGATGAAACGGTTGATCCGGTGTTCGGCTTCTTTCTGAACCGGTCCTCTAAACGGACGGTTGTGTCTAATGGGAATAGCTATGACTCTGTCCTCCTAATTTAGTTACACTTATTATAAGTACTGCTTAACTTCCTCATCAATCCGCTTGGCGAAATCGGCGAGCGTGAACGTGCCCAAATCGCCTTCCGCCTGCTTGCGCACCGATACCGATTCGGTTTCCTGTTCCTTTTCGCCCACGATAAGCATATACGGAATCTTGTTCAACTCCGCGTCGCGGATTTTCTTGCCGGTCTTCTCGCTGCGTTCATCCACGCTGCCGCGCAACCCCATGTCTTCCAAACGGCTCTTGACCGTATGCGCGTACTGGGTGTATTTGTCGCTGATCGGCAATACGATGAACTGATCCGGCGTGAGCCACAGCGGGAACTTGCCGCCCGTATGCTCGATGAGCACGGCCACGAAACGTTCCATAGAGCCGAAAGGCGCGCGGTGAATCATGACCGGACGGTGCTTTTGGTTGTCGGCGCCGATGTATTCGAGGTCGAAACGCTCCGGCAGGTTGTAATCGACCTGAACCGTACCCAGCTGCCATTTGCGGCCGATGGCGTCGCGTACCATGAAGTCAAGCTTGGGGCCGTAGAAAGCCGCCTCATCGTATTCCACATACGTATTGAGGCCTTTTTCCTCGGCCGCCTCGATGATGGCGCGTTCGGCCTTTTCCCAATTCTCGTCGCTGCCGATGTATTTGGCGTGATCCGTCTGGTGACGCAACGAAATCTGCGCCGTATAATCTTCAAAATGCAGCGTCTTGAATATCAAAAGGATGATATCGATAACCGACTTGAATTCGTCTTTCAACTGGTCGGGCGTGCAGAAGATGTGCGCGTCGTCCTGGGTAAAGCCGCGTACCCGCGTCAGACCGTGCAATTCGCCGCTCTGTTCGTAGCGATAGACGGTGCCGAATTCGGCGAAACGCAAAGGCAAATCCTTGTAGGAACGCGGTTCGGAACGGTAAATCTCGCAGTGGTGCGGGCAGTTCATCGGTTTGAGGAAGAACGCCTCGCCCTCGATGGGCGTCGTAATGGGCCGGAACGAATCCTTGCCGTATTTATCGTAGTGACCCGACGTTTTGTAGAGGTCGACGTGGCCGATATGCGGACACATGACCTGCTGATAGCCGGCCTTGCGCTGTACGTTTTTCAAGAAAGCCTCCAAGCGTTCCCGCAAAGCCGTACCCTTGGGCAGCCAAATCGGCAAGCCCGCCCCCACTTTCGGCGAGAACATAAAGAGTTTCAAATCCTTGCCTATCTTGCGGTGGTCGCGGCGCTTGGCCTCTTCCAAGAACGCCAGGTATTCGGTCAGTTCCTTCTGCTTGGGGAAAGAGACGCCGTAAACGCGCGTCAACTGCTTGCGCTTTTCGTCGCCGCGCCAATACGCGCCGGCCAGACTCATAAGCTTGAACGCCTTGATATAGGACGTGTTCGGGATGTGCGGCCCACGGCACAGGTCGGTAAACGTACCGGTTTCATAGAACGTGATGCTGCCGTCGGGCAAATCCTCGATGAGTTCGCACTTGTATTCGTCGCCTTTCCGTTTGAAGTAGGCCATGGCGTCGGCCTTGCTCACGTCCTTGCGCGTGAACGCCTGCTTCTCGGCGGCTAATTTCAATACCCGTTCCTCGATTTTCGGGAAATCGTCGGACGAGATATTGTAGTCCATGAAATCGATATCGTAATAGAAACCGTTTTCGATATGCGGGCCGATGCCGAACTTGACGCCGGGATACAGCTGTTCGATGGCTTCGGCCATCAAGTGGGCCGAAGAATGCCAGAAAGCCGCCTTACCCTCGGCATCGTTCCACGTAAGCAACGTCAGGGTAGCGTCTTCCGTAATGGGACGCATGGCATCCCAAACCTGGTCGTTCACTTTGGCGGCCAGCACATTGCGCGCCAAGCCCTCGCTGATGCTCTGCGCCACTTCCATGGCCGTAGTCCCCGGAGCGAATTGCTTCACGGAACCATCCGGTAAAGTTATGTTAATCATAGTCTTACAAAAGCCTTTTTAGGGCATTTAAAAGGTTCGCAAAGTTATTCAAAAAATTCCACAAATCCAAAAGGTTTTGAAAATCATTTATTATTCGTATCTTTGTCCCCATTGCAAATGGCACTTAACATGAAGAAAACGCTTTTCTTTTGGGCTCTGTTCATGGGGTTCTGTTGCGGCTGGGGAACGGCTGCGGCGGGCAACCCGCGTGCCATATTTCAAGGCAACCCGCACGACAAGTTCGGCAGCAATTCGTTGTCCTATTCGTTTCTCCCTCTTGTCAACAACGGCTTCGGCATCGAATACGACCGCTTGCTGACACCTAAAAACGGCCGCCATTGGCTCGTCATCGCGCCTACTTATTATACGACGCTCTCGTATGCCACGTTGCGCCGGACCGACGTGGAGTTTCTGCGCGGTTTCTCGGTCAACGCCTACCACCGCTACAACTATTATGAAATAGAGAAAGCCGGCTTCCAGTTGTTCCTGCAATGGGGCTTGGGCTACGAGCAATACCATTTGCGCGCGCACGACCAATCGACAACCGACATACAGAAGTTGGACCTCGACGTGATGCTGGGCTTCCGGCAGATCATCGCCAAGCCACTGTATTTCGACTTCGTGCTGGGTTACGGCAACCGCTTTCTGTTGAACAAATCGTATGGCTACGAAGGGCCACCTTTGTCCCAAGGGCTGACCCCGCCCACCGGAAAGGCCTACGACGCCCATATGTTCGACTACGGCTACGGCGGCCCCTGCCTGAGCATCAACCTGACGTTGGGCTTTATTTTTTAACGATAGATAATGATGAAACGCTTGTCGAATCTTTCCCTGTCTGCCGCACGCCGCACCACACGGCGGTTCGGCCTCGGCCTCGCGCTGGGCTTGGCCCTGTGCGCCGCCCTGCCGCTAAAGGCGCAGAATCGGGGGCAACGCTCCAACGCGCTTCATCAGATATACAGCGAGAACCATATGCTGAGTCTGGTGCCGGTGCCGCTGTTCTTCAACGGCTTCCGCATCGACTACGACTGCCGTCTGCAGGACAACCTCTGGCTCAACGTGGCGCCGCAGTTCAACTATAAACGTAAGGACGGCCGCCCCAGCGGGCAATACAGCAAGGTGGACGCAAACGCACCCTTGGACGCGAAAGACAATCCATTGCCGGTTTATACGCTGAACCAAACGGGTTTCTGTCTGGAACTGAACCTGCGGTATTACCAACCCGGCACGGGCAACGGCACCGGTACAAGCGGGCTGTATTATGCGGCCGGCCTCGGCGTGGAATATAATCTGTGCGACCGGCTCAACTCCGAAGACACGCCCTATTCCGTCAACACGATGCGCATCGGCACGCAGATACAAATCGGCTATATGTGCAGGCTGTGGCCGCGCGCCACGTTCGACATCTATGCGGGCGGCGCATGGCGCAACGCCATCAACAGTTTCGCGCAGCCCGAATACGAGGCCATCATGATGAAAGACGCCCAGCGCTCGTGGACGTATCAGTATAACGGCATTTTCCTTGAAGCCGGCGTTCGCATCGGCTTTATGTTGTAAGTTACCCTTCTTCATTTATTTGCGCCGCTACGCGTCGCCGGAATCTGCAACCTTTTCTTTTATCGAAAAGAAAAGGTTGCCCCAAAAGAAACGACCGCTACGCGCGGCGCGTCAAGGCGGCCAACCTAGCGCTAAGGCACTCCTTGCGTGCTAATGCACGCTGCGTCGGCACGCCTACCCACAGGCCAGCCACCCCGCAAAGCCGCAAATAACGCGTGGGAAAAATGTTCGAATAAAAAGTCAAGCTATACGGCGGCCGTCCTGCAAGACAAATTGCCAGTCGGAAAGCCGCGCCAAGTGTTCGTTGTGCGTCACGATGACGAACGTCTGACCGAATTCATCACGCAAGCGGAAAAACAATTCGTGAAGCGCCTGCGCGTGCGCCGTATCGAGATTGCCCGACGGCTCGTCGGCCAAGACGACCGACGGACGGTTCATCAACGCGCGCGCCACCGCCACACGCTGTTGTTCGCCGCCCGACAACTCGCCGGGCTTGTGGGCGGCACGGGCGGAAAGCCCGAGAAAGTCCAAGAGTTCGGCGGCGCGTGGGCGCGCCGCCCGCGCGCTTTCGCCGCCTATCAACGCCGGCATCATGACGTTTTCCAAAGCGGAAAACTCCGGCAACAGATAGTGGAATTGAAAGACGAAACCGATATGGCGGTTGCGAAAGCGCGCCAGTCGGGCGGCGGACAGCTTGTAGGGGTTCACACCGTCGATTTCGACCGTGCCCGCCGTGGGCGGCTCCAAACTGCCGAGCAGTTGCAGCAAGGTGGTCTTACCGGCGCCGGAAGCCCCCGTCACCGATACGACCTTCCCTTTCTCCACGGTCAAGTCCACGCCCTTGAGCACGTCCAACTGACCGTAGCGCTTGCATAGGCCTTTCGCCACTATAATCGGTTCCGCCATCGTTTTTTTAGACGGCCTCCACCGACTTGATTTCGGGAATCGCTTTCTTGAGCGTGGCTTCCACGCCCTGTTTCAACGTCATCTGCATATGCGGGCAAGAACCGCACGCACCGTGCAGACGCACCTTAACCACAAGGTCGTCGGTCATTTCCATAAACGCGATATCGCCGCCATCGGCCTGCAAATACGGGCGGAGCTGTTCGATGAGCGCCCGCACCTTTTCGGTGATTTCCGTTTTCTGTGTCGCTTCCATAATGTCTTTATAATACGTAGTTGATAATCGTGTATGTTATTTGGTACGCTCCAGCACCGCCAGCTTGCGCGCCACCTCGCCGCCCAAGGCCGTAAAGACCGCCTTCACGGGGTCGGTGGCCGGCGAATCGGGCGTCTGCATGACCGGCTTGCCGAGGTCGGCCTGTTCGCAGACCGAAGCCACGAGCGGAATCTGCGCCAACAGCGGGAAACCGAATTCCTGCGCCAGACGCTCACAACCGCCCTTGCCGAAGATATAGTATTTGTTGTCAGGCAATTCCGCCGGCGTAAAATACGCCATATTCTCCACCACGCCCAAAATCGGTGTCTTGACCTCGCGGAACATATCGGCGGCCTTGCGGACGTCGGCCACGGCCACTTCCTGCGGCGTGCTCACGAGCAACGCGGCCGTGACGGGAATCATCTGCGAGAGCGTGATTTGAATGTCGCCGGTGCCGGGCGGCAAGTCCACGACCATATAGTCGATTTCGCCCCACAGCGTTTCGGTAAACATCTGCCTAAGCGCGTTGGACGCCATCGGCCCGCGCCACAGCACGGCCTTGGCCGGATCCACGAAAAAGCCTATCGACATGATTTTAAGACCGTATTGCTCCATCGGCACGAGATAGGTCTTGCCGTCGGCCTCCACACCCTTGGGGGCCGTATGCGTAAGGCCGAACATCGTCGGCACGGACGGTCCGTATATATCAGCGTCCACCAAGGCCACTTTCGCGCCGGTCTTGGCCAAAGCCAAGGCCAGGTTGGCCGATACGGTGGACTTGCCGACACCGCCTTTGCCCGACCCCACGGCGATGATGTGCTTGACGTCTTTCAACGCCTCGTGTTCCCGCGTTTCGGGCGCCCGCATACGCGCGGAAAAGCCGATTTCAACCTCCGCCTCGGGCGACACGTACTGCGCGATGGCCGCGAGACAGTCGCGCCGCATCCGTTCCTTCATCGGACAGGCCGGCGTGGTGAGCACGATATCGAAGCGGATTTTATTGCCGTCCACCTGCAGTTTGTCTATCATCCCCAAGCTCACGAGGTCGCGGCCCAAATCCGGGTCCTGCACATGCGTGAGCGCGGCTCTGACCTGTTCTTCCGTTATGTTCATAGCGTTCTTATTTCGCGGCCGCCTTGTCGATTTCGGCCGTCAGTCGTTCAAAAATCTCCTCTACCGTACCCGTTCCCTTGATGGCCGTGTACATACCCTTTTGACGGTAGTATTCGGCCACGGGCGCGGTCTTGGCTTCATATTCCTTGAAACGGTTGAGTATCACCTCTTCCGTATCGTCGGCACGCCCCGACACCTTGCCGCGTTCCAGCAAACGCTGCAACAGCACGTCCTGCGGCACTTCAAGGCTCAGCATACAGTGCAGGCGCGAGTGGAGTTTCTCCAACAGGGCCTCCAGCATATGGGCCTGCGACACCTTGCGCGGAAAGCCGTCGAACAGGATGCCCGCCACTTCGGGTTCACGCGCGATTTTGGCCTCGATGATGCGGCCAATCAAATCGTCGGAAACCAGCTCGCCGCGTTCAATCGTGGCCTGCGCCTGTTTGCCGAGTTCGGTCTGCGCCTTGATTTCCTCGCGCAGCATATCGCCCGTAGAGATATACAACAGGCGGTAACGTTCAATCAGTTTCTGGGATTGCGTCCCTTTGCCGGCTCCCGGAGGGCCGAACAATACGATATTCAGCATGGCTTTTAAAGTATTTGTAGCCGCTTCGTACAAAAAGCAGGCCGTTTCAACGCCGAACCTCCGTCCGGCAAGACAGCAAAATTACGTTTTTTTAATGTATTTTTGCACACAGAAAACATTTATTTATGGAAAACAAAACGCCATTGGTCAGCATCATTATGGGCAGCGCGTCCGACTATCCGACGATGGAGGCCGCCGCCAAGTTCTTAGACCAACAGAACATCCCGTTTGAAATCATCGCGCTGTCGGCGCACCGCACGCCGCACGAAGTTGTGGAATTTGCCTCGCACGCGCACGAACGCGGCGTTAAGGTCATCATCGCGGCGGCCGGCATGGCGGCGCACCTGCCCGGTGTGGTGGCGGCCCTGACGCCCCTGCCCGTTATCGGCGTGCCCATCAAGTCGTCGTTGGAGGGCATGGATGCGGCCCTGGCCATGTTGCAGATGCCGCCGGGCATTCCCGTGGCCACCGTGGCCATCAACGGCGCGCTCAACGCGGCCATTCTGGCGTTGCAGATCATTGCGGCGGGTTGCCCCGACACCTTCAAAAAGGTGCAGACTTACAAACAATCGCTGAGCGAGAAGATTGTAAAAGCCAACGAGGAGCTGAAAAGCATCCGCTTCGAAAACCGCACGAACTAAACGCGCCATAGACGCGCAAGCCTAAGCGCGGCGCGGGCTACAGAACTTTTTTACGATATTTTTCCCGGTCGGACGTATATTGGGAAAGTATCGTATCATGGATGGATTACGTTTCCGGCAACGGGGCCGACAGACCGCGTTGCATTGGGCCTTGGGCCTGTTCGTTTTATTTTCGGGTGACCCGACGGGCCCCGCGCGGGGACGCGCCGCCGAGCCGCAGCCCGTTTTCCCCACCTGTCTCCAACCGAGTTTCAGAACCTTATACCTGCCCGACATGGGCGTCGGGCATCCGGCCCTGCTGGCGGCCAACAGCCTGTGCGGCGAGGCGGACACGAAACGCCTGCGCGGACAGGCCGGCGTGTATTCCTATCTCGGCTTTATTCCGGAGAACAAAAAGACGGGGCTCGGCGGCGCGCTGTCGCTGGGGCGGCAGACCTTTGCCCTGCACTATGAGTTCGAAGGCTTTTCGCTCTACCATACGCATTCGGCGGGCCTGTCGTATGCGATGGCCTTTACCGACCAGTGGCAGGGCGGCGTGTTCGTGCGCTACCGCCGCCGCAACCGCATAGAGGACGTGGCCGACAAGGGGGCCGTGGAAAGCGGCCTTTCGGTGGCCTGCCGTCTGGAGCACTGGGATCTGTCGTTCAAGGCCGCTTACGAGATACCGCTGCAGGGCAGCGGTATCTGGCAGCAGGCGCTGAGCCTGCTGCTCACGGCCGCCTATCGGCTGAGCGACGACCTGAGCATAGGCATGGAGGTGGGCAAAGACATCCGCTACCCCATCGGCGCGGCGGCCGCGGTGGCCTACCGCATCAAAGGCCGCTTCATGGTCTTCGGGCTATGCGGCGTTTATCCGTTCCGCTTCAGCCTGGGCGGCGGCTACACCGCGCCGCGCTTCGACATTCTCGTAGCCACGGCCTACCACCCGCCGCTGGGCGCGACGGGGCAAATCAGCGTATCATGGAAAGCCTGGTAGCCCGCGGCCGACGGCGGCTCGCGCCCCGCCTCATCGTCGGCCTTATCGCAAGCCTGACCGCAGCCGTCCCCGCCCTCCGCGCCCAAACGCCTGAGAGCGCCTTGGAGGCGGCCTACGAAGCCTGGGCCGAGACACAGGCCGACGACGAGGCCGCCTCCGCCTCCGTCCTCGCGCTCGAAGCCTTGCAGGAACGGCTCCACCACCCGCTCTGCATCAACACGGCCACCTACGACGAGCTCGAAGCCCTTGGCCTTTTGACGCCTTGGGAAATCGAAGCCTTGTTGCGCTACCGCACCGACTACGGCTTGATTGTGGGCGCGCACGAGTTATTATATATCCCTGACTTTCCCACCGAGAAGGCGCGCCAACTGGCATCCTGCCTGTCGTTTGAGCAGGAACGGATGCCCGAAAGCTGGGCGCAGACGCTCCGCGACCGCGGCCGCCACGAACTTGTGCTGCGCTACGGGCGCGCGCTGAGCCGCAGCAAGGCCTATACCGAACACCGCTATGCCGGCACGCCCGACGCCGCCGCGCTCCGCTACCGCTTCCGCGCCGATGACCGCCTGCAAGTAGGGTTGGCCATGGAGAAAGACGCCGGCGAAACGGGCCTGCCCGACAGTTGGGCCGGCTTCCTCGCATTTGGCGACGCGCGCCCGCCCGCCGCCATGCGCCACGCACCCTTGCTCAAATCGTGGATTATCGGCACCTACACGCTCAACTTCGGCTACGGCCTGCACCTCGGCGGCGGGCTGTTCGGCGGCGGGCTCGATGCCGAGCTGCTGACGCGCGCGGGCGGCGGCCTCAAACCCTTTGCCTCCACGGCCGAAAGCGGCTATTTCAGCGGGTCGGCCATGCGCCTGCAAGCCGCCCGCCACACCGAAGTTACGCTGTTTTACAGCCACCGCCGCGTGGATGCCGCCATAACGGACGGCCTTATCACAAGCCTGCCCACGGGCGGCTATCACCGCACCGAGAGCGAATGCGGGAAACGGCGGCGCGCCACGCAACAGGTGGCGGGCTTGGCCGTCGAACAGTCGCTGCGCAACGCCAAACTCGGCGCCACGTTCAGTTACACGTTCCTGAACCAGCCTTTTAGGCCGGATGTCTCGCTTTACAACCAATTCAACCACCTGTCGGACAAAGTGCTCGGAGGCAGTATATATTACAGGACATTATGGCGCTCGCTCCATGTTTACGGGGAAATAGGCTGGAGCGGTATCCTGCGGAACGGCGGCGAAAGCCATACGTTTGCGGCCGCCCTGCTCCAAGGCCTGCAATGGAAAGTGCATCCGCGCTTCAGCTTGGCCACCCAACTGCGCTGCTACCCGCGGACTTACGGCGGTTTCTTCGTCCATGCGCCGGGACGGCAGTCCAAAGCCTACAACGAATACGGGCTGGGCTTTTTAGCCCGTACCAACGTCTCCGACCGGTTGCACGTCGATTTGGCCGCCGACTTCGCCGCCCACCCGTGGTACGCCTATCCCAAGAAACCGCCGTTTGTCGAACGCCGCTACGACCTCAAAATCAGTTATGCCGCCCGCCGCCACGCATTGCAGGTTTACGCGCTCTATCAATACCGCCAAACGGGGGATGTGGCCGCCGGCGCCGCCGCAAACGCCACCCACCGCCTGCGCCTGCACCTTGCCTACGACAGCCCCGGCGGCTTTCTCTACCGCAGCCGCTTGGAACTGCACCCCGCCGCCGAGACCGACTACCTGCTGTATCAGGACTTCGGCTACCGGTTGCCCAACGGAAAATTCAGCTGCAGCGCGCGTTTCGCGCTGTTTCAGACCGCCCCTGACGGCGAGCGCTTCTACGCCTACGAATCAGACCTGCTCTACAATGCCGCCTTTCCGTCTTACGGCGGCCGCGGCCAACGGTTTTATATATTCGTAAGATACAAACCGTTCCGTTTCATGACCCTTGAAGCACGTTACGCCCACACGCTGTACGACCATCGGTTTACGGCCGGCAGCGGCCTCAACGAAAGCCCCGGCGGCCTCCAACCCGAAATCAAAGCTCAGATTCGGTTCAAGTTTTAATTTTATTTATTACCTTTGTGCGTTTTTAGTTACGACGTTTGTAACCATACGCCCATGTACGCGACGAAAATCAAGCGATTCCTCGACATCGTATGCGCAGGTCTGTTGCTCGTGCCTTGCACGCCCATCGTCCTGCTCACGATGCTGGTTTCCTGTTGCGTACAGCGTTCCTTCCGCGTCTTCTTCATCCAAACGCGCCTCGGTTACCGCAACCAACCTTTCAAAATCATCAAGCTCCGCACGATGTCGAACGAAACGGACGGCACGGGACAGCTCCTGCCCGACGAAGACCGCGCCACGGCTTTCGGTACGTTTCTCAGAAAGACTTCTTTGGACGAACTGCCCCAATTGATCAACGTGCTTAAAGGCGATATGTCGCTCGTAGGGCCGAGGCCGTTCACGCCCGAAGACTGCGCGCGTTACGGTACGCCCGAACAATTGGCCCTCCGCCACAGCATCCGCCCCGGCCTTACCGGCCTGGCGCAAATCCACGGCCGCAACGCCATCGACTTTGACCAACGCATCCGCTACGATCTCTTTTATGTAGCGCACGTTTCTTTCCCGCTCGACTGCGGCATTTTCTTCCGCACGGCCAACGTCGTGCTGGAATAGCCCGCCACATCGCCCCCTTACTCCATCAAGGTTGACAGCGCGACGGTGCCGATGCCGGCACTGCTGCCCACCACGGGCGTCACCTGTCCGATAAAGGCCGGTTCCTTGCCCGTCAACGCTTTAAGACGCGGTATCAAGGCCTCGGCCACCGGCTTGGCGGATTGGTCGGTATATTCCACGGCATAGGCGTGCAACCGGCCGGTTTTCAGTTTGTTCTCCACTATTTTCAGCACGCGCTCCACGCCTTTGCCCTGACTGGCGGCCGTGAACAATACGCTGCCCTTGCCGTTCCGGTCGGGCGTCACCACGGGTGCCAAGCCCAGGAACGTGGCCAGCCAGCCTTTCATGCGCCCGATGCGGCCGCCCTTGACGAAATAGCGGATGGTTTTGGTCATGGCATAGAGGTTGGACTGCGCGCACCAAAGCGGGATGAGCCGTTTCAAGTCTTCGAAGCTGAAGCCCTTGTCCAAGGCCTCCGTCACGCGCAGGGCCACGAGCCCCTGCGCACTGGCCAGCGTCTTGGTGTCGAACACGGCGATGGGCACGCCCGTCTGCATCTGCACCTTCTTGGCCATATCGACAAACGCCTGATGCGTGCCGCTTACGCCCGACGAAATGTTGAGCACAATGATGGCCTTATAATAGGTAGCGATGTACGACAGTTTGTTGTAGATGTTCTTGAGCGCCGGCAACGAGGTTTTGGGATAAGGCTGTTTAGAGGCCAGATAATCGTAGAAATCATCGTGTTTGAGCGTCACCCCGTCAAGGAAAAGACTGTCGCCGAGCTGCACCTGCAACGGCACGTGATGGATCTGATGTTTGAAACGGAGCGCGGCATCCAAATCCGACGCGCTGTCAACGACCACGGCGATGTCGTGGCGGCGATGCGCCTTGATTTCAACCTGAAACGCCATGTCGTCCACCTTGCTGGTCAGGATGTGCGCGCGTTCGCTCAGTTTACGGACGGCCGTTTCCGGCGTGTCGGTATGGACGTGGATACGCACCTTGTTGCTGTTGCCGGCCACCACCACGCTGTCGCCCAAGCCCTCCAAGTCGTGTTTGAGCGCCTCCTTGTCGATGTTCTCGCCCGAAGCCAGGGCCTCCGTACAATAGCGGAACGTCATGACGGCATCCTCGTCGTCAGCCACGTTCAATTCCGGCAGCACATTCTGCCGCGCGCCGACCAAACCTTTCATGTCGGCGTGGAGCGCGAAATCGAGCATCCCCTTGGCGAAGAACGCGAAGCCCTGCGCCCCGGCGTCCACGAGCCCCGCGCCGCCCTTGTGCCGGTTGCGCGTCGCCTCCACCGCCTCCAGCACCTTTTGGTAAGGCGCGCTGATAAGCGTAACGAAATCAGTGGTGTTGCCGTCCATCAGCCGCTGCAGTTCATCGGTCCAAGCCTTGAGCACCGACAGAATCGTGCCCTCCACGGGATGCGACAGCGCGGCATACGTAAAGCGGACGGCACCCGCCGCACAACGCACGAAATCCCGCACATTGACCTTGGAGTACTTTTGGAGTTCCAGACTGAGCCCCTGCACGAACTGCGCGACGATGATGCCCGAATTGCCGCGCGCCCCCACCAAGGCCGCATCGGCCATGTCGGCCAGCGTCTTGTTCAACTTTTTGGACGGCTTGACGGCATCGATAATCGACTGCACCGTGGAGGCCATATTCGAACCCGTATCCCCGTCAGGAACCGGGAACACATTGATTTTGTTAAGATAAGCATAATTCTCTATGATGCCTTTGGCACCCGCCAAAAACATATAGTAGAAATTCTGCCCGTTGATATATTCAAACTTCATGATTTTCTGTATTTAAGCAACCGCCAACCTTTGGCGGCCGACCATCTCTTCCGCAACAAGCCTGCCAAAGGGGGGTATTTCTGACAAAGATACACATTTTGTCAGGAATATCATATCTATATTCCTAACCCATAGGGTTTTACGCAAAAACAGCCCCTTGACAACCGCTCCGTCGAACGCCAGCCATACGCAAGGTCGAATGCCAAACCGCCCCTGCCAAAACGCCGCAGGAACAAACATAACAACAAAAAACATTTTCAGCAATATAAATCATTTCGTTATATGCTGTTACACCGCCACAAATAAAACGTTTCCTTAAAAAGGCCGGTTTTTCTCCACTTATGGCGTATCTTGCAAACGATTTAGACGGCCTTTAGCCGTTTCAAACCGAAAACATTTGCCATTATGAAGAAAACAGCTTTTGTTACAAGTTTCATTATCTGTCTGTTGGGCTTAGGCCTTGCCAAAGCCCAAACCACGGACTTCGTCATTCCGGCCAGCGCTTATGCGATTACCTCCGCAGCGGGGACGTTTACCGACATTGCCGACAACGTCAATACGGTGAAATGCGGTGCCGATTTAGCGGCCGATACCGAACTGAAAAACGGTTTTTTCATCAATAACCCCGCTACGCCTTTCGTGACCCACGCCGGTGACGCAAGCAAAACCGACCCCGGCTTTCCCCTCGGTTTCGACTTCAACCTCTGCGGCAAAACGATGAAATACTTTACGATTTGCGCGTCGGGCGGTCTCTTTTTCAGCGAAGACGAAAACGTCAAACAAGGCCAAAGCCAATCGTGGCATGCCTTTTTCGGCGCTCCGTGGACGGGCATGGACCTTCAGAATATCGTTACCGTCATCACGAAAGACACCGAGGATAGTCTCAATACAGCCACGCGCATAGCCGGCAAAGAACCGGTTATGTATGTAATCGATGGCCAAGCCGGACAAAAGGTGCTGACCGTACAATACGACTACGCCATCAATGGCGACGAATGGATTTACCAGCTTAAAGTCTATGAAGCGAGCGGCAACGTCGAACTCGTGGTCAAGCGTTTGGAAACGGCCAACGCGGGCGACAAAGCCTACCGCCTGTTCCTCGGTCTGGTTGAAAACGGCAATTATACGGTGCCCAACGACCCTTTCAAAGGTCTTGACAACAATACTTGGTTCCACTACCTCGGCATGTCCCAGACAGAGGCCGCCAGTTGGGACAACGTCTCGCCCTATACGAACAGCAATTCTTCTCCCAACGGCCTGTTCGTTCAAAGTACCAACACCCCGGAAGAGGGCCGCACGCTGACGTTCAATGCCCCCGCTACCTGTGCCGAAAAAGCCGCGAAATTGAAAGACGAATGGTATGGATTCGGCACGACGAGTATCACGAAAACGTCGTTTGCCGGCAAAATCACGTTCAACAAGAATACCATGACACCATCGGATATCAAGGAGGCCGGGACACTTGTAGCCATCCTTTCCACCTCCGCAACCCCGGACTACTCCCTTGCCAACGGTTCCTGGTACCGCGCCGGCGACAAACCCAACGCCAACAGCCAAGTGCTACTCAACACCAAACCGATGTATACCATTTACGGGGATCATGTGGCTTCCGTCTATGATTTGACGCTTTCCGCCAACAATTTGGAAGGCAGCACCACTTATTATATCCATATCTACGCGATGGATTACCGGTGTACGGGCGCACCGGTCTATTCCGACCTCTGCCGCACGTTCACGCTAACGACCTCCATGGATTTACCCCAAACTTTCAGTGTCGGGTTGCCGACCACGAGTTCGGTGCCTCTGACCGTCAAGCCCGCCGAAGACCTCGGCATGGTCTTGCTCAAAAGTCCGAATACGAACGCCGTCCACCTGAGCGGTAAAGTCAAGACAGGCGACCAATTCGGCGAAGCCGAGGTCTTGACCGTTATTACTTCCGCCAACGAGACCGTTTTCAACGCGCCGTTTGGTGCCGGTGAAGGCGCCTATATCCTGGCCTATTCCGTCCTCAATCCGGATGCGGAAAGCCCGGTTTACGGCCAGGACTTCCTGACGCTTTCCGTCCGCGCCGCCTACGACACCTTGCCGAAATTCCGTTTCACTGGCGAGTCCCATCCTTACCCGGGACTCAACGAATACGGCCGTTTGCCGTTCGGTTGGAGCCGGGAAGCGAACATTCCCACCAATGAGCGCAACAGTGCTTTCATGTTAACGCTCATGGAACCGATGTCCGCCCCCAGTTATATCTGCCTCAACGCCTCTTATCCGAGCAATGGAACATACTGGTCGGATGTCGTGACGGCAGCCTTCGCCTTGCCCGCGGATATAGACAAAATCTCGGCCACATTCTTCCTTACCTTTATGGAGGCGTCCCGGGGCGCCCTCGAACCGGCGACACACAGCATGACGGCCAAAGACAGCGTGCGCATCGAATATTCGGTGGACGGCGGTGCTTGGCAGGAAGTACTGAAAATGAACGGTCTTGATGATAACTTTCCGCAAGCCAACGCTCAAAAACAATATCCGCTGAACGTCTTGATACGCGAACTTACGCCGGGCAGCATCATCCGGTTGCGTTACAGTTTCCGGGCTCCCAAAGATGCTGCATCCGTATCCTGCCAGATTCTTTCCGTCGATGTGGTCGCAGGCAAAGACTGCCTCGCCCCGAAAGCCCTCCAAACGGTTGACAGCCTGACGACGACCGAACGGCTGACCGTCCGTTGGATGGACGAGAACCCTGCCACCAACTTCCTTTTGGCATACACCGATGCGGACGCATGGCAATACAAACGCATTTCGGCCGGCAACAACCGGGATATCGACGAACCGGTGAATGGCGAACTCTCCGGTTTGAACGCCGGCACGGTATATAAGGTTAAGGTTGCCGCCCTCTGCTCCTCGCGCGACACGTCGTTCTACACCGAACCGCTGATGGTGCGCACGGCCTACGACCTGCCTTACGAGGAAAGCATGGCAAAAAACGAAACACAGACACCGTTCGACCGCGGTGTCAAGACCTATTCGGGCCTTATCGGCCGTCAGCTGACGGAAACCACCGAAGCCCAAACCGGTTGGAACCAGCACAAGGCGTCCGACCCCGACAACGCCAAGGCCGTAAGCGTAGAAGACATCGTGACCAACGCCTGGCTCATGTTGCCGGCCATTTACATCCGGCCTATCGGCGGCTTGATGCCCAAATCGCTCAATTTCACCTTGACCAGTTTCGACTTCAACAAAAAGAAAGGTGCGAAACCGAACTACAACGACACCAAACTGAAAATCTTGGCTTCGGGCAACGGCTTGTTCACGCAGGACGACATCATCCAAACGCTGGATGCCGCGGATTTGGCGCTGAATGACCAGAACTTTACGATAGCCCTGGACAAATGGGCCGACTACCTGCAGGTGGCGTTCGTATTCGAAAGCCCGACAGGCGCCCAGGACATAGCTTCGGGTAAGGACGATATGCCGGATCCGTGGTATCTTGAAATCAAGGACGTACTTGTCAAATACGATGTCGATATCTGTTTCCCCGTTGAGAATCTGGATCGCAGCCTTGGCACCCATGAGGTGCCGCTGACGTGGAAGGCGTCGGCCTCCGCCGTGGAATACGGTGTGTTCTGGGGCGTTTACAACGAAGACGGCTACAGCGATTCCACGTTCACAACCGAAACCCAATACACGATTACGGGTCTGCAAGACCAAACGCGCTACAAAGCCATGGTCATCGCCTACTGCAACGAAGACCACAGCGCGGCGTCCCTGCCGGTCACGACCTCGTTCCGCACGTCGCGCGGTTGCCATACGCCGGAGAACTTCCGCGTGGAAGGCATCACGGCCACGGGGGCCGATTTCATCTCCACGAGCGACCAACCCGACTATATGACGCAGCGTATCGTTTATATAACGCCGGATAATGGCGATAAAACATTCGCCTTTATTCAGGAGAGCGACACGTTGCACGTGCGCGACTCGCTGACCAGACTGACGGCTTATACGGCTACGACCCGGGCTGTCTGCGAGGCCGACACAAGCGCGATGAGCGAAGAGCTCCACTTCACGACCCTCAACGACACCTTGGCTATGGAAACCATGGCGCAACTCAATGGCTTGTTCAGCGTCCGCGCGCAGGACGGCCACATCGCCATCCGGAACCTGAACAACCTGCTTGTCCGCAACGTTTCCGTATTCAACCTGAGCGCCACCAAACTGGCCGACTTCCGCGTCGACAGCCGCGATGACCTCCTGTTACCCGTCAGCGCTCACCGGATGTTGATTTTCGTCCGCCTGCAAACCGAACGGGGTATGGCCGTTTACAAAGTGTACCTCCCCTAACCCCCTCTTTGCAGCCGTAAACAAGAATTAGAAAACTAAATAACTACAAAACTATGTTGAAAAAAATGTTTTCACTGATGGCTTTGTCGCTGATTGGCTTAGGCCTTTATGCCCAAGACAACCCGCTTGAACAGAGCAATGAAGTGGTAAAAGGCGCCAATGGTGCTCAAACCACATTTCTAAAAAAGGCCACGGCCGCCTATCCCGAATTCATATCGGAAGATGCCCGATATATAAGCGGGATGTGGGGCACCGGCGCAGGTTACGCCTACGATCTCAACAAAGACACCATGTACGCTTTCGAAAACTTCATGGTGTCGGGCTTTGTTTCTTTAAACCACTACATCGGTCAAGACGACCCGGGCGAAACCTTGTCCAATTCGTTTGTGTTTTACAATGGGCAAAAGATTCCGTTGGAAAAGGTCATCAATTACGAAAGGGCTTCTTACAACGAAGTCTACGTCCAGACGGTACAGGGCAACTGTGACCGCATCGTGACGATGGTTTACGATACGACGACCCACTATGCCACCGGCCGGCCGGCTTTATTCAATCGTGCCGCCGTCTATGACGGTAAAACCGGCAAATGCTTGATTCAATTGCCGTATGTATGGGCCCCGCCCACCGACGATGAAGAAAAGCTCGGCTTCGGCTCGCGCGGCGACTGTATTTCCGGCGACGGCGCCATTGTCGGCGGACATAGCACCAACCCGAATGCAAGCGGCCACTGGTCGTTGGCCTTTTGGGACATCAGCGACCCGAACGACATCAAGGCGTTTGGTTTCGGCGAAAACGGGAATATAAACAACAATCTCAACAACAGAGGTTATTCTTTCGGTTCGTTGTACGGCGCCAACTACGACGGCAGCCTGCTTGTCGGCGGTAGCCAGACGAACGGCTACGGGGTCATCATCCACTACGACCGCGCGAATAAAACCGTCAGCAAAATCGATACGATTGCTCCGCTGCCGAGTTGGGACTTCCTTACTTTTGCGGCCGTATCCGACGATGGCATCGCCATCGGTTACTGCGGCATGGGACTCGACCCCGGCACCCGTGAAGCCGTTGTATACTCGGAGCTTACCGGTCTGGTCTCGATGAGCGATTTCTTGTATGAATATTACAACATCGACATCCGAAAGGTCAATTTATATACCCCTATGCTGATTTCCCGCGACGGCATGCGCATGGTGGGCTTCCGTTATGATGAAAACGGTTATTCGCAACCCTATCTGCACAAACTGAGCGCCGAGCGTATTTTCCCGCGCGCCCGCAAGATTTCGGCCCGCGCCACCCGAGGCGCACAAACAGCGGTCATCACGTGGCAGCAACCGCTCAAAAGCGAACACGAACTAAGCGGCTACAACATCTACATCGATGATGAAGCAACGCCGCTCAACGCCGAATTACTGAGCGCCAACACGAACACCTATACCGACGAAACGGTAAGCAAAGGCAAACACACGTACTACATCGAAGCCGTATATGCCGACGGCAAGGCATGGAAACAGGCTTCGAACATGGTTCAGGTGGTAGGCGCAAACGATGCTTTCCCGGTACAGGCCATCAACCATCGCGTGGATTACAACCGCTACACGAACATTTATTGGGGCTTGCCTTCTTCGGAAGTGGTCGCCTTGGCGAAGAACAACCTCGTGACGCCGAGCCGAGATATCAAAGGTCAGTTCGACCACGAGGCTGAAACGCCCGCAGACGCGACCGTTGCAACGGAAACGATGAACGCCCGGACGCCCAAATCGTACTTCAGTACGACCTTGGACTATATAGCCAATGTCGATATGTTGAGCTACAGCGGTTACGCCGCCATCAAAATCGGCGATTACTATTATACGAGCAGCACCAGAAGCAGCGGCATCGTCATCATCGACCAGTTCAATGAAAAAATCGGTGTCATCAACCCCAAAGATTTGGGCATCGTCCTTTCGATGGTTTACGATGAAAAAGAGAACCTGCTGTACTGCGGTACATCCAATGACATCCAAACCATAGACCTGAACGACCCCACCAAAATCAAAGACAACTATCCTGTACCGGCGCGTTTCCTTGCCTATGTACCCGAATTGGACGGCGGCAACGGTGGCTTTGTGGCCGGCAAGGCGCACGAATGCAACACCTATATATGGGAAGACGGCGACCTCGTTTTGGATCAGAAGAACGTCCTTGATTTCGGATCAATCTACGCCATGGGCGCAGCCTATCACGAAGGCCGTCTCTATGTGTCGTCGGCCACCGGTCCTTATTCCAATGAAGTCTATATCTATGACTTTGCCAAGAAAGAACTGCTCAGCGAACCGATTCAGGTAGTGGAAGACCCGGCTTTGTATGACTTTCTGACCGACAACGGTAACGCTCAGTTGGTGGCCAACCTGGCTTCCAGCACGATGGCCGGCGGTTTGAGCGTCTGCGAATTGGAAGACGGTACGACGGCTCTGGGTATGGTGTTCCAACTTGCCTACTTTACCACGCGTTTCATGCTGTTGGAGTTGGAAAGCAATGCGGATGTAAAGGGTTACAACCTCTACCGCAGCGCGAACGGCGCCACCTATACCAAGGTCAACGACCAACCCATGACCTCGCGCCGTTATGCCGAAACGCTGCCGCAAGCCGGTAAATACACCTATTATGTAGAGGTGCTGTCCGAAAAGACCGACGATCCGTCCACGCCGTCGCCCGTTGACACCGTGGTCATTACCGAACAGGGCACCTGCCCCGCGCCCGACTTAAACGTTAGGGAAAGCAACCGCTGGGCGGTTCTGGACTGGATGCCCGGAGATAGCCCCAAGGCGCTCGTTGGCTTCGACCTCTATCGCGATGACAAACACATAGGACGTTTTTGGAACAACGACCTGCGCATCGAATATATCGACGACCAAATCACGGAATTGGGCACGTACAACTACAAACTCGAAGTCCTTTACGAGGATGGCTGTCTTTCGGAACAGACGGCTTCCATCACGATTACCGGTGACGGGGAAGCCAAGGGGCCGTTCGGCGTGACGCTTTCGAAGCGATTGGCCGCCCCCAAAATCTATGATGTAAAGGTGGAATGGGAAACCCCCATGTTCGAAGAACCGCTCTCGCTGCGTTACTGCAACGGTACGTCAGCTCAGGCTATCGGCTTCGAGAACTACTATGAATGCTGGGCCGTCATCGGCTGGGACCAAGCCAATATAGACCTCTACCGCGATTTGTATATCGTCGGTATGGAATACCTCATCGGCGCTACGCCCACGATGCTCGAAGGCATTATCATTATAAACGACAATATCGTTTACAATCAACGTGTTTCGCGTCCCATCGCCGGAGAATGGCAGACCCTCATGTTTGACAAATCGTTCTCGATGGATCAAGAGCAGGATGTTTGTGTCGGTTTCCACACGAGATACAAGGAGGAAACCAATGGCGTATTGCTGGCGGACATCACGGTAAGCAAATCCGGCTACAGCGACTTGGTGTCGCTCGACGGCTACCAATGGAGCACGCTCAAGGCCGGCGGCCATTCGGGCAGCTGGATGATAGGCGCGCTCGTCGTTCACAAACGCGATTTGGAGGCTGCCAAGAGACCTGACGGTTCGGTGGACTACAGCAAACTGGAAGGCAGCATCATCCACACGGCCGCCAACCAACCGCTGAACGCCAAAATCGAGACGTTGCCCATGACGTTTACCGCCAAGCCGTCCGCCAAAGCCCCCATGAGCCTGAACGGCTTCAACGTTTACCGCCGCAATACCGACACAGACAATGAAGTCAAACTCAACGATGCCCTGCTGAGCACATTCGTTTTGACCGACAAGGAATTGCCCGAAGGCGAATACGAATACGCCGTAAGCGCTGTTTATGCCGACGGCAAGGAAGTCAGAACGAGCAAATACATCGTGTTGGGAGTAGCCAACGAAGGTACGGACGAGATGCTGAAACTGAACGTTTACCCCAACCCCGTAACCGAATGGCTCAATGTGGAAGGCGAATACGAAACTCTGCAGATTTTCGACTTCGGCGGACGTCTGTTGCACACCTACCCCGCCGCCAACCAAATCCAGCTCGGCGACCTTAAAACCGGCACTTACTTCCTCCACTTTACAGGAGCTGACGCACGTAAGGCCGTTTATAAAATCGTGGTTCGCTAAGGTTTAAGTCGAACCCGAAGAAAAAGCCGCACCCGTGTGGGTGCGGCTTTTTTATTTGCCCTGCGCATCATTGTAAAAAAATTCCTTATATTTGTGCAATTTATATCCGGTTGTTATGAAACGTTGCACTTATATCTGTTTTTATTACATACTGGGGAGCCTTTTGTTAACAACATTATTCCACAGCGCCTCAGCCAAAGAAAATCAAGTTGTAACGATGGCCGACAGCCTCGCGCACCTCAAGATGCTGTGCCAAAACGACACCTTATCGGTGGCGGAACAGTTGAACTACATTGAAACGGCCATCAATCTCATAGACCATAGCCGTTCAAACGCCGACTATGTCTACGAAAAGGCCGCCCTCATGGTACGCCGGGGGCAAATGCTGTTCTCGAACGCCGACTACACCGAGGCCCTGAAAGCAAACGACAGCGCCATTGAATTTATTTCCAGCTACATAACAAGAAACTTCCCCGACTACAATACCCCCGAACCTTCGCCCCGCCGCTCCAAACGCGACGCCCGCCGCACCGACACGTCAAAACAACGCCATACCAATGAGTTATGCGATGCCAAAAAACCCATGTCGTGGCACCGTCTGCTTATGGAAGCGCTTTCCAACAAGGGGTTGACGCTCGTTTACTGCAACCAGTCCAACTTGGCCATCGAAACGTTCCTCATGATTCTCGAACGTTACGGCCAAACCGCCGACTCCAACAACATCGCGCTCGCACGGAGCTACAACGGCATGGGCATCACGTTCGCCAACCGCAACCAACATGACGTGGCCTTGCCCTATTTCCGTAAAAGCCTCGAAATCTACGAGAACCTGGACGACCAACGCGGTATGTACCTGCTCAACTCCAACATAGGCGCCTCTTACCTCAACCAAGCGCTCTTTCAAGACGCGTTGCCCTATTTATATAAAGTACAGGAAATCGTACTCAAGCAGAACTACAACGGCGACGAGCCCGTCTATGCCAATTCGCAGTTGGGGTTGGCCTATCAGGGATTCGGCGACTACGCGCTGGCCGAACATTTCTTTCTCGAAGCCCTTAAATTGACGAACCGGAAGCAATACAACCACTTATTGCCGTTTATCAACAACCTCTACGCCCGCAACCTCATCTATCAGAAACGCTATGCCGAAGCCGAACGCATCGGCCTGCAACTCCGCCGGGAGCTCAAAAACCGCCAGGGCGCCGAAGCCTTGGACATCGAAGCCTTGGCCACGTTAGCAGAGGCGGCCGCCGCACAGGGCAACTATCAGGCCGGATACAACTACTTGATGGAGCGCGCCCGCAAGGTAGAGAGTTTGGAGAAACGCATCCGGCTCGAAACCCTCTCGCAACAGAAATACGAGTTCGAACACTACCGTCAGGAGCAGAAACGCGCGCTCGAACAGCGCAATATGGCGTTGGTGCATGCCAAAATCGCCTACCGCAACATTACCATAGGTTGCTTGGTATTGTGCCTGATAGGCACCGCCTTGGGCCTTATTTTCCTCTATCGCAGAAACAAAGCGCAACGGCGTGACAGCGAAGCCATTTCAAACGAGTTACAAACCCGCAACGAAATGGACCACAAGCGCATAGAAACGATGGAGCAGCACTTCAACAACCAAATCGACGACAAGAACAAAGAGTTGGCTTCCAATGCCCTGCTGTTCCTGCGCATTACCAAAACGGCCAACGACATCCTAGACAAGACCAAACAACTGAAAGTCAACTTCGCACTGCGTGGCAAAGAAAAGTTATTGGCCACCGAGATAGAGCAATTGGCCGAACAACTCAGCACGAACAAAGACTGGAACGAGTTCACGTTCTATTTCGAACAGACCGACAAGGAGTTTCTGAAGAAGTTGACCGAAAAATACCCCACGCTCACGCCCAAGGAGAAACAATACTGCATCCTTTTCAACCTCAATCTCAGCAACAAAGACATCGCCAACCTTACGGGCAAGACGTTGCAATCGGTGGGCATGGCCAAATTCCGGCTCAAGGAAAAGATGGGGCTGGACAAGGACGCCGACTTGGCCTATACGCTCCAGCAGCTGTAAAAAACACCGCTACATAGAACACTGTTTAATAAGTATCTATATTGATAAGTTATACTGTGTTTCTTAAATTGTGACAAATTGTTACCCGTAGGTGACACGCCTTTCTCGGCGTTTTCCATTATTATTGTATAAGCAAAATGCCGTCCATGGATTCGGCATTCCTAAAACGTTTAAACCAAACGATAAACATCATGAAAAAGCTATTCATGCTGATAGGCCTGACCTTGAGCCTTACGGGCTTGGTCACGGCGCAAACCGAGTGGATAACGCCCCAACCACTGAAGGATTACCTCTACACCACCAACAGTATGGCTACGGGCGAATTCTTCGATTTGAACACCGCCTATACATCCGATAACGGCACCATTGCGCCGAACGACGCGGCGAAAGCGTATGGCGTGCAAGACCTTATGCTTTTCGGCGAAGACCTTGCCACCGGTACATCCTTGAACAACAGGTTCTTCAGCTACAACGCCGACAATGGCGCTTGGGAAGTCGTTTTGCGGGCGAGTGGCGCCACGGCGACGGCCTTACGTCTGGAAGACTTCGGCATAACGTCCTTTTCGTTTTTGGAAAAGCGAGTGACCGGCCTGATGCTTTCCGCGGCGGGCGGCATCTATTTTACGGATGATGAAAGCGGTGAGGCCGTTGAAATGGCCTTGCCCGACCCGTTGGCCGACTTGGAAACCCAAAGCGTCCAATACGCGGCGCGTGGATTTATCGCCAAATACACCAATGGCGAAAACGCCGGACAATATACACAAACCATGACCAGCGTTCCCATTACAAAAATGGCGGACCGACCGGTGGGTTGCATGGCGTTGTGCACGGACGGCCTTACCGGACTGCCATACATCCTCGTGCAGTACAATTTATTGGTCAACAGCCATACGTTGGTTTACCAAATCCTGATTGGGGACGACGGCCGCGTGGAATACCGCATCGGCACACAAGACAAGACGTCAGTAACACCGCAGGATGACGACTATTATACGTTCCGCATCGACCTGAAACGGAATACGGAGGCCTACTCTTTCGGCGGGTCGTCCTCTTATGTCATTAACCGCATCAACGCAAATAATGAAAAAAGTTGGTGGAAAATCAACACCAGCCAATCCTTGGAAAACCGCCGCCTTACCATCTACCCCAAAGGCGGTACCATTACCGGCACGCCCAACTACACCTCCATCAACGCCAGCATGGTGCTGAGCGACAAAAGCAAAGAGGCGCTTACAAACGTCACGAGCCTATTGATTTTTGCAACGCCGCAAACCAGCGTCACGCCTAAATTCGAAAACAAAGCCTATGCGGTGGGCGATGAGGTGGAAAATGCCCAAAACTTCCGCATTACCTACCGCGTGGTCTATAGCGGAAAGCCCGCCGATTTAGACCACATTTCATTCACTGTCACAGACCTAGAGCCCAACGAGAAATACTATCTGTATGCCTATCTCTGCAAGGCGGAGGACGGCAACTACACCTATGCGTCGGAGGCCTTGGTCTTTTCCGACGCCATCCGGACGACCCCCATGGAGACGCCCGCCAACGTAACGGTCGGCGAATTGGACGGCGACGTCATTCCGCTGACATTCACCGCCACCACGTTCAAGACGCTGGTGATGAAAAGCGACTCCGTCCAGTCTTGCAAGCCGCAAGGCGTGTTGCAACCGGGCGATCGTGACGGCAACGTCATCGCCATTTTGGAAAAAGGCGCCACGTCCTGCAGTATCGCAATGGAACCGGGCGAAATGACCTACCTGCAGATGTTTGCCATGACCGATGACGAAACACCGGGTTACTCCAGCAATTTTACGTTGCTATCGCTCTACCGTCAGGCCGAACGCCTGCCGCTACAATACGAATTCGGCCCTAAAGACGAAATCACGCAAACTGAAGACGCGATGCCGATGTTGCCGCCGGGCTTGAGCACGGACATGACCGATGCGACCAACGCCTTTTTCGTGACTTTTCCCAGCCACTTGGACCACACTTTTTATCTGAGTTCCTCTAAAGCAGCGAAAGATCCCGCTTGGCCGAGCGTTATCCTACCCGCCTTCTCGGGGGCGCAAAACGTACAAGCGATTTTCCTTATCAAATTTTATAAACCCGAACAACTCGGTCTAACGGCAAGCCCCCCCGCCTCAAACGATTCGGTCCGCATCGAATACCGCCTCAACGGCGGCGAATGGCAAACGGCCGGTTTATTCACAAAGGCCAATATGCCGGAAGCCCTCGGAACCACTTATCCGCTGAGCGTTTCTTTCAGTTGCGCCATTACCGATATCGTAAACGTGCGCTACAGTTACTACACCGCATATAGCACAGGGAGTACTTCCATGCACGCCATCGCTTCTTACGAAATCAAAGGGCCGCAGGCTTGTGAAATGCCGACCGCCTTGCAGATGGTGAACGAAGGCAGAACCAATACGGCCATTCCGCTGAAATGGCGGGATTATGACAACGAACCCGCCGCCGGCAACTATATCGTTTCGTATCAGAAAGCGGGCGCGGATGCCGACGCCTGGATGACCCAAACGGTCAACAAGACCGAAACCGTGCTGAACAATCTGGAAGCCAATACGGCTTACAACGTCAAAGTGCAGGCCGTCTGCGCCATCGGCCCGTCTCCCGAAACCGCCCCCGTCCGCATGAGCACGGCCGCCGAGATGCCGTATATCGAAGACATGGCCTTCGTTTATGATGACGAGCTCAATGACTACGCGACTACGCCCGATTTAACCGCCTACAACGGCGAACTCGGCACCGAATTGCAGGCAGACGATTATATGGGCAGCACCACGACCTGGAGCATAGACTACAATAGGGCATACGCTTTTGACGATGCTTTGGATCCGGATGGCTTGGGCGTTGCCACCGACATGAGCCAGGCGCTGCTCGCCACCCCGGCCATCTATGTCCGCAAGACCGGCATCCCCGTGCCCAAGACGCTGAAGTTCCGCGTCAACGCTTACGACAGAACGACCGTCAACGACCAAACCGTTTGCCACGATGGCGTTGACCTCGTAGACCCGGCTCTGCGCCTCTATGTCTTGGCCTCCACGAACGGTACGTTCAGATGGGCCGATACGGTGGCCGCCTTCGACCACAACGCCCTGAAGGCGGAAGCCGCCGCCAAAGACGGACAACGGGGTAAGGAACTGTCCGTAGAATTGGCCGAGCTCGGCGGCTTGGTTCAGTTCGCGTTCTATTTCCACAACCCGAATCCCTTTACCTACGACAACAACACCAGCGAGGACGCCTTCCCCATGTATCTGGAGCTCCTCGGCATCTCGTTCCGTTACGACGGGGGCGACAATCCCTGCTTCCCGGTTGAAAACCTCAAAACGACCAATGTCAAAGAAACGCAAGCGACACTGAGTTGGAACGGCGATGGGGAAGAATACGGCATTATCTATTATCCGGCCAACGACGCCACCCAAGCCAAAACGGTTTACCAAGACGCTACGGAAACGGAACTGCAGACGATTACGCTCGAAGGACTGATGTCCAACACGAGTTATATGGCAGAAGTGACCAGCTACTGCACGAAGGGCGACCGTACGACCGGTTCGATAAAAGCGACCGCTACCTTCAAGACCCAACGCGAGATGTTTGAACTCAGAGTGAACATCACGCCGGAGGAAGCCGGAACGGTCAATGACGAAAGGGCCTACACCGGTTACTACTTCGACGGTGCCAACGTAACGCTGAGAGCCTCGGCCCACCCGGACTATCAATTCAAGGCATGGATGGATGGCGAAACCGAGCTGTCGAAAGATACGATTTACAAATTCAAGATGCCGAACGAAAACCTTTCCTACACGGCTGTATTTGAGAAAAGAATCGATGACAGCACCGGACAGGAAAACATGGAGGCCATGGTTAAGGCCAACTTCAGCGTCAGCACGAACCACGGCCAGCTCATTGTCCGCAACCTCAATAGCCTTTTGGTGAAAGACATCGACGTGTACGGCCTGGCCGGCAACCGCATCCAACGCTTTACGCCCAACAGCCGTGAAGATCTGTACCTGCCGCTCGAAGCCGAACACGCCCTGCTCATCGTCCGTCTCAACACCGAAACGGGCGCGACGGTATATAAAGTATACATACACTAATAAGCAAAAACGACAAATAACACACCACTATGTCTAAAAAACTTTTAATCGCAACGGCTCTGCTGTTCCTCGGTTGGGGAGCGCGGGCCCAGGACAACATCGCGTCCACGACCTACGAAAGTCAAAACGGCTCCAGCAAGGCGGTCGTGATGACCGGCTTGAGGGACGGTCAGTTTACGTTCATCTCTGCAGACAACCGCTACCTGAGCGGTAACGTCTGGAACGAATCCGGCTTTGTCCACGATTTCGAAAGTGGCAAGACCACGACGTTCAACGATTTCGTCCTGTACGCCTATTTTTCGCCGACCCACTACGTAGCGGCTCTGCCGGGTGAAAATTCGGTGCCTTTCATCCGTTACAACAACAAGGACATTTCTTTGAAAAAAACGACAGACGCCCCGAACTATGTGAACGACATTTCGTATTGGAACGCCCAGCCCAACGGCGATCGGCTCGTCATGCTCGGTTATGAATGGAGTTACGGATGGACGCCCGGCGAAAACAACGCGCGCCTCAAGGACTCTATCAGCAGTTGCGTAGGCGTTATCTACAACGGCAAGACCGGCGATGTGGAAACGAAACTCCATTCTTACTGGCCCCTGAAAGAGCCGTTGCATAACGAAGACAATCTTGGTTACGGTACGCGAGCCAACGCTATCTCCTTCGACGGAAAAGTAGCTGGCGGTTGGGGAACATGGCCTACCGACTCCGTAATATCGAACTGGCAAACGACCTTCTGGGACCTCGCGGATTTGGAAAACGGCGGCGAAGTCCACACCTATGCGATAACCGACACAAGATTCAGTATGTCCAACCTCGTGGGTGCGAACACCGACGGTAGCATTCTGGTGGGCTACAACGAAGAAACCGCCCACGGTCTGATTATCCACTACAACCGGGCGCAGAAGAATTTTACAATCGATACGATTGACCCGCTTCCGGGCTTCGACCTGCTTTTCTTCAACACCGTGGATGACAACGGATTGATTGCCGGCTATTGCGGTATGCATGCCGACCCCAGTACGCGCAAAGCCGTCGTTTACACTGAAGAAAACGGCTTGATCGACCTCAAGTCTTACCTTTACGAATACTACGACTTAACGGTATCCGTGGATTTGGGTTGCCCCTTGACAACGTCGATGGACGGCTCCCTTTTGGCCGGCTTCTACTACGACCACGGCTACTCGATGCCTTGGTACATCCAGTTCGACGCGCAACGCATTCTGCCGCGCGCCCGCAACGTCATGGCCAAAGCCATCGGTGACGGCTATGATGTGCGCATAACTTGGCAGGAACCGCTCGTAAGCGAACACACCCTGACGGGCTATGAAATCTATCGTGACGACAACGCCACCCCCATCGCGACGCCCGACAAGAACGTTCAATCCTATATTGACGATAATTGCGACGAAGGACGCCACATCTACAGAGTCGTAGCCGTTTACGGCGCCCAGAAGGCCAACCCTGCGACCTCAAACACCATCATGACCGGCTCTGTATTCCCGGTTCAGCAAATCGACCATCTGTTGCAATACAACCGCTATGCCTCCATTTACTGGGGCTTGCCGTCTTCCGAGGTGGTGACGGACGCCATTGCCCGTGCGACCAAGGGTGAAAAAGGCCAACCCGACCGCGCCCCGGTTTCCATAGCGACGCTGAAAACGAAACCGGCTCCCGCTTCCGATACCAAATACGCCAACCCGACTTTGGATTATATCGACAACGTGGATATGCAGATGTACAATGGCTATGTCGGTATCAAAATCGGCGACAGCTGCTATGTTTCGAGTTGGGCGGGCAACAGCATCCGCATTTTGGATCAATACAACAATGTAACGGAATGGCGGCCCAAAGGTTTGAACAATGCCATTCTGTCAATGGTCTATTTTGAAGACCAACAACAACTCTATTGCGGTAGCCTTGAAAACGTGTATGTTTTGGACTTGAACGACAAAGACCGCATCGTCACGAGTTTTGAATGTCCGAGCCGCCACTTGTGCTATATGGAGGATGTCGAATTCAACGGCACCAAGGGTGTGTTGATGGCCGGCGGTTGGGATTCGTGCGCTTTCTATACGCTTGATGGCGAATACCTCGGTAACGCCGGTTTCGACTTCGATGACTTGGCTGTAACCGGTACCGCCTACTACGATAAGAAACTGTACGTAGCCTCGCAGACGGGCAAATATGAAAACGAAATTTATATATTCGACGTACCGACACGCAAACAAATCGGCGAACCGATTCAGGTAACGGAAGACCCTGCCGTTTACAACCTGCTGACCCTGAACGGTGAAGTAACTTCGACGGATGACCTCGCCGTAGCGGGCGGTCTGTCGGTTTGCACGCTTGAAGACGGCACCGTAGCTTTGAATGCGGGATACCAATGCAGCTACGTTACAAGCCGCCTCATGCTCCTCGAACTGGAAAGCGCCCCCGACCGGCTCGGCTATACGTTGTATCGGAATGGCGAACCCATTGCCGAAAACCTGCACTCGCGCCGCTTCTACGATGAATTGAGCCAGCCCGGCACCTATAAATACGAAGTCATGGCCTTGTCCTCGAAAGGGAATGCGCCGCTCTCGCCCGCCACAACGATTACCATAGACAAATATGGCGACTGTCTGCCCGTCAAGGAGCTCAAGGCTCATGAAACGAACCAATGGGTGGTATTGGATTGGGACGTACCGACTTCCGACACGGCCGCGGGCCTGATTGGCTTCACGGTCTTCCGCAACGGCACGAAGCTCAAGGACCTTTGGAACAACGATGCCGCCGTATACTATAACGACCTTTCCAACCTGGAATTGGGCACGCCCTACACCTACCGGATTGAATCGATTTACAGCTCCGGTTGTAAAGCCGCCGATTCGATTCAGATTACGCTGACGAACGAAGGGGAAGCCTTGGCGCCGTTCGGCCTCCGCATCAACTACACGAAGAACACCGCCTTTACGGAAAGCAACAAGTTGTTCGATGTAACGGCCAAGTGGGAAACGCCCATGTTCGAAGAACCGCTGGCCATCGGCTACGGTTCCGGCCAAATGATAGCCATTGCCGGCTGGGGTGAGGAAGATCCCCTGCAATATTGGGCCGTTATCGGTTGGGATGCCTCGGATTTGGAATTATACGAAGACCTTTATCTGGTAGGTATGGAATACCTGCTGGGCGACAATACCAAGACGTTTGAAGCCGTCGTTTACCTGAACAGCGAGTTGTCGCTTAAAGAATCGCTACCCCGTACGCAAGCCTTGGCTTGGCAGACGATGTATTTCTCAAAGTCGTTCCCGATGAACCAAGAAAAAGAAGTGGCGTTGGGCTACCACATCAAGTACAGCGCCGGTGCAACGCCCGTAACCATCGACTTATCCGAAAACAAACGGTTCTACAGCGACATCATTTCGTTTGACGGCGAAACCTGGACGTGCCTGGCCGATGCCAACATCAAAGGTTCGTGGCCCATACGTGCGCTCGTAGCGCGTAAACGCGACATCGACGCCGCCACCAGCAACGGCGTGCTCAACCCCGCTTTGTTGGAAGGCAAACTCATCCGTTTGGAAAAACCGATGTCCATGCCGTTCTCGCTGAAACCTACCACGACGCAGACGATGGCAATGCCGTCGCCCAAAGCGCCGTTGACATTGAAAGGTTACAACCTCTACCGTCAGCGGGTGGATATCGACGGTCAGGAGGAAATCCAACTGAACGACGAACTGATGACCACTTACTCCTATAAGGAAACCGCTCCGCTGCCGGAAGGCGACTACGACTACACCGTGGAAGCCGTTTACACCACCACCAATAAAGCGAACACGGTTTCCGTTACGTTAAGCGACGTGAGCACGGAAAGCGAACTCAACGGCATGACGCTGACGCTCTACCCCAACCCGGCTTCCGAAATCATTTACGTGAACGGAGAATACAGCCAGGTGGAAATGCTCGACCTCGGCGGTCGCGTATTGCGCCGTATGCCGGCCGCGCCGCAAATCGACCTCAACGGTCTGACGCCCGGCACGTACTTCTTCCGCTTTACGGACGAAGCCGGTCGCAAAGCCACCTACAAGGTGGTGGTCAAATAACGACCGCTTTCCTTGAATGCCAAGCGGCGGCCCCGGAAAGGGCCGCCGCTTTTTTTTGCCCTAAATTTCGTATATTTGGCAAGTGGTAGCGGCGGGATTCGCCCCGTATCTACCCATGGTTCAACCAAAACATCAGGTCAAATGAAACGCTTATTGACTTTCTGCTTAGCCTTGGGGCTGGCGGGCGTGGCCAGCGCCCAGCGCGCCTCCGTCAAAAATTACTTTTTTCAAAGCACGCCCGGCACGTTCGTTGATTTATCGACCTATACGCCGGACGAAAACGCTGAACCGAAGATATTGGCCAAAACGACACTCGGCGCGGATTTGGCCGAAGGCACGAGCCTGCAGAACGTGTTTTTCGTAGACGGTAGCATCGAAGAGGTAACGAACTTTACCACGGTGACGCTGAACGACAGCGAGTCAAGCCGCAATTGTAGAGCTAAGTCGTTCTTGGTATTCCATCCTGCTTCCGATTTCTCCTTTTTGGATGCCAAGATGAGCGGTTTCGCCATCGCAGCCATAGGCGGCATCCTGTTTGCCGACGGCAGTACGACCGATGAAAACGGTCAGCCGACCGTAGCCTGCGGAAAAGTCCAAACGGATATCACTTCCGAAAAGAACGCCGCCCGCCTCTACCCGACCGACCTAAGCAACGACCAACTCGTGAACCCGACCAAAGGTAGCAATGCCCCGGTGACCTTGATAGCGGTTTCCGACCATAAGAACGGCCACGGTCTTTGGGCGCAGTTCGACTATATGGTCAACGGTAACCGCTGGCTATTTCAAATCCATTGCTACGAAAACGGACGCATCGACTATATCGTAGGCAATGATTTGGGACGTGCCGCCCTGCAAGCGACCGCCCCCGGCTTTGCGTTCACGCCGGCCGCCATCCAGAACGACAAAGACCATGCCGTTATGTTCGGCCCCGGTTACCCCGCGCCTGGCTCGAACGCGCATTGTTGGGATATCCTCAAGGATGTCAACATAAGTGAATGGGGATTGAAAGTTACCCCCGATTGTGGCCCCGAAGCCGGCCGCACGCTATCGTTCATCCCGCCCGCAGACGCCGAGGCGTTCACGATGCCCGCCGACCCCACGGCCACGGCATCGGGCCTGAGCGGGAAAGTGGTACTGAACACACCGGAAGCCGGCTCATTGGAATCGGTTTATGCGGTTTGCCTCTCCATCACCAAGAACAGCGACCAGACGATGGCCAAATACGATTTCCCGACTACCAAACCGCCCACCGCCGGTTTCAAGAACAATTACACGACGCTCCTCTATGTGGGAATGCCCTCCGACCTAAGCCAACCGTTCGAGATGCCGTTCGAGGCGGAAGGCCTTGCCGCGAATACCGAATACGCGATTCATGTCAATCTGTGTTACTACACGCCGGGCGCACAGAATCCCTATTCGTATTCCAAACCCGACGATGCCTCGCTCAAAGTGTTCGGCCCGTTTAAAACGCCCACGCCGCCCGCCCCGCCCGTCGAACTGCCCGCCGAATGGATGCTGACGGCCGCCACCAATCCGTCGGTCCTGCCGGAAGGCTGGCGGTCCGACCCCTCGGAGACCACCGGGGACGCGGCCTTCGCTTTCAAATACATAGAGCCTTATCCTTATATCCTGACTTCCCTAAACACGATGCTGACGGACGGCATCGCCTCGGCCGGCCTCATCACACGCGCCGTCCGCGGGGCGGGCGACAAGATGACGGCCACGCTCAACATCCGCTTTTTCGACTTTGTGGAGGGATGGAGATATGAGCCGCGAACCCCGCAGGCCGGCGACTCGGTCCGCATCGATTACCGCCTTGACGGCGGCAACTGGCAACCGGCCGCCACGTTTACAACGCTTCCCGAAGCCGATGCGGCTACCGGCCTCATCACATTGTACACCACGGTTTCCGGAACGGCCAACCATGCGGTTGAATTCCGCTACTCCCGCTACACGGCTACGGAAAACACGGCCAACTGCATTGAATCTGTATATATATCAGAAGAAATCACCTGCTTCCCGCCCATCAGTCTGACCGTTGACACCGCCAATGTGACCGACACGCAAATCGCGTTGCGCTGGAAAGACCTCTACAATGAAACGGCCTCCTATACGGTGGCTTACCAAACGGCGGACGCCGCCACGGATGCGCCTTGGACGCAGATAACCGCCAACAGCCAAACCGTGTCGCTGACAGGGCTCAACCCGAATACGGCCTACCGCATGAAGGTACAGGCGGTTTGCGCCGAAGGCAACGCATCGGCGTTCAACCACACGCCGGCCGTATTCGCCACCTATAACGGTTTGCCCTACGACGAGAGCATGGGAAATGTATATATAAACCCAAGCGACTATACCACGCCGGGCGAACGCGGCGTTAAGACCTATGTAGGTCAACTCGGCGGCACATGGCGTGAGGAAAACAACAACTATGCGACATGGGGCACCGCCTACAGCGCCTCGGGCAGAACGTCGGACATCGCGCAGGCCATGGGCACCTACGAAGAAGCGACGAACGCCATCCTCACAACGGCCAAGGTCTATACGCACGAAGCCACCCGCCTGACGTTCAAGCTCAACAGCTTCAGCCTGAAAAAAGACGAAGACAACCACATCGAACTCACGGCCAACGGCGCCACCCCCACCGAAGCGGACTGCCGCCTGATGGTGGCGGTTTCCAACCACGGCACTTTCACGGAGGAGGACGTTATCTTGACGCTGACGGGCAAAGAGTTGAACCTCGTCAACCAAACCTTCCAATTCGACATAGCCGAAACGGGTTTGATGCAAATCGCGTTTTTCTTCGAAAATCCGGTGGCCCACGACTTCATTTCCGAATCCAAATTCAACCTTGAGGTCTACGATTTGGCTTTTACCGCGATTCCGAATGACTATACGCTGACGCTCAACGCCCAGCCGGCCGAGGGCGGCACGGTAACCGGCGCGGACGTGTATGCAGAGGGCGCCTCCGTTACGATTACGGCCACGCCCAACGCGGGTTACGACTTCGTGGCCTGGATGGAGGGCGGCGTCGAACGCTCGAAATCGACCACCCATACCTTCCGTATGCCGTCGGCCAACACGACCTATACGGCCGTATTCCGCAGCACGGAGGATGAAGAAGAACACGAACTGATACTGACGGCCTCGCCCGCCAACGGCGGCCGCATCAGCGGCGACGGCTTCTATTTCACGAACGAAGACGTGACGATTCAGGCCGATGCCAACGACGGCTACCGCTTCGTGGCTTGGCTTACCGAAACCGATACGCTGAGCAAGGAAGCGACCCATTCGTTCAAGATGCCGAACCGAGATATGAGGCTCACGGCCAAATTCGTGCAAAACACGGCGATTGAGACCTTGGCGCAGAACGACTTCAGGGTGAGCGCCACGCACGGACAATTACAGATTCGCAACCTCCATGCGCTGACAATCAAATCCGTAACCATCTACACGCTGACGGGCGACCGCCTCGCCCGCTTCTCGCTCAACAGCCGCGAGGACTTGAGCCTGCCGGTGGCGGCCGGACGCGCGCTGCGCTTTGTCCGCATCGACACGGAGAAAGGCGCGGCGGTTTACAAAGTATTCCTGCCGTAACCGCCAACACAACAAAGACATTCCATCCGTTTTAAGTGCAAGGGGGCCGCTTTATCAGGCGACCCCCTTTATTTTTACCCGTTTTTTTTGTATCTTTACGCGCATTTTATACGCCAAAACCTTTTACGCCATATGAAACGTTTTTCTTTGATAATCGCGCTCTTGGCCTTGGTTGTGCTGAGCGGTAGAACCCATGCGCAGAAATGGTATTTCTACGAAAGTTTTGACAATGTAGCCGTGGATGCCACAGGCACCGGATACGTGCCGGAGGGCTTCACGCTCTACAACGACGACAACGTGCCGTTCGACGGCAAGCCCGACCTGTCTTATTTCGATATGGCCTGGAAGGTGATTCGCGGCATGGACGGCGAAGGCTATGCCTCATCCCCCTCGCTTTTCAAGGACGCCAACGCGCAAGCCGACCGTTGGCTCGTAACACCGGCCATATCGCTCAAAGGCGCCTCCGCGCCCAAACTGTATTTCCGTGCCAAATCCGGCGATACCCAAGCGCGTGACGGATTCGTGCTGAAAATATCCACGACCACGGCAGAACAATCGGCCTTCAAGAACATCCGTTCGGTTCGGGAAGCGCAAGGCAAATGGACGGACTATGTATTCGACCTGAGCGAATATGCGGGGCAGACCGTCTACCTCGCTTTCGTACAGAACTCCACCCGTATGCTGACGATTGACATCGACGACATCCGCGTGGGCGAAACGGCCGGCAACAACTCGGTCGTAGTCTGCAACAATGCGTATACGCCGCTCTACATGATTCACACGCATGAAGGCTCCAATATGTCTTTCCCCGTTTCGGCCACGCTACAGAACTGGTCGAACACGGCGATTACGAGCGCCCGGCTCTGTGTCCGCATGAACGACGGCCCTGTCATCGCCAAAATATTCAACTATCTGACTATCGGCCCCGCCACCGAGACGTCGCTCCCCCATCAAGCGGTTTCGTTCAATTTCGTACCCCAGGAAGCTGACGAGAACGCCGTATTTGAGATATGGTTCGACCAAATCAACGGCCAAAGCGTAAGCATGGAGCACAACAAGGTAAACTGCTTTGTGGCGGAAGAGACCGATATGACCTACAAGCAAGTGATTTTCGAAATCTTTTCTTCGGCCATGTGCACCAACTGCGGCCCGTGGAACAAGGAATTCCATACCTGGGATTCCATCATCGGCGGCAATGATATGAGCCGCCCCGCCGGCTTTGTCGCGGCCAAATTCCAAGTGGACATCCCGAGTGCCGGCGACCCGCTCGTCACGAGCGAGACTTTGGCGCGCAGCAATTACTACAATGTACAATCGGCTCCCTATTGGACGATGAACGGCCGCCGCTTTACGCTTAAAGGCGGTTCGGAAGAAAACATTGCGCAAACCTATCAGAGCGTCTTGGACTCGTTGGCGAAATTCCAACGGACGGTAAGCCCGATTGCACTTCAGGCCAAACTGCAGATTGACGGCCAGACGCTGAAAACGGAAATCCGCACGACGGCCAAACTGCCGATTGTAGGCACCTATCGGCTCTACGTCGCGTTGCTCGAAGACTCCATCCACGAAAAGAAGCAAATGAGCGAAGAGTCCGAATTCTACAACATCGTCCGCAAGATGTTGCCCAATACCAACGGTACGCCTTTAATCACGCCGCAACCCACCGACGACAACACCGAATCGACCTACGCGTTCACTTACACGGTTGGGGATAACCCGCGCTTCTACGGCAGTCTCGACCGCGTGGGCGTTGTGGCTTACATTCAGAATACGGAAACGAAGGAAATCATCCAGGCCACTTACGCGGCCGCCAACGGCGAATGGTCGAAGACCACGACTTGGATTAACGACAGCGTTTACGACAAGGACGTGACCATAGCGAACGAATGCCGCCGCGAGGCCGCCGACGACGTCAAACTCTATCCGAACCCCGTAAGCGAAACGGCCACGCTGTCTTTCCTCCCGTTGAGCGGCAACCGCCTGACGATATCCATCATCAACCTGCAGGGGCGCGTATTGTCGCGCCAAACGGTGCAGGGCTCCACGGATAGGCAAACGCTGACATTGCCGACCGCCAACCTGCCGGAAGGCCTGTATGTCGTATGCATTGAAAGTGCCGACGGACGGACGTCCATTAAATTGTTGAAAAAATAAACTCGCTAAGCTTTACAACACGCTATGAAACGTAATATCCTGACTGCTTTTGCGACGGTTCTGGGCCTCGCGTGCCTGATGACGGTCGACGGAAACGGTCTTCAAGCCCAAACCGTAAACGCGGATTATGAAGACGGCGGCCTTTATATCCGCCTCAAAGAAAACACGGCCTTTGCCGTCAAATCCGGAGAAAGCCGTTCGCTGAACGCCGCCCGGTTCAACTTCCTGCGTGCTGAAATGACGACGTTCGGCATCCGGGCTGACGTACAGTCGATGGCCTTTGCCGACAATGACGCGCTGAGCCGCACGATTGCCGTAACGATTGACAGCATCGAAGACATAGACGTTTTCATCGAACGTCTCCGTCAATGTCCGGAAGTGGAGTTGGTGGAAAAACGGTCCATCTATTATACCTGCGGCGAGAGCCTGAACGCGGATGCGACGGGCGACCCGCTGAGCGCGGTCATCGGCGGCATCAACCACAAATGGCATTTGGACGTCATCAACGCCGATTCGGCTTGGAAACTGGCCACGGGTAAGCCGCACATCAAGGTGGCGGTGGTAGACAACGCCATTTGGGATGGCCATGAGGATTTGAATATCGCGCCCGAAAACCTGTATAACGTCCACACGCGCGAAACCGGTAGCGCGGCACCGCCCACCGACGTGAATCAGACGGCCGACTGCCCTGAACTTTACAACAGCAAATGCCCCTCTTACGAATGGTCGCACGGTACGCACTGCGCCGGTAACGTGGGGGCCACCCGCAACAACGGCATAGGCGTGGCCGCCGTCGGTAGCGGCGTGACGCTGATGGGCGTCCGCTGTGCCACCAACAGCGTGCCCGGAGCCGTGACCAATGGCTTCGAAGGCGTGCGTTGGGCGGCCGAGCACGGCGCCAACGTCATCAGTATGTCGTGGGGTTCCCGCAACCAGCCGAACGAGACGGAACAGGAAATCCTGAAATCATGCTACGAGAAAGGCATCATCCTGATTGCCGCGGCCGGCAACGAAGCCATTTCCGGTTTGTTTTATCCGGCGGCCTCGCCTTACGTCATTTCCGTAGGGTCGGTCAATTCAGACAAAAAATATTCGAGCGAATTCTCCAATTACGGCAAATGGGTGGATATCCTCGCGCCGGGCGGTTTCCTCAAACGCGCCGGCCAGTCCTCCCAATATTCCGTCCTGAGCACGACGTTCTGCACGAACCAGAACTACCGCCTCAAGGGCGACAATACGTTCGTGGGCATGTATTACGATGGCATCTACGGTACCTCCATGGCCACACCCGTGGCGGCCAGCCTCTGCGGCCTGTTGCTTTCGGTAGACGCCACGCTCAACACACACCGGATGCGTGAACTGCTTACCGCTACGGCGCAACGCATCAGCGGCAACGAACGCTATGTGCGCGACAGTTCCGGTCTTATCGACGCTTTCGCAGCCGTCAAGGCCTTGTTGGCCGACCGCCGCCCCATGCCGACCAACTTCCGATATACGATTATGCCGCCCAAAAATCTGGAAATGACATGGGACGCGCCCACAACCGCCGCCGGCGACCCGCAGGTAGCCTACTACCGCGTTTACCGCAACGGCAATCCGATTAAAGACAATCTAACGGAAACCTCTTTCAGTGATGACGACCTGAAGAGCGGCGAAACCTATTCGTATTCGGTGGAAGCCGTATATACCGACAATACCGTTTCGTTGCGTGACGGCATTGACTTCTTTATGCCGGTTTATTATAACATAGAGGTGAAAATCGCGCCCAACACGGCATGGGGTTTGGTGGACGGCGCCGGCTACTATCCTGAGGGCGACTCGGTGACACTGGACGCGACACCGGCTTACGGTTATGCTTTCGTCCGTTGGAACGACGGCGATGAGGTGGTAAGCCGTCAATCCATCTACAAATTTGCGGCGCGCTATGATATCCAACTGACCGCCACGTTCCGGAAAGCCGGCGAAGCGAATGAAGGGCAACGCGCGGCCGAACCGCTGACCGTTTACCCCAACCCGACCGACGGCACGCTGTATGTGGAGAACCTGCCGGAAGGCGCCTTTACGGGCGGCATCTACGACCTGCACGGACGGAAACTGACACCGCTGCATGTACAGGGCGGCGAAACGCTGAGCCTGACCGTGGCCAAACTGCGCAAAGGCGCGTATATCGTCAAGCTGACGGCCACGGACGGCACGGCATACATGGCGAAATTCCAGAAATTATAGCATTGAGTTTTAGATAAAGAGATTCCAGACATGAAGACGAGAATGGTTTTATTTGCCGGCGTGCTGTTGTTGGCCGGCTGGCTGACAACGGCCTGCAACCGGGGCAAACAACCCGCCCAAGGCCCGAAAGAATACCCTGCATTCATAGCCGTGGGTGAGGAAGCCGTGGGCACGGCCTCTTATTCGGCCTCCATCCGCGGCCGCCAGGATATAGACGTTTATCCGCAGATTTCCGGCACGCTGACGAAAGTGGCGGTGCAGGAAGGCGAACGCGTGAAAGAAGACCAGTTGCTGTTCGTCATCGACCAGGTGCCCTATCTCGCGGCCCTGCGCACGGCGGAAGCCAACGTAAAAGCCGCCGAAGCGGCCCTTAATACGGCCAAACTGACCTATGACAGCAAAAAGACGTTGCGCGCAAAGAACGTGGTTTCGGACTTCGACCTGCAAACGGCCAAGAACAACAAAAGAACGGCCGAAGCCACGCTCGAACAGATGAAGGCTTTGGAAGTGACGGCCCGGCAGAACCTGTCCTATACGGAAATCCGCAGCGCTTCGGAAGGCGTCGTGGGCACGTTGCCCTACCGCAAGGGCGCGCTCGTGAGCCCGAGTATGCCGACCCCGCTGACCACGGTGTCGGACAATTCGCAGATGTATGTCTATTTCTCGTTGAGTGAAAACCGCTTGCTGAGCCTTACGCGCGAATACGGCAGCATAGAAGAAGCCATCGCCAATATGGAGGATGTGTATCTGCAACTCAACGACGGTTCGATTTATCCGGAAACGGGTCGTATCGAAAGCATCAGCGGCGTTATCAACCGCAGCACGGGCACGGTGAGCGTGCGCGCCGTATTCCCCAACCCCAAAGGTATCCTGCTGAGCGGGGCTTCCGGCAACGTCATCATGACCGAACGTCAATCCAACGCCATCATCATTCCCAAGGCCGCGACGTTTGAGGTACAAGACCGCGTTTTCGTCTATAAAGTCAACGACAGCATCGCCACGGCCAAGGAAGTGACCGTTCACAACTTGGACGCGAGCCGCTATATCGTGGATAAGGGCGTAGAAGCCGGCGACGTATTGGTGGCCGAAGGCGTGGGCCTGCTGCGCGAAGGCACGGTGGTGAAACCCGTGTTGCAGAAGGCGGCCGACACGATGGAAGTAGCGGTGGATACCACGTCTTTGGTGGCCGTGGAAATCGCCGAGGAAGAAATGGCGGCGGACACGACGGTCACGACGGATACGACGATTGCCTTATAAGTCGGGTCACACGAAACGTAAAAGCAAAGAACCATGAAGTTAGAAACGTTTATACAACGGCCCGTCCTTTCGGCCGTTATATCGATACTTATCGTTTCGGTCGGCATCATCAGCCTCGCGACCCTGCCGGTGGAACAGTTCCCCGACATCGCGCCGCCTACGATTTCGGTTTCGACCTCCTACCCCGGCGCGAGCGCGGAAACGATTCAGAAGAGTGTCATCGTACCGCTCGAAGAAGCCATCAACGGCGTGGAGAACATGAACTACCTCACGTCGTCGGCCACAAACACGGGTAGCGCCACGATTACGGTCTATTTCAAGCAAGGCGTGGACCCGGATATGGCGGCCGTCAACGTACAGAACCGCGTGGCGCGCGCCACGGGTAACCTGCCGGCGGCCGTCAACCAAATCGGCGTTACCGTGAACAAGCGGCAGACGAGTATGTTGAAAATCTTCTCGCTCTATAGCCCCGACAGTTCCTACAACGAGACGTTCCTGTCGAACTATTTGATGATCAACATCATTCCCGAAGTTCTGCGTATCGGAGGGGTGGGCGACGCCATGGTGCTCGGCGCCAACTACAGTATGCGTATCTGGCTCAAACCGGACGTGATGGCGCAATACGGTCTGGTGCCTTCCGACATCTCGACGGTGCTGTCGGAACAGAACATCGAAGCGGCCACGGGCTCTTTCGGCGAAAATTCGGACGAGACGTACCAATACACGATGAAATACAAGGGCCGTTTGCTCACGCCCGAGGAATTCGGTGAAATGGTCATCCGTTCGACGGCCGACGGCGAGGTGCTCAAGATAAAGGATATCGCTACGGTGGAACTCGGTAGCGAAAGTTATAACTTCATCGGTCAGACCGACGGTTGCCCCGGCATCACGGCCATGGTATACCAAACGGCGGGCTCCAATGCCACGAAGGTGGTACAGGATATCGACAAACTCTTGGATGAAATCCGTCCGACCTTGCCCAAGGGTACGGCCATCGTGAGCATCATGAGTGTGACCGACTTCCTTTACGCCTCTATCCGTGAGGTGCTCAAAACACTGTTCGAGGCCATCGTCCTCGTTATCCTTGTAGTATATATCTTCCTTCAAGACCTCAAATCGACGTTGATTCCGCTCGTGGGCATCATCGTTTCGCTCGTGGGTACGTTCGCGTTCATGATGTTGCTCGGTTTCTCCATCAACCTCATCACGCTGTTCGCCTTGGTATTGGTTATCGGTACCGTCGTCGACGACTCGATTGTGGTGGTGGAGGCCGTACAGACCAAATTCGACGAAGGCTACCGCTCGCCCTACAAGGCCAGCGTGGAGGCGATGAAAGGCATCAGCGCGGCCGTCGTCACGTCCTCGCTCGTCTTTATGGCCGTATTCATCCCGGTATCGTTCATGGGCGGTACGTCCGGTACGTTCTACACGCAGTTCGGTTTGACGATGGCCGTGGCCGTCGGTATCTCGGCCATCAACGCTTTGACGCTCTCGCCGGCCCTGTGCGCGCTCCTGCTCCGTCCTTACACGGATGAGTCGGGCGAAGAGAAAGACAATTTCGCGTCCCGTTTCCGCCATGCGTTCAACGCGGTATTCGGCAAATTGAGCAATAAATACAAGGGATTCGTACTCGTATTCATCCGCCGCCGCTGGATTCCGTGGGTTATGCTGGGCGGTACGGCCGTTTTGCTCGTATTCTTGATGAGTACGATTCAAACGAGTTTGGTGCCCGAGGAAGACCAAGGTACCGTATTCGTCAACGTCACGATGCCGGCGGGCTACTCGTTGAACTCCACCGCCAAGGTCATGGACGAAATAGAGACGGACATCCGCACGATTCCGCAAATCCGGGACTACACGAAGGTCAGCGGCTTCGGGCTGATTTCCGGTCAGGGTGTTTCCTACGGTATGTTCATCATCAAACTCAAACCGTGGGATGACCGTCCGCGCAAATCCGACAACGTGAACAGCGTTATCAAGGAAATTTACAAACGGACGGCCGGCATACACGAGGCCTCGATTTTTGCGATGGCGCCCGGTATGATTCCCGGCTACGGTATGGGTAACAGTTTGGAAATAAACGTTCAGGACCGTGTAGGCGGCGATGTGAACGAACTTTACAACGTAACGCAGGACTTTATCGCAGGCTTGCGGGCCTCGCCGGTATTCCAAAGCGCGTTCTCGTCGTTCAGCGTCAGCTACCCGCAATGGCTCGTGGATGTGGACGCGGCCAAGTGCAAGCGCGCCGGCATTTCGCCCAACGAGGTGCTGAACGTATTGAGCGGTTACTACGGCGGTACTTACGCCTCCAACATCAACCGATTCTCGAAGGTGTACCGCGTGATGGTGCAGGCCGCCATTCCCTACCGCACCACGGAAAGTTCGCTCGACGACATGTACGTCCGCATCAACGGCGAAATGGCGCCGCTGAGCCAGTTCGTGACGCTCAAACGGGTATACGGTTCGGAAACGCTCTCGCGCTTCAACCTCTATAACTCCATTACCGTGAACGCCTCGCCCGCCGACGGCTACAGTACCGGTGACGCGATTGCGGAGGTGGCGCGCGTGTCGAAAGAGACGCTGCCCAACAACTTCAGCTATTCTTACGGCGGTATTACGCGTGAAGAGGCTTCGCAGTCGAACAACACGGCCATCATCTTCGGGATTTGTATATTCTTTATATACTTAATCCTGAGCGCCATGTACGAAAGTTTCCTCTTGCCGTTCGCCGTTATCCTCAGCGTGCCGTTCGGCTTGATGGGTTCGTTCCTGTTCGCCCATATGCTCGGCTTGGAAAACAACATCTATCTGCAGGTCGGCTTGATCATGCTCATCGGTTTGATTTCCAAGACGGCGATTCTGTTGACCGAATATGCGGTTGACCGCCGCATGAAAGGCATGACGCTTGCGCAGGCGGCCCTGAGCGCGGCCAAAGCGCGTCTGCGTCCTATCCTGATGACGGCCAGCACGATGATCATAGGCTTGTTGCCGTTGATGACGGCCATGGGCGTTGGCGCGAACGGCAACCGTTCGTTGGGTTCCGGCGTCGTGGGCGGTATGCTCTTCGGTACGGTGGCCTTGCTGATTGTGGTACCGGTCTTCTTTATCATTTTCCAATCGTTGCAGGAACGGATCAAACCGCTGCACTTTAACTCCGATAATCAACATGAAGATAATGAATAAGTCAAGTTTTCGCCAATGGATGCTGATGCTGGCCGGGGCGGCCGGTTTGGCCGGTTTGATGACCGGTTGCGGCATTTATTCGTCTTACTCGCGGCCGGACGACCTGCAGGTGGACGGCATCTACGGTGAACCGGCGGCGAACGCCGATACGGTATCCATCGCCGACATCGCCTGGCGCGATTTCTTTACCGACCCCTATCTGCAAGACCTCATCGACTCGATGCTCTTGCGGAACGCGGATATGCGGATCGCTTTCCTGCGCGTGGAAGAATCGGAAGCGAGTCTGAAAGCCGCCAAACTGGCGTTTATCCCCTCGTTCGGCCTGCCTATCAGCGGTGGACCGAGCAACGGCGGCATCAATTTCAGCAACGGCATAACCACCAGCGGACCGAGCTACAACTACAATGTGGGGATCTCGGCCTCGTGGCAGGTGGATTTGTTCGGCGGACTGCGCAACGCCAAGAAGCAGGCGCAGGCCAGCCTGTTGCAGACGCAAGCCTACCGGCAGGCCGTGCGCACGCAGTTGATTGCCAACACGGCCATCCTGTATTACAAACTCGTGACGTTGGACGAGCAGCTACATATATACAATCTGACCAAGCAGAGTTGGGAAGAGAGTTTGGAGGCGACGCGCGCATTGATGGAAGCCGGCGTAGGCAATACGGCGGCCGTGGCGCAGAGCGAAGGCGCTTATTACAGCGTATGCGCGGCCATCCCCAACATCCAACAGCAAATCCGCGAAACGGAGAACCAAATCTGCGCGTTGCTCGGCACCACGCCGCACCACATCGAACGCGGCGAAATGCCGGTCATGATTTTCTCCAACGACCTACGCGTAGGTATTCCTATTTCGCTCTTGTCGAAACGCCCCGACGTGATGCAGGCCGAACAGAATCTGGCCCGTGCGTTCTATGCGACGAACGCGGCGCGGTCGGCCTTTTATCCTTCTATTTCCCTAAGCGGAAGCATTGGTTGGAAAGGCGGCGCGGACCTGATTTGGAGTGCATTGGCCAGTCTGACGCAACCGATTTTCCAGAACGGCCGACTGACGGCCCAACTCAAAATAGCCAAGGCGCAACAGGAAGAAGCCAAAATCTCGTTCCAGCAGACGTTGCTGGAAGCCGGCATGGAGGTGAACAACGCTTTGGCCTTGGTGCAGTCCACGCGCGAACGGTCGCTGCTCTATGACAAGCAGGTGACCTCGTTGGGCGTGGCGGCCGAAAGCACGCGACTGCTCATGGAACACGGCAGCACGACCTATTTGGAAGTGTTGGCGGCGCAACAGGCCTTGCTGTCGGCTCAGCTGACTTCGGTAAGCAACCGGCTCAGCGAATGGACGGCCGTGGTGACGCTCTACCGCGCGCTTGGCGGCGGCCAGATATAACAAGGCCTCCGGGACTTTTTTCCGTTATTTCTCAAGTTCGTTCGTACATTAAGAAACGAATGAACGATGAGAAAGTTTTTTATTCACAGCCATCGCCGCCGGAGGTTATTCCTTTGGCTTGAACTCATTTTAAAGACGTGCCTGCTCGTGGCCTGCATCGGTGTGGGTGCGGCCACGGTCAGCATGGGCGCGCGACTGTCGGCACAGGAACTGAGCGGTATCGCCAAACGCAAGCCGTTTACAATCAGCGGCCAAGCCGATGCGGAATTCAGCAGTTTCCTGTCTCAGCCCAAGAACTTCAACCGACCGTTTTCCTATCTGCTGAACGTGTCGCTCAACCCGGCCGTTTACGGCATCGCGTTGCCCGTCCAACTGTCGTTCGGACAGGACGGCTTCAATTTCAAGCATCCGTTCAACACGCTGCAGATTACGCCTTCCTATAAATGGGCCAAGGCTTATATCGGCAGAACGAGCATGACGATGTCGCCCTACGGTTTGGCGGGTATCGGCTTCGACGGCGCGGGCGTGGAACTGACGCCCGACTTTTTGCCGGTGTCGCTGAGCGCGATGTTCGGACGGTTGCAGAAAGAGGACGTGGGCGACAGCCTGCGCCCGCCCTCCTACCGCCGGCTCGCCTACGGGCTTAAAGTGGGTTGGACGCATCAGAAGCAGCAGCTCGACCTGCATTTCTTCCATGCCTGGGACAACGACAAGGTGTTGGCGGGCGCGGAGACGCCGCCACAGCGCAATTTCGTGCTGGCCTGGCAGGGGCGTTTCCTGATTGCCGACCTCGTGACCCTTGGCGCGGAGGGCGGGTTCAGCGTTTTGCAAAACCGGCCCGCGGCAGAAGACCGGCTCGCCGATGTGGAGGCCGACAAGGCCATACCGGGCCTGTCGTTCAAGGTGCGCGCCCAGGCGTTCGGCGCGGAGCTGGCCTACGAACGTCAGGGCGCGCAGTTCCAAAGCATGGGGCGGTACTACAGCGGCGGCGACCTCGAAAGCCTGTCGCTCGGCTACAGTGGCGACTTCAAGCAGAAGCTGCGGTTCTCGGGCCGCCTCGGCTGGCAACGCGACAACCTGAGCCAAGAGCGTCAAAGCCGCATGAACCGCCTCGCCGCCGACGTGCAACTGCACTATGCGTCCGACGGCCCTTGGGAAGCCTCGGCCTCTTACTCCAACTTCACGACGCACACGCGCCTGTTGCCGATGCAGGTGGAACCGGGCGCCTATACGCCCATCGCGCATCCCGACTCGCTGCGCAACACCCAGCTCTCGCAACAGGCGCAAGTGCGTGTCGCGTGCCGCCTCGGAGCGCAAGACCACGCGCACACGCTGGCGTTCGACTGCTCGTTTCAGGAATCCCGGTTGGTGGGCGAGCCAGCCATGAACGACTATTTCTCGGCCCAGCTCTCGCACCAGACCACACTGCCCAAGGACAGCCGGCTCAACACCACATGGCACGCCCAGGCCGTGTACCGGCCGGCCTCCAGGCAGGCCGAAACCTACACCGGCCCTTCGGTCAACTTTTCCAAAAGCCTGCTCCAAGACAAAAGCCTGTCGCTGAACACCCGCCTGCAATACGACCTCGGCTTCGGCCAACGCACGTTGCAAAGCGGTTTGGTCAACCTCGGCGGCGGCGTGGCGTACCGTTTCGCCAAGCATCACCAGCTTGACCTGCGCGTCAACCTGCGGGTCAAACACGCGCTGGGAGGCGCTACCGCCCCCGATACGCCCGCCGCCCGCACCGACTTTACCGGCACGCTCCGCTACGCCTACCGTTTCTAACTTTATACCAGACAACCATGGACTTGCAAATCATTCAGCAAAAAATTTTCACCGTCAGAGACCGCAGCGTCATGATGGACTTCCACCTGGCCGAACTTTACCAAGTGGAAACCCGTGTACTGAAACAAGCCGTCAAACGCAACCTCAACCGATTTCCTGAGGATTTTATGTTTGAACTATCTAAAGATGAATGGATTAAAGTTATCACAATTTGTGATAAGTTCCCGAACAACCTTCGCCACTTCCCCATTCCGCCCATGGCATTCACGGAACAGGGGGTCGCCATGCTGTCGTCCGTCTTGCGAAGCCAAACCGCCATCGAGGTCAATATCTCCATCATGCGGGCATTTGTCCTCCTACGGCGCATTGCGATGAACTACGAAGAACTGCTGAAACGCATCGAAGAGCTGGAACTCAATACAGACAGCCGGTTTAACGAAATCTACCAAACCCTGACCCAATTATTGAGCATTCCGGAGGAACAACGGAAACGGCGGCCCATCGGCTACGTCCAAGCATCGCAAAGTGGCCCTAAAAGTTTGCCGTCTCAGAAAAAATGATTATCTTCGCCTTACTTTTTGTGTGGCCTCTCTTGACGGGAGGCCGTTAAGAAACCTTTAATACCATGGAAATCAAGAAGTCACCGAAAGCAGACCTCGAAACACGCAAGGGGCTGTACATGGAAATCGGTTTGGTTTTCTCGTTGGTGGTGATTTGGGCCGCTTTCGAATGGAAGTCGTACGACAGAATCGTTGTGGACGAAATCAGCCGTGCCGCCGTTGCGATTGAAGAGGAAATGATTATTCAGACCTCTCAGGAAGTCGCCCCGCCCCCTCCTCCCCCCAGCCAGGTTTCTACGGAAATCGAAGTGGTGGAAGATGATGTCGAAATCGAAGACAACGACGTAAGCTTCGACGTGGAAGCCGACGAACAGACGGCGGTGGAACCCGTGGAAGTGGTCATGGTGGCTGAAGAAGTCGTTGAAGAAGAGGAAATCTTCCAAATCGTTGAGGAAAGCCCCGGCTTCCCCGGTGGTGAAGAAGCCCTGCATGAATTCATCCGCAAGAACCTTTCCTACCCCGTAGCGGCGCAGGAAAGCGGTATTCAGGGCCGTGTTTACGTGGGCTTCGTTGTGGAGAAAGACGGTAGCGTTACGGACGTGACGATTTTGAGAGGTATCGGCGGCGGTTGCGACGAAGCGGCCATCCGTGTCGTGAAGGCCCTTCCGAAATGGACGCCCGGCAAACAGCGTGGCCGTGCGGTTCGTTGCCGCTATTCCATCCCCATCTCGTTCACGTTGGGTTAGACCGAAAAGCAAGTTTTTCATCATAAGGCAGTCCTGCTTGCGGGGCTGCCTTTTTTGTAAACAGACAGATTTATATGGAACAATTCGGTATCGGTTTGTTGAGTCAGGTTCCGCTGCGGGAAACCATCAGCCATGCGTCGGAAATGGTATCGCAACTGCTTTTCGGCGAGACGTTCACCGTGCTTGAGAAATACACGCACTGGCTCAGAATCCGCACCGATGCGGACGGTTACGAAGCCTGGGTGGACAGCAAGCAAATCCAACTGGTTCCAAAGGAGCGGCATCAACCGTGGGTATCGGACACGCAGGCCGCCTTTACGCTCAACCCTTACAACCGCATCCAACGCACGAGCGACCTCTTTCAATTTCCCGTCGGCATGGGGTGCCGTCTGCCGGTTTTGGAGAACGGTATCTTCCAAACGGCCGAAACGGGCTTCGGCTCATTGGACGCCTTGATGACCGTGGAAAAACGACAAGCCCTGTCGGAAACGGAACGCCGCGAAGCCCTGCTGAAATCGGCCGCCCAATGGCTCAACACGCCTTATCTGTGGGGCGGAAAATCCATCTTCGGCACGGATTGTTCGGGCTTCACGCAGACGCTCTATCGTATATACGGAATACAACTGCCGCGCGATGCCAAAGACCAGGCGGGCGCCGGCGAAGCGGTCAACTTCCTCGACGAAGCCAAGCCCGCCGATTTACTGTTTTTCGACAACGAAAACGAACAGATCGTGCACGTGGGCATCTACATGGGCAACAACCGCATCATCCACGCCAGCGGCATGGTGCGCATCGACACGATTGACCATCAAGGCATATACCGTCAGGATACCAAGAATTACAGCCACAAACTGCGGCTTATTCGCCGGATGTTTTAGCGATTTTTTCGAAGAACGCGGCTTCGTCCACGATTTCCACGCCCAAGGCCAAGGCTTTCTTGCGCTTTTCTGGCCCCATATTGTCGCCGGAGAGCAGATAGTCCGTATTGCCGGTAACGCCGCCCGCCACCTTGCCGCCGTTGGCTTCTATAAGCGCTTTCATGTCATCGCGCGAACGCGAGAAAACACCGCTTACCACCCAAACCGTGCCCGACAGCACGCCATCCTGCACCGCCGCCACCCGCGTGGTTTCAAATTGCAGGCCGGCCGCTTTTAGCCGCGCGATAATCTCAAGATGCTCCGGCTTGGTGAAATAATCCCGAACGCTCCGCGCGATGGTCTCCCCCACATCCGGCACCTGCAACAAATCCTCAACAGAAGCGGCCTTCAAGGCATCGATATTGCCGAAATGACGCGCGATGCCCTTGGCCGTCACTTCGCCCACATAGCGGATGCCCATGGCAAACAGCACCGTTTCGAACGGCTTGCGCTTGGAAGCCTCTATGCCCGCCAATATATTGCGCACGCTGCGGTCGCGCAACGTCACCACGCGACGGTTGCCGTTCTGCGCCTGGTCGCCGCCCTCCACACCGTACAGCGCCTGATAGTCCAGCGCATAGAAATCGGCTATCGTCTTCAACAGCCCGCGTTCGTACAGCACGTCCACCTTGCTTTCGCCTATCGTATTGATATCCATGGCGCGCCGGGATATGAAATGTTCCAGCCGCCCTTTGATTTGCGGCGGACAATGGTCGTCGTTGGGACAATAATAACCGGCCTCGCCTTCCTTGCGCACCAAGGCGGCACCGCATTCGGGGCAATGGGTCGCGAAACGGTAGGGCTCGCCGTCCGACTTGCGTTGCGACAAATCGATGCCCACGATTTTGGGGATGATTTCGCCGCCTTTCTCCACCATCACGATATCGCCCTTGCGGAAGTCCATTTTCTCCAGATTGTCAGCATTGTACAAGGAGGCGCGCTTGACCGTCGTACCGGCCAAGACCACGGGTTCCAGATGCGCCACGGGCGTCACAGCCCCCGTCCGCCCCACTTGGTAGCCGATACCCTCCAAACGGGTCTTGACCTGTTGGGCCTTGAACTTATAGGCGATGGCCCAGCGCGGCGTCTTCATGGTTTCACCCAAAACCGGCCACAGCCGTTTCTGATTGACTTTGATGACAATGCCGTCTATGTCGAACGGCAAAGCGGTCCGCTTCGTGTCCCATTCGTCGATAAAGCCCATGACCTCATCGAGGTTGGCGCATTCGCGGTAAAAAGAACCGGTCTTGAAACCCCAGCCGGCGGCCTTCTCCAAGCAATGGAGATGGGTTTCCCCGGCATATTCGTCCGCCAACAGGAAATAGAGGAAACAATCGAGTTTGCGCGAGGCCGTCTGCTTAGGATCCAAGAGTTTGAGACTGCCGGAGGCGGCGTTCCGCGGATTGGCGAAAGGCGTCTCGCCCGCCTGCTCGCGCTTGGCGTTGAGTTCGTAGAACACCTTGTGCGGCATAATGACCTCGCCACGGATTTCAAACCGGGCCGGATAATCGTTGCCGGAGAGTTTCAACGGGATGGAGGCGATGGTGCGGATATTGGCCGTCACATCGTCCCCCTGCCGGCCGTCGCCGCGCGTCACGGCCCGCGTCAACAGACCGTTTTCATACAGGAGGCTGATGGAAACGCCGTCGTACTTCAACTCGCAGACATAGGTATAAGGTTCTTCCGTGCCGCGGCGCACGCGCGCGTCGAATTCCACCAAATCGTACTTGGTATAGGTGTTGCCGAGCGACAGCATGGGCGTAGTATGCAAAACCGTGGCGAAACCCTTGACGGGCGCGCCGCCCACGCACTGTGTAGGACTATGGGGACGGACATAGGCCGGAAACTCGCGCTCCAAGCCGGTCAATTCCTCCAAGAGCATATCGAACTCGTAGTCGCTCATCTGCGGGTTGTCCAACACATAATAGGCATGGTTGGCCGCATTGAGCTTATCCGTCAATTCCGCGATACGGGCCTCAGCCCACGTGGGATCCGGAGAGAACAAATCCATCGGTCCAAGTTTTAAAATTAGCGGCCTGAGCCGGCCAACTGTAATATTTCAATACGAACGCGCGTCCCCGACGCCCCGTTTCCGCCCGCAAACCGGCATCGGACAGATAGCGGCGCACGGCCTCCTCCAAGGCTTCCGGCACCCGGTCGTTGTCGAACGAGAGCGGCACGGCGCACACGGGACAGTCGTCGAAGTCGCCCAAGCCGCGCACGGCTATTTCGGAGGCGATACACGGCAACTCGCAGGCCATGGCCTCCAACAGTTTATTCTGCATACCGGTGCCCAGACGCATGGGCGCCACAAGCATCCGACCCGACGCGTAGGCCTCGCGCATATCCCTTATCCAGCCCGTTACCGTAACGGTTTCGGAGGCCAACCGGCGCACGACATAGGTGGGCGACGTGCCGGCCAACAAGACGCTGACAGGACAATCCCGTTGCGCCATGGCCGGCTGCAGACGCTGCACGAGGTATTCGGCGGCATCCTCGTTGGGCTGATAGCCCATATTGCCGGCAAACACGATGTCGAAAACGCGGTCGGTGGGCGGCGGCACCGGCTTGAAATAGTCGGTATCGACCCCGTTGCGCCATATTTTGACCCGCATCTGTTGCGTGTGCTCCAACGGCAAGGCGTCGCGGTCCTGCTCGGAGATAATCGTACAGAGGTCGTATCGCGCGAAAGCGTCGGTTTCGGCCCGCAACAGAGCGTGATATTCGTAGCGGAACAACCACCGCCGCAAGCCGCGCGCCACCTGATAACGCTTATATACACCGTAGGAAAACGTGTCCTGATAGTCGAGCACCTTGAAAACGGGCTTGTCTGAGGTATAGGGCATCGTGCGCACCAACTGGCTCAACAGCAAATCGGGCGACACCTGCGCGTAATAAGCGTCGAACCGCCGCTTGGCGCGCCGGCTGTAGAAATAGGCGCACTGCAACGGCCAACCCTTGCGCCAAAGCCGCAACGCCTGAAACAGCCGGTTGAACCATCCGCCCGTCGTCCCGATGCAGATGGACGCGCAATAGGGCGTCAACGCCTGCAGATAGGCCGCCGGCACCGGTTTGGGGCTCAGGCAGAACAGATGCAGCTCATAAAACGCCGAAAGGGCCTTGATCTGATGATAGGCCCGCAACTGGTCCCCTTTTTCCAACGGATAGGGGAAACGCGACAGTACGACAAGCAGTTTCAACGGCAATAGTCTATCAGTTGGGCGGTTATTTTTTCGATATTGTGGTATTCGAGCATAAGCCGGCGGCCGTTCTCTCCCACTTCCTCGGCTTCCTCACGGTGCGTCACGGCATATTCGACGGCTTCGGCGAACGCTTCCTCGGTATCGGCTATCCAAAGGTCTTTGCCCGGCCGGTAGTCGAGCCCCTCCGCGCCCATCGTCGTGGTCACGACGGGACGGCCGGCCACCATGCCCTCCATGATTTTGATACGGATGCCGCTGCCCGAAAGCACGGGCACCACCATCACGCCCTTGGAGGCCATGAACAGTTTGGCGTCTTCCACCTCGCCCATAACCACGACCTTTTCCATGCGCAGGTTGCGCAGACGCGATGGCATATAGCGGCCCGCCAGATAAAACGTCAGGTCGGGGCAGCGGCGGTGGATATGCGGCCACACTTTCTTTAGGAACCAGTCGATGCCTTCGAGGTTGGGCAGCCAATTCAGCGCACCGATATAGAAGATGGATGGGTATTCGGGCTCCACCTCCACGGGGGCCAGCGTATCGGCCATGCCCACCGAAAGCGTATGCAACGGCACGCGCACGCCCAAACGTTGGAACGTGGCCGTATCGCGGTCGGTAAGCGGCAATACGAGGTCGGCTTGGTTCAGCCAAAAGATTTCCTCGCGCTGCAACCGATTGGCCAGCAACTTGTAATACAGTTTCTTCAATCCGAAAGCCTTGCGCGCCAACCGCATCCAAATCTCACTCTCCACATTGGCGGGACGCACCACGATTTTGGCTTGCGTATATTGCCGAATCAGCGGGATATAAGGCGCCATGAACAGGCTTTCTATCTGAATCCAGGCGTAATCCTCCTGTTGCAGTTTCTCGCGCAGACGCGCGGCCATCTCTGCCGATTGGAAACGCTCCAATATATAGGAGCGGCGGCTGAACAGATTTTTGAACGCCTTGAACAAACGGGGCCGCAAATCGAGTTCCACGCCCGAAATCCGCATACCGGGCGGCAAATCGGTCAAATCCAACGGATGCTTATACGACGAGGCCGTCAGAATCTCCACATCGCGGTTATACAGATTGAGGCCGTGCCAAATGGCGTACATGGCCACGCAACCGCCATCCCGCAATGGATAGAGCGGCTTGGGACACAGCATCAGAACGGGTTTCTCGGTTTCCATACTACGCCGCTTTGTTTCGTCCCAACAGACGACGCCAGGTATCGGCATCGAGGAAAGAGGAATCGACCGTGGCCTGCAACGTGAGCAGTATGCCGAACGGCAGGTAAATGAGCGGCGCGAACCACATGCCCCAGAAGCTGCTCATCACGCCCTCTATGGCTGCTTTCTCGCCGATAACGGTCAATACGTGATAGATGACGAACAGTAAGACCGACACCACGACCGGCATCCCCAAGCCGCCCTTGCGGATAATGGAACCCAGCGGTGCGCCGATAAAGAACAGGATGAGACAGGCCGCCGAAAGGCTGAACTTCTTATGCCATTCCACCGCATAGGAATTGACCTGTTCGTTGCGATAATATATATCGTTGCGGTAGTACTGCGCGTCGGAACGGAACGTCTCGGCCTTGGCCGCCGCCTGCGCCTTGGCGGCCGGAGCGATTTCGCCGCGCCATTGCCGGTAGGCCTGTTCGGCCGCCTCCGTCTTTTCGGGACGCAAAGCGCACCGTGCCGAATCCTGGGCATAGTAATGCGAGAGATGATAATACTGCGTGCCCATGGCGCGGGCGATTTCGGCCTGACGCGCGTCGCGGTTCGCCTTCAACGTATCGTATTGCGCCGACAGGGCCCTGATGCCCAACGTGCGCTGGTGACGTTCGTACATATCGGCCGTGGCTTCCGGCATCTGGAACGACGCGAGGTCGAACAGCAGTATCTGTTTTTCGAACCGGACGCGCGTAAACGGATAGGCCACGTCGCGGTCGCGGTTGTTGTCGCGCATTCCACGCCCCATCTCGGCGTTCTCGCCATAGGTATGGCCGTCGTAAAGCGTCAGCGTCATATAGCGGCCGTCTTCGGAGGTCTGCATATAGCCGCGCTCGGCCATCGTCACGTTCGTATTGCCCTTGTGCGCCGTATGGTCGTAAATCTGCACGCCTTTCAGATGCGCACCGTCGCGTTCCTTCTTATCGACGCGAATCGTATAGCCGTCGATTTGCTTGTAATACACGCCCTCCGGGATGTCCAAGGCCGGCTTCTTCGTGCGGATTTCGTGATAGAGCACGCGGTAGTTCAGATAGGCTTTCGGTGCGGCATAGTTGGCGAAGAAGAACGCCAACAGACAGATGCCGAAGCAAACGCCTATGAGCGGCCGCATCGACTGCCGGAGCGGAATACCGGCCGCCTTGAGCGCGACCAGTTCGTAATGCTCGCCCATATTGCCGAAGAACATGAGCGACGAGAGCAGGACGGCCAACGGCAAGGCCATCGGCACGAATGTCCAGCAGGCATAGAACATGAACTTGCAAATCGTCCATAAATCAAGCCCCTTGCCGACCAAATCATCGACATACCGCCACAGAAACTGCATGAGCAACACGAAGATGCCGATGAAGAACGTGAGCACGAACGGTCCGATATAGGACTTGAGCAGGAATGAATTCAGCTTTTTCATATGGTGTTCAACACGTTTTCTTTAATATATACACTCTACCAAACCATGACCTTTACACGCCATTTGTCGGTATTGCGTTTGACTTCCTTAAAAGCCAACACCACGCCGCCGGCCGCCATGAGCGGTATGCCGGTCGCCAACGCCTCCGTATGAAAGACGGGCTGCTTGCGGGTAATCGCGCCGTTGATGCCGTCCAACAGCATATAACCGCCGCCGGCGATGCAAAGTGCCGAGCCCATGATCGTGCAAATCCGGAACGGCACGTAATAGGCGGCGATGCGGTCGTATCGGTAATCGACGCCGTTTATCATGACGGCCGTATCGCCGATACGGTTGATATAGCCCTGCACCTTTTGACGGTCGGTCGTCTTTATCTTCAACACGGCGCCCTCTTTGTAAAGCGTGCGCCGCGACGCGCCCTTGACGAACGCCAGCACGCGGTCGCCGCTTTCCACCTGGTCGGCGGGGATGCCGGCATTGTAGACCGTCAGAGGCTTGGCCGGCACTCTTTCGGCTTTCTTTTGGGCGAAAACCGGTTGCGACAGGCACAAGACCGCCGCCACCACGAGCGCCTTTATTTTTCCCATTGGGCGATGCGTTCCTTGAGCAAGCGGATACGTTCCTCCGCATCGGCCTGCTTCTTGCGCTCGACGGCCACCACGGCTTCGGGCGCACCGTCCACGAACTTGGGATTGCCGAGTTTCTGCATGACCTTGCCCAAAAAGCCTTCGGTATAGGCCAATTCTTCCTTAGCCTTGGCCAATTCGGCGGCCACATCCACGGTCTCGGCCTCCATGCGGACAAAGAAAGCGGTGGTACCCACCACGAACGTATAGGCTTTCTCAACGGGTTCGGTCACATAGTCAAGGCTTTCCAGGTTGCAGAGTTTCGTCACAATCGGGTCGAAAAGCGGGTCGGCCGCCTCGCCGCCGCTTTTCTGTACGCTCAGCTTCAACGGTGTCTTGGGCGACAGGTTCTTGCTGCTACGCAAGGCGCGGATGCCCATAATCACTTCCTTGGCGAATTCGCCGCGCTGCAACAGGGCCTTGTCGGCGGCCTCGGTCGGATTCCGCGACAGGCCGTTATAAACCGCCGCCTCGAACATCACGCTCTTTTCCTCGCGACCCGGCCGCAACACGTGCCAGATTTCCTCGGTCAGGAACGGCATGAACGGGTGCATGAGCGTCATGAGGCTGTCGAAGAAATCCAACGTCTTTTCGTAGGTCTCGCGGTCGATGGGCTGGCCGTAGGCCGGCTTGATGATTTCCAGATACCAGGCGCAGAATTCGTCCCAAACGAGCTTATAGCCGGCCATGAGCGCGTCGCTGAGCCGGTATTTGGTATAGCAGTCTTCCATAAAGGCGGCCGTCTGCCGCAGCGAAGCTTCGAACCAATCCATGGCCGTGCGGCGGATGGCGGCGTGCGCGGCGGCGTCGCCGCCGCTGCCGGCGGGCGAATCGCTTACCGTCCAGCCTTTGACCAACCGGAGCGCGTTCCATATCTTGTTGCAGAAATTGCGGCCCTGTTCACACATGGCCTCGTCAAACGGCAGGTCGTTGCCCGCCGGCGACGTGAGCAGCATGCCCACGCGCACGCCGTCCGCCCCGTATTTCTCTATCAGGCCGATGGGGTCGGGCGAATTGCCCAGCGACTTGGACATCTTGCGGCCCAGTTTGTCGCGCACCGTCCCCGTGTAATACACGTGCGAGAACGGCACCTGTTTTCTGAAATGCAGACCGGCCATAATCATGCGCGCCACCCAGAAAAACATGATGTCGGGCGCGGTCACGAGGTCGCAGACCGGATAGTAATAGTTGATTTCGGGGTTGTCGGGCTTGGTAACGCCGTCGAATACCGACATCGGCCACAGCCACGACGAAAACCACGTGTCCAGCACGTCTTCGTCCTGTTGCAGGTCGGCGAGCGTGTAGCCGGCGGCTTCCGGATAACGGCTCTTGGCCAAGGCCAAGGCTTCTTCCGCCGTGCGCGCCACCACAACTTCCTTGTTCGGCAGATAATAGGCCGGGATACGCTGCCCCCACCACAGCTGGCGCGAGATGCACCAGTCCTTGATGGTCTCCATCCAGTGGCGGTACGTGTTCTTGAACTTGGCCGGATGGAAGCAGACCGTATCGTTCATCACCACTTCGAGCGCGGGGCCGGCCAAAGACGGCATCTTCAGGAACCACTGCGCCGACAGCTTAGGCTCTATAACGGCGTCGGTGCGTTCGGAATGCCCCACCTTGTTCGTGTAGTCCTCTTCCTTTTCGAGCAGGCCGACCGCCTTCAGATCCTTGACAATCTGCTTACGCAGGTCAAAACGGTCCATGCCCACATACAGCCCCACCTTGCCGTTCACACGCCCGTCGGGTTCAAAAATATCGATAACCTCCAACTTGTATTTGAGGCCTATTTCGTAGTCGTTGATGTCGTGCGCCGGCGTGATTTTGAGGCAACCCGTACCGAACTCGCGGTCAACGTAGGTATCGGTGATGACGGGGATTTCGCGGTTGACAATCGGCACGCGCAGTTTTTTGCCGTGCAGCGACGCGTAACGCGGGTCTTCCGGATGCACGCAGACCGCCACGTCGCCCAAAATCGTTTCGGGACGCGTCGTGGCCACGATGAGATATTTGCCCGGTTCATCCACGGCCTCATAACGCAGATAATACAGCTTGCTCCGTTCTTCCTTGTAGATGACCTCCTCGTCCGAGAGCGCGGTCAAGGCCTTGGGGTCCCAGTTGACCATGCGCACGCCGCGATAAATCAGACCTTCTTCGTAAAGCCGCACGAACACGTCGATAACGGCCTCATAACAGCCGGGATCCATCGTAAAGCGCGTGCGTTCCCAGTCGCAGGACGCACCGAGCCGGCGGAGCTGTTGCAGGATGATGCCGCCGTATTTTTCCTTCCACTGCCAGGCGTAGGCCATGAACTCGTCGCGCGACAGTTTCTTCTTGTCGATGCCCTGCTCCTTGAGCCAGGCCACCACCTTGGCTTCCGTGGCGATGGAGGCGTGGTCGAGCCCCGGCACCCAGCAGGCGTTCTTGCCCTGCATACGGGCGCGGCGCACGAGTACATCCTGTATCGTGTTGTTGAGCATATGCCCCATATGCAGGATGCCCGTCACATTGGGCGGCGGAATGACCACCGTATAGGGTTTCCTGTCCGCTTCCGGCTCAGAATGGAAGCACTTGTGCTCCAACCAATAACGATACCATTTCTCCTCTATGTCCGAGGGATTGTACTTCGCCGACAATTCTTTCTGTTCCATAACCGAGCGTTCTAAAACTTTTAAAACCGTAGTAAAAACCCGTAAAGTTAGCGAAAAGCAAGCGCAAAACCAAGCGCCCTATTTCACAACCATGGCCATGAGTTTGTGAAGCGTATGGACGACCGTATAATCCGGATTCGCCTCCTTGATGATGCGTTCAAGCACCTGCGGGTCGTCCGGCAAATGGTAGGTACAAATCGCCAACTTGGGCGCAAAGCGTTTCAACGTTTCCCGCGCGCCGCGCAGCATATCACGTTCGGCGCCTTCTATATCGGCCTTGATGAAATCCACGCGCTGCAGGTTGTTTTCCTTTACAAATTCATCTACCGTCGTGAGTGCGATACCGTCCTCCACCGTACCGTCCATTTCAGCTATACGCGCACCCGCCCCTGAATCGTCCGCAATCAAAGAGGCCCGTCCGACGCGGTCGCTCAAACCTTTATTGACCGGTATTATATATATATTACACCCCCCGTATTATTCATCGCGGCTGTTTTCTGCAGCAGGGCATAGGCGTCGGCCAACGGTTCAAACGCATAGCAGACCGCTTTCTTGACCGCCGCATACGCGCTGAAATCGCCTATCCAAGCCCCGGCGTCAAGCACCACATCGCCTGGTTGGACCCGCAGGTCAAATGCTCCATCCACATAACCATAAGGGCCATCCGGCGAAACGGGATCCAATTTATCGACTATGGATTTATCATAATTGTCATCATAAAGACAAGCGACGCCAAATGTATCTTGAAAAATGCCATGCAATGATTCGTATATCCGATAGTTTTTCCGCGGTTCGATATACGGAATCTTGGCGCCCGCGAAGTCGAAATATTCCAAACCATCCTCTGACTTTCTCAGCCATGGTTTAAACGCATATCGCGCATATTTTTCATAAATCCAAGGAGTCCAAATATTCAAGCGGCCTAAAACGCCTTTCACGAAATAGAACGCGCAACGCGGCAAAGACCAACCCCAACCGCGATAACCTCTTTTAATTGTTCTGAAAAGTGGCATAATCTCTTTTATTTTATAGTTATGATAGTATATATTACACCCGGTCGTCGCTTTCTATAAGCCGTTCGAGCGCGTCCAACGCATCGGCTTCGGGGATGCCCTGCTCCACGAGCCGCCCCTTGCGGTAGAGGTTGACGCGGCCGCCCCCGCAGCCGATATAGCCGTAGTCGGCATCGGCCATCTCGCCGGGGCCGTTCACGATACAGCCCATGACGGCGATGGTGAAGCCCTTGTAGCCGGCGAACCGCCGCTTGACGCGCCCCAAAACCTCCTCTATGTCGTATTGCGTGCGGCCACAGGACGGACAGGCCACGAAGCGGGCCTTGTAGAAACGGCTCTCGGCCGCTTGGTAGAGGTCGTCGAGCAGGGTCTGTCGTTCGGCCTCGGACAGAGCCGTGTCCGCAAGCGACAAGCTTTCGTCGCCCCGCAACAGGCGGTCGGCATAGGCCACGGCCGCCGCCACGGGCACGTCGGCGGCCGGTATCCGCGCCCAGTCGGGCGCGGGGGCTTGCTCAACGCCCGCCCCGTCTTGCGGCTGGGCGAACGCCTCCGCCCAACGCACGATGGCCTGCGCCACCGGTATTTCCTTTTCGGGGGCTTCGGTCAGCGACACGCGAATCGTATCACCTATGCCGGCCTTGAGCAAGCCGCCTATGCCCACCGCCGAAATCAGTCGGCCATCCAAACCATTGCCGGCCTCGGTCACGCCGAGATGCAACGGATAGACGCGTCCGCGCGAGCGCATCGCCTCCACGGCCAACAGCACAGCTTCCCGCATCTGCCGCACCGAGCTGGACTTCATCGACAGCACGAGATTGCGGAAATCCTGCGCCTCGCACACTTCGATGAACTCCATGGCCGAAGCCACCATGGCCTGCGGCACGTCGGGCGCGCTCTTCAACATACGCTCCGACAGCGAGCCGTGGTTAACGCCCAGCCGTATCGCCGTGCCGTTCGCGCGGCAGACTTCCAGCAGCGGCCCCAACCGTTCGGCCATGCGCTGCCGCGCGGCAGCGTGGTCGGCCGCCGTAAACGCCGTTTGGCCGGTCGGCTTGTCCACGTAGTTGCCGGGGTTGATGCGTACCTTCTCCACGATACGCGCGGCCTGCACGGCCACTTCCGGCAGAAAATGCACATCGGCCGCCAAAGGCACCGGACAGCCTTCCTTGTGCAACGTATCCTTGATGGCCGCCAGGGCTTCCACGTGCTTGAAGCCCGGCGTCGTCACGCGCACGAGCGCGCACCCCGCCTCTACCAACCGTTTGATTTGCTCCACGGTGGCGCGCACGTCCAACGTGTCGGTATTGGTCATCGACTGAATCACGACCGGTTGCCGCCCGCCTATACGCAGGGCGCCGACGGCGACTTCACAGGCTTCGTAGCGTCTTAGCATCCCAAGGCTTTTTTAACGGCTTCCGATATCGTCTTGCCATCGGCCTTGCCCGCCAGTTTCTTAGTGGCCAAGCCCATGACCTTACCCATGTCCTTGATGGACGTCGCACCGCTTTCGCGCACGAGTTCCGCCACCACGGCCGCCAACTCCTCCGCGCTCATCTGCGCCGGCAGGTAGGGTTCTATCGCGGCCACCTCGGCCAATTCGCGTTCAGCCAAATCGGCACGCCCCTGTTCCTGATAGACGGCGGCCGACTCCTTGCGCTGCTTAATCATCTTCTGAATGATTTGCATGGCTTTCTCATCGGTCAGTTCGCCGTTGCATTCCTTGGAAGTCTTGGCTTCCAGAAATTCTTTCTTAACACCGCGCAGGGCTTCCAACTTTACCGTTTCCTTGGCCAACATCGCTTTCTTGATGTCTTCACCAATCTGATCAAAAAGACTCATATATCTTGTTGTTTGATTCGTGTTACAAATATAACGATTTTCCTTACCAAAATGAAAAGGGGCGCCCTGACGGACGCCCCTTTCCGGTTATCGCGGGTAAACGCTTACAAGCCCCAATCCATGGAGGCGAAGCGGCGGTACTGTCTGTAACGCCACAGCGCGTTTTCCTGAGCCGCCTTGAAGAGTTCTTCGGCTTCGGCCGGGAACATCTTCTTGAGCGAGTTGTAGCGGACTTCACCGTCGATGAAAGCCTGGAACTTGCTCCAATCCGGCTCCTTGCTATCCAACGAGAACGGATTTTTGCCTTCGGCTTCCAAAGCCGGGTTGAAACGCCACAGATGCCAGTAGCCGCATTCCACGGCACGCTTGGCCTCGTTCTGCGTCTTGCCCATACCGGCCTTCAAGCCGTGGTTGATACAGGGCGCATAGGCGATAATCAACGAAGGTCCGTGATAGGCTTCGGCTTCCTTCAAGGCTTTGAGGTATTGGTTCTGGTCGCTGCCCATGGCCACCTGCGCTACGTAGACATAGCCGTAGGTCATGGCAATCGCGCCCAAATCCTTCTTGCGGATACGCTTGCCGGCCGCCGCGAACTTGGCGATGGCGCCGAGCGGCGTGGACTTGGAGGCCTGACCGCCGGTGTTGGAGTACACTTCGGTATCCACCACCAATACGTTGACGTCTTCGCCCGACGCCAACACGTGGTCCAAACCGCCGTAGCCGATATCGTAGCCCCAGCCGTCGCCGCCGAATATCCACTGCGACTTCTTGATAAGGTATTGTTCCAAAGCGTGCAGCTTGGCGCAATACGGGCATTTGTCGGCGTTCTTGGCCAAAATCGGTTTCAACGTGGCCGCGATTTCCTTCGTCTTTTCACCGTCTTCACGGTTGTCGAGCCACGACTGGAACAGGGCCTTCAAATCGGCCGGCGTGTTGGCGTCGGCCATGGCTTCCTGCATCGTTTGGGCGATACGGTCGCGCATCTTGCGGACGCCCGTGGCCATACCCAAACCGAATTCGGCGTTGTCTTCAAACAGGGAGTTGGCCCAAGCCGGTCCCAAGCCGTTCTCGTTGCAGGTATAAGGCATGGAGGGGCAGGAACCGCCGTAGATGGACGAGCAACCCGTGGCGTTGGCCACCATCATGCGGTCGCCGAACAGTTGCGTGATGAGCTTGATATACGGGGTTTCACCGCAACCGCCGCACGCGCCGGAGAATTCGAACAACGGCTGCGCGAACTGGCTGTTCTTGACGCTCTTGGTAACGTCCACGAGGTGGGCTTTCGATTTTACGTTCTTGACCATGTGTTCCCAACGGTCGGCTTCAACCATTTGGTCGAGCAACGGCTGCATCGTCAAGGCCTTTTCCTTGGCCGGGCAGATGTCGGCGCAGTTGCCGCAACCCGTACAATCCAAAACGCTGACCTGCATACGGAACTGCATACCTTCGAATTCCTTGCCGTTGGCCTTGGCCGTCGGCGTGCCGGCGGGCAAAGCCGCGACTTCGGCCGCATCCATAACGAACGGACGGATGGCGGCGTGCGGGCAGACGTAGGAGCACTGGTTGCACTGGATACACTTGGTGGCGTCCCAAGCCGGCACGTGCGAAGCGATACCGCGTTTTTCGTATTTGGACGTGCCGCAGGGGAACGTACCGTCTTCACGGCCACGGAACGCGCTTACGGGCAGGTCGTCACCCTTCTGGTCGTTGATCATATCCACCACCTTGGTAATGAATTCGGGACGATCGCCACCATGGTTGCCCATCTTGTCGTCGGCGGGCAGGTTCTTCCAGTCGGCGGCGATTTCCACCTGTTCGTATTCGGCGCCACGATCCACGGCGGCGTAGTTCATCTTGACGATGTTCTCGCCTTTCTTGCCGTAGGACTTGTCAATGGCTTTCTTCATTTCCTTAACGGCGAGTTCGTAAGGAATAACGCCGGAAATCTTGAAGAAGGCCGACTGCAGAATCGTGTTCGTGCGGTTGCCCAAGCCGATTTCCTCGGCGATGCGCGTGGCGTTGATGATGTAGAACTTGATGTCGTTTTCGGCCATAAAGCGCTTCATCTCGTTCGGCAACTGACGCTTCGTTTCCTCAACGTCCCACCACGAGTTCAACAGGAAGGTGCCGCCTTTCTTCAAACCGCGCAATACCGGGTATTTGAAGATGTAGGAAGCCACGTGGCAGGCCACGAAGTCGGGCGTCGTAACGAGGTAAGGCGCACGGATCAGGCGGTCGCCGAAACGCAGGTGCGAGCACGTGAAACCGCCGGATTTCTTGCTGTCGTAAGCGAAATAGGCCTGGCAGTATTTTTCGGTCGTGTTACCGATAATCTTGATCGAGTTCTTGTTGGCACCCACGGTACCGTCGGCGCCCAAGCCATAGAACTTGGCCGCGAACGTGCCTTCCGGCGCGATGTCGATTTCGGGCAGAACGGGCAACGAACGGAACGTAACGTCGTCCACAATCCCCACCGTAAACTGGTTCTTCGGTTCCTTGGCCTTGAGGTTTTCGAACACCGACACCATCTGCGCCGGCGTCGTGTCTTTGGAGCTCAGACCGTAGCGGCCGCCTACGATAAGCGGACGGCTGTCAAGGTGGCTCATCACCTCAACCACGTCGAGATAGAGCGGGTCGCCCGTGGCGCCGGGTTCTTTCGTGCGGTCGAGCACGCAGATGCGCTTTACGCTCTTGGGCATAACGTCCAACAGATACTTGGGCGAGAACGGACGGTAGAGGTGAACCGAAATAACGCCCACCTTTTCGCCTTTGGCACGCAGGTAATCGACGGTTTCGCGCAGGGTTTCGGTAACGGAACCCATCGCGATGACGATGTTTTCGGCATCGGGCGCACCGTAGTACGTGAAAGGCTTGTATTCACGACCCGTGATTTTGGTGATTTCCTTCATGTAGTCGTTCACGATGTCGGGAACGGCATCGTAATACGGGTTGCAGGCTTCGCGCGCCTGGAAGAAGACGTCGGGGTTCTGCGCCGTGCCTTTCGTAACCGGATGTTCGGGGTTGAGCGCGCGGTCGCGGAAGCCTTGCAGGGCTTTCATATCAACCAGCCCCTTGAGGTCTTCCATATCGATGGCTTCGATTTTCTGGATTTCGTGCGAGGTACGGAAACCGTCGAAGAAATGGCAGAACGGCACACGGCCCTTGATGGCGGCCAAGTGCGCTACGCCGGCCAAATCCATGACTTCCTGCACCGAACCCGACGCGAGGAAAGCGAAACCGGTTTGACGCGTGGCGTAGATATCGGAATGGTCGCCGAAGATGGAGAGCGCATGGGCGGCAATCGTACGCGCCGTTACATGGAATACGCCGGGCAGCAATTCACCCGCGATTTTGTACATGTTCGGAATCATCAACAACAAGCCCTGCGAGGCGGTGTAGGTCGTGGTCAACGCACCGGCCTGCAACGAACCGTGTACGGCACCGGCCGCACCCGCTTCGGACTGCATTTCCAACACGCGGACTTTGTCGCCGAACATATTCACACGACCGGCCGCCGCCCAATCGTCGATATGCTCCGCCATGGGCGAAGACGGCGTGATGGGATAGATGGCCGCCACTTCGCTGAACATAGAAGCGACGTGTGCTGCGGCTTCATTCCCGTCACATGTCATGAATTTCTTTTCTTTTGCCATGATTATTAGGGTTTTATAGTTTATCGCAATTTAGGTTCCAAGGCGGCGAACACGGTCGCGGCCTTTTTGTTTTCGTAAAGGATGTCGTGCACCGCTTCCAGTATCGGCATCGCAATGGGCATCGCGCGTTTGATGTCGTGTACGCAACGGCTCGCATAATAGCCCTCGGCCACCATCTTCATTTCCAAAATGGCCGAACGCACGGAATAGCCCTGCCCTATCATGTTGCCGAACGTGCGGTTGCGGCTGAACTGGGAATAGGACGTGACGAGCAAATCGCCGATATAGGGCGCCGAAGCCAAGTTGCGGTGGATGTGATGGACTTCCCTGAGGAAGATGTTCATCTCCTCCACGGCATTGGCCACGAGCACGGCCACGAAATTGTCGCCGTAGCCCAAGCCCTTGGCGATACCGACGGCCAACGCATAGACGTTTTTGATGACGGCCGCGTATTCGATGCCGTAAACGTCGTCGCTCAAACGGACGTGGACGTAACGGCACGCGAACAGGTCGGCGAAATACTTGGCCGTGGCCTCATCGACCGAAGCCGCCGTCAGGTAGGTCAACCGGCCCAACGCCACTTCTTCGGCATGGGACGGGCCGCTGATAACGGCCATGTCGCGCTCGGCGATATGCCAACGGTCGCGCAGGTACTCGCCCACCACCTGATTGGTCTGCGGAATGATGCCCTTTGTGGCCGAGCAGACTTTCTTGCCCGCCCAAGCCGAATCCGGCAACGCCTGCAACGTGTCTTCGACGAAAGCCGACGGCACCACGAGCACGACCGCTTCCACGGCCGACACCACGGCCGCGAGGTCGTGGCTCACGCGCAAACGTTCCTTGGGGAACTCCAGCCCCGAGAGATACAGCGCGTTGACGCCGTTCGTCTCCAGACTTTGCTTGATTTCCGGTTCACGCACCCACCAATGCACCTCCTCCACATTGTTGAGGAGGATTTTAACGATGGCCGTGGCCCAGGAACCGCTGCCGATAACCGCTACGCTCCGCATTACAGACCCAGCACGCATTTACCTTGTTCGTAATAGATATCCTTGGGGATGTCGGCACCCGCGATGCGGTCCAAATCCGCCTGCAGGTCGGCGTTCACGACGCTCTTTTCGGCTATCCACGCCGCCACGCCGTCATAGTCGCCCTCGGCCTGCACTTTGAGGATGTCGGCCAAGAGGGAGGCCGTGGCCGCTTTCATTTTCTCCACGTCCACCGTGTAGAGGCCGTCTTCCGAACGCGAGAACACGCCCCGGTCGGCCATGTAGTTGAAGCAAAGCATATTGGCCTTGCCGTGCGCGCTGGCGGCACCGAAACGTACCGAACGGAAGATGCCGGCGAAGAACGTGATGTAGTTTTGTTCCACCGCGCTTTCGTCAAGTTCGCCCATTTCATGCAAACGGTCCACGAGATACAGGCCCATGATGTCGGCCTTGGCTTCCTCAATCGTCGCGTAGGTTTCCTTCAAGGCCTGACGCACCGTGCCCTTGCCGTTGATCGTGTTCTTGACGCCCATGCCGTGCGCCACTTCGTGGAACGTCACGTTTTCGAAGAACGAATTGAACGCCACCTGCTCTTTCTGTTCGGGCGTCATCACGACCTCGGCTATCGGCATCATGATGCGGTCGAACTTGGCTTTCATCGCGTTCTTGAGTTGCAGTTTGCGCGTGCCTTTCTGAATGTGGACGCGCTCGTCGTTGGGCAGGTTGATGGCGATGGTCTTGCTGCCGGCATTGCAGTCGCCGCGATACAGCACGGCGTCATAGACATTCATGTCCGATTCCAGACCCGGCGTCTCGGCCTTGTATTTGTCTTCCACCGGCAGGTTTTTCTGCAGGTCGGGCAACAGCGCGGCGAACTTGTCCAACTTGGCGCTCCAATCCGCGTCTTTGATCAGCAGGAAGGATTCGTGCGCGTTCTTGTAGCCGAACAGCGCGTCTTCGTAGTTCTCGATGGGGCCTACGACAAAATCGAACTTGTAGTCCTTGACATCCATCCAGGCCATGTCGCTCTCGAAATAGTCGTCGGTTCTGAGCGCCTTGGCCCGCAGGTTCAGATAGTTCTTGAAGCCTTCGTTGTCGCAGAGCGCGGCGGCTTTTTCCAACAGGTCGGCCGCCTTTTCGATTTGTTCGGCAAAAGCCTCGTGGTAGTATTTGACCACGAGCCGGCCGTTTTCATCGCGGCGCAACACCGTGTAACCCGACGTCTTGGCGTCATCCTCCAAGGCTTCGAACTCCTCTTTCGTCACATCGGTGGGATAGAAACCCGCGCCGGCCGGCTTGGCGCCATAACCTTCGATAAACGGCGCGTTATCGTCCAAACGGCTCCACGGGCCATAGTTGATGTCGGCAAACGTGCGCAACGTATCGTTGTCGATGGCCGCCAAAAAGGCGTCTTTGTCGGGGCCGTAGGCTTCAAGCCAAAACAGGTCGTTCATGATTTCGGCCGCGTCGCACAGATAGGTCAGCATCTGCTTTTCATCGGCCGTCAGACCACTCAGGTCGGCCGTCAACGGCACCTTGGCGAAGCCCATGACGACCTCCGGCTGCGTTTTCTTCTTGGAGCAGCAACCGGTAAACACAAACAGGGCGCACAAGCCCGTCAGAAACCACATTTTTTTCATCCTCGTATGATTTTGTATTGATGGCAAACTTAAATAAACTGACAAAGATACTAAAAAAATCTTATTGAACCATGAGATTGCAACCGCGTATGTCGCTGCCGTCAAAGCGGCCCAGCACGGCAAAACTGCCGTCGGCTTCCTGCCGCCCCAAATCCTGCGTGGAGATGAACGGACAGCTGTAGAGATTGGCCAAATCGATGACGTCGATGCCGCCGCTCTCGCCCGCGGCCGCCGCCCGCAACGGGTCATAGACCGACCGCAGCCGCACCCGCATCCAGGGCGGGCATACGAAACGGCCGTCCTCGTGCAGATAGGCTTGCGAAAACAGCTCGCACATACCGTATTCGGAATAGATATGCGGCAAGCCGAACGCCTGCCGGAGCACCGTATGCAGTTCGTCGCGCACGATTTCCTTGCGGCGGCCTTTCATGCCGCCCGTCTCCATGACGCGGACGTGCCGCAGCGGAAAGCCCGGCCAGCCTTTTTCAGCCAGTTCCAAGAGCGCGAACGTGACGCCCAGCAGCAGCACCTGCCGCCCCTCCGCCTCCGTTTTCCGCAGCACCTCGGCCAAAGCGTCGGTTTCGTTGAGATAGAAGCCATGGTAGGGCGACGGGCTGTGCGCCATGAGCGTGCGCACCATATGGACGAGCGAGGAATGCTTTTGCGCCATATAGTTGGGCAACAAGGCCAAAAACGTATAGTCCGACACGGAGCCGAACGCATATTCGAAACCGCGCACGCAACTTTCCTCATACAGTCCGGGGGCCACGAGCCAATGCTTGGACGTGGCGCCGCCCGTGCCGGAACTCTCGAAATAGCCGGTGGGCTCGCAGCCGTCCAACAGCACGCGGTGGCTCTTGAACAGCTCGATGGGCAGGAACGGAATCCGGCGCTCGTCGGTCACGTCTTCCTCCCGCAAGGACGGGAACACGCGCGTCACGTAGTCGCGGTAAACCGGATTGTGACGGAAATGCAGACGGAACAGCTCCACCGCAAGGGCCGTGAAATCCGCCTCCGTCCGCAACGCCCGCAGACGCGCCGCATGGGCCTCCCACTTGTTTGTATGCGTCATTTTTTGTAATTTTACGAGTTAATTTAGTTGCGACCGACACCGCGGTCCCGTTTTACGCATGCCAAAAGTACGATTTTTCCGCCTTATATGCATCGGCCGGTTCTCCGCCGCCGTGGGTCTGATGGCCGTACTTTGGGGCGTGGCCGGCGGTTTGTCGGGCTGCGTCGAACCGAAAGAATTTTCAGACATCCCCTATCTCGAATACCGTTCCGCCAGCGTATCGGGCCGCATCGACCCCACCGGCGACACGGTGCCCGTGCTTGACCTCACGTTTTATTTTCAGGACGGTGACGGCGACATCGGCACGGACGGCGATGAAACCGTGTTGTTTTTCGCGTTGCAGGACAAGCTGAACGACAGCCTTTACGAGCAGGTCTATGCCGTGGACGACCGGGGCGAAAGCTTTGCCATTGAGTATAAGTATATGCTTCATCCGATAGAGCCTGTAACGAGCAACGGCGCCGTTTACGGCACGATGACCTGGCGCATGGAGGAATTCGCCGACATCGCGCGCGAGTTCAACGGCCATACGATACGGTTCGCCATTTGGCTTTACGACCGGAAGCAACAAAAAAGCAACGTGATTCATTCCGAAGACCTCCGCCTTTCGGACTACCAGTTTTAGCCATGCCCAACCGAGCCAGCATATACGCGGAACGCAGCCGCATCGTCATCCTGATTTTCATCGGGGTGTTCTTCGTATTTTGGATTCGGCTGTTTTACCTGCAGATTTTAGACTCCACCTATAAGACCGACGCCGAAAACAACGCGTTCCGCAAGAAAACGCAGTATGCGGGGCGCGGCCTGATTTACGACCGCAACGGCGAGCTGCTCGTTTACAACGAAGCCGTCTATGACCTGATGATTATCCCGATTCAGGCCGCCAATACCGATTGGGCGCATCTGGCCGAACTCATCGAAATAGACGAAGCGGGCGCGGTGCAGCGTTACAAAAAAGCGCGCGCCTATTCGCGCTACGCCCCCTCGGTGTTTGAGAAACAGCTTTCCAAAGAGACTTACGGCCGGTTGCAGGAGCACCTTTATATGTTTCCGGGCTTTTACGTGCATTCGCGCACGCTGCGCCGCTATCCGCACGCCGTGGCCGCGCACGTATTGGGCGACGTGGGGGAAATCAGCGAGGACGAACTGCTGAGGCTGGAGCCCGAAGGCTACAAGTCGGGCGACTACATCGGCAAGAGCGGCTTGGAGAAATACTACGAAAACGATCTCAAGGGGCAGAAGGGCGTCAAGATGATTATGGTGGACGTCCTGAACCGCGAGAAAGGCAGTTATAAGGACGGGGCGTTCGACTCGGCGGCCATCGCCGGCGAAAACCTCTATACGTCTTTGCACCTCGGCCTGCAGGCCTACGCCGAACGGCTCATGAAAGGCCGCCGCGGCAGCGTCGTGGCCATAGAACCCAAGACCGGCGAGATTTTGGCCTTGGTTTCATCGCCGGGCTACGACCCCAACCTGCTCGTGGGGCGCAAGCGCAGTCAGAACTATCAGGTGCTGCTCAACGATACGGTCAAGCCCTTGTTCGACCGCGCGCTCATGGCGTTCTACCCGCCGGGCTCCATCTTCAAGATTCCGCAGGCGCTCATCGCGTTGCAGGAAGGCGTCATCAAGCCTTACACGGGCTTTGTCTGCGACCGCAGCCTTTTGGGTTGCCACAACCACCCTTCCGCCACCTCGGTACCGGAGGGGCTTAAAATGTCGTGCAACCCCTATTTCTATCAGGTGTTCAAACGGGTGCTGATGCAGGGACGCAGCGACAACCGCTTTGTGGACAGCCGTTTGGGGCTGGATGCCTGGGGCGAATATATGGCGCGTTTCGGATTCGGACAGAAATTGGACATCGACCTGCCCAACGTCAAGACGGGCTTTATTCCGAACTCGGCTTTCTACGACCGCATCTACGGCCATAACCAATGGGCGTTCAGCACGATTTACTCGCTCAGCATCGGGCAGGGCGAAATAGGGCTCATCCCGTTGCAGATGGCCAACTTGGCCGCCATCGTGGCCAACCGAGGCTATTACATCACGCCGCATATCGTCAAGACCATCGGCGAGGCGCGGCGCGTGCCCGGACGCGACACCGCACGGCATGAAACCGGTATCGACGCCGATTTCTTTGACGTCGTCATACGCGGCATGTACGGTGCCGTACACGAGGAAGGCGGCACGGCGCGCCGCGCCCGGATTCCGCATATCGCCGTCTGCGGCAAGACCGGTACGTCCGAAAACCCGCACGGCAAAGACCACGCCGTTTTCATCGCGTTCGCCCCGATGGACGACCCGCAAATCGCCATCTCGGTCTTTATAGAGAACCACGGCTTCGGCGGCACGTGGGCCGCGCCGCTCGGCAGCCTGCTGATTGAGAAATACCTGACCGACACGATTACCCGGCCCGAACTGGAGCGTATGCTGGACGACGCGCTCAAACCGGTCGTGGCCAAGCCCAAGCCGGCGGAACGTCCGCAGACCCGCGAGCCGCTTATGGCGCCCCTGCCGCAGATGATGCCGCAACTTGGCGGTGCCGCACCGCTGGGGATGCCGTCGGTCGGCGCCCCCGCGCCCAACGTGCCGCAACCCTCATCCCCCATACCGACCTCCGAACCATGAACGAACAACGCAAAATCTGGCGCAATATCGACCTCCCGCTCGTCTTCGCCTATCTCGTATTGGTGATTATGGGCTGGTGCAATATCTATTCCGCCGTATTCGACCCCGAAATAGGCCCGACCTTTACGTTCGACACCCGCTACGGCCGACAGCTCATCTATATCGGCTTCGCCCTCGTCATCGCGTTCTTCGTACTCTATACCAATTTGAAGATATGGACGCAGTTCGCCTACCTTTACTATGCGCTCAGCATCCTGCTCCTGATTGCCGTTTTGGTGGTGGGCACCGAGATTTCGGGCGCCAAGGCCTGGATTAAAATAGGGCCGATGTCGATACAGCCCGCCGAGTTCGCCAAATTCGCCACCTGCCTGGCCTTTGCCAAATACGCGAGCCGCCCCGACCTGAATATGCGGCTCGTCCGCAACCAAATCGTGGCCTCGCTTTGGTTCCTGCTTTCCATCGGACTGATTCTGCTGGAACCGGACGCCGGCTCCGCCCTCGTGTTCACGGCTTTCATCTTTGTGCTTTACCGCGAGGGAATGTCCGGCAACGTGCTGATTACCGGCGTGGTGGCCATCGTCCTGTTTATCCTCGCGCTACTCATCAACCAATATGTCCTGATGGGCTTGGTGGCCCTCGCGTGCGGCCTGCTCGTGGTCATCAACAAAAAGTCATTCAAGAATATCGCGATGGCCATCGCCATCTTCCTGACCTGCTGTGTGTTTATCCGTGGCGTGGACTATGCGTTCAACCATCTGAGCGACCACCAGCGTTCGCGTATCAATGTGTTGTTGGGTATAGATTCCGACCTCAAAGGCGCGGGCTACAACGTGAACCAGTCCAAAATCGCCATCGGCTCCGGCGGGTTCATGGGCAAAGGGTTCTTGGACGGCACGCAGACCAAATTCAATTTCGTGCCCGAACAAAGCACGGACTTTATTTTCTGTACCATCGGAGAGGAATGGGGCTGGCTCGGCTCAACCGTTTTGCTCGGCCTGTTCCTGTTCGTGTTGATTCGAATCATCCTGTTGGCCGAGAAACAGAAAAACGACTTCGGACGCATATACGGATACGGCGTGGCCTGTATCTTCTTCATCCATATCTTCGTGAATATCGGCATGACGATAGGCCTGTTGCCCGTCATCGGGATTCCGTTGCCGTTCTTCAGCTACGGCGGGTCTTCGCTTTGGACGTTCACGCTGCTGCTGTTCGTCTTCATCAAGATGGACATACAGCGGCACGCTTCGGTATAAGCCCCGCGCCGAAAATCATTCGATACGCCAGATGTCCTCGATGCGCCAGTCGGCCTCCACGCGCAACGTCTTGTGATAATACCAGTGTTCTTCCGGCTGACGGCGCGCCACATAGTCGCCTTCGTCCCAATGGCCGTTGTCGTTATCGTCCTTGAACAGACGGAACGTATATTGCGCCGGCTTCAAGGCCAAAAATTCCACGACGCCCGTATCGGTAAGCCGGACTTCCTGCTTAATTTGATTACCCTGCATCAGTTGCAGCACATAGACCGCGCCCGCCTGAAGCCCCTGTACGTCCAAGGCCAAATCGCCACCCTCTTCCGGCGCGACGGTTTGCCAGCCGAAAACGGCGCTATCGTTGGGACGGCCGAAAAAGTCGAAAACGGCACTGTCCGCCATAAAGAGCGCATAGCGGCCGCCTTCTTCACACGCGGTCTGTACCGCCCAAGTCCAAGCATCGACGGGCCTCAGTTCAAACGGCTGCACCAACGTATCGGTAAACATCCTGACCGTATCGACGAGTTGGAAAGCCAAAGAGTCGGTGTCGGACTCCGACAACGACAGCGTGTCGGGACGCAACCAAACCGTGTCGCGGACGGGACGTTCCACCGAGACGAAACGCCATACCGCCATCCGTTCTTTATCGAGGTATTCTATCGGGAACGAGGCCTGTACTTTCAACGTGTCGGTCTGCAAGAGTTTGGTTGCAGTCGCCTTTAACTGCAATTGAGCCGTATCGGCCTTGGAACGGGCGGCGTCAGACATATATACAGATGTCGTATCCGTATAGCCGCTTACGGTCATAAGGAGGTCGCAGTCTTTCATCGTACGGTTCGGGAAATGCACGATGGCCGAACGCCGGTCGGCGGTCCATTGCCAGTACAACGGCATCGTCAATTCCGTTTCCGACGTGTCGGTCACTTCAATAAAGCGGAGCGCCTCAACGCTGTCGATGGGATAATAGAACGTAAACGCCATTTGGTTCCATTGCTTGTACGTCGCCTCCTTCAAAAAGAAAGCGGGCAGGTAGTCGCGGTATAGATAGAGGTTTACGAAAGCATCCGTTCCGGCATCCGTCAGCGCATCGGCATCGGAGAGCGTATCTGCCGCCATGGCCCCGGCGGTGTCCGCGTCGGCCACCGATTCGGTATAGGCCTCATAAGCGTTCTGCGCCGTATCCGTGCCGACGGTATCCGCATCATAAGCGGCATAGGCAGCCACCCAGGCCAACGAGTCGGCCACATCCATCAGCGAATCGGCGGCCTGCATCAGCGAGTCAATCAACGCCAAGGAATCGGCGGCGCTCAACACGACCTCCGGTATCATCTTGCGCGAGCGTACACAGGTATCGGTATAGGCCATCATTTCGGTAACGGGGTCTATGCGGTAGTCCTGATTTTCATCCACCACGCCATAGACGTAATAACAGCCTTCCTTCATGTGAATCGCCGCGAACCGTCCCTCCTTGTCGGCGATGGCCACGTAATCCGGCTCGTCCTGAAACGGGAACGAGTCGGGACGGTGCAGATAAAACAGCAGGCGGACGTTTTTTTCGGGCTTGTAATCGACGGCCTTGACGACGCGTCCTTCCATGTACATACTGTCGATGACGTCCCCCGTGCTGAAAACATAATGGAAGTCGGGTATCGGATTGGACTCGTGCAAATCGACGACCGAATTGCCGAAGCGAATCGTATAGGTGTAGTCGGGCCGCAACGTGTCATCGATTTCCACTTTGAGTTTTTTCAGGTTGCTGCTGTAAACTACCTGACTCAGCACCGGCGAGGCGTAGATTTTGTCCTGGTCACGCAATTCGATGAACTCGTCGAACTCCATCGTCACGACCTTGTCTTGAAAATAGACCGTACCTTGGGGCGGTTGCGCCACCAACAGGGCCGGCGGCGTCATATCCTTGGGACCGCCGCCCGGCGCGCCCGAGGGGTTGGCACAGGACGTCAAGGCCAGCAACGCGGCCAAGGCGTTCAAAATCATCAGTATCGGCAAACAATGGTATTTCATGCGTCGCGGCCGTTTTTTAACGCGCAAACCTCCATGCGCTCGTGAGCGCAGTCGAAATGCAATGCAAAGGTATGCGCTTTATATATAAGGTACAAGTCCTGTTGGTAATCGGGGTCGGTATTTTTGAAATGACGCGGACATTGCTTCAATTCGTAGCGGATGCAATAGCGGCACTGCATGAGCCACTGCCCCGGCTGACGTTCGCGCGTGATGCGCGTTACGCCGCGCCACCGGTAGAACCGCTCGGCCCATGCGTTGGCCACGTTGGCCCGGTAGTCCAGTTGCGTCTGCACGCGCCCGTTTTCATCGGTGGGCGGCAAGGCCGTGCCCGGCGGCGCGGACACGGGAGCGGCCGCGGCATGGGCGGCCACGCGCTTTTCGTATAAGGCCGACAGCAATTCCCGCCGCCGCGCGTTGAGTTCCGCAATGGGGATGAACGGCGGCGTGCCCGCATCGAAATCCGTCCATTCAAACGGCATATCGCCGGTTTTGAGCATCTGCTTCAATAAGTTGTCGCGCATACGGTCTGCGTTCTCCGCCGCCGCGTAGGTGGCCGGCCATTCCAGACGGACGGCCAAGCCTTCCTCGTCTTGCGCCCACAGGGCCGCCTGCCCCTGTGTATAGGTAAAACCGCCCCGGATGGCCACGCGGCGGCTGGCCGCGCGCTCCGAGCGCAACAGTTTCTCAAACGCGAGGTCTTGGTTGCGGAACACCTGCGCCCCGGGAAACAAGGCCACGTCTTTGGCCGTCTGAATCCACACGTTGGATTTATCCGGCCGCACTTCGTTGAGCCCGAAGCCGACCAACTGCCGCTCGGCATCGAAAAAGCAGAGGCCGTCGCCGCTGCGCAGCGGCTTGGCTGTTTCCAACAGCCAACGGCGGCCGCTTCCCGACAGCACGCGGCCGATGGGCTCGCCCATGGCCTTGGGCGTATAGAGCGACGCCTTTTCGCCCGTGGCGGCCGGGTTGATGAAATGCGTGCTGTACGGCCTGTGGAACCCTTTTTCCAAGTCCGGCTCAAAGCCCAGACGGATGCCGCCCACCGACGCCCGCCGGTAAGCGGCCGCCCCGGCCTCCGCTATCACGCGGTCCAACACGCGCCGATAATGGGCCGTCACGTTCCGCACATAGCAGATGTCCTTGAGCCGCCCCTCTATCTTGAACGAACGGATGCCGCGCGCCGCCATATCGGCCACATAGGCGTCCAAGGCCAAATCCTTGAGCGAAAGCAGATGCAGGCCCGTCTTGAGCCGCTTGCCCGACGCATTGACCAAATCGTAGGCCAGACGGCAGGCCTGTGCGCACTCGCCCCGGTTGCCGCTCCGTCCGAACAGGTATTCGCTCATATAGCACTGCCCGCTGTAGCTTACGCAGAGCGCACCATGCACAAAGGCTTCCAACTCCACGGGCACCGCGGCATGAATCGCGCCGATTTCATCCAAGTTCAGTTCCCGCGCCAAAATCAGCCGGCTTACGCCCGCTTCGGCCAACATACGCGCCTTTTCCGGCGTGCGGATGTCGCACTGCGTGCTGGCGTGCCAAACCGCCGGCGGACGGTTTTCGGCCGTCAGCCAAGCCATATCCTGTACGATGAAAGCATCGACACCGGCCTCATGGCACTGCCAGGCGATACGGCAGGCCTCCGGCCATTCGTCATCCGAAAGAACGGTATTGAGCGTCACATAGACTTTAGCCCCGTAGAAATGGGCGTAACGCACGGTTTCGGCGATATCGGAAACAGAATTCCCCGCCTTGACACGTGCGCCAAAGCGGGGAGCTCCTATATAAACGGCATCGGCACCGCAGTCGATGGCGGCCTTCGCCACGGACTTATCTGCCGCCGGTGCCAGCAATTCCAATGATTCGGACACAGGCTACGCTTGAATTAACGGCTGCTGAGAGAACCGCCGTTGGCATCGCCCACGCGCGTCATCGCCACGCGGAAGCCAATCCAGTCGGTGCTCAAATCCTGTTCCAAGTAGCGGCGCGTACCCGGCGAGAGGTAATAGGCGCGGTCTCTCCACGAGCCACCCTTTACAACACGGGAACGGTCGGTAATCAAAGAGTTCTTGCCGTATTCGTACATCAAGGACGTGGTGGAAGTCGTTTCGCCTTCCGGTTTCGCCAACCAGTCGTCCACGAGGTCGGATTCCAAGTCGCCGTCCACATAGTTGCGGTTGTCGGCCTGATTGAAGTTGCGGCGGTTGGCCAATTCCTCGTCCGTGAATTCGCGGTAGCGGATGCGGCCCAAACTGTCGCGTTCGGCAATCTGGCCTTCCTCATCCAATACCACCGTCTTGTAAACGTTGCCACGGTAGGGGTTCACTTCGTCGGCATCTTCCAACGTAAGCGGACGGTAAACGTCCATGCACCATTCGGCTACGTTGCCGGCCATGTTGTACAGACCGAAATCGTTGGGGAAATAGGAATAGACCTTGGCCGTGTATTCGGCACCGTCGTTCAGCGCACCGGCCACACCCATGGCGTCGCCCGCACCACGCGTAAAGTTGGCCATCATCTGACCGCGGTACGGATTTTCGGCGGCACGGACACCCGCGCCGTTCCACGGATAAATCTTACGTTCCAAAATACGTTCCTGCGCGCTGTTGCCCTTCAAGGCCAAAGCCGCGTATTCCCATTCGGCTTCGGTCGGCAGACGCAGTTTTTCGATAAACATACCGTCGGCCTTACGCACGGCACGCGTCTTCTGCGGGGCATTGGGGTTCAAATCCTGCAGGCCCTTGTTGACGATACCGACATACTGACCGGCCAAATAGGCCTCCGTATTGAAGTTGTTGTCGCTCGTCTGCGCCAATTCCAACTTGATGATGTGCGCGTCGATGAGGATTTTTTCGTTGATACGGTCGGTACGCCAGGAGCAGAAATCGTTGGCCTGTTCCCACGTAACGCCCACCACCGGATAATCGGCATAGGCCGGATGCACGAAATAGTTTTCCGTCATCCCGTCGCGGAAAGATCCGATAGAGTTCCATGACAATACGTCGGGACGCGCCTGGTTTACGACCTCGGGATAATCCTGACCGTAAATCCGTTCGAGCCAGTAGAGGTATTCGTTATAGTCCTTGTTAGACGTTTCCACCTCGTCCATATAGAACGAGCTGACCGTAACCGGACGCGGACGGTTGTTGTGTTCGTACATCACGTCTTCCTGCGTGTTGCCCATCATGAACCGACCGCCTTCGACAAACACCATGCGAAGGGGCACCGGCTGGTGATAGTTGTTCACGACCTGATAACCGCCCCACTTGGGATCGTTGATAGCCCAACCCGTGGATTGCGATTGCTGGCTCGAATTGCTGCAGGAAACCAAAAGGCCGGCAAGCAGGATACCGCTTACCGCCCAACTCATTTTCTTGGCCGTTTTTGTTATCATCGTTCGCCTTTATTTTCTTTCTTAAAATACCGCCGCGATAAACGCAAGCGTGCAAATATACAATATTTTCACTTAATTAGAAAGCGGGACACGGCACCGCCTGCACCTTAAGCATCTTCTGTTTATCCTGACACGGCAGACGGAAGCCCAGCGAAACCTCGTGCGCGCCGCCGCTCTTGCGGAGTTGCGACAGGCCGACATCATAACTGTAGGCTATCCTGACGCCCTTGTACTCAAATCCCAGCAACGCGATCAACGCATCCGAATTCGTGAAGTTGTGACGGTACCAAACGCCTATCACCATCGGATAGACATTGAGGTAAACGCCGTAACTCAATTCCTCGAACTTGCCCTGCTGCGTGAAAATCAAATTGGGCGAAAGGCTGATGTCCTTTTCGCTCCGCTTCGTATTGTAAACCTTCTTGAAATAAATGACGCCACCCACGTGCGCCGTGTATTTGATGGCCAAACGCTGCACGCCCATGAAGCCCTCGTCGGGCCGGCTCAAATGGTTGACAGACAACCCGACATAGAAATAGTCGTTGTAACCGAGCGCACCGACGGCGAAATCCGCGTAATGGCGGTCCAAAGGCGTCTGCGAAAGGTCTTCATCGGTGGTGGGACGCACCAAGCCCAGCATCGGGTCGAACTGGTCGGGGAACGTCAGCGACGTCCAGTTGGCGTAACGGTTTACGTAAGCCGCCTCGGCCGCCAGGCGCAACGAGAAGTTCCGCCCCAATTTGAAACGGTACGAATACATAATCGAAGCGCTGATATTGCGATAGGTACCGCCGCCCTGAATGTCGGCGAACACCTTGGCGCCCAAACCGCCGCGGATGGCTTGGATATGTTGGTCGTAAGAAACGCTCATCGTGGAGAAACCGCCGCCGATATTCGGCCACTGATTGCGGTAACCCAAGTTGATGCGCGGGCATTCGTTGGCCCCGGCGAAAGCCGGATTGATATAAAGCGGATGCGCGAAATACTGCGAGAAATGCGGATCCTGCGCCCGCACACCGGCGAAGCCCAGAAAGCACATTGCCCACAACAGCGCCTTAAAGCCCGTGGTTATATGGCCGTTATTTCGCACTCCCATTGCCTTTTTATTCCAAAACTAACAAACTGCAAATATAGGAAATTTCTATGATTATATGAAATATCATAGAACAACATTGGGTTCAAAATACACAAGTTACTGATTATCAATTTTCAGAAACCAACAATACGACCGCCGAAGCCGAAACCCCGCGCTCCTCGCCCTCAAAGCCCATTTTTTCGGTCGTCGTGGCCTTGACGGAAACCCTTTCGACGGGCACCGACAGATGGTCGGCTATGTTCTGACGCATCTGCGGAATGTAAGGGGCTATTTTGGGGCGTTGCAGACGCAAGGTCGCGTCGAGGTTGCCGACACGGTAGCCGGCCCTACGGATGAGTTCGAAGACTTTTTGCAGCAGGATGCCGCTGTCGATGTTCTTGTAAGCCGGGTCTTTGTCGGGGAAATGCTGGCCGATGTCACCCAAAGCCAAGGCGCCCAACAGCGCGTCGCACAACGCATGATAGAGCACATCGGCATCGGAATGCCCGAGCAGACCGCGTTCGTGCGGTATATCGACACCGCCCAGTATCAGCGGTCGCCCCGCCTGCAACACGTGGGCGTCATACCCGTAACCGATGCGAATGTCCGTCATGTCGGATTCAGGCTTATTCCGTCGGTTGCGGCGCAGGGCTGTTTTTCCGCTTCGTGCTCGCGAACTGGAACAAGAGCGAGAAACGCAACGTATTCTTCAACGGATTGGAACCGGACACCTGCGTGGTCGGAATCAGGTACGAGAGGTCGAGCCCGAAGATATTGTAACGGATGCCGGCGCCTATCGTCATATACTGACGCGCGCCCTTGTCCATGCTCTCGTGGAAATAGCCGAGACGGGCGGCCACGAGGCTGTTCCACCAATATTCGGCGCCCAAGCTCCACTGGATTTCCTTCATTTCTTCCGTAAAACCGCCCGGCGCGTCGTAGAACGAGTGGATGATGCCGGTAAACACGGGCACGCCGTTGTCCATGCCACCGATCAGATTCCCATCGGGATCGTAGAGGGCCGGCGTGGGCACGAGCAGTTTGTTGATTTCACCTATAAACGCCAAATGGTTATAGCTGTCGATATGCCAATCGAAGCCTACGCCCAAGCGCAGGTTGGCCGGCAAAAAGTCCTTTTCGGCCGTGGAAGCCCCCGGCACGTAAGATATCTTGTTACCGATGTTCGTAATGCTCAGACCCGCCGACAGCAAACCGCCCTCAAACCCTTTGAGGTCGAACATATGCTGATAGTACAACCCGATATCGACGGCACCGGCCAAACCGGCTTTCGTCGGGTCGCCGCCCACATTCTGCCCCGCCGTCAGGTTGGAGTAAATGAAACGGCCGGTAACGGCTATCGAAAGTTCTTCGATGAGTTTGCGCGAATAACTCGCATCTATCGCGAATTCATTGGGGTAGTAGGGCGTGCCCGGGTCGTCGGCCGACTGGCGGAACAGCACTTCGCCCATCGAAAAGAACAGCAACGAGAACGCCACCGTGCTCATCTGATCCACCTTCTTGGCAGCCGTCAGATAAGCCAGCGACATATCGGGCACCATATTCAGCAGCCAAGGGCTATAGGTCAGCGAGAGCGAGAGGTCTTCGGACAGAAAAGGATATTTGGCCGCGTTCCAGTGTTGGGAGTTGGCGTCGGGCGCACTGGCCGCGCCGATGTCGGCCAAACCGCCGCTGCGCGCGTCGGGCGAAACCAACAGAAAGGGCACCGCCGTCGTGATGGCGCCACCCTCTTGATGGAGCACGATAGAGCCGGTATTACCACCTATCACGTCCGGTTTTTGGGCGAAAACCGTTCCGCAAAAGCAGAAAACGATTCCCAAAATCGCCGCGAATGCGACGAGGATTTTTTGTCTTGACATCCGGTCTGTTTTTAAAAACCGCCAAATATAAGGATTTTTTTTGAAATGAAGGTGGCTTTTTTCCCTGAAACAAATATGCCGGCCCCGCTGACGGAACCGGCATACGTTCATTTCAACGCAATGTAAACGCTTAATCTACACGCTCATTGTCGCGCAGATAGGCGTTTTTCGTGATACGGCCATCGGGCGTAATCATCATATCGCCCATTTCGGACTGGGCGGCCGGTACAGACGGATTCAATTCCATTTCCTTACGCTTCCAGGCCGGTACCCGTTCCATAAAATCCATGCCGTTGCTCTCCAACTGTTCCTTGAAGCGGCGCATCCGCATCATACGGTCTTGATAAGCCGGGTGTTGGGCATAGGACGTGGCCGGCCCCATATCCATGACCGCCGTCTGCGTGGCGTATTCGGGCTGCGCTTCGGGCTGATAGCCTTCCGGACGCGACACCAACTGCATATCCTTGCCTACGGCTTCCAAGTCGGCTGCGGAAAAACCACGGTCGCCATTCCAAGGCGTGAACGCCTGGGCGCTGACCTCAGCGTGGGCTTCGGCGGCCACCGCCGTTTCCACCTGCGCCACCATCGGCTCGGCCATCGGCGCAAAAGCCGGGGCTTCGGCCTGAACCGGCATCGCCACTTCGGTCAAAGGTGCGAAAGCCGGCGCTTCGGCTTGAACCGGTGCCGTCGCTTCGGCGGCGGGGGCAAAGGCCATATCGTCGAACCAAGCCTGCGCCAAGTTCTGCGCCGCGGCGGGTTTCTCCACCGTGGCGACCGGCGTTTCCATCGGGGCGGCGGGCGTTTCGTCCAAGGCCACCAAACGTTTTTCCTCTTCCTTGACGGGGGCCGCCATCGGCGTGGCCGTCAGCGTGGGGACCGGCATCGAAACCGGCTCCGTCGCCACCGGCGCGCTCAAACGGTTCTCCACCCGTTCATCCATCCGCACCTCCGTGCCGTCGGTCCGGATTTCGGCAAGGTGCATACGGGTTTGCTGTTCGTAGCTTCTCTCGTTGAAGCCCGTGGCCACGAGCGTTACCTGCAGGTAGTCTTCCTCGCAGTTGTCGGCGCCCGCGCCGTAGATGACTTCCACTTCGTTGCCCACATGGCTGCGGACGAATTCGGCCACCACATAAACTTCTTCCAACAGCAAGGGCGACTTTTCGCTACCGATAACGCACAACAGGATGCTCTTCGCGCCCTCGATGCTGTTGTCGTTCAACAGCGGCGAATCCATGGCCGCCATGATGGCTTCCTGCGCACGGTTCTCGCCGTTGGCGCGGCCCACGCCCATGAGCGCGACCCCGCTCTGGCTCATGACGGTGTTGACATCACGGAAATCGACGTTGATCATCGTATGCACCGTGATGATTTCGGAGATACCCTTGGCCGCCGTGCTCAACACGTCGTCGGCCTTGGCCAGCGCGTCCTTGAACGGCATCTTGCCGCCCATCGTCCGCAGGTTGTCGTTGTTGATGACGAGGATGGCGTCAACGTATTTACGCAATTCCTTGATGCCTTCCTGCGCCTGTTGCAGACGCCGGCGGCCTTCGAAAGAGAAGGGCGTGGAAACGATACCCACCACCAATATTTCCTTTACATCGTCGTCGAGTTCGATTTCCTTGGCCACGGCCGCCACTACCGGCGCGGCGCCCGTTCCGGTGCCGCCGCCCATACCGGCCGTTACGAACAACATATGCGTATTGTCGGAAATAATCTCCTTGATTTCCTCTTTCTTTTCCAACGCGGCCTGCTGCGCCACAGCCGGCACGTTACCGGCCCCGAGGCCTTTCGTGCGTCCCAACTGCAGTTTGACCGGCACCGGGCTTTGCTGCAAAGCCTGCGCATCGGTGTTGCATACGACAAAATTAACGCCCACAATACCCTGACGGTACATATGATTGACCGCATTGCAGCCACCACCGCCAACGCCTATGACCTTGATGTAGGAATCGCTCTCCTTCGGGGCCACGAAAGAGAGAATGTCGTCGTAATTGTTCGTGTTCTCCATATTGCTGTTAACCTATTTTTCTCATTTTGAGGCCACGGCGCGTCTTTTCAGACGTTTCCGCTACCTATACTCCGATGATAAGGACAAAATTAAACTATTCTGAGCCGCCTTAAACCACCCTTTTCAGTAACTTATGCACCAAGCCCTGTTAAAAACGGTGGAAAACCGGGGCGACCCCATCCGCCTTAGTTCAATTCGTCGTCCTCATCCACGTCTTTTACCCATTTTACAAGCATTTCCTTGGTGGTCTGCGTCCAGTCGAACAGCTTGCGCTTGGGCTTTTCCTCTTTTTCTTCGGCTCGGGCCTGGGCTTCCGCTTCCGCCTTTTCGGCCGCCGCCTGCGCCGCCGCTTCTTCCTGACGGGCGGCTTCCACCTCGGCCATGCGGATTTCCCGTTCCTGTTGACGCAAGGCTTCTTCCTCGGCCAATTCCGCTTCACGGTGCAGACCGAACATAACCAAACCGATGGCCGTCGCAAAAATCGGGTCGCTCAATTCGGCCGGAGAATCCTCGCTCAGATAGCGCGTGGGCGCGCCCAAACGCGACTCCCGCCCGATGACGTAATCGGTCAACTGCGGCAAGAACTTCATTTTGGAGCCGCCGCCCGTCAGCACCACGCCGCCGAGCATATTCTTGCAGCCCGATTCTTCGATTTCCCATTGTACGGCCGTCAGGATTTCCTCCATACGCGCCTTGATGATTTCAATCAGGTTCTTGACGGAAATCTCGCGGGGCGCACGGCCGGTCACGCTACTGGTGGTGACGTAAAGGTTGTTGCTTTCGGCCGACGGCAACACCGCGCCGTACTGCACCTTCAACCTTTCGGCCTGCAACGGCAACACCTTGCAGGTATCCTGAATGTCGTCGGTAATGGCGTTGCCCGCGAACGCGATGACGCCCGTATGCCAAATGACGCTGTCTTGGAAGACGGCCACATCGGTGGTGCCGCCGCCTATATCCACCAAAACGACGCCCGCCTGTTTCTCGTCATCGTTCAGCACCGACATGGCCGAAACCATCGGTTCCAACACGAAACCGGCCAGTTCCAAACCGGCTTTCTCAACGCTCCGCTGAATCAGGTTCACCGCTTCTTCCTGCGCCGTAACGATATGATAGTTGGCTTCGAGGTTCGTGCCGACCATCCCGATGATGTCGTTTTCCATCAGATTTTGATGACGGTCTAACGTGAACGTCTGCGGGATGACGTGGATGATGCGCTCGCCCGGATTGGTCTGGCTGTTGAACATCGACTTCTGCAGCTCGCGGATTTCCTGTTTGGTGATGACCGCATCCGGATTGGAACGGATGGAAGAACCGCGCTGACGGTAACTTTGGATATGCTGCCCGGCGATGCCGACGTAAACGGAACGGATATCGACGTTCGTGTTCTTTTCGGCGATGTCCACCGCCTCGCGGATGGCTTCGGAGGCCTTGACGATGTTGATGACCGTACCGCGCTGCACGCCGAACGAAACGGTATGCCCGTAACCCAAAATTCTGATTTTGTTGTTTTCGGCCTGTTCGCCCACCATGGCCACGACCTTGGTCGTACCGATGTCCAGACCCACGACAATGTTACCTTCGTCTGCTTTCATATCTCTTGATTTTATTTTTCTATATACTATAATATATCTAACGGCGCACGGCCACAATCTGCCCTTTGTAGCGCATATCCAGCACGGCGTAACGTTCCCAGCCGCTCTGCGGCATCCCTTTATGGTAAAACAGCACGGTGTTGGCCAGTTTCTCGTCCATGCGGTCGAACGTGCCGAGCCGGATGCGCTGCCGCCCCACCTTCGGTATCAGTTCGAATTCCTGCCGGCGGTTCAGGTGGATTTGGTCTATCATCGCGTCGAGCAGGCTGTCGCGCCGCAACAGGGTTTCCATCTTGAACACCTGCGCCAAACGGGCGTCGGTGGCCTTGCCCTCCATCGTGCAGACACGCAGACGGCACGGATATTCGTTGTTGACCGGCAAACGCCGACCGTCTTCGTCTAAATAGAACGCATCGGGCGCATAGACGCGCAAGAACGGTTCGCGCTGCTGCACATTCACGTGCAGCGTGGCGTCGGTCGTGAAATAGACCTGAGCGTCCCGCACATAGGGGTTTTCGTCCAAGATGTGTTCGATGAGCGACGCATCGAGTTCGCCCACCTGCCCCACTTTCCAGCGCACCGACTTGTCGAGCCACTGTTCTATGTCGCGCTCCTGCAGATAGACGCCCCCCTGACGGTCCACGCGGATTTCGTAGCCGTTGCACGCGGCCGAAAGCCGTTGCCGTTCGGAGAAACGGACGAGCCAAACCAGCAGGACGACCGCGCCGATGCCCGAAAGCCAAAGCAGGATATTTCTGACACGTCGTTTCATGATTCCATAGCGGGTTTTACCGTGGCCGCGCGTTCATAGCAGCCGCGCAAGGGCGCCACCAGCGTATCGATGTCGCCGGCGCCCATCGTTACGAGGATGGGCATGGGCGGCAGCGCGTTCAGCACGTTGACGGCGTTTTGCAGCGTCGCATAGCGGACGGGACGGTCGGTTATAAGGTCGCCTATGCTGCGGGCGGTAACGCCCGGTATGGGCCGTTCGCGCGCGGGGTATATATCCAGCAACACGACTTCATCGGCCAATTGCAGGCTTTGTGCGAAATCGGCGGCCAAATCGCGCGTGCGGCTGTAAAGGTGCGGTTGGAAGGCCACACGTATCGGGTGCTGCGGATAGAGTTCCCGAAGCGCGCGCAGACAGACGGCTATTTCGTCGGGATGGTGGGCGTAGTCGTCTATATACAGCCGGTCGCCTTGTCGATACTGGATGTCGAAACGGCGCTTGACGCCACGGAAGCCCGGCAGCAAGCGGCGGATATCGTCGGGACGGACGCCGGCGGCCAAAGCGGCCGTGATGGCGGCGAGCGCGTTCTCCACGTTGTGGCGGCCCGGATAGGTCAGCCGCAGGTCTTTGATTTCCATATCGGGCGCCACGTAATCGAAACGGTAGGCCCCGTCTTCCACGCGCAAGCCGCGTGCATAGACCTGCGTACCGGGCGTGGCTTCGAGCCCGTAGGTGCGGTATACCGGCACGTCCGGCACATAAGCCCGCCAGACGTCCTTGATGATGACCCCGCCCTGCGCGTCGGTCTGCCGCATGAAGTCGGCGAAAGCCGCCCGCATGTTCTCCACCGTGCCGTAGATGTCGAGGTGGTCGGCATCCATGGCCGTGACGATGCTGTAACGCGGATGCAATTGCAGGAACGAACGGTCGTATTCATCGGCCTCGGCCACCGCCCATTCCGCGCCCGCCGTATAGAGGAAATTGCTGTCGTAGTTTTTGGCCACGCCGCCCAAAAAGGCGCAGCAGCCGTCGGTTTCGTGCAGCAGATAGGCCAAGAGCGCGGAAGTCGTCGTTTTGCCGTGCGAACCGGCCACGGCCAACGTACGGTAGGGCCGCGTGCAGGCGCCGAGTACCTCCGCCCGTTTGCAGACCGGCACGCCCAAGGCCCGCAAGGCCTCCCATTCGCGGTGGTCGGCGGGGATGGCGGGCGTATATATAACCAATTGTGTGTCGGCCGGCACGAGTTCCGGCGACTCCGTATAATGAATCCGCGCCCCGCAAGCCGCCAACCGACGGCACAGCGGCGTTTCCAGACGGTCGTAACCGTCCACGCGCTTACCCTCGTGCAGACAATACAAGGCCAAGGCGCTCATGCCGATGCCGCCTATCCCCAGAAAATAAATCCGGTCGTAGTGCCTGATATCCAAATCCGTTGTCTGCATCTATCGGGTTTCGTATTGGTCTTATCTGCCGAATCGGGCAATCGCGTCTTCTTCGGCGATTCGGAACACCCATTTGGCGATGTCCTGCGCCGAAGTCGTCTTGCCCATGCGGGAAATGTTTTCCGACATGAGTTCCTTGCGGCGCTCGTTGTGCATGAGTTCCACCACCGTTTTGCCCAATTCGCCGTAAATCTTGTCGTCGGGCAACAGGACGGCGGCATTGCGCGCGCTGAGCGCCAAGGCGTTCTTGGTTTGGTGATCTTCGGCCACATTGGGCGAAGGCACGAGGATGACCGGCTTGCCCACCACGCAGAGCTCCGATATGGAAATGGCACCGGCGCGCGAAACCACGACGTCGGCCATGGCATAGGCCAAATCCATGTTCTTGATGAAGTCCACCACCAACAGGCCCGGCTTTTCTTCCGCCAACATCGCCTTGACCTGCTCGTAATAGAGACCGCCGGTCTGCCACAGAATCTGACAGCCGGAAGCCAATATCTCGTCCACGCTGTTGAGCATGGCGCGGTTGATGGAGCGCGCCCCCAAACTGCCGCCGATAACGAGCAGGACGGGTTTGTCCGGATTCAGGCCGAAATGGCTGAACGCCACGTCACGCTTGCCCCCCAAGTCCACGATGTCCTGACGAATCGGGTTGCCCGTCATCAAAATTCTTTCCTTGGGGAAGAACTGCTCCATATCCTCGTAATCGACGCAGATTTTCCGCGCCCGTTTGGCCAACATACGGTTGGTCAGGCCCGGAAAGGAGTTCTGTTCCTGTATCAGATAGGGAATGCCCATCAAACCCGCCACATACAACGTAGGGCCGCTCGCGTAACCGCCCACGCCCACCACCACGTCCGGCGCGAACTGCTTGATGACTTTGCGCACATGCAACAGGCTGGAGCACAACTTGAACGGCAGTACCAGATTCTTCCACCACTGCTTGCGGTTGAGCCCGATGACATTCAGCCCTTCGATGCGGTAACCGGCCGCCGGCACCTTGTCCATTTCCATACGGCCCTTGGCGCCCACGAAAAGGATTTCGGTATCGGGACGTTCCGCCTTGATGGCGTTCGCAATCGCAATGGCGGGGAACACATGGCCGCCCGTACCGCCACCGCTCACTATCACTTTCATGGCTTCTTGCATATCTATCTGATTTTATATTTCGTTATTCATTAACCGCCGTCGCTTTTTCCATATCGGCCAATTCCTTGCCCTGTTCCTTTTTCTGTTTTTCGACGGCCGCGCTCACGCTCAGCACGAGGCCCGCACCGAACGAATTGAACCACATGGCCGTGCCGCCCATACTCACGAACGGCAGAATCTGCCCCGTTACGGGCAACAGGTTGACGGCCACGCCCATATTGACCAAGGCCTGCAACGTAAACAGGAAGCAGACGCCCAACACGAGAAAGCAGCCGAACGACCCCTGACACTGGCGCGCGATTTTGATGCCGCGACGGATAAACCACAGATACAGCAGCAATACCGCTATGCCGCCCAGCATGCCGTATTCTTCCACGACAATCGCATAGGCGTAGTCGGAATAAGGGTGCGGCAAAAAGTTGCGCTGTATGCCGTTGCCGGGCATCTTGCCGACGATGCCGCCGTTGGCGATGGCGATTTTGGCCTGTGTGGCCTGATAGTTGCTGTCGGAACCGTCGTCGGAACCGGCGAAGTTTTCGATACGCGCCTTCCACGTGGCGAAGCGGCCCGGCAGGTTTTCTTCCGGGACGATATATAATGTGGCGGCCAACAGCCCTATGCCCAATACCATGACGCCGAACAGGCCCGCGAGATAGCGTGTGCGGACGCCGCCGAACATCATCATGACCACGGAGGTGAGCATCAGCAAGGCGGCGGTGGAGAGGTTTTCGGGAAAAATGAGGCCGCAAATCAACAGGGGCGGCCAAACGACCTGGTAAAACGTCTGTTTCTCGCCGATGGTCGATTGCTTTTTGGCCAAAATACGCGCCAGATACATGACCAAGGCCAGCTTGGCCAAATCGGAGGTTTGGAACGTGAGCCCGATAATCGGGATTTCGAGCCAGCGGCTCGCGTCGTTTACTTTCGGCATCGCCAACGTCAGCGCCAACAACGGCACGGCCAGCCAAAACAGAATCCAACCGATGCGCGAAAAATAGGTATAGGGAATGCGGGAAGTCACATAGATGATGAGCCATCCCGAAAGAATCATGCCGGTATGCTTCAACGCATAGTAGGCCGTGTGCCCCGCCTGATAGCGGTAGGCCAACAGCCCGGTCGAACTATAGACGACCAAAACGGAAACGAAGGACAACAGCAGGATGATGACCCAAATGTTCCGGTCGCCCGGCAGGTAACGGTACAGCCCTATTTCCCTGTTCTTTTCCATGCGATTGCGATGCTCGGCCTGAGGCGGGTTTTACAATTCGTTGACGGCCTGACGGAACCGATGGCTGCGGCTCTCGCTGTTCTCACTCGTGCCGCTGCCCGGAAACAGCGGGGCGTACAATACGGTCTGCTTCTCGTCGGCGCAGAGATAGGCCATGCGCACGGCCTCGTCCAACGTCTGCACCGTGAGGTAACGGTTCGGTTCCAAGTCCAAGGCCGCCCGCAATTCCTCCTGCCCGCCGACGCAAATCAGGCGTTTGACCTTGTTCATCCAAGGCTTGAGGACTTCCAGACGGTTGATATCCTCGTGGCGTTCGCCGTCCACAATCCAGTAAATCGGTTCGTGCACGTTTTCCAACGCATACCATACCGCATTGACGTTTTCGGCCATGGCGTCGTCTATGTAGTGTACGCCGCGGATTGTGCCCACCGGGCAAAGCCGACCGTTTTCCAGCGAGAAATCGTTGAACATTTCCCGCACCGCTTCCTTTCGCATATCCTGGATTTTGGAAGCGACGGCCTCGGCCATGTTGTCACAGGTTGTCTGCTGACCCTGTACGAAAAAACTCTGTATACTCATGATATATCTCCTGCTATCTTAATTTCAATGTAACGATGGTGAACACCGCCAGAAACAGTCCGACGATGAAGAAGTGAAGCACGATTTTGGGTTCCGGGTGACCCAACACCTGAAAATGGTGATGGAGCGGCGACATCTTGAAAATGCGGCGCCCTTCGCCATATACACGCTTGGTATATTTGAAATAGGTAACCTGCATCATGACCGAAAGGCTTTCGACAAGGAAGATGCCGCACAGAATCGGCAACAACAGTTCCTTGCGAATCAGAATGGCGAACACGGCGATGATGCCGCCTATCGTCAAACTGCCCGTATCGCCCATAAAGACCTGCGCCGGATAGGCGTTGTACCACAGAAAGCCTATCAACGCCCCCACGAAAGCCGCGATGAACACGACGAGCTCACCCGTATGCGGTATATACATTATATTGAGATAATCGGCGAAGATGACGTTGCCCGATACCCAGGCCAGCAAACCGAGCGTAGCCCCGATGATGGCCGAGGTACCCGACGCCAGCCCGTCCATGCCGTCGGTCAGATTGGCGCCGTTTGAAACGGCCGTCACGACGAGGACGACGAGCAACACGAACACGACCCAGCTGTACTTGGCCCAATTTTTATTGATGGCCGTCAAAATGACGCTGTAGTCGAGTTCGCTGTTCTTGACGAACGGAATCGTCGTGGTCAGCGCCTTTTCGGTATTCTGTTCAAAGACGGCCTGCGCCTTGGCGTATTCGTTTTGATCCAACACGTTGTGCTTATCGACGTATTCGCGGTTCATCTGCTTTTGCGACACCACGATATCGGGATGATAGCACATCGTAAGGCCGACAATCAAGCCCAGGCCTATCTGTCCGATAATCTTGTAACGGCCGGCCATGCCGCTTTTGTTGTGACGGAACACCTTGATGTAGTCGTCGATGAAACCCATGCAACCGAGCCATATCGTGGTGACGATCATAAGGATGACATAGATGTTGTCGAGCCGGTTGAACAACAGCACGGGCACGAGCGTGGCCATAATGATGATGAGGCCGCCCATCGTCGGCGTGCCTTTCTTCTCCATCTGCCCCTGCAAGCCCAAATCGCGGATGGTTTCGCCGATTTGCTTTTTTTGCAGGTAGCGGATCATATACTTGCCCACGACCAGCGACAGGAACAGCGACAACAGCATGGCCGCCGCCGCACGGAACGACAGGTAGCGGAAGACGCCCACACCGGGAAGGTCCCAGACCTTATTCATGTATTCGGACAGATAATACAGCATGACGCTCTGTTTTTTTATCGGGTTATTTCAAATATTTCTTCAACACTTCGCGGTCGTCGAACGGATGCTTGACCCCTTCGATTTCCTGATAGGTTTCATGGCCTTTGCCGGCCACGAGCAGCAAATCGCCCGGACGCGCCATCATACAGGCGGTCTTGATGGCTTCCTCGCGGTTGAGTATCCGCAGGCACTGGGCCTGGCGCGCCGCCGGTACGCCGGCGTACATCTGGTCGAGAATCAGCTGCGGGTCTTCAAAGCGCGGATTGTCGGACGTAAGTATCAGCAGGTCGGCGTAACGGGCGGCGGTTTCAGCCATCATCGGGCGCTTGCCGCTGTCGCGGTTGCCGCCGCACCCCACCACGCAGACGAGTTGCGCCCCGGCCTGTTTCATGCCGGAAAGCGTATCCAACACGTTTTCCAACGCATCGGGCGTATGGGCGTAATCGACGATGGCCTGTTGGGTAGCGCCCTTGACGGGCTGAAAGCGGCCGTCGGCCGCCGCCAGGCCACTCAGTGCCGTGAGCACCGCCGCGGGTTCTTCCCCAAGCAGACAGGCCGCGCCGTAAATGGCCGTAAGGTTGTAGGCGTTGAAATCGCCCACGAGCCGCGTATGCACTTCGGTGCCGTTCATGCACAGGCTAAGGCCGTGCAACGAGTCTTCCAACACCTTGGTCTTGTAGTCGGCCATGCGTTTGAGCGCGTAAGTCTTGACCTGCGCTTTCGTATTCTGCACCATGACCTTGCCGTTGGCGTCGTCGGTATTGACGAGCGCGAAAGCCGAGGCCGGCAGGTGGTCGAAAAACAGTTTCTTGGCCGCGATATAGGCCTTGAACGTTTTGTGGTAGTCCAAATGGTCGCGCGTCAGGTTCGTGAAGATGCCGCCGCGGAACTGCAGGCCGGCCACCCGCTGTTGCACGAGCGCGTGCGAGCTTACTTCCATAAAGACGTGCGTACAGCCCGCCTCCACCATCTGCGCCAAAAGGCGGTTTATTTCCAAAGCGTCGCCCGTGGTATGCGTGCTGGGTACGACTGTTTCCTCGATGCGGTTCTCTATGGTGGAGAGCAGGCCGCAACGATGGCCGAGCGCGCGGAACAAGCGGTAAAGCAAGGTGGCGATCGTGGTCTTGCCGTTGGTGCCGGTTACGCCCACGAGCACGAGTTTTTCGGAGGGACGGCCGTAATAGACCGAGGCCGCTTGCCCCAAGGCCGCCGCCGAATCGGGCACCTGCACATAGCAGACGTCGGGCTGCCGTTCGGCCGGCAACTGCTCGCAGACCACGGCCCGCGCGCCGGCCGCCACCGCCTGCGGGATAAACGCATGGCCGTCCACGCCGCTCCCCTTGACGGCAAAGAAAACCGACTCCGGCGTCACGCAACGCGAGTCGAAACACAATTGCCGCACCCGGACTTCCGTTCCGGCCGCTTCCGGCACCAAGGCCGACAATGCAAAGGTTAATTCAGTTCCAGCCATACTTTATCGTTCTTACGGATGGGTTGCCCCGCCTCCACCGACTGCCGCCGTACACGGCCGCTGCCATTGACCTGCACGCGCAGGCCTTGTTTTTCAAGTATATACACAGCGTCACGCGCACCCAAGCCCTGTACGTCGGGCATCACTTCCTTCAAGCGGTTGACGGTGCGCACGCGGTAGTCGCCCGTTTCCGCGCCGTCGCCCGAAACGCCAGCCGTCATGCGCACGAAATCCGTTTCCTCCACTTCGCCCGTCGGCAGGCCCAAGGCCGCGAACGTGCGCTGCAGGTCGCCGCCGTAGCCGGCCGCCGTAGCCGGATAATGGCCCTTGGACGTGAGCTCCGTGATACTCAACCCGCCTTCCGGCCGGTCTTTCAACAACGTGGCATATACCTTGTCGGCTATTTCCTTGAACACGGGCGCGGCCAAGTCACTGCCGTAAACGCGCCGCTGGTGCGGTTCGGTAATCATAATCATGCACGAGTAGAGCGGCTTGTCGGCCGGGAAATAGCCCGCGAACGAAGCCCGGTAGAGCATCTTCGAACCGTCGCGGCGCGCGTAGTTGATTTGCGCCGTACCGGTTTTGCCCGCTATTTTGTAAGGCGACTTGGACAACGAACGCCCCGTGCCGTTCTGCACCACCTGTTCCAGCATTCCCCGAACCAAATCCAACGTCTTGCGGCTTGCAATGCGTTCTTTCAGCACCTCCGGCTCGTATTTCTTGACCGTTTTGCCGCCCGAACGGATTTCGTCCACCAACTGCGGCTTCATCATCTTGCCGTTGTTGGCCACGGCGTTGTAGAGCGACAATATCTGCAAGGGCGTAAGCTGCACCTCGTAGCCGATGGACATCCAAGGCAACGACAGCTTGGACCAGCTCTTGTCCTTCGGGTTCTTGATATAGGGCCGCCCCTCGCCGGGAATCTCGATGCCGGTTATCTCGTTAAGGTGCATCCCGTAGAGGTAATCCACGAACTTCTGCGGGTTTTTGTGGAACGTCTCGTGCGCCAGATACGAAATGCCGACGTTGGACGACTTCTCGAACGCCTCTTGGAACGAGATGTCGCCATAGCCGCCGCGGTGCGAGTCTATCATGCGCTTGCCGTAGAACTCCATGATGCCCGTGGGTACCACGGTGGTGGTGTCGAACCGCCCTTCTTCCAAAATGGCGATGGCCGACGCCAACTTGAACGTGGAACCCGGCTCCACGCTTTCACCCACGACATAGTTGATGCGTTCGGTATAGCTGCCGTCGGCCTGCCGCGTCAGGTTGGCGATGGCCACGATGCGGCCCGTGGCCACTTCCATCAACACGGCGCAACCGTGGTCGGCCTCATTCTCCCGCACGCAACGTTCCAGCGCGGCGTGCGCCACGTCCTGAATGCGCGTGTCTATGGTGGTTATCAGGTCTTTGCCGTTGCGCGGTTCTATCGTCTCTTCGTTATAGATGGGCCGCCATACGCCTTTGGCCACCCGCTGGGTCAACCGACGCCCGCTCTGCCCTTCCAAGTCTTCGTTGAACGCCTTTTCCAAACCCGAACCGATACGCGTTTCCGTATTGTAGGAGCCGATTGTACGCTGCGCCAACGGGCTGTGGGGCTGGCTCCGCCGTTCGGACTCGGTGACGATGAAACCGCCTTTGAACTGCCCTTTGTTGAACAACGGGAACTGCTGCATCCGCAACAGTTCGTCGTAGCTGATGCGCCGCTTGACCAAGTGGTTGCGGCGGCCTTCGCGGCGTGCCCGTTCCAACGTGCGGCGGTAGGAGGCCGAAGACACCTGCGGGTACATCGCGTGCAGGCTGTCGCAAAGCGGTTGCAGGTAACGGCGGAACGTGTCGGCCGGCACCACTTTCGGGCTCAAATCCATGCGGATTTCAAACACGGGCACCGAAGCGGCCAGCAACGAACCGTTGGACGCATATATATTACCGCGCACGGCCTTGACATCCTCGTAGCGCAGGCTCTGTTCCTCCGACTTGGCCAACAAATCCTTACCCTCCACGAACATGACGACGGCCATACGGACAATGACGGCCAGCGCGAACACGAGGAAGAAGGCGTACACGAGATACACCTTTACCCACAGGGCGTCCCTGTTCTTGCCCTTGTTCTTAGTTTTCTTCGCGGTTCCCATCGTCGTTTCTGCTCAACCTTACCGGCGGCACCACCGATTCCTTGATGCCGGTGGAGTCCAACATCCGCGCTACCGACGACTGACGGCTGAGACGCATATAGGCGGCCTCCACCGAGAGTTGCCGGAAACGCAGTTCCTTGACCTCTTTTTTCAACGCATTGGTCTCACGAACCATGCGTTCCGTGAGATAATTATTGGCAATCAACACCAAACAGAGCGCGAAAATCAACAGCAGCAACGACCAATGCTTTTGCACCAAGTCGCGCAACATCGTTGAACCGTCTAATATCTGTCTGGCTTTCATAATTTTAAACTTTCTCCGCCACCCGCATTTTGGCGCTCCGTGCCCGCGGGTTCCGCGCCAGCTCCTCTTCCGAAGCCTGGATTACCTTGCGGTTTACGGCTTTGAACGGCGAAAGCGGGTTGCCGTAGAAATCCTTTTCCACCACGCCGTCCGCGTTGCCGCTCCGGATAAAATGCTTGACCAAACGGTCTTCGACCGAATGGTAGGAAAGCACGACCAAACGCCCGCCCGGTTTCAGCACTTCGGCGGCCTGTTGCAGAAACTGCATGAGCACGGCCTCTTCTTGGTTCACTTCCATGCGCAAAGCCTGAAACAACGTAGCGTAGAACTTGTTCTCGCGGCCTTTCTCCGCCCAACGGCCCGTCAGGTTCATCAAGTCGGCCGCCGTTTCCACCGGCTGTTCCGCCCGCCGCAGCACGATGGCCTTGGCGATTTTACGGGCCTGCGCCAGATCGCCGTAACGGTAGAACAAGCGCGCCAACGCTTCTTCGGTATAAGTGGCCAGCACCGTGGCCGCCATCAGGCTTTGCCGACGGTCCATCCGCATATCCAGCCCGCCGTCGCCCCGTATGGAAAAACCGCGCGCCTCCACATCGAACTGATGGGAGGAAACGCCCAAATCGGCCAAAATGCCGTCCACCGGCAGGGCTTCGTAGAAACGCAGGTAATTTTTAAGGAAGCGGAAGTTTTGGTCCACTATCGTAAACCCGCCCCGGCAGTTTTGCCGCCACGACGCTTCCTGTGCATGGCGAACCGCGTCTTCGTCCTGGTCGAACGCCACGAGCCGCCCTTGTTCGGACAGCCGCGAGAGGATGGCCTGCGTATGACCGCCGCCGCCCATCGTGGCATCCACGTAAATACCATCCGGCCGTATGTTCAGGCCCTCTATGGCTTCCTGCAACAGCACCGGCGCATGATATTCCGCATCCATACCGCTCTATCAGGCATTTAATCCCGGCGTATCTTCCTCGATGCGACCCAAACGCTGCGCCGCCAATTCGGCGAAGTCCACCGGAGAATCCTCGTTTACACGACGGTACGTTTCTACATCCCAAATCTCGATGATGTTGATTTTGGAGATGAGCACGATTTCCTTCTCGATATGCTTGGCCTTTTTCTGTTCGGCCGGAATGAGCAAACGGTCGTTGGCGTCCAATTCCACCGGATTGCCCTCCGACAGCTTCCGAATCAGCAAGCGGTCGTTGCGGTTGTAGGGATTCAGCTTGGCAATCTTGGTCTCGATTTCGGCCTCGAACTCCTTGCGCGGATATAACTCCAGACATTCGTCGAAAATACTCTCGCGAATCACAAACCCCTGTTCGATAACGGGAGTCAGCAATTTCTTCAAGGCCGACGGGAACTTGAAGCGCCCGGCCGGATCCACCTTACAAAACTCTTTGCCGACGAGTATTGACATCTTATTCTTTTCCTTTCCGAGGCAAAAGTACACAAAAATATCTTATTCATCCCATTTTGTTAATAAATTTTCCATTTTTTCTCAAAAAATCCCATTTTCACGGCAAATAAAAACCGCCTGAACTTCAACGGCGGTGCGGGATTCAAGGGCTTTCAGCGGCTTGGAACCGTCTGACAGCCAAAGACTCGGATTGTTAATTTCTTGACGCGGCCGACGGATAAAAAAAAGCCTCCCGATGTGTGGAAGACACACCCGGGAGGCGACCCGACGGTTCAGCCGTGAACCGACTACATGAGGCCGTAGATATAACCCTGTTCGTCCAAGCCGATGTTGACGGCCTGCGGCACCTTGGGCAAACCGGGCATCCGCATGATTTCGCCCATGATGACGACGAGCATCTGCGCCCCGCGGTTGATGACGATGTCGCGCACCTTGAGTTCGAAATGCTCCGCCACGCCATAGGCCTTGGGGTCGGACGAGAACGAATACTGCGTTTTGGCGATGCAGATGGGGAAATGTTCGATGCCCAACGCAGCGATTTGCTTGAGTTTCTTTTCGGCCAAAGATGTATATACCACAGACTCCGCGCCGTAGATGTTGCGGCAAACCGCCCAAATCTTGTCTTTAACCTTGTCTTGTTCGTGATAGGCGTACTGCAAGGCGCCCGAAGGCTTGTTCTCGATGGCCTCCACCACGCAACGCGCCAACTCGGCGGCGCCTTCCCCGCCCTCGGCAAACGCGTTGTTGACGGCGAAACGGACGCCCTTTTCAGCGCAGTGGGCGCGCAAGAGTTCGACTTCTTCGTCGGTGTCGTCGCCATAGCGGTTGAACGCCACCACTACGGTCTGCCCGAAACGTTGCAGGTTGTGGATATGCTTGTCCAGATTGGCGAAACCATGCACCAAGCCGTCTTTATTCGGACGCGCGATGTCGGCCTCCGCCACGCCGCCGTGCATCTTAAGGCCGCGCAACGTGGCCACGATAACGGTCAGTTCCGGTTCCAGCCCGGCCTGACGGCATTTGATGTCGAAGAACTTTTCGGCGCCCAAGTCCGCCCCGAAGCCGGCCTCGGTAACGGCATATTCGCCGAAGGTCAGCGCCATCTTCGTGGCCAACACCGAGTTGCAGCCGTGCGCGATGTTGGCGAACGGACCGCCGTGCACGAAAGCCGCCGTGTGTTCGGTCGTCTGCACGAGGTTGGGCAACAGCGCGTCTTTGAGCAAGACCGTGATGGCCCCGCCTATGCCGAGGTCTTTGACCGTAAACGGCTCGTCTTCGACCGTATAGCCCAACAGGATTTGGTCGATGCGCTCGCGCAGGTCGTTCAAATCGCGGCTCAGGCACAGGATGGCCATGATTTCGGAAGCCGCCGTGATATCGAAGCCCGTCTCCATGGGTACGCCGTTGGCCGAACCGCCCAAGCCGCTGACGATATTGCGCAGGCTGCGGTCGTTGACGTCCAACACGCGCTTCCACTTGATTTCCTTGAGCGACTTGCAGGTATTGCGGTTCTGATAGTTGTAGTTGTCAAGCAGGGCCGTAATCATGTTGTGCGCCGACGTGATGGCGTGGAAGTCGCCCGTAAAGTGCAGGTTGATGTTTTCCATAGGCAACACCTGGGCATAGCCGCCGCCGGCCGCCCCGCCCTTCATGCCGAAACAGGGGCCCAGCGAAGGTTCACGCAAGGCCACGATGGCCTTTTTGCCGATTTTGTTCAAGCCCAAGGCCAAGCCGATGGAAACCGTGGTTTTGCCCACGCCCGCCTTGGTGGGCGTGATGGCCGTGACCAAAATCAGGTGGTGCTTCTTGATTTGCGCCTCGTCGATGCAGTCAAGCGGCACCTTGGCGATATACGCGCCATAGGGATGCAGCGCCTCGGGCGCGATGCCGTAATGCTCCGCCACGTCCTGTATTTTCAAGAGCGGCGTTTCGCGTGCGATTTCAATATCCGTCTTCATAAAGTCGAGATTTTTATTTACCAAACTTTATCGGCCAAAGCCGAAATTAGCCGCAAATTTACTATTTTTGTACTAAAATAGTGTGTTTCCGCACACCACATAACCGCATGAAACCATGCTCACGCTCCCCATTTCGGAAAAAACCATCGACTTAGAGCGGATTATCCGCGGCAAAAGCGAGAAACTGTACCGCCGCCTGCCGCGTTTCGTCTTAGGCTGGCTGAACCGTCTGCTGCACGTGGACGAACTGAACGCCTACTTATATAAGAACCGCGACGCCATGGGCATCGACTTCGCCACGGCCATCCTCAACGACTTCGGTTGCCGCATCACATTGCAGGGCGCGGAGAACCTGCCGGCTTCGGGCCGCTATATCCTCGTGGCCAACCACCCGCTGGGCGGGCTTGACGGCATGGCCATCATCAGCCGCGTGGGCGCCGTCCGCCCCGACATTCTGTTTCCGGTCAACGAATTCCTGATGGCCTTGCCCAACCTGCGCCCCGTGTTCGTGCCGATTGACAAAACCGGCCGCAACATACACAACCAACGGCTGTTGGCGGAAGCCTTCGCGTCAGACAACCTGTTGCTTTACTTTCCGGCCGGCCTGTGTTCGCGCAAACAGAAAGGCGGCGCCATCCGCGACGAGGCCTGGAAGAAAACCTTTGTTTCCAAAGCCCGCGAAACGCAACGCGACATCATTCCGGTGTTCGTGGACGGGAAAAATTCAAGTTTTTTTTATAACTTCGCACGGTGGCGGAAACGCTTGGGATTGAAATTCAACCTCGAACAGCTGTTCCTCGTGGACGAGATGTTCAAGCAGAAGGGTCAGGAAATCCGCCTGACCGTAGGGCGCCCCATCAGCCGTTGCGTATTCGGGAACCACAGCCTGAGCGACCAAGACTGGGCGCAGGCCGTAAGGGCTCACGTGTACCGCTTGGCCGACGACCCGCAGGCGACGTTCACGCCGCCCCCCACCCCAACCTTATCCATTTAATATGAAACCGACCATCCCCCCCATAGACCGCAACCTCATCAAGGCCGAACTGACCGAAGAGACGTTTCTGCGATACACCAACTTCGGGCATCGGGAAGTGCATATCGTGACGGCGCACAACGCGCCCAACATCATGTTGGAAATAGGCCGACTGCGGGAGTTGACGTTCCGCGCCGCCGGCGGCGGCACCGGCAAGGACACCGACATAGACGAGTTCGACACGATGCCGGAGCCTTACAAACAACTCGTGGTCTGGGACAGCGAAAACGAAGAGTTCGTAGGCGGCTACCGCTTTATAGAAGGTGCCCTGACGGCTTTCGCGCCCGACGGTTCGCCCCTGCTGTCAACCACCGAAATCTTCAAGTTCTCGCCCAAATTCCTGACGGACATCCTGCCGAACATCATCGAATTGGGACGTTCGTTCGTGCAGCCGAAATACCAATCGACGCGCAACGGCGTCTTCTCGCTCGACAACCTTTGGGACGGCCTGGGCGGATTGGTATATAAGAACCCCAAGGTGAAAGGCTTTTTCGGCAAGGTGACGATGTACGAACATTTTGAAAAGGAAGCGCGCGATACGTTGCTGTATTTCGTGCAAAAATACTTTCCCGACCCCGACCGGCTCGTTTATCCGCTGGAACCCTTGACGCTGGAAACCGACCCGGCGGCTTTGGCGGCCCTGTACGACGGCCTTCCGCTCGAAGAAGCCTACAAGGTGATGTCGCGCCGCGTGCGGGAACTGGGCGAAAACGTGCCGCCGCTGTTCAACTCCTACCTCAAACTCTCGCCCACGATGCGTTCGTTCGGCACGGCCGTGAACCATCATTTCGGCGACGTGGAGGAAACCGGCATCCTGATTCGGATTGCGGAAATCTACGAATCGAAGAAGGAGCGGCATATTCCCGCCGCCGATTCGCTTTTGCTCAAACGCTAACATTTTCAGCCCTATGGAAACCCAACCGACCAACCCTAATCTCAACGAATGGCCGATTCCCGATAACTTCAAGCGGGAAACCGTCATGGCCTCGGCCGACCGCCTGCCGATAGACGTGCTGAGCGTGACGCCAAACACGGCGCCCGTGGGCGTTTTGCAACTCGTACACGGCATGTGCGAGCACAAGGAACGTTATATTCCGTTCATGCAGTATATGGCCGACCACGGCTGGGTCTGCATCATCCACGACCACCGCGGGCACGGCCGGTCGATACGCAAGACCGAAGACCTCGGCTATTTCTATGCGGGCGGCTACCGTGCGCTCGTGAACGACATCCGCATCGTGACCGACCTGATTCGGCAACGGCATCCCGACCTGCCGCTCGTTTTGTTCGGGCACAGCATGGGCTCGATGGCCGTGCGCGCCTATGTGAAGCGGGACGACCGCCACTTGGCGGGCCTTGTGGTATGCGGCTGTCCGGGCTATACCCCCAGCGCGATGGCCGGTCGGTGGCTGGCGTGGGGCATCGGCCTCTTCGCCGGCGGACACGCCCGCCCGAAATTCCTGCAGAAAATGAGCGTGGGGGCTTTCAACTTCCGCTTTCAGAACGAGGGCTCGCCCAACGCCTGGGTGTGCTCCGACCCCGAAATCGTGGCGGCCTACGACCGCAACCCGCTCTGCAACTACCAGTTTACGGTCAACGGCTTCAGAAATATGTTCGACCTCATGCTGTACGCCTATAACCCCAAGGGCTGGGCGATGCACAACCCGGATATGCCGGTCCGCTTCATTTCCGGCGAGGACGATCCCTGCTTTTTTGACCGGGCGCATTTCGACGCCGCCGTGGCACGTATGCGCGAGGTGGGCTACCGCCACGTCTCGTTCAAGCTCTATCCGCGTATGCGCCATGAAATCCTGAACGAAATAGGCAAGGAACAGGTATGGGCCGACCTGCTCGCCCATGTCGAATCCCTGCGGTAAACGGACGGAAACTCGGGAGGAACGCCATGCAAATCAAAGAAGCCGAATTCGTTATCAGCAATACCGATTACAAGAAATGCCCCAAGACGGACGTACCGGAATTTGCATTTATCGGACGCTCCAACGTGGGAAAGTCAAGCCTTATCAATATGCTGTGCGGCAACAAGGCCTTGGCCAAGACCTCGTCGCAGCCCGGCAAAACCCAGTGCATCAACCATTTCATCATCAACAAAAACGCGATGTATTGGGTGGATTTGCCCGGCTACGGCTATGCGCGCACGTCGAAGGAGTCGCGTGAGAAATGGCGCAAGATGACTTACGACTACTTGGAATACCGCGAGAACTTAGCCTGCGTGTTCGTGTTGGTGGATGGCCGGCTTGAACCGCAGAAATCGGACGTGGCCTTTATCAACTGGCTGGGCGAACACGGCGTGCCGCTGGCCATTGTGGCCACCAAGGCCGACAAGACGTCGCTAAACGAGGTGCAGCACCACTTGGCGGCGCTGAGACGCGCGCTATCGGCCACTTGGGAAAGCCTGCCGCCCATTTTCATGACCTCCGCCCTCAACGCGACCGGCAAGACGGAACTGCTTGGGTATATGGCGGGGATTGTGGAGACGATGCGGGAGGCATAAAAAGCCCGTCCGATGCCAATCCTATTTCTTTACGCATTTCAGGCGGCAGGTTGTGCCGTTGGCGGTAATTTCGATGAAGTAGAGGC